>DATGEI010000001.1:0-19484 GCA_035310365.1 Candidatus Acidiferrum sp.
GTACATAAGAGCGGCAAGGCCCACAGCTTGAATGAGCACAAAAGCGGCTGCAAGGATCGTGATGTGCAGCTCGCGCCGTTCGAGGTGGTCGAGGTCTTTGCGATCAAGAGCGGGCATAGATGCGTTTCCTGAATGCAGGATGAGGCCCAGGGGCAAAGGGAGCAATGGAACCGGGGTACTCCTGTTGCGGAAAAGATACTTGGGCGAATGGCCGAAACTTCGTGGAATGCGGCGGAGGATGGCATAAGCGCTTGACACGTGACGGTTTTAGAGCGAGGGTCTTAGGAAAGGGGCCCGTTCACCACGGGCCAGGAGTGAACATGAAAAGGCCATCTTCCCCAGCAATGGTACTTGCAGCTTGCCTCGCAGCCGTTGTAATGGTCGCAGGCGCCGGACGGGCGCCTGCCGCTAACGAAAAAGCCAAAAGCGCGGCGGCCTTCGAAAAGTTGATCTCCCTGGTAGGAGAATGGGAAGGAATGAACTCAGCGGGGCACGTCAAGGCGACGTACACGCTCGTCTCCGGCGGGACAGCGTTGATGGAGCGTCTCCAGTCCGGCAGCGAACCTGAAATGATTACCCTATATACCCTCGACGGCGATCATCTGAACATTATCCATTACTGTAGCGAAGGCAATCAGCCTCAGATGAGAACGGCTTCCGTTACGGAGCCTGCCGGCCCGCTTATGTTTAAGGTCACTCAGGTAACGGGCTTGAAATCTCCCGAGGACGGCCACATGACAGGTCTAGTGCTCACCATGCCTGACCGCGACCACTTTACACAGGAGTGGACCTACCTCAACAAAGGCAAATCCACAACTGACTTGATCAAGTTTACCCGGAAGAGCTAATCAATCGTTTTTGTGCGGAAAATCGCACAATTTTGGCCCTTGCAAAAAGGGCAAATACTTGCTAGCATGTGATTGCGTTTGTTGCTCTTGTATCGCCTTTGGTTTTGTGAAGCGGTCGCAGGGTCAAACTTGCGGCCTTTTTTTGTGCCCGCTGAGCGGATCCACAGAACGCAGCCGAAGAGGGCAGTCTCCGTGAGGGGATTCGCAGCAAGGCACCAGATAGCTTCAAAGAAGAAAAGAGAAACACGAAGTGAGCAAAGAACAAGGAACCGTGAAGTGGTTTAACGCCAGCAAGGGCTTTGGCTTCATCCAGCGCCAGACCGGGGAAGATGTATTCGTACATTTTTCCGCGATCCAGGCGGAAGGCTACAAGTCATTGAACGACGGCCAAGCCGTTGAGTTTGAAGTCGTGCGTGGCCCGAAGGGCCTGCAGGCTTCCAACGTCAACCCGCTGTAAACCACGGTTCAGGACAAGATTCGGGCGGTCCAGCGAAAGCGGACCGCCCGTTTTGCTTTTTCGGGGATGGTTATCAGAAGGGAGGAGCGGCTGGCGGAAGGCGTTGACCGGCCACGGACGGCTCCTTACCATGAAGTGATGCGGTATCTGAACACGTTTCTTGCTGCTGCGACGCTTCTTTTTGTGGTACTGGAAGGCTGTGACGATGCCGCGCGCAAGCCGGCGCAGGCGCAGGCGCGGGTGGCGGCATTGCCGCCGGCGGCGACTGCGCCAACGGCCACTCCCGCCGCTACCGCCCAGATCAATCAGCATCCCGTCGATGCGAACTCCATTGGCAAACTGCCGCTTTGGAATCCCAACGCGAAGCCGCTGCGGTCGTTGTTGCCGCCGGTGCCGGACGGAAAGACCTGGCTGATGGCGCGGGTGGAAGAGAAATTTGCCGCGGGCGAACAGGAATACAAGGCCGGGCACCTGGAATCGGCGCGGCGAGATTTTGACGAGGCGGTGGACTGGATTCTGGAGAGCGGCTACGACCCGAACGCCGACGCGAAGCTCGGCGAGCTGCTCCATCGCGTGGTGGATACGGTGTACGGCTACGAATTGCAGGCGTTTCGCGCCGGAGACGGCTTCCGCGAAGCGCCGGCGGTGCCCGCGGCGATCGATGAAGTGGCGGACATGACGTTTCCGGTGGATCCGGGATTGAAGGCGCGGGCCGAGGAAGCGGCGAAGAATATTTCGCACGATTTGCCGCTGACGGTGAACGACGAAGTGCTGTCGTTCCTGAATTTTTTCCAGACGCCGCGCGGAAAAGCGATCGTGGAAACGGGGCTGCGGCGCAGCGGGCGCTACCAGGAGATGATTTCGCGCGTGCTGCGGGAAGAAGGAATTCCGCAGGATTTGATCTACCTGGCGCAGGCGGAGAGCGCCTTTCAGCCGCTGGCGCTTTCGCGCGCGGGCGCGCGGGGCATCTGGCAGTTTGTGGCGTGGCGCGGCAATGAGTATGGATTGAAGCACACGTGGTGGATCGACGAGCGGCAGGACCCGGAGAAGGCCACGCGCGCGGCGGCGCAGCATTTGCGCGACCTGTACGGGCTTTACGGCGACTGGTATCTGGCGATGGCGGCGTACAACTGCGGGCCGGGAAACGTGCAGAAGGGCATCGAACGCACGGGCTATGCGGATTTCTGGGAATTGTACCGGCGCAACGTGCTGCCGAAGGAAACGAAAAATTACGTGCCGATTATTCTGGCGCTGACGCTGATCGCGAAGGATGCGGCGCACTACGGCATTCACGTGGAGCGCGATGACCCGGTGCCGACCGACGTGGTGAAGCCGGGCCGGGCGATCGATCTGCGGCTGGTGGCGGAATCGATCGACGTGGATGTGGAAACGCTTCATCAACTGAATCCGGCGCTGCTGCGCCTCGCCACGCCGGACGATCCCTCGTTCGAACTGCATCTGCCGAAGGGCACGGCGGAAAAATTTTCCGCGAGCATTGCGGACATTCCGCCGGAAAAATGGGTGAGCTGGCGGCGGCACAAGGTTGTGCCGGGCGACACGCTGACGTCGATTGCGAAAAAATACCGCGTGACGCCGGCGGCGATCGCGTCGGCAAATAATCTGGAAAAGGGCGAAGCGCTCGGCGCCGGCGACAAACTGATTATTCCGGCGGTGCAACCGGCGAGTGAAACCAAGAGCCGGCTGGTGCAATATCGCGTGCGCAAGGGAGATACGCTGCTGGGAATCGCGGATCGCTATAGCGTCAGCTCGGACGACCTGCGCAAATGGAATCACTTGAAGGCGGCGCGGGTGAGCCGCGGAATGGTGCTGCGGATTTATACGATTGGCGGGGCGCCCGAGGCGCAGCCTTCGCGGCCGCGGAGCAAGAGCAAAAGCCACGCGGCGGGGAACGGCAAGGCGAGCGCGGCGGCGGCCGTGGCAAAAAACCAGTAACCGGCTTGAATTGAGCAGGTTACGAGGATTTAGAGCGCCGGTTGCTGGCTCCGCATGAGGCGGTTTTGCCTCCGTGACAACTCTCTTTTCCACGGTTTTTCCACAGATGCTTGACAATACTTTCTGAATACGATACGAACGCGCAAGGCATAATTGGCTGCGCCGGCCCGCAACGCCGAGGCCGCGCGCCGCAAAACACAAAACCCCCCAGGGGAGGAACGCATGGATTTCGATAAGGATCATTTTGAAGAAGACAATGAGATGTCGCCTCTGGAGGATGACGAGCTCGCCGGTGACGCCGAAGAGATCGTCGAGACCGAGGAAGAAGAGCTGGTGATTACGGAAGAGGAGCCGGAAGAGGAAGAGACCGCGCCGGCGCGGCCGGCCCCGAAACCGGCGGCAAAAAAAGCCGCTCCGAAAAAGCCGGCGGCGAAACCGGCCAAGAAAAAAGCGGCCAAAAAACCCGCCAAAAAGAAACCGGCGAAGAAGGCCAAAAAGGCCGCGCCGAAAAAGAAAAAGAAGAAGCGGTAATCGGCTGCGCTTTGGAGAAAAGACTCGACCGGCTTGGGCCCGCGCCTGAGCCGGTTCTGTTTTGAGACGAGGCGCGGCCGAATGGAATTGGGCGAGGGGCGAGAGGGTGCCGTTTGCGGAATCGGTGCGATTCCGAATCGGCACTGGGCGTGGCGGCAGGCGCGGTGCGCCTTGTGTTGGGCGGCACGTATCACTACCATACCTGTCCATGTTGCGGGCGCTTGGGCACATACGCCGGATGCGTGGTGGCGCGCAATCGCACCTGATGCGCTGCGCGGACGGCAACTATTACGTCGTCAAGTTCCAAAACAATCCGCAACATACGAGGATCCTGGTTAACGAACTGCTGGCAACGGGACTGGCGGCGCGATTGGGCTTGCCGACCGCGCCGGTTGCCGTCGTGGACGTGAGTCCGGAACTGATCCGGCTGACGCCGGAGCTTTGCGTGGAGTTGCCGCGCTCGCGCGTGCCGTGTACGCCGGGACTTCAGTTCGGCTCGCGTTATCCGGCCGACCCGCATCGGGTGACCATGCTGGATTTTTTGCCGGACGATCTGCTCTGCCAGGTGAAAAATCTGGGCGACTTCGCCGGCATGCTCGCCTTCGATAAATTTACCTGCAACACGAACGGCCGGCAGGCGCTTTTTTTCCGGCCCGAACGCATCGGCGCGGCGACGGCGGCGGATTTTCCCTATGAGGCGGTGATGATCGATCAGGGCTTCTGCTTCAACGCCGGAGAATGGAACTTTCCCGACGCGCCCCTGCGCGGGCTCTATTCGCGAAACCGCGTCTACGAAGGGGTGCGGGGCCGCGAAGCGTTCGAACCGTGGATCGAACGGATTGAGAAAAACATTACCGACCGGGTGTTGCATCAGCTCGTCGGGGAAATCCCGCCCGAATGGTATGGCGACGACCTGGACGCGGTGCAACGGCTGGCGGAACAGCTCTTGCGCCGCAAACGGCTGGTGGCGGATTTGATCTATTCTGCAAAGGCCACGACACGGCGGCCCTTTCCGAACTGGCCGTGAAAAAGGAGGACGCGATGCCCGGAGAAGATGACAAAGCGTACGTAAGCCACATCTTGCGCTATACCGCCGACCCGGTTCGGGATGAATGGCTGAACATCGGCGTGCTCGTCTTCGATCCCGCGACCGGCGACCACGCGGCGAGGGTGATCGACGAGGAACGGGAGTTTGCCCGGCTGCGCCGGCTGCAACCGATGGCCGACGAGGAGGTCATCCGGCGAACGCGGGAACACTTCGAAGATCACTTCGGGGGCATGGTGCGCCAGTTTCGCGCCGAGCCCTCCGCCGGAGCAGCGGATTTTCAGAAAATTGTCGAAAAATGGGAAGGCACTCTTTCAACCGGCGTCCAGCTCGGCCCGCAACGCGGCGTGTACGCGCCGGACCTGCAAACGGAATTGAACCGGCTGTACGCGGAGCACGTCGGCCTTGAACGTTCGAGCGCGCGCGTGGGCGCACCAGGAAGCAGAGCCATGATACGGGACTATTGTTCCCAGGTGTGGCATCAGGCGCGGCTGTGGGAACGCATCGAGAAATCGATGAAGGTGGCGGAATTCACGTTTCCGGGCGACCCCATGCGCATTGACTATACCTACCGGCGGAATGGCACGCGCGGCTTCGTGCAGACGCTGAGCGTGAGCCGCTCGCCGATGTCGTGCAAAGAATATGCCTACACCGCGAAATACATCGACCAGCGCGGGCCGTTTCGCACGGAGTTTGCCGCGATCACCGATGTGCCGCTCGACGGCGGAACGCTCCGCCACCAGTTTGTGCGGGACACTTTGCGCGATGCGCGCATCGAACCGATTCCGATGGAAGGCTTCGCGGTGTGGGTGGCAAAGCTCAAGCCGATGCTGCAGTGAGGCAGTTTTAAGTTTTAAGGCGAAACAAAATCTTACAACAGTCGCAGCCGGCCGAACTTTTTGCCGACTTCCTCTCCTTTCGGCGTGCGGCTTCGGAATTACGCCAGGCGCTTCGCATCAGGGTGGAGAACCCTGCCCGAATCGCCGACGGTTTTTCCCGCGCGTAATGGCACAAACGAAAAGCCCGGCAACTTCGGCCGGGCCTTTCCGTTTCTGAACTTTAGACTTAAAACTTACAACTTAGAACTTTCTTCAGACCAGCGGTTCGCTCCAGTTTTCCAGCGTCTCTTTCACTTTGTGCAGGAACTGGTGCGCGATCGCGCCATCGACCACGCGGTGATCGTAGCTGAGCGTCACATAACACATGGAGCGGATGGCAATCGAATCGTTGATGACGACGGGGCGCTTTTCGATGGCGCCGAGGCCGAGGATGCCGACGTTCGGCTGGCTGATCACCGGCAATCCGAACAGCCCGCCGAATACGCCGGGATTGGTGATGGAAAACGTGCCTTCCTGGACTTCTTCCGGCTTGAGCTTCTTCGAACGCGCGCGTTCCGCCAGATCGTTCATCGTGCGCTGAATGCCGAGAATATTTTTTTCGTCGGCGCTTTTTACCACCGGCACGATGAGGCCCCAATCGAGCGCCACGGCGATGCCAATGTTGATCTCCTTGTGCCGCACGACGCTTGTTCCATCGAGCGAAGAGTTCAGCGTCGGATAGGCGCGCAAGCCCGCCACCGCCGCCTTCACGAAGAACGGCATGAAGGTCAGCTTCGTGCCATAGGACTTTTCGAATTCGTCCTTGGACTTCGCCCGCAGCGAGGCGATTTTCGTCATGTCGATTTCGTCGACGGAATAGACGTGCGGCGAAACGTGTTTGGACGCCACCATGTGCTCGGCGATCTTCAGCCGCATGTTGGAAAGCGGCTCGACTTCGTAGTCGCCGAAATAGACGCGCTCGCGCGGCACCCCAAGCTGCAGCGAGGGAACGTACTGCGTGCCGTGACCGGCGGGGCCGCTTCCTCCCGCCAGGGGCGCGGGAGCGACCGGGGGTGGCGGCGGTGCGGTGCGTGCGGCGGGCGCGGAAGCTTGCGCCGCGGCGGGTGCGGATGCGGCGGCGGGAGCGGCCGATCCGGAAATCGCGGCTTCAATGTCCGTCTTGCTGACGCGTCCGCCGGCGCCGGTGCCCGGCACCGTCGTCAAATCAATGCCGTGCTCTTTGGCCATGCGGCGCACGAGGGGTGAAGAGTGCACGCGGGCGGCGTCTTTTGCGGCGGGTGCGGCGGCAGGCGGCGCGGCCGGCGGAGGAACGATCTGCGGCTTCGGCGCCGCGGGAGCCGCAGCGGGAACGGCGGCCGGTGCGGGCGCCGCTTTTGCCGGTGCGGTAGTAGAGGCCGCGGCGGCCGAACCCGCCGCGTCAATGACGGCAACCACGGTGTTGATCGGCACGGTCTGGCCTTCGCTGACCTTGATCTCTTTCAGAACGCCGGCCGAAGGCGAAGGAATCTCCGCGTCCACCTTGTCCGTGGAGATTTCAAAGAGCGGCTCGTCGCGCTCGACCTTGTCACCGGGCTTTTTCAGCCACTTGGTGATCGTTCCTTCGAAAATGCTTTCCCCCATCTGGGGCATTACGACATCGGCTGCCATTGCGTTCTCCTGTGATGATTCGCACGAAACTCTTGATTCTTTTCGCAGTCATCAGTTTTCAGTCATCCGTAAGACCCAACAGACTTTGCGACTGAATACCGAGCACTGCCGACCGAATACTTTCTTCAATATCTCGCGAGCTCTTTCGCCGCGTGTACAACCTTATCCTTGTTCGGCAAAAAGTATTCTTCGAGCGTCGGCGCGTACGGCACCGGCGTATCGAGCGCGGTGACGCGCACGAGCGGGCCGTCCAGATGCCCGAACGCGCGCTCACAAAGTATCGCCGCAATCTCGCCGGCGATGCCGCCCGTTTTCGTATCTTCGTGCACGACGAGGCACCGGTTGGTTTTCTTCACCGATTCGACGACGGTGTCCGCATCGAGCGGCGCGAGCGTGCGCAGATCGATCACTTCCGCTTCGATGCCGGACTTTGCCAGCTCGTCCGCGGCTTCAAGCGAAGTGTGCATCATCGCCGCGTAGCTCACGATCGTCAGATGCCTTCCTTCGCGCCGCACGATTGCTTTGCCGATGGGAACAATATAATCGTCTTCCGGAATCTCTTCTTTGATGCGCCGATACAGAAACTTGTGCTCAAAAAAAAGCACCGGATTGTTGTCGCGTATCGCCGCCTTGAGCAGGCCTTTCGCGTCGTAGGGCGTCGAGGGATAGATCACCTTTAAGCCCGGCGTATGCACGAAATACATTTCGGGATTCGCGGAGTGAAACGGCCCGCCGTGCACGCCGCCGCCCGCCGGGCCGCGAATCACGATCGGCGCCGGCGCGTTCCACAGATAATGCCCCTTCGCCACAAAATTCGTTATCTGGTTGAACGCGCAAACGATGAAATCGATGAACTGCATCTCGGCAATCGGCCGCAGTCCGAGATAGCTCATGCCGCACGCCGCCCCGACGATCGCGCTTTCGCTGATGGGCGTGTCGATCACGCGCTCCCAGCCGAATTTCGCGAGCAGCCCTTCACTCGTCTTGAACGCGCCGCCGTACACGCCGACGTCTTCGCCGATCAGCACCACCGTCGGGTCGCGCTCCATCTCTTCCTGCATGGCCTGCTTGATCGCGTCGAGAAAGGTGACTTGAGCCATTAGCGCTTTGCCTTTCTCGCCGCCGCCGCCACCGGCTTCTTCGCCGGTTTTTTTCCGGCGCTCTTCGCGCCGTTGTTC
Source organism: Candidatus Acidiferrum sp. (assembly GCA_035310365.1). Taxonomy (GTDB): domain Bacteria; phylum Acidobacteriota; class Terriglobia; order Acidiferrales; family UBA7541; genus Acidiferrum. The sequence goes on from DATGEI010000001.1 coordinate 8,499, forward strand.
GAGGCGGCCGCTTCTTCCTTCGTCTCGTGCTTCTCCGTATCGCCAAAATGAATCGGCGCGCTGCCTCCGCCCGAGCCTTTGCCGCTTCCGAAGCCTTCCACGGTCCAAACCGCGGGAACGCCGGATTTCGGCGGCGTCACTTCCGCCACCGGCCGCTCCCACTTGGCGCGAATCTTGTGGCAATCGTCGCCGGTGCAATAGACGCCGTGCTCGGCAAATTCCGCCGGCGGCATCGGCGAGCTTTCCGCGAAGTCGCGCTCTTTTTCGAGCAACGCGGCAATTTTCGCTTCGATCGCTTTTTTGCCTTTTTCGTCGAGAAATTTTTCCTTGAACAAAAACTTTTCGTGCCGCGCAATCGGGTCGCGCTCTTCCCAATATTTTTTCATTTCCGCCGGCACGTACTCCGCCGGATCGTGCTGCGCGTGTCCCAGCCGCCGGAACGTTTTCGCTTCGATCAGAATCGGCCCATTGCCGGCGCGCGCCAGATCCACCGCTTCCTTCGCCGTGGTGTAAACGGCCGCCACATCGTTTCCGTCCACGACGAAACTCTTGATGCCATAGGCTTTCGCGCGGTCGGCCAGATTTTCCACCGGCACCTGCCGCTTCACCGGCGTCGAATACGCCCACAAATTATTTTCCAGCACGAGCACGAACGGCGCCTTCTGCGTGGCGGCAAAATTCAATCCCTCATGGAACACGCCGGTCGAGCTGCCGCCGTCGCCGATCCACGTCATCGCCACAATTTTGTGGCCGAGGTAACGCCCCGCCATCGCCACGCCGGTCATCACCGGAATCAGATCGCCCAGCATCGAAATCGGAGAAACGATGTGCAGGTTTTCCAGGTCGCCGAAATGGCTCGTGCCGTCCTTGCCCTTCGTCGGCGAATCGTATTTCGCCATGTGTTGCATGAAAACGTCGCGCGGCGGAACGCCCTTCACGAGCAATGCCCCGATGTTGCGAATCATCGGCGCCAGCCAGTCTTTTTTCTCGAGCGCCGCCGCCGTGCCCACGGAAACCGCTTCCTGCCCCAAACTCGAATACAGCCCGCCGACGATTTTGTTCTGGCGGAACAGCTTCACCATCGTGTCTTCCACGGCGCGGTTCAGCCGCATGTAGTAGTACAAGTCCAGATGCTGCTGCCGTGTGAGCGACTTCTTCATTCGTCTCTCCGCTGCAAACTCTTACGCCGTGGCCGCGGCCGGTTGCTCGGCTGCTTCCAGCGTTTCGCGCAATTCCGCGCGATCGATCTTCCGCAATTCGAGCCCGAATACTTCGCCGAGATGCTTCGCCAGCTTCGGCGTCACTTCGTCCCGCTTCACGCTTCGTCCCAGCAATTTCTCGAGCGAAGTGGCCTTGCGGTCCGCAATGCCGCACGGCACGATCAAATCGAAATACCGCAGATCGGTGGAAACGTTGTACGCAAGCCCGTGCGACGTGACCCACCGGCTGATGTGCACGCCGATCGCCGCCAGTTTTTCCGGAGCCTTTCCCTCGCCGACCCAGACTCCGGTCTTTCCCGCTTCGCGAACGCCGGCAATTCCAAACTCCGCCGTCGCGCGAATCATCGCTTCTTCCAGCATGCGCACGTACCACACCACGTCTCGCCGAATCGCCGCCAAATTCAGAATCGGATACGCCACGATCTGCCCCGGCCCGTGATACGTCACGTCTCCGCCGCGGCTCGTCTCAAAAAACTCGACGCCCTTCTGCCGCAACACGCTTTCGCTTGCCAGCAGATGCTCGCGCTTTCCGTTGCGCCCTTGCGTGATCACGTGCGGGTGCTCGCAAAAAAGAACCACATCTTCCATCGCGCCCAGCTTGCGCGCCGCCACAATCCGCTTCTGCAGCCCATACGCTTCCGCGTATGGCAGCAAACCGAGATCGACTTGGAGCGCTCGAGCCACTTTCCTAGATGTTGATCTGCAATCCGCGCACGCTGGCGAACGCATCGCCCATCGCTTCCCAAACCGTCGGGTGCGCGTGAACCATGTTCATCATGTCGTCGATCGTGCCTTCGAGATTGAGCACCACCGCCGCTTCGGCCAGGATTTCCGTGGCCAGCGGCCCGATGATGTGAATGCCCAGCACTTCGCCGTACTTTTCTTCGCTCACGACTTTAATAAACCCGCCGTGATTGTTCAGAATCGTGGCTTTGCTGTTTCCCACAAACGGAAATTTGCCGACTTTCACGGAATAGCCCGCATCGCGCGCCTGCTTTTCCGTCAATCCAATCGAACCGATCTGCGGCTCGCAGTACGTCGCATTCGGAATGCGGTCTTTGCGAATCGGCTGGGTCGGTTTTCCCGCAATCGTCGTGACGGCAACAATGCCTTCCATCATCGCCGCATGCGCCAGCTGCGGCAGCCCGGCCACGATGTCGCCAATCGCGTACAAACCCTTTTCCGCCGTCTCCATCGTCGGCCCGACGTGCACAAAGCCGCGTTCGAGCTTCGCTTTCGATTTTTCGAGCCCGCAGCCGTCCGTCATCGGTTTGCGGCCCACCGCCAGCAAAAGCTTCTCCGCTTGCAGCGTTTGCGCTTTTCCGTCCTTGTCCGTAAACGAAACGGTGACGCCTTTCGCGTCTTTCTTCACGCTCTCGACCTTGCAGCCGGTTTGCATCGCGATATTTTTCTTTTTGAACGTCTTTTCCAGCTCGGCGGAAATTTCTTCGTCTTCCACCGGCACCGCGCGCGGCAGCGCTTCGAGAATCGTCACCTCGGTGCCAAACGAATTGTAAATGGACGCAAACTCCACGCCGACCGCGCCCGCTCCCACCACAATCAGCGTCTTCGGAATCTCCGGCAGCTCCAGAATCGAACGGTTCGTCAAAATCGTTTTGTGGTCCGGTTCAATCCCCGGCAGCGCCCGCGCTTCCGAGCCGCTCACCATCAGCACATTCGACGCTTCGATCGCCGTCTTCTTCCCGTCTTTTTCGACGCTGATCTTCCCCAGGCCTTCATACCGTCCCCAGCCCTGCACCCACTCCACTTTGTTTTTCTTGAACAGAAACTCGATGCCCTTGGCGTGCTTCTTCACAATCTTGTCTTTGCGCCCGAGCGTTGTGCCCCAATTCAACTTGAGCCCGCTCAATTCGATTCCGTATTCCGCGGCTTCTTTGCAGTGATCGTAAATTTCCGCGTGATGCAGCAACACCTTTGTGGGAATGCAGCCGACGTGCAGACACGTCCCGCCGAGAAACGGATCCTTTTCCACCACCACCGTTTTCAACCCAAGTTCGCCGGCACGGATCGCCGCAACGTACCCACCGGGTCCGCTCCCGATAATCGCCACATCGTACTTTGCCACGCTCGATCTCCCTTCGGTTGGAGGCCCATTTTCTGGGTCCGGCACCGTCGCCGCGCACAATTCGCGCCCGGTCAGGTTTTCGCTCTAGGACTTCTGTGCGGTCGCCCGCTCACGCTGGAGGTTGCCGCTCCCCGCCGCTCCTACCCCTGCTTGAGCGGCGACAGCTCGGCAAACTCCGAATTTTATCAGCCGCGCCGCTTGCGAGCAAATCGGGCCTTTTCGAATCCTCGCGCTCGAGCGGTCGGCCTTCGCGCCGCCTTGTTTTCTCATTCTTTTCCGCCACTTCCACCGAGGCGAATTTAAGGCGAAGCTGCCGACAGGGTAATAGGACGACCTCTTACGCATTAGGAAACTACGATTTTCCTCTTGCATTTGCGTTTACCACTCCGTATATTGCGTTCCCTTTTATTGCAACCGGGTGTTGTTATCGGATGGCTGATATCGGAGGGTTCTCATGGTCATGCATCCCGGAGAACGTTGGCACTGCACGAACCTCGCTTGCCTTTGCACGATTCTCGTTGAAACCGGAACCTCGCAGGACGCCGGCAATCCCCGCTGCTCCTGCGGTTTCATTATGAAAAAAGAGTTCAAATCCCCCATTTTTACGTACCTGGATTTTCTTCAGCTCGACCCGCCTCTCGTCGTTGCCAAGAAATCCAGGGAGGAGTAGCGGCCATGCACACGTCACGCTCGCCGCACGCTCACCGCCGGACTCTCCGCGTACAGGCGGATGTGCCACACACGTTTGGCACGCTGCTTATTCCGCTTGCCTTGCTTCTCGTGGCTGTAGGCGGGTATCAACTCGAAAAAACCATTGCGCACCGTCTTGAGTCGGACGTGGCGGCGATCCTTTTCGGCTCCGTCGCCTTGGCCTGCGGTCTGTTGCTCGCGCTCTATTTGCTCCGCTCCGTCCGGCTGTCCGCATCGCCGGCCGACGAGGACGAGACGCGTGTTGCCCACATTTCGCGCCTCCCCGCAATTCCGCTTGCGAAAGAAGCGCCACCGCCGCGTCCCTTCCACCGCTATTACGTGGATGGCGCGCGCATCTCGCGCTGATTCCCCACGCGAACAATGCCGCTCGCGCGCCTCAATCGGTGAATTTCTGTCAAATTCTTTTCGTTTACGTAAAACTGACGACGGAAGATTTTTTGCTACGCCCGCGGTATCGCCGGAAAATACTTTTCATCCAGAATCCGCCGGTGATGAACTTCGTGTCCCGCAATAATGTACGCGAGCGCCCGCGCCGAAACCGTCTTCCCGCTTGCCGTTCCGCGCCGCACCCACGCCTCCGCCGTCAGACTCTCAACGAGCGTCAGCGTCGCCGCGCGCACCGCCGCGAATTCCGCCGCCAAATCCGCCAGCGTCCGCTCGCCGAATGCGCCCGGCGCAATGTAATCGTTCTGCTCGAACGAAGCCAGCGGCGTCTCGTCCCCGCGCGCAATCCGCAGCAAACGGTACGCAAAAATCCGCTCCGCGTCGCAAATGTGGCCAATCACTTCTTTCACCGACCACTTGCCCGGCGCATACCGGAAATTTCCTTCGCGCTCGCTCCGCGCCGCAAGCAATTGCGCCATCTGCACGCGCTGCGTTTCCAGCGCGCCCACAATGTCGTCGCCAGGAATTAGCGAAACGTAAGTCTCATAATATGGTGCATACTCATCGGACTGCGGTCGGGTTACGGCGGCGCGTTTCGGCATCATGCGCTGAATTATACTCCCGGCAGCGCCAATCTCCAGTTGGGCGTTTGCCGCCGCGGAAACGAGAACGGAGTCCGCTTTGGCATCGGAAACAAATCCCGCTTCATCTCGCCGGCCGCCGCTTCGCGTTGCCTTCCAGGGCGAACGCGGCGCCTTCAGCGAAGCCGCCGCCATTGGGCTTCTCGGCGAATCCATCGCGACCGTTCCGCGCCCCACGTTCGATTCCGCCTTCGCCGCCATTGCCGAAGGCGCGGCGGACGCGCTCCTCGCTCCGGTGGAAAACACGCTCGCCGGCTCCGTCGTCCGCGTGTACGATTTGCTCGTTGAAAGCAATCTGGGCATCGTTGCGGAAACGGTTCTTCACATCGAACATCAGCTCATCGGATGCCCCGGCGCAACGCTCGCCGATCTTCGCTCCGTCTCCTCGCATCCCGTCGCGCTCGCGCAATGCGAAAAATTTTTCCTCGCCCATCCCCGCCTGAAACGCGTCCCCACCGAAGACACCGCCGGCAGCATCCGCGAAGTCATCTCCCGCGGCGACAAATCTTTTGCCGGAATCGCCGCCCGCCGCGCCGCCGCCATCTACGGCGGCGTCATTCTCGCCGAAAACATTCACGACAATCCGGAAAATTTCACGCGTTTCGTTCTGCTCGTGCCGTCGGCGCAAGCCGCGCAGTTCGCTTCGCCCGAAGCCAATAAAATGTCTCTCGCTCTGCGCCTCGCCCACAAACCCGGCGCGCTTCTCGCCGCTCTCGAACCCTTCTCTCGCCACGGCGTCAACCTGCAAAAAATCGAAAGCCGCCCCATCCACGGGCGGCCTTTCGAATATCAGTTCTATCTCGACGTGGAAACCACTTCTCCCGCCGCGCTCGACGCTGCGCTCAAGGAAGTCGGCTCCTGCACAACCTTCCTCCGCGTCCTCGGCCTCTATCCCTCCGCCAACCGCGTTTAGGCGGTTAGTTTCTGGTGAATCAGAAACCGGCGCACGGCAAACGCCGCGAAGAGCATGCAGAAAAGTACGTTTCTGGCGCTGGCGCCGTTTTGCACGATGTTGTAGCCCTCCGCCACAGACAGGGCCGCCATCAAGATCATCAAAACCAGGTTGAGAGTCTTATTCACGGTGTCCGCTCCTTCACTCGTCGGATAATCCCACGATAGCAGAAGTCGGAAGGTGCGCGTTCGTTCTGTGCCGGCCGCGTAACCTGTCCGTTTGGCCAGCGCGCCTATCCATCAACGTGGACGGCATTGGATTCAAACAAAAAGGCCGGCATCGCGCCGGCCTTTTCGTGTTTAATTTAATTCATTACTTCGCTGTGTCGCGGTCTTACCTTTAGCAGTAGCTGCACTCCGCGTCGCCCATTCCGCCCGACATGTCGTCCTTCATTCGCTTCAGCCGGCTGCCGAGGCGTTCCGCAAGCTGATGCCGCGCGCGCCACAACCGCGCTTTCAGCGTATTTTCCGTCACGCCAAGCGTCTTCGCCGCTTCGCCCGTCGAATAGCCCTGCACTTCGCGCAGGACAAACGCCGATTTCAGCAGCGGCGAAAGCTCGTCCAGATTTTCGTTGATCATTGCGCGCAGTTCCGTCCCCACGTACATCTGCTCCGGGTTCGGGCCGCCGTCGGCGAACTTCTCGCTCGCCGGCAATTCATCTTCCCGCGCCGGTTCATCGAGCGACACGGCCGGCCGCGCCTTCATGCTGCGCCGCCGCATCAGCGCCGCGTTGATTACGATGCGCGTCAGCCACGTCGAAAATTGCGACCGCCCCTCGAACCGCTTCAGGTTGCGATACGCGCTGAGCATTCCTTCTTGCAGCGCGTCTTCCGCGTCCTCGGCGTTCCCGAGCACGCGCAACGCCGTCTGGAACAGCGGCCGCTGGTACCGCTTGAACAGTGCGTCCACCGCTTGCGCGTCCCCGCGTTGCCCCGCGCGGATCAGCTTCGCTTCGTTCAGTTCCATTCCCACTGCCACTTGTGTCGCCATTTGCCCCTCCATTCCAAACCAAACTTTTTTTCACCCAACTTTAGACGCAGGAATTCGTTCTCTGCCGCCTCAGTGCACCGGCGCGTTCACGGCTCCCTTCGGCCGCTTCAAAAGCAGCAAGACCGGCAGCACCATCAAAAACACGACGCCGAGCATCTTGTAGTTGTCTAAAAACGCCAGCATCGCCGCTTGCCGCTGCACCACGCCGCCAATCATTCCCGTCGCGCGTCCCGATGCCGCTGCACGAGTCGAGCCCGCCGAAACAAAAGTTGTCGTGAATCCCGCGGCCATCTTCTGATACGCCAGGCTCAACGGATTCACATGCTCCATCAGCCGCGCCGTGTGCGCCTGCGTTCTCCGCTCGAGCAGCGTCGTCACCGTGGCGATCCCCACGCTCGCGCCCACGTTCCGCGCCAGATTGATGATTCCCGTGCCCATATTCGTTTTTTCTTTCGGCACGTACGCAAACGCGCTCACGTTGATCGGTATGAACAGAAACGCCAGCCCCAAACTTTGCAGCATTCGTCCGTACACCGCGTGCCGGTAATCCAGTTGCAAATTCCACCCCGCCATCGCAAACAGCGCGATCGAGGAAACGATGCATCCAAACGAAATCAAAAACCGCGTGTCCACGCGCGACACCAGAAATCCCACCACCGGCATCATCAGCATGATCACCGCGCCGCCCGGAGACAGCGCCAGTCCCGCTTTCTCCGCCGTATATCCCAGCAATCCCTGCAGCATCTGCGGGATCAGCACCGTGCTCGAATACAGCACGAACCCCAGAAAAAACATCGCCGTCGTCGCCAGCGCGAAATTCCGGTTCTTCAACATGCGCAAATCCACCACCGGATCTTTTTGCCGCAACTCCCACAAAATCGCCGAGATCAACCCCACCAGCATCAGCACCGCGAAAATCTTGATGAATCCGCTCGCCAGCCAGTCTTCCCGCTGCCCCTTGTCCAAAATTATCTGCATGCTGCCGAGGCCCAGGCTGATCAATCCAATCCCGATGTAATCCACGCGGAATCCCGCGCTCGCTTTGGCCTTTTTCATGTACGGCGGGTCGCTCACGAGCAGTGAAGTCAAAAGCAGCGAAACGATTCCCACCGGAATGTTGATGTAGAAAATCCATCGCCACGAAAAATTGTCGGTAATCCATCCGCCCAGCCACGGCCCGATCGTCGGCGCCACCACCACCGCGATGCCGTACACCGCGAACGCCATCCCGCGCTTTTCCAGCGGAAACGTGTCGTTCAAAATCGCCTGCTCGCTCGGCTGCAATCCGCCGCCGCCCGCCCCCTGCAAAATCCGGAACAGCACCAGCACGCCCAGGCTCGGCGCCAATCCGCACAAAAACGAACTCACCGTGAACAATGCCACACACATCATGTAAAACCGTTTGCGGCCCACCAGCCCCGAAAGCCATCCCGAAAGCGGCAGCACGATGGCATTCGACACCAAATAAGATGTCAGCACCCACGTCGATTCGTCCGCTCCCGCCGACAAGCTTCCCGAAATATGCGGCAGCGCCACGTTCGCAATCGACGTGTCCAGCACTTCCATGAACGTCGCCAGCGTCACCGTCACCGCGATCACCCAGGGGTTGATCGACCCGTCCGGCATCTTCAATTTGGAAAGTAACCTGTGCTTCACGTTCGTATTCGCTTTCGTTCACTTCGCCCGCCAACTCTCCGCTTACTTCGTCACCACCGTCGCTTCCACATTCATTCCCGGCCGCAACACCGCGCCGCCTTGCTGGCTGGAATCCAGCACGATCTTCACCGGAACTCTCTGCACCACTTTCACGAAATTCCCCGTCGCGTTTTCCGGCGGCAGCAAGCTCAGCACCGCGCCGGTCGCGCTCGAAATCGAGTCCACGTGCCCGCTAAACGTTTTGCCGTACGTGTCCACCTTCACTTCCGCTCTTTGTCCGGCTTGCATTTTTTTCAGTTGCGTCTCTTTGAAATTCGCCGTTACCCACACGTCGTGCAGCGGCACCACCACCAAAAGTCCTTGCCCTTGCTGCACCACTTGTCCAATCTCCACCTGCTTGTGCGTCACCATACCGTCTACCGGCGCGGTAATCGTCGCGTACTCCAGGTTCAGCTCCGCCGCTTCAAGCGCCGCGCGCGCTTGTTGCACCTTCGCGATCTTTGCCGCCGCGTCCGCCTGCTTCATCGCCACTTGCTTCGTGTCGGCCTTGGCCGAAGCCACGCCCGCATGCGCCTGTTGCACGCGCGCCTGCGCCGCTTCCAGTTGCGCTTTCGCGATGTCCACGCTTCGCTTCGCTTGCGCGAATTTTTCTTCGTCCGCTTTCAGCGCGCTGGCCGTCGCCTCCGCATTCGCCTGCGCCGCGTCGAATTGCTGCTTCGAAATTTCTCCCTTTTCCATCAGCGGCCGGAATCGCGCCAGGTCCGCTTGCGCTAGCTGCGCATTCGCGCGGCTTTTGTCGATATTCGCTTGTGCGTAGGCAAGATCGGACGTCTTCGCCTGTTCGTACGTCACTTCCGCCCGCATTGCGTCCGCTTCCGCTCCCAGCAACCCCGCGTCCGCGCTTGACGTGCCGCTCGCCACGTTCTCCCGCGTTTTCGGAATGTCCACTCCCGCCGATCGCGCTTCGCTCTCCGCCAGCCCCAGTTGCGCCTTCGCCTGATCCAGCGCCGCTTGATAATCCCGCGCGTCCAGCTTCACCAGCGCTTGCCCCGCCTTCACCGGCTGATTGTCGTTCACCAGCACGTCCGCCACCCGCCCGTACACTTTCGCCGACACCGCCGTGATGTGCCCGTCCACCTGCGCATCGTCCGTGCTCTCGCGGTTGAAGTAATAAATGTAGAGCGCCGCAACGATCGCGAGCACCGCCGCGCCGCCAAAAATCAAACCATTCCGCACACGCGTATTCGCTTTCGCCGGCGCTTCCTCCAGGCGAAGTTCTTCCGTCTTCGGCTTCACCCTCGACGCGTTTTCCAGCCCAACTTCGATCTCGATGCTCATCACCGGTCCCTTTTTCTCCGCATTCAGCTCTTACTTCTACTTCGCGTAAACTTTTTCCATCTGCCCGATTCCCCGCGCATAGTCCGCCCGCGCTTGGTTGAACCGGTACAGCGCAATAATCTGGTTGTCGTTCGCGCGCGCCAGCGCATCCTGCGCCTGAATCACTTCGATGTTGTTCGCCACGCCGGCTTTGAATCGGTCCCGCGCCTGATCCACTTCTTCCTTCGCCAGCTGCACGCCCAGATTCGCCACCTGCACTTCATTTCGCGCCGATTCCAGATTCAGCAGCGCCGTCTTCACGTCCAGCGCAATCGAATTCTTCAAATCCGCCGCTTGCTCTCGCAGCGTTCTCAGCTGCAGATCCGCTTTCACAATTTCCGCGTGAATTCTTCCGCCCGTAAACAGCGGCATGTTGATCCCCGCTTGATACGTGTAAACCGGAATGCCCGTCGTCGAGCTCAGCCCTTGGTACGCCCAGTTTCCGTCGAACCGCAGCGACGGCAGCCGTTCCGCTTGCGACGCCTGCTTCTCTCTCTGCGCCGCTTTCACCTGCTGCTCGATCGACTTCCATTCCTGCCTCGTCGCCAGCGCCGCATCGATGCTCGAATCCATTTCCGGCTGCGGCGTGTCGAAAAAGCTCAATGAATCCGCCAGTTCAATCTTCTGCCTTGGATCCAGATTCAGCAGCCGGCTCAGAATGTAGAGCGACGCCTCGCGATCGTTTTCCGCTTGGATCAGCGCCTGCTTCTCGTTCTGCAATTCCACGTTCGCGCGCAATGTATCGATTCCCGTTCCCACTCCTTCTTTCTGCAAATCCGCCGCCTGGTCATACAGCGCTTGCGCCAGTTCCACCCGCGACCGCGACGCAATCACATTCGCTTCCGCGCGCAGCGATCCGATGTATTGCGAAACCACCAGCAAAATCACTTGTTCCCGCGTCGAATCGCTCGTCAGTTTCTGCGCGCCCGCCAACTCCTTCGCCGCCTGGTACCGCCTCCACAGCGTCAA
>DATGEI010000002.1:0-13127 GCA_035310365.1 Candidatus Acidiferrum sp.
CCTCTCCTCGAAAGTGGAAGAAATTTTAAAAATCACGCAGCTCTATAAAGTGTTCCCGGAATTTCCCGACGAAGAAGCCGCCCTAAAGAGTTTTCCCCAAAACTCTGACAAAAGTTCCCAATCTTGATTTTCAACCTGAAATTTATTTCGGAATTTGCCTGCCGTAAAAGGAGAGAAGCAGCTAGGATTTGGATCCTAGCTGCCTCCCGGGGTGTGTCCTCGAAGTGGTTTTGATAATTTAGATGCGCGCCAGCTAAAAAGGTTTCCTTCCTCGCTGATTTTTTTATATTAGGCCGCGAATTTCGCGAAAACGCTTAATAAAACAAGTACTTACGCCACCGTTCGTCCCGATGCCCGATCAGCCGCATCAGCTGCCGAGAAGTGTGCAGCGTAAATGGCCGCGGCCGTCGCGCCAGTTTAAACCCGGCTTCTTCCGGCGTACGGTCGCCCTTGCTGTTATTGCACCGGTAGCAGCACGCCACCAGATTTTCCCACGTGGACCGTCCACCGCGCGAACGCGGCACAACGTGATCCAGCGTCAATTCCGAACTCGCGAAAACTCGCCCGCAAAACTGGCACGTATTCCGATCCCGCAACAAAATGTTCTTCCGCGAAAGCGCCCGGCTCTGCTGCGGAATATGCCGGTACGCCACCAGCCGAATCACGGACGGCACTCGATGAGAGTGCGCCGCGGAGTGTACTTCGGAGCTGTGCAACTCTTCCGCCTGCGCCACGCCTTTCAGCATCAGCACCATCGCGCGCCGCACCGCCGTCACATTGATCGGCTCGTACGTCGCGTTCAGCACCAACACCGGTTCCTGCATCAGCGAACCGCGCCGGGGCACAGCTGAGTTGTGGGGTCTACTGCCAGCGGGCATGTCGCTGGAAGCAGCGGTGTCAACCGCTGCTGGGGGTCTATGCCCCCGGGGACTCGGCGTATCCTGCCGCATTGCGCTCATGGCGCTTCCCTTGGGCTAACTCTCACCTGCAGCTGGAAGCGGATTATGCGCCGCTCGAGCTACCGTGAGCGCCACCACCGACTTGGCTCCAGCGTCGCGAAGCGCCTTCGAACAGGCATCCAGCGTCGCGCCAGTCGTCATTACATCATCTAGCAGTAAGACGCGCCGCTTGTCAACCTGGCTGCCTGGCCGTATTTCAAATGCGCCACGCACCGCCGCCCAGCGTTCACGCAGCGTTAACACCAGCTTTGCCGGCCGTGGCCGCTTTCGCACCAGCAGCACGCCTTGATGCGGCAGCTTCAGCATGCTCGCCAGCGGTTTCGACACCAATTCCGCCTGGTTGTATCCGCGCTCTTTCTCGCGCTCCCGGTGCAGCGGCACCGGCACCACGACGTCCGCTTCCAGCATCGCCTTATTTTTCGTGTAGATTTCGGCAAGCCGTTCGGCAAACCATTTCGCAAGCGGATCGATCCGTTCAAATTTCAGCAGCAGCAGGGCGCGAATTGCATGTTCTTCGTACAGCAGATAACTCCGCGCTCTTTCGAATGCGTACGTTTCGAGGCGGCACGCCGAACATTTCATGAATTCGCCGGGCATTTCCGCCGCATCCGCCATCGGCAGCCCGCACACGCAGCAGATTTTTTCCGGCACGCGCGCGAATCCATCGAGGCACGCCTGGCAAATCGGTATTCGCAGGGAATGCGCGAGCAACGCGCCGCACAACCGGCACGGCGCGGGAATGGCGATGCTCGCCAGCGCATCGCGCGCTTGTGCCAGCCATCGCCGCGGCAAAGAAAGAGAGGGAGCGGGCTCGGCCATCGCGGCAAAAGCCTACTCCCTCTTCTCCTTAATGAAAAGATACTTTTATCGATTAGCCAACGAAGGCCGCTTGCTTAGAGCTGGCCCTTTTCGGCCTTTTCCTGGCAGGCGATGCAGTGTTTCGCCCAGGGCACCGCTTCCAGCCGCTTCTGCTGCAGCTCTTCCTGGCAATTCGCGCAAACGCCGTAATCGTCGTTGTCGATCCGCTTCAGCGCCGCCTCGATTTGATTCAGGATCACGCGATCCGTGTTGGTCATGCCGAAAAGAAACTCTTTCGTATACGAGTTCGCGGCCTTGTCCGCCAGATCCACCGTCGGATCGTCGTCCGCTTGCCGTCCTTCTTCTTCCGTGCGGGCAATCGTCTTCATCAACTCTTCCCGTCGCGTCAGCAGTTTCTTCTTGTAGTACTCGAGCCTTTTCTTATCCATGTAAGTCGTAAGTCCCATCTCCCAGTACGTTCCGGAAGGCCATCTAAAAACTCCGTAGTGTAGGCTGCAACGTAACGAGTGTCAAGTTGACGCCTCGCGCGGCAAGCCTTGTCGCGATTGTTTGTTGTGTTCAAACGTTTGCAAGGACCGGTCGGGACGGATCGGCTGTCACACAACACGCATGCCTTTAAATCCATCTCTTTTGAACTTGTAGTGGCGGGTCTTTAGACCCGTTCTTTTATTCTTTCTTTTCCCAGTTTCTTTGCCCCGTTCTTTCTTTACTCTTTCTTCGTTCTTCATCCGCTTCAAGCGCCGATCGTCGGTACCTGACTGCTTGGCCATCGGAAGCGGGCCCGCCACACCTTCTGCCGCACAAACAAGGCTGTCCGCCTCGCCCCCGCGGAAAAGAGACGGAAGTTCGCGAGTCAGCGCGTGCCGCAAGCGCCAGGCGAAATTATTCCCGCGTGCCAATCTCGTTGCTGTGGTTCCAATCAATCGTTGGATCGGAAGCCGGATCGTAGGTGCCTTCGGTGGCCGGCGGTTTATCCTGCTTGCGCTGCTCGCGCTTTTCTTCCTTTATTTTCCGCTTTTCGATGCGTTTCATTTCTTTCTGGCGTTTCTGGAATGTCGCGGTCATGAACCTCTCCTCACAGCAGAGTGCGGCGAGCGACCCATTGCCGTCAAGGCTTCGCCGATGGAATGACGGGCAGAATTAGCGCCGACGGATGTTCCTTGTCGTGAAAAATCGCGTTCGCGGCTTTCACCATCCGCGTTCCGCGCGCCTGTTCTTCGCCGGTATTCAGATTCCGGTCGAATCGCGGAAAATCGCTGCTCGAAATTTCGAGTCGCAATTTGTGCCCGGGCAAGAACACGTTGCTCGTCGCCCACATGTCCACCGTCACGCGATACACCTCGCCCGCATTCATCCATTCCGGCTTCTCCCGCGAATGGCGATACCGCATTCGCAAAATTCCATCCGTCAGATTTTGCGCAAATCCATTCGGCCACACGTCCACGAGCTTCGCCGTAAAATCCGTATCCACCGCCGACGAACTCACGTACAAATCCGCGCCCACCGGCCCCGTCACTTCAAACTCTTGCGTGAAAGCCGGCGTCGTAAACACCAGCACGTCGGTCCGCGCCTCCGCGGGCCGCTGATCCTGCGGTCCATTTCCCGGTGGCGGCGCGCCGCAGCAGAGCGGCCCGCCAATCGTCGGCGTCGGATCGGCTGGATCGTAAGTGTACGCATCGCGTTGCTCCGCCGCCGGAGCCGCGGTGCTGAGCGTTCCATCGCCTTTAATCCCATTCGCGGCGCCATGCGAATGTAAAAAATATTTCGTCGCTTGCGCCCGCGCCGGCGGCCAGTTGTCTTCGTCGCGCCACTCGTTCTTTCCCATTACAAAAATCTTCACCGGCTTGTCGTTCTCCGCTCCGTTCGCCTCGCCTTTCAGCAGATGGTCGTACCAGCGCAACATCAAATCGTCCGGATCGAGCAGCGCCTTTTCTCCAAAATCCACCGCGCCAATCTTTCCGCCCCATCCGCCCGCATGTCCTCCCGTGCCGACGTAGAGCTTTTGCCCCTTTCGCGCCGCTTCGCTTCCCGCCTCCGTCTGCAGCCGCGCAAAATTCCGCAGCGATCCGCCCATAAAAATGTCGTACCACGCCGCCACCGTGAACACCGGCACTTGAATCTGCCCGTAGTGATCTTCGATCGACCACTGTTTCCAATACTCGTCAAAACCCGGGTGCGCCAGCCAATCCAGATAATATTGCGCCAATCCGTTCGCGTCCGGCTTCAACACCGTATATTCCGTCAGCGGCAACTTATTCATTCCCTCCATCGCCGTCTTCAAACCGTTCCACCGCCGCGCTTCCGTGTTCTCCTCCAGCCCCGAAGTCCACGATTGGTTGAACCACTGTTCGAACGCGCCACCCTGATACGTCCAATTCTCGTGATAGTTCGAAGCCGTCACCGTCGGGCAAATCGCCGCGAGATGCGGCGGCTTCGTCAGCGCCGCCAGCATTTGCGTCGCGCCAACGTACGACGCGCCGAACATTCCCACTTTTCCATTCGTATAAGGCAGCGAGCCGGCCCACTCGATCGTGTCGTACCCGTCGTTCGCTTCGTACTTGAACGGATACCACTCGCCTTCCGATTCGAATCGCCCGCGCACGTCCTGCACAATCACCACGTAGCCGCGCGCCGCCGCCACGTGCGCAAACGGCGTAACCCACGTTCTCGATTTGTCGTACGGCGTCCGCGTCAGCAGCACGGGCAATTTCTCATCCGATTTCGGCTTGTAGATATCCGCGCGCAGCGTCACGCCATCGCGCATCTTCACCGGCACGCTGTACTCGACCGTGAACTCGTAACTTTTCGGAGTCTGCGCAAATGCCGGCGCCGCAAGAATCGCCACTATCGTCAGCAATCGGCCGGCGCTTCGCCGGCTCATCCGGTCGCACCAATGCATAAGCAGGCTCCTTTTCGAAATTCTGCCAGCGCTTCGAATGGCGCGATTACTTTTCCGCCTCGATCGTATCGATTGCGATCGCGTGCGATCCGCCTCGTTCATACAGCTTGCCGGTTGCCTTGACGCGATTTCCCGCAAACTCCACGAGCTTTGCGTTCTGCCCCTTCGCTGGCATCGCCGAATCGATCGGCCAATAGATCGCGCCATCTTTCGCCAGTATCACCAGCTGCGATCCTTCCTTTGCGCAAGCCACCGCGCATTCGCGGCTGATCGGTTTCTCGAGTCCCTTCGTAAACGCGCATGCCGAATCCAAAACGTATCCTTCCACCGTCACGCTCTTTTGCGGCAGAGCCGCCGTGGCCGCCGCCAGCAATACCGCAACCGCGCTCGCCAATCCCGCGATCTTTGCTTTTCTCATAAAGCCCCCTCTTGAACCGGCATCTTAGCCGACTAACCCCCGATTGCGAACACTTTTGTCCTGCGTCTTTTCCCGTCTCACCCTCGCCGTAAATTGTTATACAGTTTTCCACCGGAGGCCCTTTCCATGTCCACGCGTACTCGCGCCGCGCTCGCGTCATTTTTCCTCACCCTTTTGCTTTTCTCCTTCCCGGAGAAAAGCTCCGCCCAGCAGCCTTCCGGCAGCCTTGGCATCTTCGAAAACGAAAGCGACGTCGGCGTCCTGCTTCATCCAAGCAAAACCGTTTACGATTCCGCGCACGAAACCTACTCCATCACCGCCGGCGGCGAAAATGTCTGGTTCGATAAAGACAATTTCCACTTTGTCTGGATAAAAGTTTCCGGCGACGGTTTTTTCCAGGCGGACATTCAATTTGTCGGCAAAGGCGTGAATCCTCATCGCAAGGCGCTTCTTATGGTGCGTCCTTCGCTGGACGCCGATTCGCCCTACGCCGACATCGCCCTCCACGGCAATGGCATGACCGCGCTCCAGTTCCGCGACGAAAAAGGCGGCCTCACGCGCGAAGTCCAGGCCGCGCTCTGGTCTCCCAAGCACTTCAAAATCGAAAAGCACGGCGATTACTTCACCATGTGGCTCGCGGGCGACGACGGCCAATTCCATTTCGCGGGAAGCTCGCCGCGCATTGCGCTCGGCGATTCTTTCTACGTTGGCCTCGGCCTGTGCAGCCACGAAAAAGATCTCGTCGAAACGGCCGTCTTTTCCGGCGTTCGAATCGAGCGCTCCTCCGCCTCCGACTGGAAAAATGCCACCCTCTACAGCGCCCTCGAAATCGTCACCGTCGCGTCCATGGACCGCACCGCCATCTATCAAACCCAGGGCCGCATCGAAGCGCCCAACTGGTCGCGCGACGGCTCGTTTTTGCTATTCAATCGCAATGGAAAAATCGAGCAAGTCCCCGCCGCCGCCCCCAACGATAAACTGAGCGCCACAAAAATCATCGACACCGGCTTCGCCACCAACTGCAACAACGACCACGGCATTTCGCCCGACGGAACCGAACTTGTCGTCAGCGATCAATCCCAGGGCGACCACAAATCCCGCGTCTACGTTTTGCCGCTCTCGGGCGGTACTCCTCGCCTCGTCACAAAAGACGGCCCCTCTTACTGGCACGGCTGGTCTCCCGACGGCAAAACGCTCGCTTTCGTCGGCGAGCGCAACTCCAATTTCGATATCTACGCCATTCCCAAAACCGGCGGCGCGGAAAAACGCCTCACCACCGCCGAAGGTCTCGACGACGGCCCCGAATATTCTCCCGATGGAAAATATATCTATTTCAATTCCGTGCGCTCCGGCCACATGCAAATCTGGCGCATGCTGGCCGATGGCAGCGACCAGATCCAAATCACTCACGGCGAACTCAACGATTGGTTTCCGCATCTTTCGCCCGACGGCACGAAAATGGTTTTCCTCTCTTTCCCAGGCGACGTCGTCGGTCATCCGGAAAACAAAGACGTCCAGCTCCGTTTGATGTCCTTGCCCGACGGCAAAATCACCGTCCTTGCCAAACTCTTCGGCGGCCAGGGCACCATCAACGTTCCGTCGTGGTCCCCGGACGGCACCAGGCTCGCCTTCGTCAGTTTCGCCCTTCTTCCCAAGTAAAATAACGCCGCCACGATTCTTCGGCACAACCACGGGCCTTGACGCATATCGGCGCATTTCCGGCCTCTAAATTTTCGCTCACCCGCGAAAGTTTTCCCGTCTAATGCCCGCCTTTTTGTAAATCGCTTCTTGCCTTTCGCTCAAATCTCGCTGACATTCACCGCTCCTCCCAAACAATTCTTCGGGCCCACTCGTCACTCATCTACCGGATGACGATTTGCCCGTTCGCGATTGCCGTTCGTCGCCCAGACTTTTTCGATCCATTTCGCGATTGGGATGTGGTGGAAAGGCAGTCCGGGCCAGGAGAAGATCATGCTTCCTGCGCTCAGAAGTTTTTGTTCGTCGCTCGCCGTTTTTGCGTTCGCCTCGTCCTGCGCAATCTCGGCCATTGCCCAAGGCCCCTCTCCGCTGCTTCCCGAATCGGAAAGTTCCGATCGTCCGGCGAACGCTCGCGGCGCGGATCCCGTAACCGCCGAGCTGATTTCCTTCGGCAACCGGGCGCCTGTCATCAGCCAAGCCCGCTCGGCGGTCCTTGCCATCCTTACCGCGCAAAATTCCTGTTCCGCCTGGTTCCGCTCCGCCGAGCCGGAGGCCGCCGAAAAGTTTCGCTCGCTGCGCTTCGCCGTGGATTATTCCGGCAGCCCCGATATCGTCAGAGTCGAGTCGTGGGAGCGCAATCCGGTTTATTACCAACCCTATGCGGCGCGTACCGGCCAGAATGTCGGTTGGGGCTCGACCATTACGCTCAACGACAAAGGAGCCTTCTTCAGAAATTCGGCGCCCATTCGAATCGACGTCGATTCCCTCCGTCACGGCTACGCCGGTATCTCCAAGCGGCTCTTCGTCGGCGATTTCTCGGGTGCGACGCGCGAAGTTCAAATTTTGACTTTGCTCCACGAATTCGGGCATGTCGTGGATTTGCTTCCCGTGGATGCCGGTGTTGCGGCCGGTCCGCAGATTTCCACTCGCAATACGGAATTGGTTTTGCGCCACTGTGGCGGGGCGATTCGAAAAGCGGCGAGGCAAATGTTCGTGTATGACTCCGCATTCTTGGCCGGGCCGCCGCCTTTTGCCGTCTCTGAAAAAAGCGTTCGAACCGCCGGCATTTTGCCGTAACCGCGCGGCGCCGCGCGCAAAGCGAAGACCGCCCGCTCAACCGGATTTCTTTTTCGCCCTGGTACGGGTTCGCCGAGCCGCCTGCAGCAATGTTGCGCACGCCCGCAGGCACGCCTCGCGGAGTTCCTGCGCCATCTGCCGGTGTTCCTCTCCCGCCGGGCGCAGCAGCGCCGTGCCGTGCACCAGCGCGAACAATTGAAACGCAAGCTCGCCGTGGTCTCCTGCCTTGCCGCCCAATTCTTTCGCCAGCACCTGTCTCAGATAATCCATCGAACGCATCGGCCCGATCTGCGCGTAACGGATGCCCCATTCCGACGTCAGCAATCGATATTCATTTCCGTGCTCCGAAATAAAATCGAGCGCATCGCGGCAAACTTCCCATCCCGTTTCCGCGGTCCGCAGCGCGTCGTACAATTTTTGCCGCGCGCGCTCTTCGAGGAAATGTTTCAGGTCTTTTTTGTCGCGAAATCGTTGATACAACGTGGGGGTGGTCGTTTTTGCCGCGCGCGCCACCGCTCGCATCGTCAGGGCGTGTTCGCCCTTCTGGCTCCACAATCGATAAGCCATGTCCACAATGCGGCCTTCCAGCGCCACGTCCGGTTTGCGGGGCATCGGCCCTCCTGCGGGAATGCGCGAAGTATAGCCTTTACAATGTTAAAAATACAGTGTATAAATAATTGCGCTTAAATCCTCTTGCCCTGTTTCTCCTTCCCGCTCGTTTTCATTGCCGGGGAGAACTTTTTTATGAGGTCTTATGTTTCGTTTTCAGTATTCCGTCTCCACCCAGGCCGAACCTCGGCTTTGCTGGGACGTTTTTTCCGACTGCCGCCGCTGGAACGCCTTCGCTGATATTTACGGCGCCATCCAGTGGACCGAAGGGCTTCCTTGGGTGCCGGGCAGCCGTCTTGAAATTGAGGTTTTGCGCCCTTTTTCTACTCGCATCGAGCATGTCATTACCAGTTGCGTCCCGGCCAGGCGCGTCGGCTGGATTGACCACGCCATCGGCGCGGCCCTGGCTCAATGGGTTACCTTCGAAGGACTGCCCGAAGGAGGCTGCCGCGTTCACACTTGGGGAGATCTGGTCCACGCGGGCCGTCCCATCGTCGGGCGCAATCCTGAGGATTTGATCACCGGTTTCACGAAAGTCTGGTACGAAAATTTCCGCGCTTTCTGCGACCAGATCGCCGGTGGCGCGGTGATGGAGTCCAACGCACCGCTCGCTTTTCCCAGCGATTTTTGATCGCGGTAAAGGCAGCCGGCCGGGTTGTGTAATACTTCTTTTCGCCGGGGGGTTCCGATGCCCGAAGCAGCCAGCGCCAGCCACGCCATCGATCTTTATGTGGCGCGCGAAAATCCCGCGCTCGTCCAGGTGGTTGATGCGCTCCGAACTCTGGTGAAAAAGACAGTGCCAGCCGCGCGCGAAGCCATGAATCCGTGGGGCGTTCCCGTTTTTGAGTGGAATGGCCCGCTTTTTTATTTGCGCGTCGGGAAAAAGCATATCACGTTCGGTTTTTCGCGCGGCTCGGCGCTCAAAGATCCGGCCAAGCTTCTCGAAGGCGCAGGCCGCAATTTGCGCCACATCAAATTCTCCGATGTGGCCGAGACACGCGATCCGAATCTGAAACGCCTCCTCCGGCAGGCAAAAGCGCTGAACGACAAGACACCAGTGTCCGCGTCGCTGCGTCCAAAAGATCAGCTTCGCGGAAAGCGCAAGAAAGCGAACGTTTCCCGTGCGCAGCAGCAGGCGTGGGAAAATTTGCAATAAATCCGCGCGAAATAACTTTTTCTCTGGGGGGCCGATGCACTTTTTCCGCCGCACCGCAGCTTTGATCCTTACGACCGCCGCTTTTTTGGGAGCGACGCTGCTCGGTGCCGCGCGTCGGCCGATTTTCGCGCAACAGGAAGCGCCGCGCGCGCAGCAGACGCTCACCATCGAAGAGTACGAACCGAAGTCCACGCTCGTCGTCGCCGAACACAAAGTGGACCGCGCGAAATTTCCCTTTATCGACATTCACAGCCACCACTGGAATCCCACGCCCGGCGACGTGGACGAACTCATCAAGGGCATGGACTCCATCAATTTGCAGGTGATGGTGAATTTGAGCGGCGGCACGGGCGACCGGCTGAAACGCACCGTGGAAACGATGAAAGGCCGCTATCCGAACCGGTTCGTGGTTTTTGCGAACATGGATTACGCCGACCTCGATCAGCCGGGCTTCAGCGAACGCGTGGCCAAGCGACTTGAAGAAGACGTGAAAAACGGCGCGCAGGGCCTGAAGATTTTCAAAGACTTCGGCATGGAACTGCATTACAAGAATGGCGAACGCGTGCACGTCGATGATCCAGCCTTTTCTCCCGTATTTGAAAAGTGCGCGGACTTGGGAATTCCCGTGCTGATTCACGTTGCGGAGCCCTCCGCCTTTTTCGATCCGTGGGACAAATACAACGAGCGGTGGCTCGAACTGAAACAATTTCCGCAGCGTGCGCGGCCACCGGGGAAATATCCGCCGTTTGAAACGCTGATGACCGAGCGCAATCATCTTTTCGCGATGCACCCGCGCACGAAATTCATTGCCGCGCACCTTGGATTTCACGGCAACGATCTGGCGCGCCTTGGAAAACTTTTCGACGAGCTTCCCAACGTGTACGTGGATATTGCCGCGGTGCTGGCCGAACTCGGCCGCCAGCCCTATTCGGCGCACGATTTTCTGACGAAGTATCAGGATCGCGTGCTGATGGGCAAAGACATCTACGAAGTGAACGAATACAAATGGTATTTCCGCTGCCTCGAAACGCGCGACGAATACATCGAGTATTACCGCAAGCGGCACGCCTTCTGGCGCATTTATGGCTTCCGGCTCGACGACGAAGTGCTGAAAAAGATCTACTACAAGAACGCCATCAAGCTCGTCCCGGGAATTGATAGCAAAGCATTTCCGAAATAGAAGCCACACTCACTGACGAGAAAAAGCCGCTATTATTTTTCCGACCAGGGCGGTTTGACGCCGGACATGCGGGCGTAGGCGATGAGCTGGCCCATGTGTTCGTCGTCGTGGACGAGGATGCGCAGGTACATGCCTTCGACGGTGGCCTCGCGCTTCATTACCGTCACTTTGCGTTTCATGTCTTCCGGTTTTGCGGCGAGGCGCGCTTGCTTAACGGCTTCGAACGAGCGCTTGAGCCATTTGATGACTTCGGCTTTCGAGGTGACTGATGTTTCGATGCCTTCCTTCATGTCGTCGGGATATTTCGGGCCGGTGATGCTGAGCAAATAAAAATTGGCGATGGCGATGTGCATATAGACCTCGCTCGTGGAACGCACGCCCGGCGCGGGGCGCCAGGTGAACTTGTCTTCGGGAGTCGCTTCGGCCAGCGCGATCAGTTGTCGTTCGGCGTGTCGAAGTTCGCCGTCGTAGCCTTGCCACAAGCCTTCGAGCGGATCGGGCGCCTGCGCTTGCGTAGAGCGAACGCCCGCGAGGCCGATCACTCCCAACGCAATCATCACTGCAATGAGCCTTTTCATTTTCCGCCCCCTCTGCAATCGAGCCTTCCCGGCAATCCTATCGTAAAAACGCACGCGACGCGCAAACGGCAGCTCGCCGGAAGCTCCCCCAGGCGCTAATAGAGCGTGCCCTTGCGTCTAACGTGAAATTCATCTAGATTATTCATCTAGGTTGTTTGTGGAGCGCCTGGAAAATGCGAAAAGTCGGTTTGTTCGAAGCAAAGCAAAGACTTTCGGAACTGGTGGAGCGGGCGTCGCGCGGAGAACGAATCGGGATTACGAAGCGGGGAAAGCTGGCGGCGATGGTTGTGCCGGCCGAGCAGGAAAAGACCGACCTTGCCGAGTTGTTCGCGGGCATCGAGCGAATTCGCAAGAAGGTGAAGCCCCATCCCGGGATCACGACGAAGGAATTGATTGAGGAAGGGCGTCGTTGAAATTTTTTGTACTGGACGCATCGGTTGCCTTGTCGTGGTTTGTGGACGCGCCGGTTCATCCATACGCGGAGGCGGTGAGGGATCAGTTGGCGGCGGGAAAAGCGCGCGGCGTTTCACCGCAGCTTTCGACGTTGGAATTTGGAAACGGAATTTTGGTTGCGGAGCGTCGCAAGCTTTTATCGCAGATCCAGTCGGACGAATGCATCGAGAAAATGAATCAGCTCCTTCGTTCGAGCGTCGAGTTGGATACGATGCATACGCCGTTAGACGGTCTGTTGCCTCTATCTCGAACATTTCAATTGACGGTTTACGATGCGTGCTATTTGGAATTGGCGTTGCGACGGCAAATGCCGCTAGCCTCGCTGGATAAGTCGTTGCAGGCGGCGGCGAAGATGGCCGGCGTCAAATCCGCGTAGGAAACAGGCAGCGGGATAGCGGTTCTCCGTGATCCACAGGGCTGAGGAAAACTCCTTAAAAAAAGTTTTGACAGGGGCTTGACGAAATTCGGGTTTCAGGTATACTGACCTTCGGTTCGAGGACATGCCAATGTTCTTGGGCCGATCAGGGGAGTCACGGTCGGATCTGTAGGGCAATCGCAAGATCCTAGAGTGAGGTACCTTACGAGCAACACGGGCTAGAACTTGTTGAGCTTCGCGCGGAATCGCTAAGAAATAGCGATTGTGCCCGGCGCTCGACGCCGGGTTTTTTATTTTCTGGGGACTTTAATTTTAAAGAAACCAGAAAAGCTGAGCTGGAAGGCGAAGTCGCTTTACGCGATCTAGTAAGTCCCACCAGACAAGTCTCCGCCACGGCGGGGGCACTCCGATGGACTCGGAACGAAACGTTCTTTGACAACAGAAAGGCTGGCAAATCCACGCCGACAATCGCGACCTGATTACGGTCAGGCGCGACGCCATGGTGTGGGTTATTACAAGTTCTGCTCGAGTTGAGCAGTGCTGTGGAATTACAAGGCGAACTAACCAACAAGCCAAGTGATCGCTCGTCGAAGCAAAGTGCTGCAAGGCGCGATGTGAAGAGAAGCGGGGACTTGGTTCTTTCAGTTGGCGCATAGTCGAAAGCCGACTTCTGGATTACCCATCCGGAAGGGGGATGTATGGAGATGCGCTGGCTGTAACGTCGATAGGCCGGATCTAAGCAATCTGGCGCAGGACAAGACGGGTTGAGTAAGTTTTATGATTAAGCTACTAAGAGCGTACGGTGGATGCCTTGGCGCTAGAAGGCGATGAAGGACGTGGCAAGCTGCGAAAAGCCTCGGGGAGCCGCAAGCAGGCTTTGATCCGGGGATGTCCGAATGGAGAAA
>DATGEI010000003.1:0-35007 GCA_035310365.1 Candidatus Acidiferrum sp.
CGCGGTACGGAAACGTAGCAGTTTCCACACTGGTGCAAAAGCTACTCGAAGCCGGGGCAAACCGCGCACAACTGCGAGCCAAAGTGTTCGGTGGGGGCTGCTTATTCCATTCCAAGCGCGAGACCGGTGCGAACAAAGAACTGCACCTGGGCGGGCGGAACGTTGAGATTGCACTGGAAATGCTGACGAAGGCGCACATCCCGGTGGTGGCCACGGTGGTGGGAGTGGACAAGGGGCAGCGCATCGTGTTTTGCACGGATACGGGCGACGCGGAAATAAAGGATCTGTAGAGGAATCATGGAAATTAATCGGGAAATGTTGTTGCAGTCGTTCCGGCAAGAGACGGAAGAGTGTCTGACGCAGATGGAGCAACTGCTATTGGAGTTGGAGGCGCATCCGGAAAATCGGGAATTAATCTCTTCGCTTTTTCGGGCGGCGCACACCGTAAAGGGGAACGCCGCGTTGCTCGAATTCGAGGCATTGGCGCGAGCCTTGCACACCGTTGAAGATTTGCTGGATGTTTGCCGCAGCAACGCGGCTGTGGCGCTATCCGTCGAAGCGATTAATACATTGTTGCGGGCAGTGGATGCGCTGCGGCAAATGGCGAAGCGAGCGGTCGAGGGGCAAGAAGGCTTGCTTCCGGAACACGAGACGATGATCGCGCGCCTCGCCGAGATCACCACGGAATGCAAGGCCTCGCACACGGGCGGCGGCGCGGAGAATTCGGCCACTGCAGTTCAGGAAACGGCCGCGAGCAATGCGCCTTCCAAGGCGGCGGTACAAAATCTGCGCGTGGACCTGGGCAAGCTGGATCGAATGCTGAATTTGACGGTTGAATTCGCGATTGCGCAGGGACGTCAGCGGCGGATGCTGGAAGAGAAAATCGGCGTGACGGCCGGCGGGCGCGAAGCGCTGGAATCGCAGCATGGATTGGAAGCGCTGTTTCTGGAGCTGCAAGAACTGGTGATGAAGATTCGCATGGTGCCCGTTGGGCCGACGTTTCACCGATTTGCAAGAAGCGTGCGCGACACGGCTCGCAAGAGCGGAAAACTGGCGCGGATGCTGGTGGTAGGCGAAGACGTGGAAGTTGACGCCACGGTGCTCGAGCACATGCATGACCCGCTGATGCACATGGTGCGGAATTCGGTGGATCACGGGCTGGAGAAGCCGGACGTGCGGCGCGCGATGGAGAAAGACCCGAGCGGAAAAATTGTGCTGCAAGCCTTCCACGATTCCGGAAACATCGTCGTGCAAATTTCCGACGACGGAGCGGGTCTCGACCACGAACGAATACTCGCGCAGGCGCGAGCGGCAGGAATCATTACAGACGGAGCGCGTCTTACCGAAGCGGAGATTCACAACCTCATTTTTCAGCCGGGATTTTCCACGGCGGAAAAAGTGACCGAACTTTCCGGGCGCGGCGTAGGTCTGGATGTTGTGCGCCGAAATGTGAATGCGCTGAGCGGAGGAATTCAGGTGGAAAGCCGCAAAGGGCAGGGCACGACGTTCACGATTCGCCTGCCGCTGACGCTGGCGATTATCGACGGATTCGCGGTGAAGGTCGGCCGCGAGACATACGTGATTCCACTGAGTTCGGTAAAAGAGTGCCTTGAACTGCCTGCCGAGAAGCACAGTTCGAATGAAGGAGGCGTGATCAACTTGCGCGGAGAGGCGTTGCCGTTCGTGCGGCTCCGCGACCTGTTCGAAACCGGAGGGAGCGCACCTGCTCGCGAAAAGATCATTGTGGTGGAGTATCAAGGCGGCCGTGCGGGTTTAGCTGCCGACGAATTATTGGGCGAGCAACAAGCGGTGATCAAACCTTTGGGCCGGTTGTTTCAAGGAATTGCCGGAGTTTCCGGGTCAACGATTCTGGGAAATGGCCGCGTCGCTCTGATTCTCGATGTACCGGCGCTTTGTGCGGAAGCAGTGCATCGAGGCGCCGAAACAGTTTCGCAATAGGTCCATTTGTAAGGTGTACGAGGCGGCGCGTGGCCGCACTCGCAAAATTGTTCGAAGGAGAATTTCATGTTGAAGAATATGTCGATTGGAAAACGGCTGTCGATCGGGTTCGGATTGATCGTGTTGCTCCTGATCTCCATGGGCCTAAGCGGCTATTGGGGGCTCGAGGCCATCACGCGGGAAACATTGAAGGTTTTGGAAGGCGACGCCAAGGTGGTGACGCTTGCCGCGCGCGCCAAGGCCACGACGCTGGAGTTGCGCCGATTCGAAAAGGACAGCTTTTTGAACGTTGAAGACTCGCAAATCAGAGCGCAGTACGTTGCCAAGTGGGATGCGCAGAGACAAAAGCTTCGCGACGTTTTCACCGAACTCGAACGATTCCAGCTTTCGGCGGACGACAAGGCCAGCCTGCGCTCGATGCGCGAAGATTTGGACGCCTACGAGAGCGGCTTCACCAAGGTGCTTGGTCTGATTCAAGAAGGCAAGTTGCGTTCGCCGCAGGAGTGCAACGCGAAGATCAATGAATACAAAGATTCCATTCACCGACTGGAAGATCTGGCGACGGAGCTGACGAACCGCCACGCCGAAGTGCTGGTACCGGCCGTGACGGAGATTGCGAAGACAACGACGACGACTTTGGTGATTTTCTCGCTCGTGTCGATTTTCGTGAGTATTTTCGTGACGCTGGTGATTGCGCGCGGGATTACCAAGCCGATTCAGGATGTGCTGGAAGTGGTCGAAAACATCAGCGCCGGGGATCTGACCAAGACCATCAATACCGATCGCGGCGACGAACTCGGACGACTGCTTGGCGCGATGGCCAAGATGACCGGGAAGCTGAATGAAATGATCGGCGAAGTACGGATGGGCGCGGGCTCGGTGAGCACCGCGGCGACGCAGGTGGCTTCTTCGGCGAGCGTCGTCTCGCAGGGCACGAGCGAACAGGCCGCAGCGGTGGAACAAGTAACCAGCAGCATGGAGCAGATGAGCGCCTCGGTGACGCAGAACGCCGAAAACAGCCGAAAGATGGAGCAGATGGCGCGGAAGGGCGCGCAGGACGCCGGACAAAGCGGGCAAGCGGTGCAGGAGTCGGTTACGGCAATGAAATCGATCGCGGAAAAAATCGCCGTGATCGAAGAGATCGCGTATCAGACCAACATGCTGGCGTTGAACGCCGCGATTGAAGCAGCGCGTGCCGGCGAGCACGGCCGCGGGTTCGCGGTGGTTGCAAGCGAAGTGCGCAATCTTGCGGAACGGTGCCGAACGGCCGCGCAGGAAATTGGCGGACTAGCGGCTGCCAACGTACAAGTGGCGGAACGTTCGGGAGGTTTGTTGGCCGAACTGGTTCCCGCGATTCAGAAGACGGCCGACCTGGTGCAAGAAGTGGCCGCGACGTCCCGAGAACAGGCTGCGGGAGTGAACCAGATCAATGGGGCCATCAGCCAGGTTGCATTGGTGACGCAGCGCAACGCCGCCGGCGCAGAGGAACTCTCCAGCACGGCGGAAGAGCTTGCGTCGCAAGCCGAAGCGTTGCAAGACATGATCAGCTTCTTCCGCGTGAGCACGCTGGGAAATCACGGCGCGGGAAAGAAGCGCAAGGCCGACAAACTTCACTTTCAAGAGACGCCGGAACAAGGCAATCACGGCGCGCCGGCACAATCGGGAAAAACGAACGGCGATTACGCCGAGTCGTTCGCGCGGATCTGAGCTGCGGAGGAAATCCATGGAAATCAAAGAAAAAGAAGAAACGCTGCAGCAACAATACCTGACCTTTTTTCTCGCCGATGAGGAATACGCGATCAACATACAGCGCGTAAAAGAAATCATCGAGTACACGACGGTAACCAAAGTGCCGAAGGTGCCGGAATGGATTCCCGGCGTGATCAATCTGCGAGGAAACGTCGTTCCCGTGGTGGACCTGGCCGCGCGGTTCGGAATCGAGTCGCGCGGCGTAACCAAGACAACCTGCATTGTGATCGTGGAAGTCGAGCAGGAGGCCGAGCGTACCGTGATGGGCGTGATCGCCGACGCGGTGAATCAAGTCATCGATCTTGCCGCGAAAGACATCGAGGAACCACCCGCGTTCGGTACGCGAGTGCGCCTGGAATATCTTTTTGGGATGGGCAAACTGGGGAAGAAGTTTGCGCTGATCCTCGACATCGACAGCGTGTTGAGTAATACGGAGCTGTTGACAGTATCGACGCTACAGGCGGCGAGCGGAGAAGCGCGGACGGCCGAGGAAATCGGCTCGGGTGAGCGCAAGGAAGCCTGATGGCATGGGAAGAAATGGCGGCGCAACAGGCGGCGTTGCTGGCGAAGCCGATTCCGGAACTTTCGGACGACGAGTTTCAGCTTTTCCGAGACCTGGTCCTGCGCGAATCCGGAATCCACCTGGGCGCGAAGAACCGCGCGATGTTGGTGAGCCGGTTGTGGAAGAGGCTACGGGCACTGGAACTGAAATCGTTTTCCGCGTACTTCCGGAAAGTGAAAGCCGATCCGCGGGAAATGGTGTTGATGCTCGACTGCATCTGCACAAATGAAACGCATTTTTTTCGCGAACCCGCCGCGTTTGAATGTCTGCGCACGCGCGTATTTCCCGAGTGGATTGCGGACGCCGATGCCGGCAAACGGAGCAAGACAATCCGGGTGTGGAGCGCGGCGTGTTCATCCGGCGAAGAAGTGTATTCGCTGGCGATGTTGCTGCTCACGCAATTTCCGCCGGCTGCGGGATGGAATGTGGAAGTTCTGGGGACGGATTTATCCACCAAAGTGCTTGCGCACGCTTCGACAGGAATCTGGCCGGCGGAGAAAACCTCGGGCGTTCCGCCGGAATATCAACGAAGGTTTTTTCTAAAGGGATTCGGGCCTGAGAAAGGCAAGATGAAGGTGACGGACGAATTGCGGGGAGTTGTCCGGTTTGCCAGATTGAATCTCGCTCGGCCTCCGTACGCCACGAACGGTGCGTTTGATTTGATTTTCTGCCGGAACGTACTGATCTATTTTCAGTGGGAAACAAAGATTAAGGTCGTGGACTCGCTGGGGAAATGCCTGGCGCGTCGCGGATATCTCTTCCTTGGCCATGCGGAGAGTCTGCACGGCGTCACGGATAAATTGCGGTTTGTCGCGCCGAAAGTTTTTCCGTCGCAAAAGGGCGCGATGGCGCGCGGTGCGCTGTGTATATTGCAGGGCCGCGATCAAAACGTGCGGGATTGAAGCAAGAGTGCGGAGTTTCGGCGCGGTGAGAAGTCGAGGCGGAACAATCGTGAAGAGGATTGAGACGTGATCACGGGCAAACACCAGGAGTCGAACGAAATTGGCGCCGCCGCCGGCGACGGCCGCGCGTTAAACGTTCTCGTGGTGGATGATTCGGCGATCGTGCGCCAAGTGCTCGTGTCGGTACTTTCCGAAAAGCACGGCTTCGCCGTGAATGTGGCCGCCGACCCGCTTATCGCCATGGAAAAAATGAAGAAATTTCCGCCGGATGTGATTCTTCTGGATTTGGAAATGCCGCGGATGGACGGGCTAACATTTCTGGAAAAACTCATGTCGGAGAATCCCGTTCCCGTGGTGATTTGTTCCGGGTTGACCGGACCGAGAACCGAAGCCGCGATACGCGCATTGGAAGCAGGCGCCGTGGATATCATCACGAAGCCGAAGGTGGGTGTGCGCGGTTTTTTGGAAGAGTCCGCCGTACTGCTGGAAGACACCGTGAGGGCGGCAGCGAAGGCTCGCGTCAGTAAGTTTCGAAGGTTAAGAAGAAGTTCTTCTTCCAGCTACCATAGTGCCGATGTTGTGATTCCCGCCGCGGTGGCACCGGCGTCCACGCCGCACGGAGAAAAGATTGTGGCGATCGGAGCTTCAACGGGAGGTACGGAAGCGTTGCTGCAGGTTTTGGAGCAAATGCCGGTGAACTGCCCTGGAATTGTGGCCGTGCAACACATGCCCGAGGGATTCACGGCGGCTTTTGCGAAAAGGTTGAATGGAATTTGCCGGATCGAAGTGCGAGAAGCGGCTGACGGAGATAAAGTTCTTCCTGGCCGGGCCTATATTGCTCCGGGCAATCGGCATACGCTGGTGCGGCGCCTCGGCGGCAGTTATTTTCTTGAGGTGCGCGACGGTTCTCTGGTGTCGCGTCACCGTCCAAGCGTGAATGTGCTTTTTCGCTCCGTGGCGCAAGCGGCGGGCGGCAGGGCGATCGGTGTTTTGATGACGGGAATGGGCGACGACGGGGCGGATGGACTGCTTGAAATGAAACAAGCCGAGGCGTTTACGATCGCACAGGACGAAGCGAGTTGTGTGGTGTTTGGCATGCCCCGAGAAGCCATACTTCGCGGCGCTGCCCGCGAAATTCTGCCTCTGTCCGGGATTTCGTCCGCGATTCTGCGAAATTGCCTAACGGCGAAATCCTAGCAGCGAGATTGATTCGAATTAAGCGGTTTTCCTGACTTGCGGAATCCGTTCCCCGCTTTTCGCGGTTGCAATGCCCTGTACTATTTCCAGTGACACGCAGGAGTCCGGCGGCGATTGCAAGGAAATTTTGTTTGTGGTGCTGGACCGCGGCGACGCATGGGACTTGTCCCACGCCACGGAGCTCACCGAGCGGCAGGAAATCATCAATCGGGCGAAGCTTTTCGTGAATGGCGTGCGCATTGGCTTCAATCTTTAGCAAGAAGAGTAGCGAAGCCTCCGCGTTCCATCGGTATTTCCACTTAGCGGGAATGGGAGCGGCCGCTGACGGGCGCGGTTGATTCGCGAATGATCAACTCGGGCGGAACGGCACACTCTTTCGGGTAATCCTTAAATCCTTGAATGCGTTGCAGCAGAATGCGCGCCGCGCTTTGCCCCATGTCGTGAAGCGGCTGTCGAATCGTGGTCAAGCTTGGATTGTGATACGCGGCGGCGCTGATATCGTCGAAACCGACGACCGAGACGTCTTCGGGGACGGACAAATTTGCGTCGCGCAATGCGCGAATCGCGCCGATGGCCGCGATATCGTTGAACGACACGAGCGCGGTAAACCGCCGCTTATGGCTCAAAAGTTGCTGGATCACCGGGTAGCCCAACTCGGGAGAGGTCAGGTCTTTTTCCAGTTGGATGGTGAGTTCGGGGCGGATTTCGATGCCGATTTCGCGGGCGACCGCGACGATGCTTTTCCAGCGATCGTTGGAATCCGAACTGAAAGGCTGGCCGCGCATGAAGGCGATGTGGCGATGGCCCAGTTGATGCAGGTGGCGGAGAGCCAGCTCCGCGGCGTGCTTGTGGTCCAGCCGGACATTTGTCACGCCAGCGATCTGTTTGTGGCCGGCGACGGCGACGACGGGCACGGGCAGTTCGTGCTCCAGCGCCGTATCGATGGCGATGATTCCTTCCGCGCCGCGGCCCATGAAGAGGCGTGGATATTCTTCGACCAAATCCGGTTTGTGGCGATGATGCGCGCTGAAATAAAAGTAGCCTTCCTGCATCAGGTGGTCGCCAATGCCGCTCATGACCATCGTGTGATAGCCGTCGCTCAATTCGGGCACCAGCACGCCAACGGTGAATGTGCGCTGCTTGCGCAGCGAACGGGCGAGAAGGCTCGGTTGATAGTTGAATTTGCGCGCGGCGGCGCGGACGCGTTCACGCGTTTCTTGCGGAATCGACCGCCCGGGAACATTGTTGAGGACGAGCGAGACCGTCGCCGGACAAAGGCCAAGATAGTCGGCGAGAATCTTTAGGCTGACGGGTTTGGCGGCGCGCGAAGGGCCTTTCTTCTCCTGAGCCATATTTTTGCCGGAACTGCCTTGGTGTTTCGAAATTGGGGAATCGTCCTCGATGCCGTTCAGAATACCTCCTGTTTGCGCCGGGCGGATAGTTCGCCGGCCGCCGGAAACGCGAAAATGGGTGTGCATCCGGCTCGTGAAACATACAGAAAACACGGAAAATAAGCTAGACAAACGATTGTCTTAGGCGGATTGGAAATTTTTCTGCTTGACACCAATATCTTGGATGTTCCAAAGTATTCGCCAATTGGGGTGCAGTACCGGATCCCGGGGCATCTTTGTGTCCAACGATCCGGATCGAGGGATCCACGCAAATCGCAAGTGAGCGCGGGTTCGGGTAAATGGCAACTGCAACGAAGCGGAGCTGATCCGAGTAAAAAACTCGGTGGTGCAAGCTCGCGTTCGTGTGCGGCAAGCCTGGAGGCGTAATGCGAACGATTTTGAATTTCATTCGGGGCTTGGTGTGTGCGGCGATTTGTCTGGCCGCCTCGAATTTTGTGGCTGCGCAGTCTGACCGCGGCTCAATCGCGGGGACGGTGCTGGATTCCAGCGGCGGAATTGTCACTAATGCCCAAGTCGTTGCGAAGGCCAAAGAAAGTGCAACCCAGTATGTGGCGACAACGGGACCAACCGGCGGATATCGGATTCAGGACGTTAAGGTTGGCATTTACACCATTACCGTCACTGCGGCGGGATTTAAGACAGACCAAAAGACCGGAGTAGAGGTTCAAGTCAACACGGTGGCGTCGTTGGACTTCGCTCTGACGATTGGCGACGTCAAAGACACCGTTACGGTCGTCGCGGACGCACCGGCGATTCAGTCCGAAAGTTCGGATATCGGTACGGTGGTCAGCACCAAGCAAATTGAGGAACTGCCGCTTGGACTTGCGGCGACAGGTCAAAGCCACCTTCGCTCCACGGAATCATTTGTTTTCTTGACGCCCGGTACGGTAGGTCCTGGCACTACAGATTCAGCCGGCATATTCGAATCCAAAATCTCCGGTGGGCAGAATTTGGGTACCGAAGTTATTTTGGATGGGGCGAGTATTGCCCACGCAGAGCTTGGCCCAACCTTTGATGAGAATGCTCCCTCGGTGGAAGCCATTAGTGAGTTCAAGGTCACGACTTCGACGATTCCCGCGGAATTTGGCCGAACTTCCGGTGGTGTCGAATCTTTTACAACCAAGGCAGGCACGAATTCTTACCATGGCGCCGCATTCGACTTGCTTCATAACGACAGGCTGAATGCGGTCCCTTGGAACAATATTTCTAACGGTTCGAACGTTAATCCACGCGACCATCAAAATGATTTCGGAGGTAGCCTCGGCGGTCCGGTGCGTGTACCCAAGCTCTACAACGGCCGTGACAAAACCTTCTTTTTCTTTTCCTGGGAACAGTATCGGAATAACCAAGGTGGTACGCAGCCGAGCACGTTGCCGACGGATGCGGAACGAGGCGGCGACTTTTCCGCATTGCTAGGCCCAGCGCTCACGACTGGCGGCGCAAATCCACAACCTGTTTTAAACCCCTGCGACAACACGCCAGTATTGAGAGGCCAGATTTTCGATCCCACAACAGCCTCCTGCCCGACAGGCTTCGTTGGAGGTCGTATCGCATTTCCGGGCAACAAAATCACGAACCTGAGTCCGGTTGCCCAAAACGTGCTTTCCTTCCTGACAGTTCACGCGGACCCGACAAAGGGGCTGACTAATAATTTTATATTTAACTCGAGCAATCCGATTCTCGACACCACCATGTCTTTCCGGATCGACCAGAACTGGGGCAATGACAATAAGTTCTTCTTTTCGTATAGCAGTCGCGATCAGGAGCAGTTCAACGGAACACAGGCGCTGCCCGCTCCGCTCGACACGAACTTTTTCAAGTCGCGTTTTTCCCACTATCTGCGTTTTGGATGGGATAAAACGATCAGCTCCTCGTTGGTGAATCACTTTAACGTCGGCTTCAACCGCCTGGTTGATCCTAGCAGGGCCGATAGTTTTACCGGGCAGGATTGGGGAAAAACGCTGGGAATTCCAAATGCCAGCGGGGTGCTATTTCCAGTATTTACCTTCGACGCGAATGCACTTGGCATCGGATACCAGGGATTTAGTGCAGGGAACTTTGACGTTGCCATTCCTAACGGCCTTGTGGTCGCAGACGGCGTGTCATGGGTTAAGTCGCGTCACACATTCCGCATCGGGTTTGAGTGGCGCCATTCCCAATTTTCGAGGTTCAACAACACCAATACGTCGCCGAACTACGAATTTAGTAATTTTCAGACGGCCTTCGCACCATCTGACGCTCAAACGGGAGATGCGTTTGCAAGTTTTCTTCTCGGCCTTCCGCAAAAAGAGAGTGCCCATTTCTCATCGGTCGTTCCGCGGTGGAACCAGAACTATTACGCTGCATACATCCAGGACGATTTCAAATTCCGCAAGAATCTGACGCTTAATCTCGGGTTCCGATACGATATAGATACGCCACGGCATGAAGCGCACGGCGCTCAGTCGGTTTTGGACCTAAATACTCCGAACCCGGGCGCTGGCGGGACACTTGGCGCGCTCATTTACGGGTCGAGTGCCACCGGTGCGCAGACCTACTACAAGAACTTCGGCCCTCGCATAGGATTCGCCTATGCGCCCGAAAAATTATTCGGAATATTTAACAATACGGTCATCCGCGGCGGGTATGGCATTTATCACGCTGCGCTTTTTTATACCGATTTTGGCGATTCGATGAGCAGTGGGGGCGCCGTCAACCCGTCCTTTACTTCCATAGACAACTTTGCGCCTGTGCTCCAAGGCGGCAAGGGCTCATTGGATTCAGGCTTTCCTGATTTCGCGCCGCCGTCCAATGCGCAGGATCCGTCGCTGCTGAATGGGAGTTTTCAAGGCAGCCCCAGCTTTGCGGCACCAAGCAGCGGCCGTGCGGGGACGATCCAAAATTGGAGCCTTGAGATTCAACATCAACTTGCGCCAGACCTCATATTGAGCGTTGGGTATGTCGGCAATCATGCCACCCATCTGAATTCAAATCTTCAGCAACTGAACGCAATTGATCCGAAATTCCTATCATTAGGGACAAAGCTGAATGATTCCGTTTCGAGCCCTGCGGGGCAAGCGACCCTAGCTAGTCTTGGTATCACGGCTCCGGACTGGTTCAAGGCCTTGTATGGCCCGAGCGGAAACGACTTTGTCGGTCAGCTCCTCTTGCCGTTTCCCCAATATCAGTCTGGCGGACCCGGAACGAATGGCGGCATCAATACTAATTGCTGCTTGGAAAATCTCGGTCAATCCACATACAACGCGCTCCAGGCAAAGGTGGAGCGGCACTTCCGGAATGGGTTGAACTTGTTGGCGTCTTACACGTATTCGAAGACATTGACTGATGCCGACAGTGCCTTCGCGGGCCTTACGGCATTTGGAAGCTCGGACACTTTTCTTGCGCAGAACCCGCGCGACCTAAAGACTGAGAAGGCTCTGAGTTACCAAGATGTTCCGCATAGCTTCGTGATTAGTTATCTGTACGAATTGCCCGTTGGCAAAGGCAAGAAGTTTCTGAACAAGGGCGGCGCGGTGGACAAGGTGCTGGGAGGCTGGCAGCTTGGAGGAGTGATGCGCTACCAGAGCGGCGTGCCCTTTATCCCATTCGCTAGTAGCGCCCAAAATACCCGTTTCGGCACAGCAAATACAAGGCTAAGCCGAATTCCCGGCGAACCATTACTGGCAGCTAACCACGCATCTTACGATCCTTTTTCGTCTCAGCCGAGCGGGTGCGACGAACAGGCAGACGGCACATTTGTGGCCCAGTCGACTAATAACTTCTTCAACTGTGGCGCTTTCCTCGATCCAAATGCACCAAGTCTTGTCGCACAACGAGGCTACACCTTCGGCAATCTTTCCAAGGTCTTTGGAGATGTTCGCAGCCCCATTTATAAGAATGAGGATTTTTCGCTTATCAAGCGCTTCACGTTTTATGAAGCGCACGTACTCTCATTTAAAGCGGATTTTCTGAACCTCTTTAACCGACATACGCTAGCCAGAGGCGACGGCTGCGTTACTTGTGGCACATTCGGACGTCCAGGCGCCCAGTTCGGGGGATTTCCAACAGCCATTAACGCGCCAAAGCTGGTTCAATTCACGTTCCGTTACCAATTCTGAGGCGGGATACGAGTGGAAGATGAATGGGAGCCTCCTATGGTCAACCGGTATAGGAGGCTTTCTCATCTAGCTGCACTCATCAACGCCACTCGTTATAGACTCTCATCGTGAAGTTATCCTCGATAGCAAGTCCGCGAGATCGCGGCTGGAGCGTAGTGTTTGCTGCTTTAGTCTGTTTGTGTTTTCTTGCGCTTTCCGCAGTCGCGCAAGAGAACCCACAGGCCAGCGACACCTTTCAGCGTGCGGTGGAAGCGATGCGCGGTGGCGATTTGCAAGCGGCGGGAGACGGATTTGCGGCTGCCGTGAAAGCGAGCCCTACTTTTGCCGAGGCTCACTTTAATTTGGGACTCGTAAGGGAAGAGCAGGGGCGATTCGAAGATGCGATCGCCAGTTTGCAGAAGGCGTTAAGTCTAAAGCCTCGATTGCATGGCGCGAACCTATTCTTGGGAATCGCCTACTACCGGATGAATCGATTTGCTCCCGCAATTGCCGCCGTTGGTAAAGAGACCGCCGCATACCCGAAGGACGCGTCGGCATGGATGTGGCAGGGTGTGATTCAACTGGCGATGGACCGGCCGGAGGAAGCAGCGACGGCGCTCGACAAAGCCGCGAGCCTCGCCCCGAACAACGTTGACATTTTGTATCATCGCGGGCAGGCGCATCTGCTTGTTTCGAAAAACAGCTATGGAGAGATGTTCAAGGCCGATCCCAAATCCTGGCGCGTCCATCAAGTGTTGGCGCAAGCAAACGCGGAGGCGGAGCGTCCAGTGGACGCGATCGCGGAATATCTGGAGGCCATCAAACTCGCGCCGACACAACCGGGATTGCATGAAGAACTCGGTTCGGAATTTCGCAACGCGGGGAAGCCGGTGGAGGCGGAGGCCGCTTTTCAGAGCGAGCTAGAACTTGATCCGTTCAACGTACTTGCGCGATATAAGCTGGGCGTTCTGGCCATCGAACGAGGCGACGGCGCGCGCGCGAAAGATCTGATCGAAGAGGCTTTGAAGCAGAAAGCGGGACTGCGACATTCGGATTACAATCTTGGCCGGGCGGAAATGCTGCTCGGACAAGACGAAAGTGCGCTGAAACATTTTCAGACGGCAAGTTCGACCGAAAACGATCCGGAGGTTCTACAGCAATCGTGGTTTCAACTCGCAATCGTGCTTCGCCGGCTCCATCGCATGAACGAAGCGAAACAAGCAATTGCCACGTTTCAGCGATTGAAGAACGAGCAAGCGGAAAAATCGCAGGAACAGCTAAAGAAATTCAAAACGCAGCAGGATTCAGACGTGGCGCAACCCACAGACGAGGGAACAAATCCGCAATAACCGCCGGTGGAGGCTGGGAGATCAATGACGAAAAGATTTATTGTGGCGCATTCGCCGATGGCCGTTTTCGCGCTGCTAGCGCTGGCGAGCGGCGCGCGCGCCTTTCCCCAGATGCCTTCGGGAACGAAAATCGAAATTGTTGAATCGATCGAAAATCGTGCGCCTGCATTAGAAAAAAAGCCGCCGATACAATTTGGGAAGACGCAGGCTTCCGCGCTCACCATCCGCGTCGATGAATCCACGAAATATCAAACGATTGACGGCTTCGGGGCGTCGTTGACGGATTCTTCCGCGTGGCTGCTCGACAAGAAACTATCGCCGCAGCAGAGAGCCGAAGCGTTCGACATGCTCTTTGATCCGCAAAAGGGAATTGGATTGAGTATTTTGCGCCAGCCGATGGGCGCGAGCGACTTTGCGTTGAGCGACTACAGCTACGACGACGTCTCTCCCGGCGAGAAAGACTTCAAGCTCGAGAAATTTTCCATCGAGCAAGACCGGGCATACATCATTCCGCTTCTGAAACAGGCGCTGGCGCGAAATCCGAATCTGAAGATTGTTGCGTCGCCGTGGAGCCCGCCGGGGTGGATGAAGACTTCTCAATCGATGATTTTCGGAGCGCTGCTTCCGGAAGCGTATCCCGCCTTCGCAAACTATTTCGTGAAATTCATTCAGGCGTATGAGGCGGAAGGCATTCCGATTTATGCGATCACGATGCAGAACGAACCGCTGAATATTCCTGGCAACTATCCTGGCATGGGAATGACCGCGGTCGAACAAGCCGCGTTTCTGCGGGACCATCTCGGTCCGGCGCTGAAGGCCGCAGGGCTGAAGACAAAAGTTTTTGTGTTCGACCACAACTGGGATTTGATTGCATATCCGATTTCGGTCTTGAGCGATCCGAAAGCCGCCGCATTTGCCGCGGGCACGGCCACGCATTGTTACGGCGGCGTGCCGACGGCCCAAGATGAATTGCACTCACGATTCCCGGAAAAAGAGATCTGGATGACGGAATGTTCGGGCGGCGAGTGGCAAAAAGGCAACTTATTGGAGCAGCAGATTCGGCTGATCATAAGTTCCACGCGCAGCTGGGCGCAGACGGTCGTACTGTGGAATCTTGCGCTCGATCAAAATCACGAGCCGTTTCTCGGCGGATGCACCACGTGTCGCGGAGTCGTGACGGTGAATCACGCCTCTTCTCCGGCGCAAGTATTGCCGACCGTGGATTTTATCGCGCTGGGCCACGTCGGCAAATTCGTAAAGCCCGGCGCGCGACGGATTGAGTCTAATTCGTTCGGACAGGGAAGCCTGGAAGACGTCGCGTTCCAGAATCGAGATGGCTCCATCGTTCTGCTGGTGCTGAACGGCAGCGGGGCGTCGCTCCCGTTCAATATTGCCTGGAAGGGCGAATTTGCATCGTATAGATTGTCGCCGGGAGCCGTGGCCACGTTTGTATGGCAGCCGGCCTCACCCAAATAACTAGGGCCCGCCATGCGCGTGGCGCTTTGGCTGAAACCGAGACCTTGCACAAATCTTTCCCACGAACCGAAGCAAAATGGAGGCGTTTCCTCGCGCTTCCGTTGTTTGCATTTCTTGTTGCTGGTGCGCCGCTACTCGCTCAACAAAAGAGCGATCCGGCTCGTGCAAATGTGGCCACGCCGGGCAAGTTTGTCGACATTACTTCCTCGAGTGGCATCCATTTTCAATATCAATCGTCGCACACAAGCAGGAAATATTTGCTCGAGACGATGGGGCCGGGAGTCGCGCTGTTAGATTACGACAACGACGGACGGCTGGACATTTTTGTCGTAAACGGCGCGCCGCTGAGCGATCCGACGGCCAAAGGCACGATTCCGCAAAAAACGGGACCGAAATATTGGAACCGGCTCTATCACCAGAAAAGTGACGGTACATTTGAAGACGCGACGGAAAAGGCCGGACTACAAGGCGCGGGCTACGGCATGGGCGTTGCCGTCGGCGACTACGACAACGACGGCTTCGAAGATCTGTATGTGACGGCCTACGGCGGAAACAAGCTTTATCACAACAACGGCGATGGAACGTTTACCGATGTGACTGCGAAGGCCGGTGTCGCGGGCAGCGGCTGGTCAACCAGCGCAATTTGGGTCGATTTGGACAACGATGGCTTACTCGATCTGGTCGTGCTTCGCTATCTGCAGTGGGACTTCGACGACGTCTGGTGCGGCGAGCATCGCGAAGGGTACCGCGCGTATTGTCACCCGGATTATTTCAAACCAATCGCGCCGCTTGTTTATCACAATGATGGCAACGGCCATTTCACGGAAGTGTCTGAAAAACTCGGCCTCGCCAAACCGGGAAAAGGCCTCGGCATCGCTTTGGCCGATTACGATCGCGATGGAAAAGTGGACCTGTTTGTGGCGAACGATTCGATGCTCGAGTTTCTGTATCACAACAAAGGCGACGGCACCTTCGAAGAAGTCGGCCTGTTTTCGCAAGTGGCCGCCGACGGTGACGGCAGAACGTACGCAGGAATGGGAATCGACTTTGCCGACTACGACAATGACGGCAGGCCGGACCTCGTGATTACGGATTTAGCGAATCAGCGATACGCCCTCTACAAAAACGACGGAGAAGGTCTGTTTTCCTACGCCACGATCACGTCTGGTCTGGGCCAGGTGTCGATGCCGCATTCGGGCTGGGGAATCCGTTTCATCGATTACGACAACGACGGCTGGAAAGATTTGCTCGTCGCGCAAGGGCATGACCTCGATACAATTGAATTGACGTCGCCGAATTTGCATTACCGCGAGCCGATGAGCTTAATTCGAAATACGGGCACAAGATTTGTGGACGTGACGGCGGAGTCGGGCCCGGCGTTTCAGCAGCCGTGGGTCGCACGCGGACTCGCGATCGGAGACATCGACAACGACGGACGAGTGGACGCGGTGGTCACGACAAACGACGGCGGACTGCATATCCTGCGCAATGAAACCGCGACAACGAATCACTGGCTGACGCTGAAACTGGTCGGTCATAAGAGCAACCGCGACGCGATTGGCGCGGAAGTTAAAATAAAATCGGCGGCCGGCGGTTTGCAATTGGCCACGGTCACTCCGGGGGGAAGTTATCTCTCTTCAAGCGACAAGCGCGTTCACTTTGGGCTCGGCGCCGAAGCGCGGGTGGCGACGATTGAAATAAAGTGGCCGAGCGGCATCGTGCAAACGCTGCGCGACGTTGCGGCGGATCAATTTCTGCAGGTGGATGAACCTGTCGCTGCGCCCGCGGAAAAGGATCCGCCAAAGTGAACGTTCTTTCGCCGGCCAAACGAGATGACGCCTTCGCCAATCGCGTGGCCCGGGCCGCGCGATTGCTGTTCATCGCAGCGGCTATTTCACCTCTTACGGTGTTCGCGCAAAATGCCGCAGACCAAAAAAACACGCAACAACAAACGGGGCCGTCCACCGGTGTCTCAACCGGCGCGGCTCGTCCCGCCGTCAAAGACGACAAGTCGCGTCCGATCACGGCAGGAGGATTCGTCGATGGCGCTCCCGTCATCTTCGTGGACATTGCGAAGCAAGCGGGGCTCACCAAATTTCATCACCGGTCGGGAAGCTCTGAAAAAAGTACGATCGTGGAGACTCCAGGCTCGGGCGTCGCGTTGCTGGACTACGACAACGACGGCTGGCTCGATATTTACATCCTGAACGGTTCGACCGTCCCCGCACTCTTAGGTAAAGAACCTGCGCCGCGTGCCATGCTCTTTCACAATAATCACGATGGTACGTTTACGGACGTAACCGACAAAGCCGGCGTGGCCAACGAACGTTGGGGATTCGGGGTTGCAGTGGGCGATTACGACAACGACGGCTGGCCCGACATGTACGTTTCGAACTACGGGAAAAATCGCCTCTATCATAATAATCGCGACGGAACATTTACCGACGTGGCGGAAAAAGCCGGCGTTACGCTCGGCGGCTGGTCGGCCGGGCCGACGTGGGGCGACTACGATCATGATGGTTTGCTGGACCTGTTCGTCCCGGGATATGTGAAGTTCGATCCGAGCCGGCCGCCGGGCTCGGGCAAAGGCGGGCTTTCGGCGAACTCGTGCCAATTTCGCGGAGTGCCGGTGATGTGCGGACCGCGCGGCCTCGTCGGTGAGCGGGATCATCTCTTTCATAACAATGGAGACGGTACGTTTACGGACGTCAGCGAGAAAGCCGGCGTTTCCGACGCACCAGGATACTTTGGCTTGGCGTCCGTTTTCGTCGACGTGGACGACGATGGATGGGTTGACCTGTTGGTCGCAAACGATTCGACGCCCAACTATCTTTACAAGAACCGTCACAACGGCACTTTCGAGGACGTAAGCTATCTTTCCGGTTTTGCATTAAGCGAGGATGGCCGCGAGCAAGCCACGATGGGAATCGCCGTTGGTGATTTTAATCACGACGGCAAAGTGGATTTCTACGTCACGTCGTTTTCGGACGATTACAACACGCTCTATATAAATGATGGAGACGGGAATTTTACCGACAAGACGGCCAGCGC
This sequence comes from Candidatus Acidiferrum sp., assembly GCA_035310365.1. Taxonomy (GTDB): domain Bacteria; phylum Acidobacteriota; class Terriglobia; order Acidiferrales; family UBA7541; genus Acidiferrum. The sequence goes on from DATGEI010000003.1 coordinate 17,734, forward strand.
AGGCCTCGTTGACCCAACCATTCCGTTTCTCGGCTGGGGCACCGTTGCGTTGGATTTCGACAACGACGGTTGGACCGACCTGTTCGTATCGAATGGCCACGTCTACCCCGCCGTCGATCGGCAGGACTGGGGCACCACGTGGCTGCAACGGCCACAACTTTTTCGCAATCTCGACGGAAAGAAGTTTACAGAAGTGCCGCCGGCAACGGGAAGCGGCCTTGCGGAGTTGTTGGCGGGACGCGGAGCGGCCGTCGGGGACCTTTTCAACGACGGCCACTTGGATGTCGTGATCAATCAAATGGATGGCGTGCCGGCGTTGATGCGAAACGTGGTGAAAAACGACAATCACTGGGTTGAATTTCGCTTGATTGGCGGCCCCAAATCGCCGCGCGACGCGATTGGCGCGAAAGTATTTGTCACGGCCGGAGGCGTTCGTCAGCGCGCCGATGTGTTTTCCGGCGGAAGCTACGGTTCCAGCTCAGACCAGAGAGTTCACTTCGGCCTTGGCCGAAGCGACAAGGTGGACAAAGTCGAAATCCATTGGCCGAGCGGTTTGAAACAGGAGCTTTCGATTGCGTCAGTCGACAGGATTTTTACGGTGGTGGAAGGACAAGGAATCGCTTCGGAACATTGATGCCGCAATCTCTTCGTATCTCTCCATGCGCTATCTGACTTCGCTCAATTCGGTTTGCCTGATGGTTGCATCGGCATTTGGGCCGGTCGTCGCGTCGAACGCCATGCCGCAAGACGCGAATCCGCCTTCACTTGAAGAAAATGCTGGACTCGCGAAGGCAAAAGAGCTGCTCGAACAATCGAAAGTGGATGAGGCCGAAGCCATGGCGCGCAAGTTCATCGCGCAGCATCCGCGTCAGTCCGATGGATATTTTCTGTTGGGACTCACTCTTTTTCGCCGAGTCCAGGCAATGGCTCGCTCCGCCGGAACTTTTGTGGCCCCGGGAGAAGTTCCGTCCACGGCGCTCGATCCACAAAAACGCGGCGCGATAATCCGCGAATCGCTCGAAGCCTTCACGGAAGGCGCAAAATATGGAAAGCCGTCGGCCGACGATCTTAAAACTGTCTCGTTCGATTTCATATTAATCGGCGACTTTGCCAGCGCCGACAAGTGGCTCACGGTTGCCCTCGATTGGAATCCCACTGATGCCGACACGTGGTATTACCTGGGCCGCGCGAAATATAACGAGAACCGTTTCGAAGAAGCCGTGCAAGCTTTTCAAAGGTGTCTCGCCTTGCGGCCTCGCGACTCGCTCGCTGCGGATGGAGTCGGTCTTTCCTATGAAGGGCTGAACAGAATGGCTGACGCAATCACTTGGCTGCAGACCGCCATCTCGTGGCAAGAAGCCAGCCAGCAAAAAACCGCCGAACCTTACGTCGATCTCGGCGATCTGTTCACGCAACAGGCGCGGTTCGATGACGCTCTGCCGGTCTTGCAAAATGCCATTGCAATCGACCCGCGCAACATTCGAGCGCACGAAAAACTCGGGAAAGTGTATTTGAATCTCGATCGCCTTGCGGAAGCGCAATCGGAATTCGAGAAAACGATTTCGCTCGATCCGGAACAGCCTGCCCCGCATTACCTCATGGCCCAGACGTATCGCAAGCAAGGCCAGCTGGACAAGGCGCGCCTCGAGATGAACCGCTTTCAGTTGCTCAAGGCCAAGGAGTCTCCGGCAAAATCCGGCATGCAGTGATCACCGTCGGCGAGGCCACCGTTCAGAACGGTTGCTCGGGCGCGGCCGGGATTACCGTGCTTATGGTTTGTGCGGACTTTCGAGGGCCTCGTAGATTGGGATTGGCGACGTGATTAACACGATACCGATTGCGATTTCGCGAAAGTGCCCGTCGTTAATCGGCGGTTTAATCTTGTATTTGGTTTGATTGGTGTAAGCAGCCGGACATGCGGCATGGCTGTGCGAATGGTGATATTGCGCGTCTCGCGGAAATTCCGGGTAGTCTGCCGGCACAGGCTGCCAGGAATCCTGATAGTCCACGCCAATTTCCGAAGTCACGCTGAACGATTTCGATTCCTCTATCATTCTCGTCTCGCGCCCCGACGTCGCTTCGAGCTTGCTCCGGACCGCGGTTGCACTCAATTCGCAACGCGACTTCACCGTGATTTGCCCTTCGGCTGAGGTGGAAGTGTCGGGAACAAACTTCACGTCCTGCGCAAAAATCGTTACGCTTTCTCCTGCGACCGGCGCGGAATACGTCAGCACGCCCGTTTCCAGCTCCACCACGATTCGCTCATCCTGCCGGAAGATCCGCATCGAGCTGTTTCCGCCCAACGCGATTCTCACCTGCTTCACTTGTACCTGCATTGCGCCTTTATCGCCGGTCTTGAGCAGATCGCCAGAAAAGACGGTCGACCCTTGCGTAAGGGTGGTGTTGCCAACCTGCGCCGCCTGAGCGACGACAACCACTCCCGCAGGTGAAAGGGTTTGGGCGGCGGCCGAAATACCAACAAAGGGAACCAAAGCGAGAGCAAAAAGCGGACAACGCGCCATGCGCGCACCTCCAGTACTAGAAGTACTAGAATCTTCTAATCTTGGGTGCTTGGCTACCGCCAAAACCGCCGTTTCTCCCAATTTGGTATTGATTTCGAGGGCATTACCGACTTGTTCGGTTCGTCACTACCCCTTTTGGCACAATCAGTTGAAGACCTAGAACTAGTACTAGAGACTGAAAACTCGGTTAAAAGCTACTTATATGTCAGCCCATTTTGGGCCGAGAGGACCAGGGTATGTTCCAAGTTGGGAACGTCGATGTTCGGTTTGTCAGAAATAGTGCCGTCGTCAGCCGAAAAATTGCTGAGGAAACTCTAATCGTTCCAATTCGGGGCGGCGTCGGTGACCTGGATTCGATCTTTTCCCTCAATCCACTCGGTTCAGACTTATGGGCGCTGCTCGAGTCTGGCGCGAGCCAGTCCACGATGGCGGATTGGGTTGTGGAACGGTACGAAGTTATGCGCGAACAAGCGATCGCTGATATCCGAGATTTCCTCAACGACCTCGAAGGTGCGGGCCTCGTGAAAGCACATCAGGAGGTCGGCATCGGTAGCTAGCCGCTGCGAAAGATCTCGATGCAAGTCGCCGACTACAAGCAATTCAGTGGAATCGTGCACGAACGGTATCTGGGAAAGCGCGCGCCGGTCGAAGTGTCGATTGAGGTGACGCGCCGGTGTCCGCTCGAGTGCTTGCACTGCTACAACAACCTGCCGATGGGCGACCGGGAGGCGCGTAAAAGCGAACTGACGCTCTCTGAGCACATTCGTTTGCTCGACGAACTTGTGGCTGCCGGCTGCCTTTGGGTTTTGTACACGGGTGGAGAGATTTTCGGCCGGAAAGACTTCGTTGAGATCTACAAGGCCGCGAAATCCAGAGGATTCTTGGTGACGCTGTTCACCAACGGCACTCTGATCACACCACAAATTGCGGACATGCTCGCGGAGTGGCGCCCATTCGCCATCGAAATCACGATGTACGGCGCGACTCGAGAAACCTACGAGGCGCTCACACAAGTTCCGGGTTCCTACGACCGGTGCATGCGAGGAATCAGGCTTTTGCTCGAACGAAATCTTCCCCTCAAGCTGAAAACCGTGCCGACAACGGTAAATCGTCACGAAGTGTTCGAAATGAAGCGGATGGCGGAAGAAGATTTCGGTGTCGAGTTCAAGTTCGACCCGCTCGTGAATCCGCGAATCGATTGTTCGGCAAGCCCCCTCGCCGTCCGCCTTTCGCCGGAAGAAGTTGTCGCGATTGATTATCACGATCCGAAACGCAGAGAAGAATACCGTCGCCTTGCCACTCACGATCTCTCGGGATCGCCCGCGGACAAGCGCGATTCAGATACAGTCTATTTTTGCGGAGGCGGAATGAGCGCCTGCGCCGTCGATCCCGAAGGCAGGATGTCCATTTGCGTGATATCCCATCAAGAGACGTATGACTGGAGGAATGGCTCGTTTCAAGAGGGTTGGGACGGCTTTCTCTGGGAGACGCGCACAAAAAAGAAATCACGGCAGACGCGTTGTGACGACTGCCGAATTCAGTCGCTTTGCAGTATGTGCCCGGCAAATGGCGAGCTGGAGATGAACGACGCCGAATCGCCGGTCGATTTTCTCTGTCAGGTCGCGCATCTGCGGGCTTACGCACTGGACATGAACGTTCCCGAACATGGCTCGTGTCCGGCGTGCGCCGGTGGTGAATTTCATTCGCAACTGCGGTCGTCCGCACAAAAAATTGCGAGCGGCCAGGTTGACGTGGGCTCCTGGGTCCCCGTTGCAAAGTTGGCCGGTCCGTTGCCGATTTTGCAGCAATCGGGAAGCGGCAGCGCGGGCTCGTGCGGCTCCTGTGGGTCCCACGCTGCCTATTGAGGAAGTTGAAAGTTATATGAGCAAGAAGGCAGAACAGCAGACGAAACGCACCGACTACGAACCGCCAAAGGTGGTGGCGGTCAGTCTGCGTCCAGACGAAGCCGTTTTGGGGCATTGCAAGATCTCCGGTTCGGCGGGCCCGGTCGCCGGCTCTTGCAAAAATCTTTCGTGCCGCTCATTGGGATCATAAGGAAGACAACGTGAGCGAACACACTTCCGATTCCGCGGTATTGGCGTCGCCTTCGACTTTAGCTGGAGCGGAAAACTCCGCTTCCCGCATCGCGTATCGCGTCGGCGGCATTTCCTTCGGCGTAAATTCCGGCAAGGATATGCGTTTGTCGCTCGAACCGGGAATCTTCGAGTTCGAAGTTCGCGATACCGTTTGCGACGTCGAGATCGACGCCGATTGGGCCACGCATCTGCGCATGCCCGCGGGGAAGCCGCTTTTCGAGTCGCGCGGCCTTTGGAGCGCATTCAAAGAAGACGGAGGCACGGCGTTCTATTTTCGCACCGACTTTCTCGGTGAGGCGCCGTATAAGTACGCCTGGTTCAATCACGATTTCAGCCGCGGGCGAGTTCACTTGCTAAAGCGGTATTTCGATCCGGAATTGCCGCTGTACCCGCTGGAATACCCGCTCGACGAACTGTTGATGATTCATCGAATTTCGCGTGGCGAAGGCGCCGAGGTTCACGCCTGTGGCGTGGTGATGCCGGATGGTGTTGGCCGGCTGTTCATCGGGCATTCCGGCGCAGGGAAGAGCACGACGTCGCGGCTCTGGATGGCGCGCGAAGGCGCCTCGGTGCTGAGCGACGATCGAATCATTTTGCGAATGGCAAATGGCACCCCGTTCATGTACGGAACGCCGTGGCATGGCGACGCGGGCCTTGCCGCACAAGCTTCCGCAAGAGTCGACCGAATTTATTTGCTCGAGCACAGTCCCGCCAATCGAATTACCAAGCTGGACGCTGCGCGCGCAGCCGCCGAATTGTTCGCTCGCACCTTTGTGCCGCACCACGATGCAACCAGCCTGCGTCATACGCTGGAATTTCTGGAAACTCTCACCGAGAAAGTATCCGTTTCGCGGTTCGAATTCTTGCCGAACGACAGCGCGATCGAGGAGATCCTTCGTGCCCACTAGCAAGCCGCATCTGCGCTCGGATTCTCCGCAATTTCTGGCCATGTGCGAAGCGGTGCTGGGTACCGGCGCGGCTGTCCGGTTTCATGCGCGCGGTTTGAGCATGCAGCCGAATATCAACGACGGCGAGTGTGTGGAACTTCGTCCGGCGGCGATTTCGGAGGTTTCGAAAGGTGAGATTGTCCTCGCGCAAACCGGCGATGGCCTGCGTTTACATCGCGTGGTGGAAAGGAAAATTTCCGGCGTTCTGACGCGCGGCGACGCCGGCAAGGAGAATGACGCGCCGACCATCTCGATCGTCGGAAAAGCCGTCGCCATCGAGAACGCAAATGGGCGGGAATCTTTGCAGGGAGCGGCAGTCGGTCTGCGACATTCGATTTGTTCTCTCTTCCGCAGGGTAAAGCTTGCGGCCGCACGCCGGATTTCAAACGTTCGCGGTTCTTTATTTCTCTTCCTGATCTTTCTCATTTCCGCCAGTGCGATGGTGTTTACGCCAGCAGCTTCGGCGCAAGCCGATCTTGCCGTGACGTCAGACACTGCCGCACCGAACCCCGTTTCTCCAGGCGGCCAGATTACCTACACCATCGTGGTCGCGAACAATGGGCCGAGCGCTGCGACGACGCCTTCCGTGACAATGAACACGCCGGCCAACACGACTTTCGTCTCCGCCGCCAAAACGGGAGGGAACGGCACCTGGAACTGTGTGAATCCCAATGTCGGCGGCACCGGCACGATCACCTGCACGCGCGCAACGAACCTGACCAGCGGCAATACAAACACATTCACATTTGTTGTGCTGGTCAATACGAATATCGCAGGAAATACGGTGATTGCGAATTCGGTGAATATCTCTTCATCGACCGCCGACCCCACGCCTGCCAATAACACGGCAACAACCAACGTAACCGTGAATGCCGCCGATCTTGGATTGACGCAATCGGCAAATCCCACCGTGGCGCAACCGGGCGGCGCGATTACTTACACTTTGACCTTGACCAACAACGGCGCAAACGCCGCGGCGGGCGCCGTCGTTTATCAACAGACGCCACCCAACACGACTTTTCAATCCGTTGCGGTGAGTCCCGCAGCAGGTTGGACGTGTACTGCTCCTGCCGTAGGCGGCACGGGCCAAATACTTTGTTCAGACTCGGCAAATCTCAATAGCGCCGCGACGGTGACGTTTACGATCGTGGTGAACGTGAACGCGGGCACCCCTTCCGGCACGGTGATCTTAAATTCGGCGGACACCACTGCAACCACCGCCGACCCCGATCCCACAAACAACGCTTCCACTTCGTCGGTCCTCGTCGAAAATGGCGCCGAGGCCGATCTGTCTGTCTCCATGTCGGCAACGCCGACTCCCGTTTTCATTGCCTCCAATCTCACCTACACAATTCAAGTTCAAAACCTGGGACTCGTAAACACGGCGAATGGACAGCTTGTGGACACGATTCCCGCGGGAACGACGTTTGTTTCCTCGACAACAAGCCAGGGATCCTGCTCAGGCGCCGCGACCGTCACGTGCACATTTGGCGCGATCGCCAGCGGGAGCACGATTACAGTCACGATTGCCGTAACGACTCCGACGAGTGCAGGTACGCTGACGAACACTGCAACGGTCAGTTCGACAACCGCGGATCCGGTTTCAAGCAATAACAGCGCCACGGTTGCAACCGTCGTGCAACCGCTGGTATGCGCTTCGCCCGGCCGCGATGGCTCCGGCGGCACGCTCACGGGCATCGTCAACGCTTACTATCCGCCAAAAAATACGGGAACGCTCGCGGCCGGCTCAACATCGGTTGCGCTTGGCGGCGCCGCCGCTGGCGGCGCGCAAACGGCCATCGCCGCCGGCGATTTGCTTCTTGTTATCCAGATGCAGGACGCGGCGATCAATTCGACGAACACCAGCTCTTACGGGCATGGAACTCCCGGAGAACCCGCTTCAGGGTGGACCGTTCTCAATAATTCGGGAAATTTCGAATACGTGACGGCGACCAACGGTGTAGCCGTCGGTGGAGGCACTCTGAATTTCAAGGGTACCGGCCCCACGGGCGGTCTTCTCAATACGTACACAAGCGCTGCGTACAATGCGGGCGTCCAGGGGCAAAGGACTTATCAAGTGATTCGCGTGCCGCAATATACGTCTGCCACGTTTAGTTCCGGGCTGACGGCAATGATTTGGAACGGCGCGACTGGCGGCGTGCTCGTACTCGACGTTGCCTCGCAACTGACACTCGGCGGAACGGTTGCAGTGGATGGGCTCGGCTTTCGTGGAGGAGGAGGAAGGATTCTGGGCGGCGGTGCGGGCGCGGCGACAGACTACGTAACCCTGGCGACGAACGCCGCCAACGGTTCGAAAGGCGAAGGGATTGCCGGCACTCCACGTTTTGTTGCGCCTGCCATTTCCGCGATTACCACTGCGACCGCTGCCATCGATACAGGCGTGGAGGGACTTCCGAATGGAAGCTACGCGCGCGGCGCGCCGGGAAACGCGGGCGCGGGCGCGACGGACGCCGATCCGGTAGCTAACGATCAGAATAGCGGCGGCGGTGGCGGCGGCAACGGCGGATCCGGCGGCCAAGGCGGCTTTGGGTGGAACAGCGCGGGCATCGTCGGCGGATTTGGCGGGATGTCGTTTCCCGGCACCAGCAGCACGATGGTCTTGGGCGGATCGGGCGGCGCGGGAACGACAAACAATGGAAGTTTTTGGGATCACCCGAGCAGCACCGGCAACAACAACTGCGGAACGACTTGCACGGGCATTTTCAGCAGCGGAGCAGCGGGCGGCGGAATCGTAATTGTCCATGTAGGTTCGCTGACCGGCACGGGAACGATTACCGCAAACGGCGCCAACGCTCTCGATGTGGAAAACGACGGTGGCGGTGGCGGCGGCGCGGGTGGCTCGATTCGAGTTCTCGCGAACAGCGGCGGAATCGCCGGCTTGACCGTCCTCGCCAACGGCGGAAGCGGCGGCAATACTTGGCCTGCGCAAGTGCCAGCCGCTTTTCCAGGCAATCGTCACGGCCCGGGCGGTGGCGGTGGCGGCGGAGCACTTTTTCTCTCCGGTAGCCCAACAAGTTTTTCGGTGCTGGGCGGATCGCCGGGAGCAACGACGACGGCGCTTGATCCGTATGGCGCAACAACCGGCGCGGCGGGAACACTGAACACTTCCTACACGATTCCGCAAACACCGGGTACACAGCCTGGCTCGTATTGTTCGTCCGCGGATCTTGCCGTGACCAATTCTGGTTCGCCGTCGGTGGTTGTTCCGGGAAATAACATCACCTATACGCAAGTGGTGACGAATAATGGGCCGATGGCGGCGGTGAACGCCCTATTCACCGAGGCGATTCCCACGAACACAACTTTTCAGTCATTGAGTGTCCCCGCGGGATGGGCTTGCACGACACCGGCCGTGGGCGCTACGGGAAACATCAATTGCACAAATCCGCTCGTCGCCAACGCTGCTGCCGGCACATTTACTCTCGCCGTTCAGGTAAATGCCGGTACGACGAACCAAACGCAGATTACGGACGTGGCTTCGGTTACTTCGGGAACTTCGGATCCGCTGCTGACCAATAACTCCGCTAGCGTCACGACCATTGTGGGCACGGCGACCGGCGCGGACCTGCGTGTAACGAACTCCGCGACACCCAATCCAGTCGTCGCGGGCCAGAACATCACGTACACGCAAGTGGTAAGCAACGCCGGACCTGCCGCTGCGACAAATTTAACGTTTACGGAAGCACTGCCTGCGAATACCACATTCGTTTCGATGTCGACGCCCGCTGGGTGGTCTTGCTCGACACCCGCGGTCGGAGTTTCCGGCACCATTACGTGCACGATTTCTGCGCTTGCGGTCGGCGGATCGGCAACGTTTCAGCCGGTGTTGAAAGTGACCGCGGGAACCGCCGCGGGCACCGTGATTTCCGATTCCGTATCGATAAATTCAACGACGCCCGATCCAAATCCAACCAGCAACGACGCGACCGCCAACGTAACCGTTGCCACCGCGACGCAAGCCGACCTTGCCGTCACCGCGTCCGCTTCGCCCAATCCAGTGCTGGACGGAAACAACATCACGTTCACCGAAACGGTGACCAATAACGGGCCCGTCGCAGCAGCCACCGACACGTTCACTACATCCGTTCCAGCCAACACCACGTTTGTTTCGTTGGGCGTTCCCGTGGGTTGGGCTTGCATAACCCCTGCGGTCGGCACGGCGGGGCCAGTGTCAATCACATGTACCGTCGCCACGATGGCCGCCAACACGACCGTAAATTTTCCGTTGGTTGTGAAAGTCGTTTCGACCACCGCGCCGGGAACGATAATCTCCATCAGTCCGTCCGTCGCTTCCATTACCGGCGACCCAACTTCCTCGAACAATACAACGACGGCTTCTACCGTCGTCGCGTCACCGACGCAAGCGGACGTTGCCATCGTGAAGACCGCTTCTCCGGAGCCCGTGGATCAAAACACGAATCTTGTCTACACGCTGCAGATTACAAACAACGGCCCGGCCGTGGCGCAAGGCGTGACCGTGAGCGACCCAATTCCCTCACAAGTCACATTCACTTCTGTTTCCACAACGCAGGGAAACTGTTCTCTCGCGGGCACAACGGTAAACTGCACGATCGGAAGCATGCCGGTCGGAAGCCTGGTGATCGTCACGATCAACGCGAGCGCCAACACCTTCAGCAGTGCCACGACGTCTTCCAACACGGCGACGGTCAGCAGCACTTCCAGCGATCCGAACGCGGCGAACAACACTTCCACGGCGATCACCACGATTCAATCGCCCACCGCCGTGCAGTTGGTCTATTTCCACGCGACGCCCCAAGCCGTCGGCGGCGCAATTCTGGAATGGAAAACGCGCGACGAAGTTCGCAATCTCGGTTTCAACGCCTTCCGCGAAGATGCAACCGGACGGCATCGCCTGAATCCTTCGATCATCGCCGGGTCGGCACTCGTATTGCGCCACGGCCATCCACAACACGCGGCGAAGACGTATCGTTGGATCGACACGCTCGCATTCTCGCCGGACGTTTCGTACTGGATTGAAGACGTCGACCTGAACGGCACTCGCACGGTTCATGGCCCGGCGCAGATCGAGGCAGAGTCGCAGGCAACAGCCTCCGCCACCGCTGCACCGTTATTGGCGCATCTCAACCGCGCGGCATCGGCGATGATTGCATCGAAAGTTCCTTCCAGTCCTCTTCCGCATTTTGCGAGGCCGATTCTCGTCAACGATCCATCGATTCGAAGGGTCGCGCTGGACGGCGAACCCGCCGTAAAAATTTCCGTCGAGAATGAGGGCTGGTACAACGTCACACAGCAACAGTTGATTGCCGCTGGATTTGATGCGCGCGCCAACGCGCGATCGCTGCAACTCTTTGCGGAGGGCGTCGAGCAACCCCTCCTCATTCTCGGCAATCAATCGGGTCCGCTCGGGCCAAGTGACGCCATCGAGTTCTACGGAACCGGAATCGATACGCCTTTTTCCGGCGCGCGTGTTTACTGGCTCACGTGGAGCGGGCAGCCGGGTAAACGCATTACTCTGGACGCGGCGTCAAACGGCGGCGGCGAAGCAACCAGTTTCCCCGCAACGGTCGTTCGCGAAGATCGCACAACTTATTTTGCCGTCCTTCTGAATGGCGAAGACAAGGATAATTTCTTTGGCGCGATTGTGACGAGCGAGCCCGTCGACCAGGAACTCATTGTTGCGCACAGCGTTCGCGACGCAGCCCCAATCACTCTCGACGTCACCTTGCAAGGCGTTACGGATGCGCAGCAGCACACCGTTGCGGTTACTTTCAACGGTGCGTCACTCGGCGCGATCGACTTTGCAAACCTGGAAAATCACACCACGACATTTTCGCTCGATCCGAATTTGCTCGAAGACGGCTCGAACATCGTGAATTTGAACGCGCTCAACGGTGACAACGACGTCAGCCTCGTGCAATCGATCGCGCTTCATTATTCCCATTCGTTTGGCGCCGACGCGGACTGGCTTCGCATGCAGGCAAATTCCGGAAGCCGCGTGCAGCTCACAAATTTCACGAGCTCGCAGATTCGCGTCTTTGACGTGACGAATCCGCTCGCGGTGCAGCAAGTTCCCGGCACGGTCCAGTTGCAGGGATCGACTTACGGCTTTGGCTTTACCGTCCCCGGCTCGCTTGCCGGAGGCCAATCTCACACGCTTGTCGCGGTTGGCGCGTCGCAAATCTCCTCGCCATCCGCGCTTTCCCGCCATGCGCCGAACCATTTGGAAGAACGCGCGGACGGCGCCGGCATCGTCGTCATCACGCACCCGGATTTCGCGGCAAGCCTTGCGCCGCTCGTGCAGCTGCGCCAGCGCCAGGGGTATTCCGTTAAAGTTGTAACAACGGACGAACTTTTCGACGCGTTCCATTACGGCGAGCGCAGTCCGTTCGCTCTGCGAAATTTCCTGCAAGTTGCTTCGACAGAGTGGCGAGTGAAGCCGCAAGCTGTGCTCCTCGTTGGAGACGCATCGCTCGATCCGAGAAATTATCTTGGCTTCGGCGATTTCGATTTCGTGCCGACCAGGCTCATCGAAACCTCCGAATTAAAGACGGCGTCCGACGATTGGCTTACCGATTTCAACAGCACCGGTTTCTCCACGATTCCGACGGGCCGGCTGCCGGTTCGTACCAGCGCGGAAGCGGACGCGGTCGTTGCGAAAATCGTGGAGTACGAGTCTGGCTATGGCGCCGGCGCGTGGAACAGCCAGGCGCTCACGATCGCGGATCAAACGATCGGCGCGGACTTTACCTCCACCACAAACGCGGTCGCCAATTCGCTGAGCAAGTCGCTCCGGGTCACAAAGATTCTGGCCGACCAAAGCGACCCGCAGACGACGAAGCAACAAATTATTGACGCGATCAACAACGGACAGGTTCTGGTGAATTATTCGGGCCATGGCTCGGTCGAGCAGTGGTCGTTCAGCGATTTGCTGGACAATTCGGACGTCGCGACTCTCTCCAACGGCAATCGTTTGCCCGTATTCTTGATTATGAATTGCCTCAACGGATTCTTTCAGGACGTATTCACGCAAAGCTTGGCGGAATCTTTAATTCTCGCGCCGAAGGGCGGCGCCGTCGCCGTCTGGGCCTCGTCCGGATTTACCGAAGCTCCTCCGCAGGCTTCGATGGACCAGGCGCTCGTCCAATTGTTGCAATCGAATCCGAAGATGCCGCTCGGGCGCGCGATTCTGCTCGCGAAATCGCAAACAACGAATCGCGACGTTCGCCGCACCTGGATCCTGTTCGGAGATCCGGCGATGCACGTGCACTTCGTGCCGACCGCACCCATCGGTACGCCGCGTCTGCCGGTCTGTTCGGGCCGTCAAGTACTCTCGCCGCATGGCGCTTGCGAGAAATCGCAGCAATAGTCACAAAAATTTTCTTCCTGTCCATTCAGAAACCCTCGGTTTCGAACCGCGTTTGCAGGCCGTTTGTACGCTCCGGCGCCGCAAAATCTTCAACGTTAACTTCCATTGCCTGGGCGCCACCGCGGGTGCATCTGCTCGCTCTCTATCTCTAGCAACCATCAGTGCGGAATTCGCCTCGTAGCCGTCGGTAAGGGGCGGGCGGTGGGCCCAATCGAGGGAGAAAATCATTGACATCGAAAAATTTCATTCATATACTCGCGGAAATCTGTAGTTAACCGATTTAGTAAAGGGTGCGGCAGTTTCAAGGCATGAATCTATAGGGGTGGAGGGGTGTAATGGAACGAACTAGGCATTTTGTCCGCGCAATCTTTTTGACTCTTGTTACGGTTTTTCTTGCGACCGCCGCGCACGCGCAGTATCGCGCGTCGATCCAGGGAATCGTGACCGACCCGCAAGGGGAAGCCGTGGTCGGCGCAACGGTAACGCTGCAGAACGACGAGACAGGGCAGAAATACACAACCAGCAGCGGCGAAGGCGGCGTCTTCAACTTTAACGGCCTCCCGCCCAGCAAATTCACCATCACAACGGAAAAACAGGGATTCAAGACAAAAACCATCAAAGAATTTGGTGTTATCTCCGAGCAAGCTAACGCGCTCAACGTTACGCTCGAAATCGGGCAGGTGTCCGAATCGGTCACGGTAAACGGTGATGCCCAGCCTCTTATCGACACGGAGACAGCAAACCTTAGCGGAACGGTGACGGCACAGAACATTCAGAGGCTCCCGTCGTTTGGCCGCGATCCTTTTCAATTGTTACAACTCGCGCCCGGAGCGTTTGGCGACGGTGCACAGTCCGGTGGCGGCGGGACGCAGAATTTGCCCGGCACGACAATCGGTGGTTCTGGCGGAACCGACGGAATTTTCAAGACGGAAAACGGCGGGCAGATTGTTGCAAATGGCGCTCGGACCGGCGAAAACAACTACCAGATTGATGGCGTTAGCATGACCAGCGTTTCCTGGGGCGGCACGGCGGTCATTACGCCCAACGAGGACTCAATCAAAGAAGTGAAGATTGTCACCGATAATTATGACGCGGAAAACGGACGTTATCGTGGCGCTCAGGTACAAATCATCTCGCAGAACGGTACAAACGATTATCACGGCAGCGCATTCATAAGAGTTCACCGTCCTGGCCTGGACGCCTTCCAGCGTTATAACGGCTATAACAACAATACTTTGATTCGAGACGACGCAAGATTTAACGATTTTGGAGGCTCGGTGGGCGGACCGATACTTAAAAAGAAACTATTCGCGTTTTTTTCCTACGAAACAATACGGAACAATCAGCGCCAACAGGGGACGGGCGGTTGGTATGAAACCAGCCAGTTCCGCGCGCTCGCTCCTTCAGGAAGCAACGCGGCCAAGTATTTGTCCTTCCCGGGTGTCGCGCCGAACACCGGAACCGTGGCTGAAGCCGTAACGGATGGGCATGATTGCGCAAGCGTCGGTCTGATCGAGGGCACCAACTGCCACTTCATCGTCGGTCAAGGTCTGAATCTTGGTACGCCATTGACTGCGCCACTCGGCACCGGTGATGCAGGGTTTACCGGAAGTAATAATCCAGGCACCGGCGGAAGCGGGAACGGAAGCCCCGCCAATCTGAACAACACACCAGACGTCGCATTCATCCAGGGTATTGTCACTCCAAGCACAAACACGGAAGCGCAATACAACGGCCGTTTGGACTTCAATGCAACCAACAAGGATTTGATCGCGTTCACGATGTATTACGTGCCCACCTCTTCCACATCGTTTAATGGAAACGGCGCTCGCGATATGAACACCTTTCACCACTCTGTGATCAACGAAGCCGAAACCGCGTTGTGGGATCACACTTTTTCGCCAACGCTCGTTAACGAGGCCCGCATAAACGCCGCCGGTTGGCGCTGGAAAGACTTGGACAACAATCCGCAAGGTGCCTGGGGCTTGCCGCCAATTGTGTTCGGCACCATTGGTACCGGCGCTGGTTTGAACGTTAATGGCTTTGGCCTTGGTGCACCGGGAACATTCGATCAATGGACGTACGCGGCAAAAGATGTGCTCACCAAAGTTCACGGCGCCCACACCATGAAGATGGGTGGAGAAGTAACCAGGTTGCTGTTTGTGGACAATTCGCCGTGGAATGCCCGTCCGCAATTCAACTTCAACAACATCTGGGACTTTTTGAATGATGCGCCCATCACGGAGTCCGCGACCTTCGATCCTCGAACGGGAGTCCCCAGCGATTTTCGCAAGGATACTCGCTCCAATCTCTATGGGCTTTTCTTCCAGGATAATTACAAAGTCAGGTCAAACCTGACCGTAACCCTCGGAATGCGCTGGGAGTATTACGGCCCCATTTCCGAGAAAAATGGCAATCTTGCCTCCGTCGACCTTGGTAGCGGAGCGAATCTTTTCACCGGACTGAAGGTACGTCTTGGTGGGACGCTCTACCAGGCGCAGAAGGGGAATTTTGGTCCGCAGCTTGGATTTGCCTGGAGTCCGGGAGGCATTTACGGCCATTCGTTCAGCAGCAAACTCGTAATCAGAGGCGGATTTGGAATCGCCTACAACGGCTTGGATGAGGCGATTTCGCTGAATGGTAGAAGCAATCCACCGCTGCTTTCCACCGCGCCAAATCTTACGCGCGCAAACGGAAACATCGTTTATGAGGGCGCATTCCCGTCGAACGTGAATTCGTTCACCGGATATGCCCCGGTTCCCGCCGCAATCGAGAAATTTGACCCGACCACCAATCTGCCAGTCGTAGGGCCCAACTTCGCTCCGGTTTCGTTGACGGCGTATCCAAGCACTTGGCCTTCGACCTATTCCTATCACTTTACACTCGGAGCCGAATACGACCTCGGTCATCAATGGGTTGCCTCGCTCGGATATCAAGGCAGCACCACGAGACATTTGACCCAGCAATACAATTTGTATGACGTCGCTCTTGCTCACGGCATTGCGCTCAACCCGGTTGTCACCGGCGTCGATTATTACGCAAACGATGGCTCCGCGCGGTTCAACGCCTTGCTGGCTGAACTAAAGCATTCGTTCAGCCATGCCTTTGAGCTGGACGCGCAATATCGCTTCAGCAGGAGTCTCGATTCCGGTTCCAATAATTTTGCCGGCAGCTTCTATCAATACTCGCTGCCAACAGGTTTTGGACTTTCGGATTTCGACACGACCCATGCCTTCAAACTCTGGGGCATATGGTCGCCGACGTTGTTCCACGGCGACCAGCACTGGATCGAAAAGGTCGCCGGTGGCTGGTCCTTGAGCGGGATTCTGAATACGCACTCCGGATTCCCCTGGACTCCGTTTTATTCGATAAGCAACATCACGAACGGCTTTGATCCCGTGTTCAACTTTGGCCAAAATGCCGGCGGCTCGACGAGCGCAGGCGGCAATGGCAACATCTTGCCCACTGCTTACTTGGGCGGATTCTCGCCGGATTACCGGGCGAGTGCTCCAACCGGCGGCGGCACCGCCTTCTTCACGCAGCCGAGCGTGGTCCCCGGTCCGCTCTTCGCTTGCACTTTTCCGAACCCGAGCAAAACCACTTGCCCGAATGGCCAAGTGCCGCTTGGTCCTATTCCACAGGCCCCCGGAATCGCAAGAAATTCGTTCCGCGGTCCAGGTTACTTTGATATCGACGCCACTCTGAGCAAATCGTTCGGCCTGCCTCGTTTGCGAGTGCTGGGCGAGAACGCCAAGTTCGAAGTGCGGGCCAATTTCTACAACCTGTTTAACAAAGTAAATTTGACGAACGTTCAGGCCAACATCACGGACAGCCACTTCGGCGAGGCGCAGAACGCGCTAAGTGGGCGAACCGTGGAATTGCAAGCCCGCTTCAACTTTTAACCCCCTAGGTCAGCACCCCAAGATAAAAGGGAGGCGGGCAACCGCCTCCTTTTTGTTGTTGCAGGGTCGGTCTCTTCGCTTGCGCTATCATCTTTACTGGCGTTCCGGAGCAGTGGAAGTGACCATGAATCAAAAGTGGCGCCGAGTCGTGCCGGCACTTGCGCTGGCGTTTGTTTCTGTTCCTGCCGCGGCGCAAACTCGCGGCGGCAGCCCATCCTCATCTTCGGACAATTTCAACGATCTCTCCGCCCGCGCCAGTCAAGCAAGCAATGAAAATCGTCTGGATGAAGCGAGCGCGCTCTACGCCAAAGCCCTCGCGATTCGCCCGCGATGGGAAGAAGGCTGGTGGTCGCTCGGCACGCTCGAGTACGACCAGGACCATTACGCGAAGGCCGCAAACGCATTTGTGAAGCTGCTGGCTTTGCATCCGCGCAACGG
>DATGEI010000004.1:0-46953 GCA_035310365.1 Candidatus Acidiferrum sp.
AGGGAAAAGAAAGGAGGGAAAAGAAAGGAGGGAAAAGAAAGGAGGGAAAAGAAAGGAGGGAAAAGAAAGGAGGGAAAAGAAAGGAGGGAAAAGAAAGGAGGGAAAAGAAAGAAGACAAAAGAACCGGTCTAAAGACCGGCCACTACAACGGCCGCGATGGGGGAAATTCTTGTGAAATTATGGTGAAAAGAGAGAATCGGAGCTAGAAGTTACCGGCGGAGGAGGCAGAGAGAAGAGAAGGAGAGGATTGTTGCAAGAGAGAGAAGTCTGACTGAATGGCGCGATTGGAAGATTTTTTGGTGCGGCCACCGCGAAGTTCTTCGTGGAGACGGGCGACGAGAAGAAGGCGGGCCTGGGTTTGCGAATCGGGAGAAGCAAGAATGTTGGAGCGAGCGGCGCCGAGATTGGCGGTGCCTTGCGGAGAAGCGAGCTGAATCGTGGGATGGCCGTCGGCGTCCATGTGAAATTCGGAAGAGGCTTCGAGCGGCTTCCAGGCGGTTTTGGTGAGGGCCGGTTTGAGAGACGGATCGGATTTGACGAGGTCCTGAAGCTGGCGCTGCCAGGCGAGGCGATCTTTTTTGGTGAGCGGCTGTTCCAGGATGCCGCCGGGCGTCCAAAGGGCGGCGTTTTTGGCGGGATCGAAGCGGCCGCCCAAATAATAGGTGGTGGCGACGCCTCCGGCCACGAAGGGCTCGAAGACGGCGAGCGGCAAGAAATATTTTTTGGCGTGAAAGACGCCGTCCACGAGACCGTGAACGGGGCGGCTGCGTTTGACGGTGCCGGGAACCTGGGGAATGAAGAACCGCGTGAGCTGAAGCGGAGGGTCTTTTTTGGCGAGGCGAGTGGAGAATTGCACGAAAGATTTGGCGGTTTGTTTGGGCGTCATGACGCCGAGGTCGCCGAGTTTGCTGCGCCAGACGGAGTCGGGGTAGTAGAACGTGACGACGTCGTGGACGAAGTCGGCGCAATTGTCGGAGACGAGTTTGTAGGCTTGTTTGTTGCGGCCGGAATTGAATTTGGCGATGAAGCGGTCGTCGTCTTCGGGCGACGTGGGCAATTGAAAGCCGTAAAGGGTGCGATCGAAGGCGGAACCAATGAGCTGATACCAATCGCTGGTGTCCGGGTTTGCGGTGGGCGGATCGGGAGCGATGTCCGCAAAATGCGTGCGGCGATATTGATTGCGCAAAAACCAGGCGAGTTTCGGATCGACGAAAAGAGGAATGTCTTCGGGTTTTTCGACGGCGTAAAGATAAGCGACGACGGGAACGGCGATCCAATCGTACCCGGCGATGTGATGATAGCGAGAAAGAACGATGCCGGGTTCGCCGGGATTGCAACGGCGGAGCTCGGTGGGCGAAGCGGCGCAAATATGGGAGAGATAGACGGCGGCGTGGCCGGTGCCGGCTAGCGAGCCGTCGAGGCTATACGGCTCTTCGAGAAGAATGGCGACGTCCGCGCGCGACACGGGCGGGAACGCGGCGAGCGCGAGCAAAAAGAGGCATGCGGCGAGTTTGAGTATAGCGCGCACGAGTTCGAGCCTTTTTCCAACACAACTATTTGAACCCGGAACGAAGGGAAAAAGTTGCGCGGCGAAGTACAGGAATCAGTAAGAGAAAACTGTACGATCGGACAGGGCGCTGTGACGCATCGTTGTGAAGACGGAAGAAGGGCCTTTTCGGAAAAAGGCCCCTACAACTGCGGCGCGCGATCAAAAGCGAATATAGGGGCCGAAGGCGAGGCGCAAATTGTGATGAGCGCCGCCGGCGAAATAGATTTCGTCGCCGACGTCGAGGCGGAGGCCGACGGGACCGAGATGACCTTCGAGACCGCCGCCGGGATAGAGGACGCCGGTAAGGTCGTTGGCGCGTAGATTATCGATGGAGCTGACGGCGGTGCCGACGGTGGCGGGACGACTATCTAGAAAGAAGTGATTGAAGCCGCCCTTCACGGTGAGGAAAGGATGAAGATTGCGATGGCCGAGCTCGAGCTTGGGGCCGACGAGGCCGTGAAGAACGCGAAGATTGGAGGGGACGACGGTAACGGTTGGAGGGGCGGTTGTGTTATCGGTGAAGCCTTCGGTAAAAACTTTGTTGAAGTCGTAGCTGACTTCGGCTTCGAGCAGGATGGGTTTGAACGCGTGAAAGCCGAAGCGAGCGCCGACGCCGGCGAAATTGGTATTGGTTTGGGAGAAGCGAAAATAGTCGGCGTAAACGCCGGCCTGGACGTGATCGTTCTGTGCGAACGAAATGGGCGCCAAGCCGAAAGCGAAGAAAAGCAGCATGAGAGTACGCTTCATGGACGAGCTCCTTGAAATGGATGAACGGCGCACGACGCAAAAAGGCTGGGAAGGAGGCGGCGGGGCGGGAAAGCGCGCCTTGGCAAAGTGAGATGCGAGGAGGTGGCGGAGGAGTTGTCAGACGGGTGTGGGCGAAATTGTGGCGAAAAGGCGAAGCGAAAAAGTGGAGTTGGAATGCAGATGGAGAGGGATGGGAAAAAGTTGTATATTGACGAAGCTGGCCCAAAGTACTAGGGTAACGGCTTGCTAGTTGGGGTGTTTCTGGTACGGTTCGGCTATTGTCCCACCCTGGGGTGAAATGCAGAATCGTGACTGTGCAAGAGCAAGTTGCTTTTGCAGGGCAGTCCGACGGTGAGTCTGAAGCCGGCAATGGCCGGACGGGCGAACCGAAACAGCGCGGCCCCGCTGGAATGAAGTCTCTTCCGGAATCAAAATTTTTTGGAGCGTTGAACGTCCCCATGTCGCTACTTCATTTTCGGTGCAAAGAACGCCGGCGGACATTGCGAGTGAATTTGACGGTGCCGCTTGCGGTGCACGGCGAATCGGAAGAGAGCGGAAAGTTCTGCGTGCACACGAATTCGCAATCGATCAGCCAGCATGGCGGAATGATGGAATTGAGCGAGCCGGTGATTGTGGGCCAGGTGCTGAAGCTGGTGAATGAAAACAGCAACCGGAAAGCGGAAGCGCGAGTGGTATCGGTGCAGAGGAAACGGGACGGGAAGACGTACATCGGTGTGGAATTCACTTCGGCGGAAATCAATTTCTGGCATATGACATTTCCGGTGGCGGGAGCGAAGCCATTGCGGCGAATCGTGACGGACAAGCAAGTGACGGCGTAGATTCGAAAGAAAAGCGCGAAAAAATTTGGAGACCGGCTCGAGGGATCGAGCCGGTTTTTTTATTTGCGGCGAGCTGGTTTGCGTTTGCGCGCGGATTGGACGGGCCGGGCGGATTTTGATTTGGGTTTGGCGGCGGAGAGAGAAGCGCGGGTTTTTGCGGGGAGCTTGGCGACGACGAGGTCGTAGGAGGTGCGAAGGAGAGAAGCGAGTTCGGCGGGCGGAAGGGCGTCGGCATGTTCGAGAGAGACCCATTTGGCGCGGGCGAGATAAGGGGCGGGGATGATGCCGGGGCGCTCGGTGAGTTCTCCGAAGGATTCGTCGCCGGCTTTGATGGTGAGGAAAACGCGCGCGGGGATGAGCGGCGCGACGGCGAACATTTTACCGGCGATTTTGAAGACGAGATCGTCGCCCCACTGCACGTGTTCGGTGGCGTGGGGAAAGGTGAGGCAAAGCTTGCGAATGGTGTCGACGGAGTTAATGGACATGGAAGGCCTTGTCGAGCGATTTTAACCGGCGAAATTAATCGGCGGCGTAACGGCGGAAAAAGGAATCGGGCTTCCAGTGGGGACGGGCGGGATTGTTGGCGGTGTCCACGAGAAGGCGGCGGACGATTTCTTCGTAAAGAGCGGCGGCGGCGAGGTCTTTGGGTTGGTTGAGATCGTCGGACGGCGCGTGGTAGCGATTGGTGAGCCAGTCTTTGAAAATCTGCTGTTCGGGAGTGCCGAGGAGAAAGCCGACGTCCATTTTGACGGAAGGAATGCCCTTGACGATGAAGCTGTACTGATCGCTGCGGATGAAGCGATTGCGAAGGGGTTCCTGATCGGGAATGGCTTTGACGCCGAGAGAAGAGGCGACGGCGGCGGCTCTGTCGCCGAGGTCGGATTCTTCAAGGCCTTTGACTTCGAGAAATTTCAGAGGGACGAGCGGGAGAAACATATCGACATTGACGTCGGCAACGATGGATTTGGCGGGGACGGTGGGGCGAGTGGCGAAATAGCGCGAGCCGAGGAGGCCTTTTTCTTCGCCGGTGACGAAGACGAACAGGACGGAGCGGCCGAGCTTTTCGGGATAAGCGTGAAGACTGGCGGCGACGTCGAGAAGGAGCGCGCTGCCGGAGGCGTCGTCCATGGCGCCGTTGTAGAGGCTGTCGCCGTTGATGGGAGCGCCGATGCCGAGATGATCGAGATGGGCGGAGAGGACGACGAATTCATTTTTGAGGGCGGGATCGGAGCCGGGAAGTTTGGCGACGAGATTGGCGGATTGGACTTGCTGAGACTCGACGGCGACATGGGCTTTGAGAGACGTGGCGAGAGGGAAGTGCGGCAGGGGTTTGCGGTCTTTGGCGAGGGCGGCGAGTTCGGCGAAGGTGTGGCCGCTGCCGGCAAAGATTTTTTCGGCGGAGGCGGGATTGACGGTGAGGGCGATTTTGAGGCCTTCGGATTCGTTGAATTCGTTGCCGGCGAGATCCATGGAGGGATGAAGGCGATTGGCGGCGATGCGGGACCAGGGGATGTCCATGGAAGCGGGATTGGGAATAACGATGACGCCGAGGGCTCCGGCGGCGCGGAGAGACTTCCAACGTTCGGCGAAGGTGCTGTAATGCGAGGCGAGGGCGGCGGGGACGTCCGACGGTGAGCCGCTGATGAAGACGACGACTTTGCCCCTAAGATTTTCGGCGGCGAGATCGTCGAGATTTTTTTCGGGAACTTTGAGGCCGTAACCGACGAAGACGAGTGGCGCGAGGAAATCTTTTTCGCCGGTGTCGCTTCGGGAGGAGAAGAGAAGGTCGTCGCCGGGAACGAGGGATTCGGTTTTGCCGTCGCGAAGGAGCGAGGCGGAGGAATCTTTTTCGACAACCTGGCGCTGGACGAGCTGGACGGGCTGGTAATAGCCGTCGGCGCCGGCGGGATCGATGCCGTTCTTTTTGAGTTGATCGACGACGTAGGCCTGGGCGCGGCGAAGGCCGTCACTGCCGGTTTCGCGGCCCTCCATGTTGTCGTCGGCGAGAACTTTGACGTGGTCCCACCAGGATTGGCCGTTGAAATGGGATTGCGGCGGCGTTTGCGCGAGCGAAGCGGAGGCGGCGAAGACGGCGAGAAGCGCAAAACAGACGACGATGCGACGCATGGATGGGTCCCCTTTGACGAAAGATTTTCGCACGGAAAATTATTTGGAACGGCTGAACTCAACGAATTCGCGGCCCATGTAGAGGCGAAACTTGCCGGCGTCGGGCGCGGCGACGATCTGGAAGGGAGTGGGGCGCTTCATGTCGGCGTCACGCTGGGAAGCGACTTGAAACAGTTCGTTTGCGCCGAGATCGAGAAGGACGAATTTGTTTCCTTCGAGGAAGCCGAAACCGTAGGCGCCGGGCTTAACGGATTGGCCGCCGATCTGGAGCGGAACTTCGGTGAGGAGATAGGCCTGATATTTCTGGCGGAGGCCGGAAGAGTAACCGGAATTGTCGACCATGCCGGCGAGCATGTAGAGGTCGTCGGAGAAATGAACGGCGCCGGTGTTGCGCATTTGCACGGGAGCGGATTGGCCGCGGAAAAAGACGGTTTCGGGGAAAAGTTTGGGAGTGATGTCGGACGCTTTGAGGACGACGTCTTTGCCGCCTTGAGCGGCGAAGGCGGAGTGAGAGTTGCGAAGCAAGGGAGCCACGAGGAGAAGAGCGGCAAAAGTGACGGCAGAGAAACGACGGATCATGGTGTCTCCTTAATTTTCGTCGGCAAATGCTAGAACAGTCCGCGGCACATCACAAGTGCAACGGTTACATTTGACCGGCTTTTGAGGCGCCTTTTTCGATTGGATAGCCCTTTTCAACCCAGTCGGCGGCGAAGCTGGTGGGAAGGAGAAGGACGCGGAGATGGGTGAAGCCCATTTGCCGGAGAGCGAGGAAGGCGGGGCGGAGATTGGGGCAACGGTCAAGCGGGCAGCAGCCGCAATAGACGACGAGACTGGAGTTTTTGGGAAGCGTTGCGGCGTATTTCTTCAACGCGGCGATGCCCTCGACGGTGGAACCCGGTCCCGCGAAAACGGAGCCGGGAATGTGGCCGCCCGAGAAAAGGGTGCGGACGCCGACGTGAATGATTTTGAGGGAAGGGTCGGGCTTGGCTTGAAGCTCTTTGGCGAAATCGGCGGGAGAGATTGTTTCGGCGGGATCCCACGGGTCTCGGTCGGGGAGAGCGACGGGCGTCGCGCGAGGCGACGCGTACGTTGCGGGAAAGTGGGCGGCGGGAAAAAGCACCGCGAGTAGGAAAAGTTGGAACAGGCGGCCAAGTGATTTCATGAACCAATGATAAGAGCAGGCGGGCCGCGGAGCAACCGGCGGACGAAGCTACTTTTTGAAATCGGAGCGCTGGCGCTGGAGTTTTACGGCGCTGGTGCGGAGCGTTTCCGGAATGTTCTTGTTCATGGTGAGTTTTTTGAGGTCGACGGCATTCACCATGGGAAGAAGGTGAAGGGAGACGTCGAGAGGAAGCTTCGGATTGTTCACGAGGTTGCGCACGACGATGTAGTTTTTTCTAAAGACGCGATTGGCGGCGATGAGGCGAAGAATTTCGTCGGTCAAATTGGCCATGGCGGCGAAGGCTTCGACTTCCTGATCGGTGAGGCGCGGAGATTGAAGGACGGCGCGCTGAACGACTTTGTTGGTGTCGCGAATGAGGGTGCGGCGCGCTTCGGAGCCGCCCTTGACGGCGAATTGGACGCGCTGGGCGACGGTCATTTTCGCGATTTGCTGGAGGAGAGTCTGGCGGCGGTGAGCGTCGGGTTCGGCTTCGGCAGCGGCTTCGGCAAGAGCGGCTTCATCGATTGTGCCGCCGTGCAGTTCGTGGAGGATATTTTTTTGATCGGCAGTGACGGAAGAAGAATGCTCGAGAGCGGTGGCGAGAGCGAGGGAATCGCTGACGCGGCTGAGATCGTCGAGCAAGGACTGGATGCCGACCGTGGAAAGATGTTGCACGACGGGAACGAGAAGGTTGGCCGGGCAATTCTTGTTTTGCACGAGCGCTTCGCCGACGCCGGGTTTGTCGGCAAGATTTTTGGCGGCGTAAGAAAAGAGTGCGGGGAGGGCTTCGGGCCGCTTGATGGCTTGTACAAAGACGTCCGGGGAGATGGAGAGCAGGGACTCTTGCGCGCGCGTTGCGACGACTTCGTCGGGGTCGTGAGCCAGAACGGTTAAAACTTCCGCGCGGTCGACCGGGTCCATGTGAGCGCCGGTGGAGCAGACGGCGATCTTTCGCTCGCGGGTGGCGCGGCTATGGCGAAGCTGATCGACAACTTCAGGGCTGAGAGACTCCAACGGACACCTGCCTGACGTCCTTGCTTGTCAGGACTATTTTACCGGAGGAGCCGGGAGTTCCGAGCGGCGGGATCATGCGGCCGTTCAATTCTAGCAACACCGCGGAAGAATCGGAAGCGGAGACCTCAAAGCGATCGGCGGCGGCAAAGCGGCGATTTTGGCCGGCGAGGAGGTTGGCGTCGAGAACGACGTTGCCGTCGGCAAGGATTCGTACATGAGTTGCGGAGGCGGCGAAGACGGCGAGCCCCAATGGAGTTTTGTGCGGAGGCAGAACGGCTGTGGAAGCAGAGAGCGGCGAAGCGGAAGTTGCGGGAGGTTGAGTGAACTGTTCGGCGGACGAGTGCAGTTGTTTGGCGAGCCGGCGCGCCTTGATTTTGCGCCAGGCGTAGACGCCACCGAAGATGAGGCCCGCGAAAAGAAGAAGAATTACGAGAACGGCGGCGACGGGAATCCATTTGGGAGGAGAGGGAATGCGCTCTTCGGGTTTGGAGGGAGCGGCAGGCGCGTTTTCGCCTCGCGCCAAGTCGTATTCGGCGAGCAGGCTCTCTTCGCTGAGCCCCAAATAGCGCGCGATGGTGCGGACAAAGCCGCGACCGAAGATGCCGCCGGGCAATTTCGGCCAGTCTTCATTTTCGAGGGCTTGCAGAAAACGCGCGCTGATACGGGTCGATTTGGAGACTTCGTCGAGAGTTACTTCGCGCAGCTCCCGTTCGCGCTTGAGGCGTTCGCCAAACGTACCTTTGGCCATGCAGTCGAAACCGTCCTCGCACAATCTGTCGCCGCACCGCCCGAAAAGAAGGAAGACGGTTCAGCTGGTTGCAACTAAACAAGAAAGAGTTTACAGCGACACCGAACCGAACGGGCAACACGATTGCTGAATTCCGCGCGGAAGGAGAGAGAAAGGCGTGGAATCCCCGTGACGGACTATAGGTAAGGCGAAACCGGCTGTCAAACCGAGGGGGAAGCGGAAGCTACGCGGGATCCTTGGGGACGGGGCGCGGACGAGGAGTGAATTTTCTTGCTTCCGGGCTCCGGGCGCTCCAATCCTCGGGCGGAAAGGCGACGCGCCAGAAGCGCGGCGATGGTTCGTCAAATTCCACGCCGACGGCGCACTTGTGATCCTGGCGCTCGCCGACGTCCACAACGGTGCAACCGACCTCCTCGCCCGTTTTGACGTTTCTGATTTGCAAGCGATCACCGGTGGAAACGAGGCGCTTTATCAGGACGAGTGCGCCGTGAGCATTTACGACCTGCGTGAGGGCTTCTTCGGCGTAAGGCGCACCGGAGGATTGTTTGCCGGAAACGACGACACGGATGGAGAGGAGCAGACGCTGGCTGCGGCGACCAACGGTCGGCCTGACTGGTCTTGCGGGAAGAGGATCCAAGGCGAACACTCCTTCTAGAAGAATATCGGCGGGAAAGGGAAAACGCTTTAGTGAGGGGCCGTTCCAATTTGGAGCAATGGTTTTTTGCCGGCGCGGAGTGGGTTTGCATGGAGTGCGATTTTCGTGTTTTTTTTGCAAGGTTGAAGCGACGAAAGAAGTGCAATGAGAGAAGAAGGTTCGATTGTGGCCGATTATTCATCGTACGCTTCACGGGGATGGCTAGGAATTTGAAAGACACGATGAGGCAAAGACCCGAAGCAGTGTGCGCGGAGCAGGAGAAAAGTTTGAGCTTGATACCGAAGCACAAGATGGCGGGAATTCGTTGGTGTGGCGAAAGGCAGGTGCGATGTGCCGGAGTCGGTGCGAGCAAAGCCGACAGGAATTGTGTAACCGTAGCGGTTGGCAGTGCAGGGCCGGCAGAGAGGCGCGGACGAGGATGGCAAGATGAGAACGCCTGTACCACGAGCGAGTTGCACGGGTTTTCCGGCGGGGCCTATACTGGCGAAGATTCGATCCATTGTTCGAATCGAGGCGAGTGGTAGTGTGCCCGATTGAAGGCGCGCCTACGGAACGTTTGGACGCAAGGAAGAGGCGAGTGGAGGAAGCAAAACAGTTTCCCGAAGTAGAGCGCCGGAGAAATCCGGGCCTGCAAGCGGACCGCCGTCAGGCGGGCGAAGTGGCCGTGTTCCAAGAACTCGGGAAGGCCCTGACGTCGTCGCTGCAGCTCGATCAAGTGCTGCGGACGATCATGGAAAAGATCGATGAATTTTTGCGGCCGGACAATTGGTCGCTGCTGCTGCTCGACGAAGCGAAGCAGGAACTTTATTTTGAGCTGGCGGTGGGCAAGGCTTCGCAAGCGCTGAAAGACGTGCGCGTGAAGATGGGGCAGGGAATTGCTGGCTGGGTGGCGGCGCACGGCGAGACGGTGGTGGTGCCGGACACTTCGAAGGACACGCGTTTTTTTGCCAAGGTGGACGAAAAGACGAAGACGGAGACGCGGTCGATTGTGGCGGTGCCGGTGCGTTTTCGCGACACGTGCCTCGGCGTGATCGAGCTGATCAACTGCATCGGGCCGGAAGGATTCGACCCGCGCGATTTGAAACTGCTGGAAGCGCTTTCTGATTTTGCCGCGATTGCGCTGGAAAATGCGCGGCACGTGAAACGGATTCACGAGCTGACGATTACGGACGATTGCACTTCGCTTTATAACGCGCGGCACATGAGCGTGATACTAGAAACGGAGATTTACCGGTCGCAGCGGTACAACTACGAATTTTCGCTGATTTTTATCGACCTGGATCACTTCAAGCAGGTGAACGACACGCAAGGACACCTGGTGGGCTCGCGACTGCTGGCGGATATTGGAAATGCGTTGAAGCAACATTGCCGGTTGATCGATTTTGCGTTCCGCTACGGCGGAGACGAATTTGTGCTTTTGTTGCCGCAGACTTCGAAGGAAAATGCGCTGCATGTGGCGCGGCGGCTGCACACGCTGATCCGCGAATCGAAGTGGCTGGAATCCGATGGACTGAACCTGCATTTGACGGCGAGCATGGGTGTGGCTTCTTATCCGGTGGATTCGCGGACGAAAGAAGGATTGCTGCATCTTGCGGACGAAGCGATGTACCTGGTGAAGAATACGAACCGAGACAGCGTGGCCGCCGCCAACATCGGAATACTGCCGGAAACTTCCGCGGCAAGCGCGGAATCCGCCGGTTGAGTTTCCGACTGACTCTCCCCTTCGCTATACAGCCCTCGCAAATTTTGTTTAACTGAATCCATGAAGAGAAGTGAAGCGGCGAAATACGCGCAATGGTCCGCGGCGGTGGCGCTTTGCCTGGCCGGTTTGACGGCGGCGGTGTACCTGGGCCGCGGCTGGCAGAGGATGCGCGCGCGGCGGAACGTGCCACCGGCGGCGCCAGCGTATGTGGAACGCGAACTGAGCGGGATTTCGTTTTCGAAGGTGGAAGGGAACAAGACGATTTACACGGTGGACGCGTCGCACTCGACGGACTTCAAAGGCGATGCGGCGAGCCTGCTGGAAGATGTGAAGATCACGGTGTTTGGCAAAGAGCAGAACCGGAACGACGTCTTGCATACGCGGACGTGCCGCTACACGAAGAGCCCGGAAAATATCGATTGCAGCGGACTGGTGCAGATGGATTTGATGAGCGCGGCCGACGCGGAGCTGGTAAAGAAGCATCCGGAGATGGCCGCATCGCGCGTGGTGCACGTGGAGACGAAAGGCTTGCTGTTCGATCGCAACACGGGAATCGCGAAGACGGCGGAACCGATTACGTTTCGACTGCCGAATGGGACGGGAGAGGCGCGGGGAGTTGAGTACCGCTCGAACGAAGGAGTTTTGCAGCTGGAGCACGATGTGCGGATCGATTTGAAGCCGTCGTCTTCGAAATCCGGGAAAAACGCGCGTTCCGCGCCGGTGGAGATACGAGGGAGCGAGCTGGAGTTTGACCGGGAATCGCGGCGGATGAAACTTGCGGGGCCGGCCGAAGCGACGACGGAAGGGAATCGGATGAAGGCGGGGAACGTCACGATCGACCTCGACGAGAATTTTCGCACGAGAAAAGTTGTGGCGACGGCGGGCGCGATGGGGCTGCGGCCGGAACTGCGTTCGAACGACGCAAAAGGTTCGCGCGCGATGAGCGCGGACACGATGAGCGCGGCGCTGACCGTGGAAGGCAAGATTGCGGAAATTGAAGCAAACGGAAATGTGACGGGGTCGGCGGAAAGCGCGGAAGAAAAAGAAGAGATGGCCGCGAACGAAGCGGTTTCTGAATTTTGGCCCGCGACCGGAAAAGCGAAGGATTTGACGCTGAAGGGCGCGGCAAAGGTCTACACGACGAATAGAAAGACCGGCGATGCGCGAGAGCTGCAATCCGATTCTGTGCACCTACGCTTTGCGGGCGCGGCGACGCAAGAAAAGGCGCGGGTGGAGATGGCGGAAACGCTGGCGCCGGGTACGCTGCAATGGACAAGCGGGGCCGCGAATGCCACGAGCGCCGGCGACCGAACGAAACTGGCCGCGGATTGCTTGCATCTCGATTTTGGCGAAACGGGAAAAGCGAAACTGCTACAGGCGGCGGGAAACGTGCGCGTTGACCGGACCGCGGCCGGGAAAACGACACAGACCGCCACCAGCAACCGCGGCTCGGCGCAACTGGATGCCGACGGCGGATGGTCGGAGATGGAACTGCACGGCGAGGTGCGGTTGAAAGACGGCGAGAAATCCGGGCAGGCCGATGATGCGGCGTTCAGCCGCGTGGCGCACTCCATTGTATTGAGCGGACACGCACAAGCACGGGACGCGGCGACGGAGACGCATGCGGCGAAGATCACGTTTGCGCAAGAAACGAGCGAAATTCTAGCCGAGGGCGGCGTTCGGTCGACGGATTATCCGGGAAAAGCGGGAGCGGTGCAGATGGGATCGGCGCCGGCGAACATCACGTCGGACAGGTTGCAAGCCAATTCGAAAACGGGGCGCGCGCTTTATACAGGGCACGCGCGATTGTGGCAGCGAGAGTCCACGCTGGAGGCGGAGAGCATCGAATTGCAACGCGACGCGCGCACGCTGAATGCAAGTGGAAACGTGCGCGCCGTGTTTGTGCAAGCGCCGGCCGGCAACGCGGGCGGGCAAGCGGTCAAGAAAGCGCCGCAACTTTGGTACATCACCGCCGCGAATCTGACGTATTGGGACAAAGAGAATCGGGCGCATCTTGAGAAGGATGTGGCGGTGCAGTCCGCGGAGCAGAAGATTCGCAGCGCGGCGATGGAACTTTATTTTACGCGAGGTGGGGTGGGGAGTGCAGCGGTACCCGGCGCGCAACAGATCAGCCGCGCCGTCGGAACCGGCGGAGTGACCGTCGAACAGGGCCAGCGGCGGGCGACGGCGGAACGCGGCGAATATACGGCAAGCGACGGAAAATTCGTGATGACCGGCGGAACGCCGACAATTTTTGACGCGGCCGAAGGAACCACCACCGGACGTCAATTGACCTTCTATTTATCGGATGCTACGATCATCGTCGACTCAGAAAATGGTTCGCGCACGTTGACGAAGCACCGGGTCGAGAAATAACCGGACCGCGTGGGCGGTCCTTTTTGGCGAGGTATGCTGAAGCTCCAAGCCGTCGAACTGAGCAAGTCGTACCGGGGTCGCAGGGTCGTTGACAACGTGGAGTTGGAAATCGCGCAGGGCGAAGTCGTTGGGCTCTTGGGACCCAACGGAGCGGGGAAGACCACAACCTTTTATATACTTGTGGGGCTAGCCCGGCCGGATTCCGGCAGAGTGTTGCTCAACGGCGATGAGATTACCGACCTGCCGATGTACCTTAGGGCGCGGAGCGGGATCAGCTACCTTCCGCAGGAACCGTCGGTTTTTCGCCAACTGACGAGCGAAGAAAATCTACTGGCCGTACTGGAAACCCTCCCTCTCACTCCAGAGCAGCAGCGAGACCGACTGGAGGAATTGCTCGTGCAAATGGGACTGGACGCGGTGAGAACCAGCAAAGCGTACATGCTGTCCGGCGGAGAACGCCGGCGGCTGGAAATTGCGCGCTCGCTGACGTTGCAACCGTCGTTTGTGCTGCTGGACGAGCCCTTCTCCGGCATCGATCCGCTGACGGTGAAGGACCTGCAAGAGATCATTCGTGGCCTCGCAAAATCGGGCATCGGGGTTCTGATCACGGACCACAACGTTCGAGAAACCTTGACCGTAACCGACCGCGCGTACATCCTGAGAGGTGGGAAAATCTTTCGGAAGGGAAATCCGGACGAACTAAGTAACGATGCGGAAGTACGTCGTGTGTACCTCGGCGATCACTTCCGCTTGAATTAGAGGGCTGACGAGAAAGACCGCAAAAGACCATGGCCTGGCAGGGACTAAAACTTAACCTCAAGGTGGCGCAGAAGCAGATTCTGACGCCCGGCCTGGTACAAATGGTCAGCGTGCTGGCGCTGAACCGGCTGGAACTGCGGGAAATGATCAATCAGGAGATGATTGAGAACCCGGTTCTGGAAGAGCAAAGCGAAGAACCCACCGCGACGGACAATTACAGCGACGAAAATTTTATTCGCAATGAAACGGAGAAGGTTCCGGAGAAGCCGGAGTCGAATCCGTTTGATGAGTTCGACGTCGGAACATTTTTCAATCAATACCTCGATACGGGCGGCGATGGCGGGCAATCGCAAGAACGGGAAGTGAGCGAGCGGCCGTCGTTTGAAAAATTTTTGTCATCGCCGGCCGGCCTGACCGAGCATCTGACCTGGCAATTGAGCGTGACGATCTGTTCGGACAACGTACGTGAGCTGGTGGAAAGCATTATTGGGAATCTGGACGAGAACGGGTATCTGACGGCGTCCACCGATGAGCTGACGCAAAGCGGAAAATATTCGCAGGACGATCTGGACGATGCGCTGGCCGTGGTGCAGGATTTCGACCCGATCGGCGTCGGAGCGCGGGATTTGCGCGAGTGCCTGCTGCTGCAGCTCAAGGCGTTCGATCCGCAGAACACGCTGGCGCAGCAGATTGTTTCGGAACATTTGAAGCAGGTGCAGGCGAATCAACTGAAGGAAGTGGCGCGAGCGCTGAACCGGCCGATTGAAGTGGTGAAGCGGGCGCTCGATGTGATCAAAAAGCTCGATCCGCGTCCCGGACTGCGCTACAACAAGACGGAACCGAGGCTGGTCGAACCGGATGTGTATTTCCGCAAGGTGGATGGTCTGTGGCAGGTTTTCCTGAACGAAGACGACATGCCGCAACTTCGGCTGAGTCCGACGTACCGGCGGCTGCTGGCCCGGGATGCGGCGGATCGCGACGTGCGAAATTACGTGAAAGAGCGATTTACGGCGGCGATTCAGCTTTTGAAAAATATTGAACAGCGCAAGCACACGATTTTGCGCGTTTGCCAGAGCATCATTGCGCGGCAGGGCGAATTTCTGGATCATGGGCCGGACGCGCTGAAGCCGATGATGATCAAGGAAGTGGCGGAAGAAGTCGGCGTGCATCCTTCGACGGTGAGCCGCGCGGTGGCGAGCAAATACGCGCACACGTCGCAGGGCGTGCTGGAACTGCGCTCGTTTTTCAGCGAAGCAGTGAATGGGCCGGAGGGCGGCGGAATGTCGCTGCTCACGCTGAAGCGGCTTGTAAAAAAGATGATCGATGAAGAAGACGGAACGAAGCCGCTGACCGACGACCAGATTGCGAAAAAGCTCGAGGATGCGGGCATTCGCGTCACGCGGCGGACCGTGGCAAAATATCGCGAAGATATGCGTATCCCCAGCACGCATCAGCGGCGGGTCAAGAGTTGAGCAACTGCCAATCGTGAAGCCGCGCTCCACACGCGAATCACGCCAACTGGTCATCTTGACCGGGCTTTCCGGCTCCGGGAAAAGCACCGTCCTGCACGCGTTTGAAGACATGGGATTTTATTGCGTGGACAACCTTCCGGTTGAACTGATTCCCATTTTTGCCGAATTGCACGCGGCGGGCGAGGCCGATTTTGCGCGCGCGGCATTGCTGGTGGATGCGCGCGAAGGCTCGCAACTGGAAAAATTGCCGGCGCTGCTGAAGCATTTGCGCAACGATCATCCGATCACGCTTGTGTATATCGAAGCGGGAGAGGATGCGTTGCTGCGGCGGTACAGCGAAACGCGGCGGCCGCATCCGCTGGGCAAGGCGCTATCCGTGCGGGAAAGTTTGCAGCACGAACGCAAGCTGATGGAGCCGATTCGCAAGCTGGCCAATGTGACGATCGACACCTCGCAATTCAACGTGCACGAATTGCGGCACTTTATTACGGAACGTTTCAAGACGGCGGACAAGCGGCCGCTGCTGGTTTCGCTGGTGAGTTTTGGATACAAGTACGGATTGCCGAGCGACAGCGATCTGGTGTTCGACGTGCGATTTTTGCCGAACCCGCATTTTGTGCCGAGGCTGCGGCGATTTACCGGAAAAGACGCAAAGGTGCGCCGATTTATTTTGTCGTATCCGCAGAGCGGGCAATTCCTGAAGCGGATTGAAGGGCTGCTGACTTACTTGATTCCGCACTACATTCACGAAGGGAAGAGTTATCTGACGATTTCCTTCGGCTGTACCGGCGGCAAGCACCGCTCCGTGATGCTGGCGGAGGGTTTGCAAAAAACCTTGAAGAAGCTGGGTTACTCCGCGAAAGTCACTCACCGCGATATTGAAAAATAAAAGTGTGCAAGGAACGAGCCGGCGTCAACTTGACACATTGCATGACGGGCGAATAGCGTAACTAGTGCTGAGTGCGGGGGATTCTGGGGCGTGGCGTCTTTGTTTTCACCACAAGTAAAGCGGCTTCTCGGGTACGTGCGGCCGTATTGGGCCGGCATGGCGGTCGGCATTTTCGCGCTAGCAGTGATGGCCTTGGGCGAGTTAGCCGTCACGTTAATGATCATTCCGATCTTTGGGCGCGTCCTGGATCCGACGAGCGGCAATTCGGACGTCAAGCTCGAACTCCCGCTTTTGCATCGCGCAATCTACGTCAATCATCTGTTTCCGGCTAGAATTCACAACGTCTGGACCGTCGTTGCGATTTCGTTGCTCGTCCTTTATGCCGTCAAATCAGCCAGCGAATTTATGGGCGTTTCGCTGATCCAGTACATCGGAAATCGGGCCATCACAGACCTTCGCAACGCCGTGTACGCGAAGATTATTCGGCAGCCGGTAGGATTTTTTCAGCAACAGTCGGCGGGTAGAATTTTCTCCGCTGTCATCAACGACGTCGAACGGGCGCGGCTGGCCATTTCGGAATATTTGGCGGAGCTCGTTCGTCAAGTATTCCTTTTCCCTGTTTTCATTCTGGTGCTCGTCGGGATTGATTGGAAGATGACGCTTGGCTGCGTAGTTTTTCTTCCGATGATTGTCTGGCCGATCGCGAAGCTCGGACGGCGCATCCGGCGATCCGTGGAAAGCAGTCAAACGCGACTCGGAGAATTGACACAAATTTTGCAAGAGACGGTCGGCGGAAATCGCATCGTCAAAGCGTTTGGCATGGAAGACTTCGAGATCGAGAAGTTCAAGTTTGCCGCTCGTCGTTTGCTTCGGGAAACGATGCGCTGGACACGGGCACAGGTAGGTACTTCTCCGTTGATGGACATGCTCGTGCCGGTCGTGATTTCACTCCTGTTGCTCTACGCGCGGGATCGGATTCTGCACGGTCAGATGAACACCCCGATGTTCATCGCGTTTGTTTATGCGCTATTCAAGGCGTACGAACCAATCAAACGAGTCGGCGCCGTCTATCAGCAATTTCAGCAGGCGCAGGGCGCAACCACACAGGTGTTCGCTTATCTGGACCGAGCAGAGGAAGAACAAGAGGTTGACGGCGCAGTCGACCTCCGTCCGTTTTCTGAGTCCGTCGAATTTAAGGATGTGTCCTTCTCGTACGAATCCAACCCGGTTCTACGAAACATTCACTTCACCGCACAGCGGGGACAGGTTGTTGCGTTTGTGGGCGGCAGCGGCGCGGGGAAGACGACGCTGGTGAATCTGTTGCCGCGATTTTATGACGTCAGTTCCGGCAGCATTCTGATTGATGGAACGGATATCCGCGAGGTTCGGCTGCGATCGTTGCGGGCGCAGATTGCGATTGTGACGCAGGAAAACATACTGTTTCACGACACGGTTTGGAACAACATTTGCTACGGATTGTCTGGCGTTTCGAAGGAGCGCGTGATGGGCGCGGCGCAGGCGGCGCTGGCGCACGATTTCATCGAGGAGCTTCCGTCGGGTTATGAAACGCTGATCGGAGAACGCGGTACGCGATTGAGCGGCGGGCAGCGGCAACGCATTGCCATTGCGCGCGCGATTCTTAAGGATTCTCCCATCTTAATCCTGGACGAGGCGACGTCTGAACTCGATGCGGAATCGGAGTCGTTTGTGCAAAAGGCGCTGGCGAACCTAATGGTGGGCCGAACCACTTTTGTAATCGCTCACCGCTTGGCAACCATACGCCGTGCGGATAAAATTCTTGTACTCGAAGACGGGCGCATCCGCGAAAGCGGAACCCACGCGGAACTACTGGCGCGCGGCGGAACCTACGCCCGGCTTCACGATTTACAGTTTGCGGACGACGAGGTGCTAGCCCCCGCACCGTCCGCGCAGCCGACAACGGGGGAATCAACATGAGCAATCGAGGCACAGCGACGAACAGGAAGCCGGAATGTTTGTCGATGACGGGCTACGCGCAATCGCGCAGCGAAGTGAACGGGTGGGCGATTCGGGTGAGCGTGAAGAGCGTGAATCACCGCTTTCTGGATTTGAAGCTGCGCTTGCCGGAAGGTTTTGATCTGTACGAATTGCGTTTGCGGCAAGTGGTGCGCGAGCGGATTCATCGCGGGCACGTGGATGTCCATGTTGGCGTGGAGCCCGGCGCGGCGACGCCGATTCATGTGAATCGCGAACTCGTGCAAGCCTATTTGAAAGCCGCGGACGAATTGCGGTTGCAGACCGCGGTGACGGCGGAGCTCGACGTCGTGGCGCTTTTGCGTTTGCCGGGAGTGATCGGCGGGCTCGCGCCGGCCGTGCCGGAAAATGAAGAGGAGCAGGAGGAGCTGGGCCAGACGCTGGACAAGTGTTTATTGGAGGCGTTGGGCAGGCTCGACGAGATGCGCCGCGCGGAGGGCCTGCATCTTGTGGAAGATTTGCGCGGACGGCTGGCGCGAATCGGCGAACTTGCCGAACAAGTGCGCGGACATGTTTCGACGCTGCGCCCCGCGTTTGCGCGCAGGCTGGACGCACGGTTGAAGGAAATGCTGGGCAGCACGACGCTCGATCCGGCGCGGCTCGCGCAAGAAGCGGCGATACTTGCGGAGCGCAGCGACATCAGCGAAGAGCTGGACCGTTTGCGCAGCCACCTGCAACAATTTGGGAAATTGCTTGACGGCGCGGGCGAGCTCGGCAAGAAGCTGGATTTCTTGCTGCAAGAGATGCATCGCGAGGCGAACACCATGCTTTCGAAAACGCCCGGAGTGGAAAGCGAAGCGCTCGCGATTACGGGAATTGGCCTCGAAATCAAAGCGGAGATTGAAAAATTGCGCGAGCAGGTACAAAACATCGAATGAGCGCCGGACAAGGAAGCAGTCCGATGGTTTTGATCGTTTCCGGGCCGTCGGGTTCGGGGAAATCGACTTTGGTCCAGCGCATTTTGCAGATGCCGGGAACGATGGCCTCGCGGTCATGTACTACCCGGCCGCGCCGGGCGACCGAGGCCACTGGGAAGTGTTATGATTTCGTCACGGAAGCGGAGTTTGAAGCCATGGTGTCGCGTGGCGAGTTTCTGGAGTATGCGCGGGTCTTCGGGAAACATTCTTACGGCACGCCGAAGAAGTGGCTCGAAGAATCGCGCGAGAAGGGCCTCGACCTGGTGCTGGAGATTGATGTCCAGGGGGCGGCTCAGGTAAAAGAGAAGCTGCCCGAGTCCGTGGCGATTTTCATTTTGCCGCCATCGCGTGCAGAATTGGAGCGCCGGCTCCGCAGCCGGGGGCAGGATTCGGACGAAGAGATTGCGCGACGCCTGGCGAAAGCGAGGGCCGAGATTGAAGCGTTCGGCAAGTATTACGATTATTGCGTCGTGAATGAAGACGTGGAACGCGCCGGACGCGAAGTGGAAGCAATCGTTATCGCGGTGCGATGCTCGAGTACACGGCGCCGCGCGGTGGTGGAAAATCTTCTGGCGTCATTTGGAGGGACAGATTGACAATGACTGTGCAGACCAAAGCTCCTGAAAGCCAGTTTGCGTACGTGGTGCTTGCGGCACGCCGGGCCCGCCAGTTGATGGCAGGCGCGCCGCCGCTGGTGGAAAATCCGCGCACGTTGAAATATACGCGCGTGGCCTGCGAAGAGATCGACTACGGACTGGTCGAATACGAATTCAATCCCGGAACCAGTACGGAAATAGACAAGGACGGCAACAAGCGGCGCAAGTAACGCGCCGCGAGCTCTCCCCATGCGCATCACGCTTGGCGTCACCGGCGGGGTAGCGGCGTATAAAGCCGCGGAATTGGTGCGCCGCCTGCAGCAGGACGGCTTTACGGTGCAGGTTGTGATGACGCGTTCGGCGCGTGAATTCGTGACGCCGCTCACCTTTGCGGCGCTCTCCGGACAGAAAGTGATTACCGACCTTTTCGCCGAATCCGGCGGCGAAGCCAATCTGGAAAGCGCGATTGAACACATCGCCGTCGCGCAGCGAACGGATTTGTTGCTCGTTGCGCCGGCGACGGCGGACGTTATCGCGAAGTTCGCGCGAGGCCTCGCGGACGATTTTCTTACCACGCTGCATTTGGCGTCGACGGCTCCCGTCGTTCTTGCGCCGGCGATGAACGTAAATATGTGGAATCATCGGGCGACGCAGGAAAATCTGGAGATGCTGCGCGCGCGCGGAGTTCACATCGTGCAGCCGGATGAAGGTTATCTCGCTTGCGGCATGACGGGACCGGGCAGGCTCGCGGGACAAGAAGCGATCGTTGCCGCCGTTCGAGAAGCGCTGAAGATGAAGCGCGATCTGGAAGGCGAAACGGTCCTCGTTACCGCCGGCCCCACGTGCGAAGACCTCGACCCTGTCCGTTACATCACGAATCGTTCGTCCGGAAAAATGGGCTACGCGGTGGCGGCAGCGGCGGCGCGGCGCGGCGCGAAGGTGATTCTGGTGTCGGGCCCGACGGCGCTGGACGCTCCCGCCGGTGTCGATCGCGTCGACGTTCGAACTGCGCTGGAAATGCAGCAAGCGGTTCGACAATACTTTTCCGAAGCGTCGGTTGGAATTTTTGCCGCAGCCGTTTCGGATTATCGTCCCGCCGAGCCGCTCGCACAAAAAATAAAACGCTCGAAGGAACCGTTGACGATTCGGCTTGAGCCGAATCCGGATATTCTTCGAAACGTTGCGGCGGAAAAGGGTTCGCGGCTCGTTGTGGGTTTTGCGGCGGAAACGGAACGCGTAGCCGAAAACGCGAGAAAGAAGCTCGCGGCGAAGAATGCCGACTTGATCGTCGCGAACGATGTAACCGCGGAAGGCGCGGGGTTCGACGTTGATACGAACATCGTGACGCTACTCGCGCGCGACGGCCGCGATCTGGCGCTGCCCAAACTGAGCAAACGCGAAGTGGCCGACCGCATACTGGACGAGGTCGTGCGGCTGCGCGCCGGCGTGCGTGTGGCCGCGCAACATTCCTCCGACTAAGCCGACCATGCCCGAGCGAATGCCGGATTCACTCCAACAAAAACTTTCCAATCGGCTGCGCTACTACGAAGAGATTGGAATTGGCCGTTTTTACCGCGATCGCGGCGCGGTGACATCCCTGCACGCGCCCGAAGCGACTGCCGCATCAGAAGTCATGCCGATCATCGAGGAGCCGAGCTTGCCGAAGCGCGAACCGAAATCCGCATTGCCCGCTGCGTCACCGTCGCCGTTGCACAAACTGGAGCCGGTGCCGGTTTCCGCCGGACCGTCGCTGTTCGAATCCGCCGGCAAAATCGAAAACGAGACATTGCCGCTGATTCGCGAAAATTTGGGCGAGTGCACGCGCTGCAAATTGCACAAGACGCGGAAGAAAATCGTCTTTGGCGACGGCAACCCGAACGCGCAACTTGTATTTGTGGGCGAGGGTCCGGGTGCGGACGAAGACGCGCAAGGCCTGCCTTTTGTGGGCCGAGCGGGGAAATTGCTCACGCAAATGATTGAAGCGATGGGGTTGCAGCGCAAGGACGTTTACATCTGCAACGTCGTCAAGTGCCGTCCGCCGGAAAATCGCCAGCCCGAAAAAGACGAAGTCGCGGCGTGCTCGCCGTTTCTTTTGCGCCAGATCGACACGATCGCACCGAAAGTGATCGTGTGCCTCGGCAGCACCGCCGCGCAAACCATTTTGCAGACCAATCGCGGCATCTCGCATTTTCGCGGCGAATGGCTGGAATTTCGCGGACGCAAATTGATGGCGACGTATCATCCCGCCTATTTGCTCCGCAATCCCGCGGCAAAAAGCGAAGTCTGGAAAGACCTGCAAAAAGTAATGGCCGAGCTTGGCCTTGCCGTGAAGCGCGGCAAGCCGGCTTAGCGCGACATGGGGTTTCTGTTTGGCTTGGCGACGGCTATCGGCTGGGGCAGTGCGGATTTCATCGCCCGCTTCGCAACCCGAAAAATTGGCACGCTTCGCGCTTTGTTCTATATGCAGTTCTCGGGACTGCTGATCCTCACTTTTTTTCTGATTCGCTTGCACGCGTGGGGACATCTTTTTGACGGATCGGGCTGGCGGCCGTGGGCGTGGGGATTTCTCGCCGGCGGATGCAACACGCTGGCGATGTTGGCGTTCTACCGATGCATTGAAATCGGCAAACTTTCCGTGGTTGCACCGCTTTCCGCCAGTTATCCGGCGCTTACTTTGCTGCTTTCCGTGTTGTCGGGCGAGCGGCTCACAATCGCGCGGATTTGCGGAATCGTGTTTACGATGATCGGCGTTTTGCTCGTGGCGCGCGGCGAAGCGCAAGGCGATGGCGCGGCAAAAACCGCGCGCGAAGGCGTCATCTGGGCCATTTGCGCTTCGGTTGCGTTCGGTTTTCTGTTCTGGATTCTCGGCGTGCGCGTCATCGCCGCAACGGGCCACGCGGCGACGGTCTGGATGATCCGCCTGACCGGGTCGATCGCGACGTTCTGCATTTTGCGATGCAAGCGGCTGCCGATTGCGCAACCGCTCGGCGCGGCGAGCGGGCAAACCGCGGCGATGGGGCTCCTCGATACCGGCGCGTTTATTCTGAGCAATCGCGGCATGCAATTGGAACAAGTCTCGGTGATCACGGTTCTGTCGTCGCTTTATGGCGCGGTGACCGTTTTCCTCGCGGCAATCTTTCTTCGCGAGCGCGTCGCGCCGGCGCAGTGGCTGGGCATTGTGGCGATTTTTGCGGGGATCGTGCTCATCGGCCGGTAAGTTTTCGCGCTACTGGTACACTAACGTTCGCAATGTCCGCTCCGCTCTGCAACGTCGCGCTGCCGGTTCCGCTGCGCACCACATTCACTTACGCCGTGCCGGAAGCAATGCGGCTTGCCTTGCAGCCCGGTTGCCGTGTGCTTGTGCCGTTCCGCAAGAAATCCTTGGTAGGCGTCGTCGTCGAACTCGTCTCGTCGCCGCCCGCCGGCACGAAGCTGCGCGAAGTTACTCGCGTGATCGATCTGGTTCCCGCGCTGACGCCAAAACTGCTCGAGCTCGGCCAATGGATCGCGAATTATTATCTTGCTCCGATCGGCGAAGTGGTTCGCTCGATGCTTCCGCCGCCGACGGAAATCTCGTCGCAGCGCGAAGTGGCGCTCACCGCCGCGGGACGCGCCTTGGCCGCGGAGCACGCCAAAAACTTTCTCCTGGCCGGAAATGGCCGCGAAGAAGCCGCTGCGCTCGAGGAACTTTCCAAGAAAGCCAAAGCCATCTCGCTCGCCGCAGCCGTAAAGCTCGGCATTTCGGCGGAACTGCTGCAATGCCTGCAGCGCAGAGGATTGTTGGAGATTCGCGAAACGGTTCGCGGCCGCAAACAGAGAACGCAACGAATCGTCGCATGGAAGGGCATTGAATCAACGCAAAAGGTTGATGCGGAAAAGCTGGAACGCGTTCGCGCCTTGCTCGAAACGGAGCGCGGTCCGCTGCCGTTGCCGCAGTTGTTCAAATTTGCCCGCATTTCGCGGCCGTTGATTGAAAGATGGATCCGCGAAGGTATTTTGACTTCGTGGGAGGAGCCGGTCGATCCGGCGGAGGAGCCGTTTGACGCCGGCTATGAACCGCCCGCGCACACGTTGAATCCGGCGCAAGAGTCCGCGTTTGGCGCGATTCGCGCGCGCTTCGAATTGGGGGAGTTCGGCGTGCAGCTGCTTCATGGCGTAACCGGCAGCGGCAAAACGGAAGTGTATCTCCGCGCCGTGCAAGACACGCTCGCGCGGGGAAAAACGGCCATCGTGCTCGTGCCGGAAATTGCGCTCACGCTTTGGATTGGCCGCCAATGCCGCGCGTGGTTCGGCGCGCAGTTTGAAGGCGTCGTTGTGTTGCACTCGGCGCTCAGCGATGTGGAACGTTCTCGCGCGTGGTGGCGCGTGCGTCACGGTGAAGCGCGCGTCGTGGTTGGCACGCGTTCCGCGGTTTTTGCGCCGCTCGAAAATGTCGGACTCATCATTGTGGATGAAGAGCAGGAGTCCAGTTACAAGCAGGAAGAGACGCCCCGGTATCACGGTCGCGACGTCGCAATCGTGCGCGCCAAAACGGAGAATGCGCTCGCGCTGCTCGGCTCCGCCACGCCTTCGCTCGAAACCTATCATCACGCGCGAGAAGGGAAGTACGAACTCCTTGCCATCGCCGCGCGCGTCGCTTCGCGCCCACTTCCGTCCGTTGAAGTCATCAGCTTGCGCGAGGAATTTCAGCGGACGCACAAAACGAGTCCGATTTCTTCGGCA
The DNA here is from genome assembly GCA_035310365.1 of Candidatus Acidiferrum sp. Lineage (GTDB taxonomy): Bacteria > Acidobacteriota > Terriglobia > Acidiferrales > UBA7541 > Acidiferrum. The sequence continues at coordinate 24,288 of DATGEI010000004.1, forward strand.
TTGCACGCTGGAATCGAGGATTGCCTTGCAAACGGCACCCAGGCGCTCATTCTGATCAACCGCCGCGGCTATTCGTGGTCGGTCCTTTGCCGGAGTTGCGGCGCATCCGTCGAGTGCGCGAATTGCAGCATCTCCATGACGCATCACAAAAGCCGCAATCGCCTGGAATGCCATTACTGCGGCTCGATTCAGCAGATTCCGAAGCAGTGCCCGAAGTGCCAGTCGAAGTACGTTTATTTTTTTGGAGAAGGCTCCGAGCAACTCGAAGAACGTTTGCGCACGGAATTTCCGCGTGCGCGCATCGCAAGGCTCGACCGCGACACGGCGCGCACGAAGCGCCAGTTTCAGGAAACGCTCGGTGCGTTCGCCGGCGGCGCGCTGGACATTCTGGTCGGCACGCAAATGCTCGCCAAGGGCCATGATTTTCATCGCGTCACGCTCGTTGGCGTCGTCAGTGCCGACGCATCGCTCAGCATGCCGGACTTCCGCGCCGCGGAGCGCACTTTTCAATTGCTCACGCAGGTGGCCGGCCGCGCCGGCCGCGGCGATCTTGCCGGCCGCGTGCTCATTCAAACTTATTTTCCCGACCACTACGCCATTCAGGATGCGGTGAAGCAAGACTACGCGGCGTTCTTTGAACGCGAACTTCATTTTCGCCGCGTGATGGCGTATCCGCCGTTTACGTCGCTCGCGAACGTCATCGTGCGCGACGCGAGCCTCGAAAAAGCGATCGAGTGGTCGCGCGAACTTTCGCAGTACTTCGCTCCGTTCAACGGTGAATCGGTCCGCGTGCTGGGTCCCGCCGCCGCGCCGCTCGCCAGGTTGAAACGCGAACACCGCTTTCAGTTCCTTTTGAAATCGAAGAGCCGCGCGAAGCTTACGCAGGTGCTTTCCGGCGCATTGTCCTATTGCGACGCAAAGGAAATTCCGCAAACGGCGATTTTAGCCGACGTTGACCCGCTTTCCCTGCTGTGACCAAAGAGACTCACGTTGAGGATTTCGCCGAACTCTTCAATCTCCAGAAGAAATAAACCGGTACCCCGGCACCGAGGAATGCAAGTGCCGCCAGCACATGGCGGAACTGCGCCGGATCGACCGTGGCATGATAGATCGCATTCCCAACGATCGCCACCGCCGCAAAGACGAATAAAAGCGGTGTCCACGGATAGCCGGGCACGCGATAGGGAAGCGCGGCGGCCCCGAATTTGCGTCGCAGTGGAAAAATCGCCGCCCCGGCCAATCCATAAAAGATCCATCCGACAAAAATCACGCCTTCGACTAACTCAGAGAATTTTCCGGCCTGTGTCAAAATCGCCGCCAGAACGCCGAGCGAAATCACCGACGCCGCGGGCGTATGAAAGCGCGGATGAACTTCCGCCAGCTTCTTGAAAAAGAGATCGTCTTTCGCCATCGCGTAGAAAACTCGCGGCGCGGTAAGGACAACGCTGTTCGTGGAACTGAAAACGGAAATCAAGATCGTCGCGGCGACCAGCTTTCCCGCCCATTCTCCCAAGACTGTTTTTGCCGCGGTCGCGGCGATCGCGTCCGTCGCGGAGGCCGCCGCCGGCCCGAGCGCGACGAGGTACGCCAATACCGCGGTTAAATAGAGTCCAATCAGGAATATCGACCCCAACAAAAACGCTTTCGGAAATGCGCGTTCCGGCTCGAGAACTTCGCCGGCGCTGTACGTGCCAAATTGCCAGCCTTCGTAGGCCCACAATGCGGCAATCATCGCGAGGCCAAAACTCGAAAGTAGCGAGAAGCCGTGCAAGTCACTTTTGATCGAAGTGAAAATCTCGTGGCCGTGATGACCTCCAGAAAAGAGCGCAGCGCTGAGCAGGACCACCAGGCCCGCTTTGATCGCGGTCGTGACGTTTTGCAAATTAGCGCTTTTGCGCGTGCCCCAGACATTCACAACCGTCACCACAAGAATCATGCCGATCGAAATCGCGTTCGATTGCCACTCTCCGAGCGGCACGATCTCGTTTAAATATTTTGTGAAAGCCCGCGCGAGCGCCGCAATCGTACCGCTCGCGATAACAACGAAAAGGCACCAGCCATACAAAAACGCCGGCAACCTTCCAAATCCGTCGCGAATGTAGCAATAGAGCCCGCCGGCCTCTGGATTCGCCGCCGCCAATTCCGCATACGTCAGCGCCCCCAGCAAGGAAAGACCTCCGCCCACGATCCACACCAGCAGTGAAAGCCCGGCGGAGCCGTGTACCTGGCGCAAAATCAGGCCCGGGGCGATAAAAATTCCCGAGCCGATAACGGAGCCAACGAAAAGGTAGAGAAGATCGCGCCGGCGAATCGTGCGGACTAGATTGGTCATTTACTCGCAGCTCGGATACGCAACCAAAGCGTTGCTGCGCGCGGCATCATAGCGTCAGCGGAAGCGAAATGCCTTTGACATGAAAGTTTGGATTGCAGAATGGGCCTGGCTTCAGCCTTCAAGTCCTTGCAGTTCTTTTCCCGGCTTGAATCGCACCGCTTTGCCCGGCGGAATATTCACTTCTTCGCCGGTGCGCGGATTGCGGCCAATGCCGGTCTTGCGCGGGCGCACGCTGAACACGCCGAATCGCCTCAATTCAATGCGCTGGCCGCGCCCCATGGCGTTCTTCAGCGATTCGAATACCGTTTCCACCGCCTGTTCGGCTTTCACGCGGCTCACCCCGGCGCCTTCCAGTTTCCCGAGCACCGCGTTCACAATGTCCAGCTTGATCACGCCATCCTCCGCTAGTTACTGTCGCCCGATGCTAGAGGCACCGCCGCGGGTTGTCAAGACGCAACGCCCTGCCATACACTGGCTGTCTCATCGTTCGGGTTTCGCACGAAAAATTTTAGCAATTGCAACGCAGCACGCAAAACAGGAGGCGTGGATGTCCGTCAAGCCAGACCGCTGGATTCGCAAAATGGCGCTCGAACACAAGATGATCGAGCCTTTCACCGACCGCCAGGTGCGCGAAGGCGTCATCAGCTACGGAGTTTCGTCATACGGTTACGACATTCGCGTCGCGGATGAATTCCAGATTTTCACCAATGTGAACTCGACGATCGTCGATCCCAAACATTTCGACGCGCGCTCGCTTGTCGCGTACAAAGGCGACGTCTGCATCGTCCCGCCGAACTCTTTCGCGCTCGCGCGTTCCGTCGAATACTTTCGCATTCCGCGCAACGTGCTCACCATCTGCCTCGGCAAATCCACCTACGCGCGCTGCGGCATCATCGTCAACGTCACGCCCTTCGAACCGGAGTGGGAAGGCTTCGTCACGCTCGAAATCAGCAACACCACGCCGCTCCCCGCCAAAATTTACGCCAACGAAGGCCTCTGCCAGGTCCTTTTCTTTGAGTCCGACGAAGACTGCGAAGTCAGCTACAAAGACAAAAAAGGAAAATACCAGGCCCAGTCCGGCATCGTCCTCCCGCGCTTGTAATCGTTCTGCCTCTCTTCATTTTCTCTCGCGCAGAAGAGCGGCGATAATGCGGGGGTTTCGGCGGCCGTGGAGTATGGCCAGCACCACGAGGGGTTTTTCATCGGGAGCGTAGACGATCAGAAAATCACGTATGGCATGAAAACGCAATGGTCGCGAAGTTATTTCGGAGCGGCTATGCCCAACGTGAGGAAATTGGACGAGAGAGACAATCGCTGTATGAATTTCCGTAAGAACGCGGTCAGCTGCGCTCCGATTGTCAGCGGCGATATATCCCCAAATTTCTTCAATGTCGGTTATAGCATCAGGATGTAGGACAAACCCGCTCATGAGTGGCGGTGGTCTTGACTCTTTTCGCGAAGCCGGGCAAACGCCTCTTCCCCATCGACCGGCTGAACTCTGCCGCTCTTTATGTCATCGTAACGGCCATCCAGCACGCCGCGTACTTGCGCTAGTTCCGCTATGTATCCTGTCATCGCATCCTCAACGAGTTCTTCTGGCGCGCGGCCAGTCGCAGCGGCAAGTTCTTGAAGACGTGATTCAGTTTCGGGCTTGAGGTGCAACGCCATAGTCATCAGTCTAGATACGCCCCCAGGAACTGTCAAAGCCATTTCCCTTAACAACGGTGCAAATCTAGACCGCAATCACAACCCTCTAGAGGCCGTACCCAATCAAACGAAGGACCCTCACCCTCACCACGAGAACTGGGCACCCTCAGCCCAACTCTACCTTTCCAGCTTTAAGAAAGTGTTATCCTCTAGCTGCTTATGACGCAGACATTGACCAGAAGAAACTACGGGCAACCAGGAGGGTGGCCCGGACAGGGTTGCACGAAAGATATTGAGCAACGCACACGGTGACTAGGCGATCTCCAAGTTACGCAACTCACAGAAACTCGAAGGGTGCCCCATGGCTCGATTCCCAGAGCCTGGGTCTTGGGTTTGAATTTGCATTTTTTTTCCTACCTCGCGTCGGCTTCGATTTCACCAACGCCATGGGCGCGAACAACCGCATCGCCGCTTCCGGCTACGTCTATGACGCCGCCGGAAACATGACCACTTCTCCCGGCGCGGGCACTGTCGTCTTCAACGCCGAAAACCAAATGATCTCAGCTGGCAGCGTCAATTATCTTTACGACGGCGACGGCAAGCGCGTCAGCAAATCCAGCGGCACGCTCTATTGGTACGGCACCGGTTCCGACGCTCTTCTCGAAACGAACACTTCCGGCAACGCCGTCAGCTATTACGTTTTCTTCAACGGGCAGCGCGTCGCCCGCTTCAACGGTGGCGGCGTGCAATGGTACATGACCGACCACCTCGGCTCTTCCCGCGTCATTTGGAGCACCGCCGGCGCCGATATCTCGGACTTCTACCCCTTCGGCGGCGAGCGCGTCATCTCCGCCGCCGCCGGCGGCAACAACCGCTACAAATTCACCGGCAAAGAACGCGACTCCGAATCCGGCCTCGACAACTTCGGCGCCCGCTTCGACTCCTCCACCCTCGGCAGATTCATGTCGCCTGACCCAGAAAACGCGGGTGCTTCGGATGACGATCCACAGTCCTGGAACGCCTACTCCTACGCACTCAATAACCCATTAAACGCAACTGACCCAGACGGCCGGGAACCTGTATTCTTTGTCTGTGACACCTATGGAAGATGCAGTAAGCTGACCCAAGATGAATTCGATGCGTTCCAAAAAAACAGTAAGGACCTACTATTTAATTCGGGCAAAGGTCTAATTTATGCGAAGAATTCCGACGGAAGCGCTGGAGAATTAATCGGCGGTTATAGCTCATATGACAACAAGGCCGAGGGTGCGGTCGCATTCTTAAACTTTTCAACGGGAATCTTCGCCAGTAACTACCTAAGACTTTTGGGTCCGTTAGCCAAGCTAGGCCTCGCTGGAAGGGGTATCACAACACTCGGCATCGACAGCGCGGCTGCTTTTTCGGCTAACGCCGCCGAAGCAGCTAGGGCAGCGCAAGCAGCGTTAACCACTCTACAAGAAGGCGCCACGCTTGAAAGAGCGGGAAGAGGCGTTCACGCCGCGGAGATTTTTAGCAAAACTGGAGGATTTGATCAGGCCCTTCAAGATTTCGAGAGGCTACCGGGAAACGAAAGTGTAAAAGGACCCGTGAGAGTTAAGGAACTCGCCGACGGGACAAAAGTCAATGTTAGGAACTTCAGCTCCGATGGCCGACCGAGCTTAGAGATTCAGCGTACCGACGGCACGGCAACCAAATATCGGTATAACTAGATGAAACCAATCACAGACCCATCGCAAATTGCCCATTACGGCCTATTACTCCGGCAGATGATGCTAACGGCCATGGGACAAGAGTGCGAGTTTAATCCTAACTGGACTCGCAGCCGCGGCTGGAAAGTTGTGCCCTCAGAATCTATGGCACGAATCCCGACTCCAGATATACCACGCATTGCTATGAAGCTAAGGGACGCGGGCCATAGAGAATGCGTCGCCGTGTACAATGAGCCGGGTTACATCCAGAATCTTCCGGCGATCGTTGCCACCAATCCTCCGAGCGACATGTCTACTTGCTACCTACTATCGATTGACGAAGCGGACTTCCGGGAGTTTAACCATGAACTGGGATCGTTTCGTTCCGTGTTAATGCCAGAAGACCAGTCTTGGGCAATTTCGTGTAATGAGTGGTACAACCTTTTTGGGGCAAAGCCGGACCTAGTGAAGGCACTTCTCGGAAAGTCGATTGAACAAGCGAGGGAAGAGTTTCTTGCATTCGCTTTATCGCTCGCGCACGGCAAAACCGACGACTTGCTTCTAAAGGTTTCGAAACACTATTCGGCCATATAGGTGGGCGGGTGGCGCATTTGATCGGAATCACAGAGAAATGAATGAGTAAGCGAGCAACTCGGGGTGGAGGGTGGGTCTTCCTTCAGCATCGAGGCGGGTGGCAGGCACGATTCGTGTATTTTCTTCGGCCACGTTATAAGTCGCGACACCGTATCCTACAGCCACTCCATTTCAAATCGCACGGAGGGTGCCTCGTACTCGAAGTGTGAGAGCGGGTCTTGCGTTTGCATTTGAATTTCCTTTCTTCACGAATTTGATATGCATTCGAATACCAAGAAAATATCTATTGACTTCGTAAAAGAAACCGTGCTACACTGTCGAGTGTAATCAAGCTCCATTCGAACTGTCGGCCCCCACTTTTCCCGGAATCCCCTCCCGGCCATCCTCCCCGCGCAAACTTTCTGCCCCGTACCTCTATTCCCTTTGTTTTGCTGCTCATGCAAATGCCTTCTCTCGCAAACCCTTTCGTTTGATACTCATACAAACTCCCCGGGGGGTGTGGGTACCCGTTGTCGGCTCCACGTCTTCCCTCTTTTGCCGTCCGCGGCAACTCATCTTCTTATTTCTCAATATCTTCCGCACTCTTGCCAAAACAACCGGAGTGGTGTTCGTACCGTCAACCAAAATTTCGCTCGTTTCCGGCCACTCCTGCCGGTCTTGCCCCCGTAAGCGCTGCATTTGCCACTCTTACGAATTTAACCGGGGTGTACCCAAACTCTTCCCAACCTGGGAATGGTGCAACTCAATTCGGCCCGTAAGCTCGATCGCACTGCGTGGCGATTCGGGCGCACGGTTTCTCGCTAGAATGGATTGCCACCATCGGCAGGGCGGCAGCTTTGCGCACAACCGGGCGCTCCGCGAAAGGCGCTTTTATGATCTTTGCGAATCGGTCGGAGGCAGGTCGAGGTTTGGCGTCGCGGCTCCGTGAATACGCGGACCGCAACGACGTCGTGGTGCTCGGAGTTCCGCGTGGTGGTGTCCCCGTCGCGTTCGCGGTGGCAAAAGCGCTGCGTGTTCCGCTCGACGTTTTTGTGCTGCGCAAGCTTGGCGTGCCTGGCCAGGAAGAGTTCGCCTTCGGCGCAATCGCCTCGGGAGGCACGCGGATTTTGGATTTTCAAATCCTTCGCAAATTGGGCCTTTCTACCTCCGACGTCGATGCCGTCACCGCGCGCGAGCGCGAGGAACTCTTGCGGCGCGAACGAATTTACCGCCGCGGCCTGCCGCCGTTGCGGCTTGCCGAAAAAACGGTGATCCTGATCGACGATGGCGCCGCCACCGGAGCCAGCTTGCGCGCGGGAATTCGTGCCGTGCGGCAATTGGCGCCGGCAAAACTCGTCGTCGCCATTCCGGTTGCTCCGCCCGAAACGTGCAAGCGCCTCGCCGGCGAAGTGGAGGAAATTGTTTGCGCCGCCACGCCGGAAAACTTCCGTGCCGTTGGACAGTTTTATGATGAATTCAGAGAAGTTTCCGATGCCGAGGTCACCAGTCTCCTTGCCGGCGCGCATGCCGCGGAGATGGCTCGTTAGACCTTCGCTAAACGAAGTGGCGAAGTCCGGCGGAGACTTTGCATCACCGAACGGGCTGCGAAAGCCTATGGAGGTAGGCCATAAGGTCGGCAATTTCCGAGTTGCTAAGCCGCTCTTGCCACGGCGGCATTCCGGAGGAGCGGCGCATCGATTCGCCGCCGTGGCGGATGATTTTTTCCCTGTATTCGTCGCTCTTGCCGCTGCGAGTCAGGTCGGTTGGCGGCGGATTGTAAAGCTTCGCCGCGCGGCCTTTGCCATCTCCTTTCAGGCCATGGCAAAGCACGCAGTTCGTCTTGAAAATCACTTCGCCGCGACGCACCGGATCGCCAAGCACCGTTAAGTACGACAGCACGTCTCCCACTTGTTCGTTTGACAGCTCATCCTGCCAGGGCGGCATGGAGGGAGAAGCGCCGACGGCTTCTCCTCCTTTGCGAACGATCTTGTTGTAGTAGCCCAGCGTGCGCGGACGAATGGCCAGGTTGATGCCCGCGTATAGTTTTGCGGCTCGCGCTACACCGTCGCCGCGCTCTCCGTGGCACAAGACGCAGTAGTTCTTGAAAACGATGCCGCCGCGAATCATCGGCTTGGACATCTCCTCGTCGACGGATTCGCGTGTGTCTTGTGCGAGCGCGGCAAAAGCCGCCGCACACACTGCCAACAAGATTGCTCCCGACAATACAGCGGCGCGGCCACGCACTATTTCACCTCCACTGTCATGTGCATTTGCGGATGGATGGCGCACTCGATTTCCACTTTGCCTGGCTTGTCGAACTGGACCGACTTGGACTGTCCCTGGGGATAGGAGCCGAGATCGAACATCTTTACGTCCGACAAGGAAAACACATTGTGGAAAAACGAGTCGACGTTCCGGAATTCAACCACGTCGCCAACCTTAAGCTTCAGAACCGTGATTTTTTTCCCTTTGTAGACAAACTGTTTGTCCTTTTGCTCAATAACATAAGCTTCTCCGCCAACCGCACGCGAAGCCCACAAGACTCCGGAAAGAATCGCCGTCGTCCAAAATATCCTTGCCATACGCATTGAACCGACTCCTGTGCCCACGCGGATTCCAGCTATTGGGGCAGCCTGGGAAGAACGACTGGTTGCTGCTTCCCGGTAAGGCCTTTCAAGAACTCCACGAGGTCTCTTTTCTCCTGATCCGTCAGCCCCAAGGGCCTCATATTCGGATCCAAATTTTCTTTCGCATCGCCGCCGCGGTCATAATGATCGATAACTTCGTCGAGTGTGCGGTATGCGCCGTTGTGCATATAGGGCGCGGTGAGAGTCACGTCGCGCAGTGTGGGCGTTTTGAAGGCGCCGCGTGAGATGCGAACAGGAACGATCGCAAACCGCCCGGGGTCGGCACTGCCTTTCAGGCCGAGATTGTGGAAGCCCTGGTCGGTGAAATTGCTTCCCTGATGGCAAGCGGTGCAGTTCGCTTTGCCGGTAAAGAGGGCAAAGCCTCGCTTTGCGGAGTCGCTCAAGGCGGAGTCTTCTCCCGCTACCCAACGGTCGAAAGGCGAATCGCGCGAAATGATGGTGCGTTCGAAACTGGCGATGGCCTTTCCGATGGTTTCCTTCGTGATGCCTTCTCCGGGATATGCCTTTGCGAACGCAGAGACGTAGCCGGGAATGGCCTTCAATTTGACCAAAATCGCTTCCTCCGAGCCGTGCATTTCCGCCGACTCGAGCATCGGCGTCCAAGCTTGCGCTTCGAGGGTAGGAGCGCGTCCATCCCACATATTGATGGTGTTAAAGCCGGAATTGACGAGGGAAGGAGTCTTCCGGCCAAGGGCGCGCATGCCATCGCCAACGCCGGTGGGCAAGCCGTCAGACCAACCGAGCGATGGATTGTGGCAGCTCGCGCAACTGATCCAATTGGAGCCGGAAAGGCGCGGGTCAAAGAAAAGCATTTTGCCAAGCTCGACGCGCTCCGGAGTTGGCAAGTTCTCCGGAGGCGCAGGAATCTCGGAAGGCAACCGAAAGATCTGGCGTTCCGCGGCAAACGACGTGGCGCTCAACTCTTGCGCGAGACACGGGTGTGCCGCCAAGGCTCCGATGGCGATGAGAAAAAAGCGGAGTGCCGGAGCAAGAAAAGATCTCCGTGCTTGACCGAATTTGGAATTGAGCCGCAACATTTTCGTGCAACCTTCCTTTCGAATCATTCGTTTCTCTCGGCACATCACTTTTCTCGGCAAGAGCGGGTGCAATTTTAGGACCGAAACAAAGTGAACCACCCGAATCTCCGCTTCGCTTTTCGGTCCGCGTGCGGCGACACGCGGTTCAAAGCGGCTACACCTTCGCCAAGGATTCCGTGGCGGTGGACACGCAACCCTCGATAACCGCAAAGAGCTCCTTTGTCTGAATCGGTTTTGAAACGTAACCGTCCATTCCCGCTTCCGTACAGCGTTCTTTGTCGCCGACCATCGCGCTGGCAGTCATCGCAATGATAGGGATGTGTTTGCCCGACTGCTTTTCGCGCGTTCGAATTGCCGCGGTCGCTTCGAGCCCATCCATCACCGGCATTTGCACGTCCATCAAGATGAGGTCGAACGGCTCTTTCTCTATACATTCGAGAGCGGCTTGGCCCGTTTCGGCAACGACCACGGCGTGTCCTCTCTTTTCGAGCAGGCGGACCGCCAATTTCTGATTCACGGTGTTGTCTTCCGCCAAGAGAATCTTCAGCCGCCCTCCAATCTGTGTGCGCATGGAATGAACGGTGATGAGGGATGCGCTGCCCGGTTGCTGCTTTTGTGCGCCAAAAGCGAGGCGGATGGCATCGAGAAGATCGGCACGCTTTACGGGTTTCGGCAGATAGGCATGGATGCCGAGCTCGCGGCAGCGGGCCGCATCGCCGCGCAGGCCCGCGGAGGTGAGCATGACGATGAGAACTTTTTCAAACCGCGTATCCGCTCGAATCCGTTCCGCCACGGCGAAACCGTTCAAGCCAGGCATCTGGGCGTCCAAAAGCACCAAAGAAAAAGGCGTTGGCTCGGTCTTGGAACGCGCAAGGATGTCGAGCGCTTCGCGTCCGCTGCCGGCCTGGACGGGTTTCATCAGCCAGCTCCGCGTCATCTCTTCCAGGATGTTTCCGCTGGTGGCGTTGTCGTCCACGACGAGCACGGAAAGGCCGCGAAGCATTTCGAGGTCTTCGCGCATCGGGTTGCGGGAGGAAGCTTTCTGCAAAGGAAAGCGCCCGGTGAACCGGAATGTGCTGCCCCGGCCCGGTTCGCTTTCCACCCAAATGCGTCCGCCCATGGCATCCACGATGCGCTTTGAAATGGCGAGCCCGAGGCCAGTGCCACCGTACTTTCTTGTCGTGGAACTGTCGGCTTGCGTAAAGGCTTCGAAAACTTCCTTTTGTTTATCCAAAGGGATGCCGACGCCGGTGTCGCGAACGGCGAACTGGAGTACGGCTTCGTTTTCGGATTCTTGATCCAATTCGACGCGAAGGACGACTTCGCCGACGGACGTAAATTTGATGGCGTTTCCGGCAAGGTTAATTACGATTTGGCGGAGCCGCGTGGGGTCGCCAAACAAGGCGTCCGGCACGTCTGGCAGAACCTGGCAAGCAAGCTCGAGGCCTCGCTGGTCGGCACGCAAGGCCAAGACTTTCATGGCGTCTTCGAGACAATCGCGCAGACTGAATTCAATGGACTCAAAAACAAGTTTGCCGGCCTCGATCTTGGAAAAATCGAGAATGTCGTTGAGCAGCGAGAGAAGGGACTCGGCCGACGATTTCACGATGGTGAGATATTCGCGCTGTTCGCGCGTGAGATCCGTGTCGAGCGCGAGATCGGTCATGCCGATGATGCCGTTCATCGGCGTGCGAATCTCATGGCTCATGTTGGCGAGGAATTCGCTTTTTGAGCGATTGGCCGCCTCCGCACCTTCCTTGGCGCGCTGCAACCGTTGCGCGAACCAACCGGCCAACAGGTTGATGACGATGCCGGCGAAGACGGCCCCGGCCAGCTCGCGGATGGTGGAATTGCCGCGCCTTTGTTGGTCCGCAACGGCGGCGGTGAGGCTACTTTGTTGCTGCTGAACGACGCCACCCGAAAGCTCCTCGACCCGCGCCATGTCCACTTCCATGGCGCGCACTTTGACGCGGGCTGCCGCCAACTGATTCGTCCGTACGGCGCGGATAACCTCCATCTTTGCCGGCGCGATTTGCGCGACCAATTTGGTGAGTTCGCGCACTTTCGCGTCACCAGGCAACGCAGATTGCAGCTGTTGAATGTTTTCGTCCAACGAGGAAAGGGAGCGAATTGCGAGCACGGCGGCTGCGCGCCGATCTTCGGCATTTGCGGCGCTAAGGAGCAAGGCCTGGGCCTTACCCATGGTCAGAATCGCGGATTGCGTCCGGCTGGCTTCGTCGGCGCGCGCTTGGGAGATGCGGAGAGCGGTTTCGGTGGCGTGGTTTTGCGTGGAGATTGTATAGGCTCCGACGACACCCACCAAAAGCAGGCAAAGCATGGAAACAGCGTTCACCGCAAGAAGCGCCCGCGATTTGGGGGCCGCGACGTTCCAATGCGGCACAGTTGAACTACCCATCGGAGACTCCGAAGCGAATCGCGAGAATGAGCCTTGCCACCGGAAATGCCGGGAGCTGCGATTTTCTGTTTGCCACGTCGACGAGACCTGTTACCGGCGAACTCGCTCGGCATGTGATTTTGAGACACACGTACATTGGTCTTCGGAGGAAGCATGTCAAGGGCCACAAAAAAATTCGGTGGTCGGCCGACTTGGCTGCGCGAAGTTCGTGACAAATGCTTCGGTGTCAACGCCTTCGCGCGATATTAGCGATCACGATCGGTGTTCGCGCACTGTTCCAATATGGTGCTTTGGTCCTTTTTCAAGACAAGCCGGTCTGCGGAAGCCGCGGTAAGGCGGATTTAGCGAACGCTGCGATTGAGACGAGCGCTCGTTTTGCAAAAGAATTTCGAGACTACCGACGACAACGTTGCTGGGAGGCCTGTGCAGGAACAGGGCACGGCGAACGGGGCCAAGAAGAAACCGACGCGTGAGCGATAACTAATTCAAAGTAAAGGGGTTGTGGCGCGTATTTTTTGTCTTGCCGGATACCCTTTTTTATCAGGGGGAAGGTGCGCTTGGGCAGCCTGCTCGATACTTCACGAGAGATTTCACCACCGCGGCGGAGGCCGGTGCAGGAGGCGGTGCGCGTCCTGCTGGTGGACGACAATCAAGAAGTGTGCGACGTTTTGCGAGAAATGCTGGAAGCAAATGGTTTTGCCGTGCTTGTTTCAAAAGACGGTTTAAGCGCGCTCAACGTTATTGAAACGTACTGTAGTTACATTGATATTCTTCTGACGGATATTCGCATGCCACAAATGGGAGGTCCTGAACTTGCAAAACGAGCGAAGTTGCTGCGCCCGGAAATGAAGGTTCTCTTTATGTCGGGGGATGCAAGCGAGGCCCTCGCATCCGGCGAATTGGACTCCGCGGCGATGATTTTGGCAAAGCCTTTCGGTTGGAGCATTCTTGCGGGGAAGGTTCGCGATGCGCTCGGTCAGGAGAACACCCGACGGCGCGTATTTACTGCTGTGGAATAATCGTCTAATCCGTTCGACCGAAGTAACGAATATGGAGCCAAAATAGATTGATTCTTTGCGTGAACGTCTCGGGCGCCGGATGATTCTCCTTTCCGCCTGCCTGCGATATTCGGTCGCGAGACGCTATGGGCCAGAAGACCTTCCAGAGGAAGCTGGTTGCCGCTTTCGGGGCGGCACTGATCGTTCTTGCCTGCCTGGGCGTCCTTTCTTACCGAAGGGTTTTGCAGGAGGAGGCGGACCAGAAGTGGGTTGAACACACTCACCTTGTGCTGGACACGTTGGACGAAGTTCTGCGGGACTTGACGGTTCAAGAGAGCGGCCAAAGCGGAGAAACGATCGCAAGCGATGAACTTCTCCGTAAGCCCCACGATGCAAGCGGAAGCGATCTTCGCCAGAATCTAGCCGAACTGCGAAACCTGACTTCAGACAATCCAAAGCAACAAGGCGCTCTCGGCCGCCTGGAGGCTTTAATCGCCGCCCGAATGACTTTCGCCGACGAACAAAGCGGCGGAAATTTGGCGGCAAAAGATCGCGAACGCGCGAGCAAGCGGCAAATGGACGAGATCCGCGGCCTGCTTCACGAGCTGAATCAGGAAGAACGGCGCCTGCTGAGCAAACGGCTGGAAGCGGCGGATTCCAGCACGCGGAAGATGAAAGTGGTTTTCGCGGCCGGATTTTTTCTGTCGTTTCTGCTCCTGGCGTTCGCAAGTCTGGTGACGTACAACGAAATCGCCAAGCGCCACGAGTCGGAACAGGAACTGCGAAACACGCAGGAACGCAATCGGCTGCTTTTCGACGGCAATCCGATTCCGGTTTGGGCATACGACCTGGATAGCCTGGCGATACTCGACGTCAACGCGGCGGCCGTAAGGCACTACGGATACTCGCGAGAAGAATTCCTGACGCTGAAGATTACCGACATCCGTCCGCCGGAGGAGATTCCCGCGCTGATCGAGGATCTGGCGAAGGCTCCGGAAGGGGAAGAGGATTCGGGCCCCTGGAAGCATAAGAAGAAGTCGGGCGAGATCATCGATGTCGACATCAAGTCGTACCCGCTGCGGTTTGCCGGGAAGAAGGCGCGACTGGTGGTTGCGCTGGATATCACGGAGCGGAAACGGGCAGGGGAAGCGCTGCGCCAGAGCGAGGAACGATTTCGCTTGATGGTATCGAACGTAAAGGACTACGCCATTTTTATGCTGGATCCGGAAGGCCGCGTGATCAGCTGGAATGACGGAGCGAAGAAGATCAAAGGGTACGGGGCGGAGGAAATTATCGGGCAGCACTTTTCTCGTTTTTATTTGCCGGAGGATTTGGCGGCGGGAAAACCGGCGCTCGAATTGAAGGTAGCGACGGAAGAAGGGCGATTCGAGGAAGAGGGCTGGCGGGTATGCAAGGATGGATCGCAATTCTGGGCGAATGTGGTACTGACGGCGTTGCGCGATGAATCGGGGCGGCTGCGCGGATTTGTAAAAGTCACAAGGGATATTTCGGAGCGAAGACGAGCGGAGCAGGAGAGCCTGCAGCGGAACGCCGAACTGGAAGTTGCCAACAGGGAACTCGAAGCATTTTCGTATTCGGTATCGCACGACCTTCGCGCTCCGCTACGAGGCATCGACGGATTCAGTCAGGCGATTCTGGAAGACTTTGCTCAGCAATTAGACGACACCGGAAAAGACTACCTGCGGCGGATCCGCGCGGGAACGCAGCGAATGGGCACGCTGATCGACGACCTGCTCGACCTTTCGCGCGTGACCCGCGCGGAGATTCACCGGGAAACGATCGACCTAAGCGCGCTGGCGAACGAAATTGCGGCCGACCTTCGCGCCGGCCAGCCGGAGCGGAAGGTGGAGTTCAAGATTTCCGCCGGACTCAAGGCGGAAGGCGACAGCCGGCTGATGCGCGTTGCGCTGCAGAATCTGCTCGGGAATTCGTGGAAATTCACGTCGAAGCGGACACAGGCGCAAATTGAATTTGGACTCGACCGATCGAGCGGCCAATGCACCTATTTCGTGCGCGACAACGGAGCGGGATTCGAGCAAGCCTACGTGGCGCGGCTGTTCGGCGCGTTCCAGCGTCTCCATTCCATGAATGAGTTTCCTGGCACCGGGATTGGCCTGGCTACCGTCCAACGCATTGTTCACCGGCATGGCGGAAAAGTGTGGGCGGAAGGGCTTGTCGATCGAGGGGCAACGATTTACTTCACGCTGTAAGAAATTGCGAGACCACAGGAGGCAATGGATGGACGGCAAGGTCATTCTGCTCGTGGAAGACAATCCGGACGACGAAGCGCTGACACTGCGCGCCTTTAAGAAGAACAACATCATGAACGAAGTTGTGGTGGCGCGGGATGGAAGCGAGGCGCTCGATTACCTGTTTGCGACGGGCGCGCATGCCGGACGCGACTTGAACGTGATGCCGCAAGTGATTCTGCTCGACCTCAAGCTACCCAAGGTGGACGGGTTTGAAGTGTTGCGCCGGATTCGTGGAACCGAGCACACCAAGTTTCTTCCGGTGGTCATCCTGACGACTTCGAACGAAGACCAGGACCGCATTAAAGGCTACGGATTGGGAGCGAACAGCTTCGTGCGCAAACCAGTGGAATTCGACCGTTTCATCGAAGCAGTTCGGCAGCTGGGGTTGTATTGGCTGATCCTGAATGAACCGGCCCCGCTGCCGAGGAGTGTCTAAGTGACAGCGCCGCTTCGCGTTTTATTCATTGAGGATTCGGACGATGACGCCACGCTGCAGGTGCGACTGCTCCGGCAGGAGGGCTATGACGTGTCGTACGAGCGCGTCGAGTCTCCGGCTGGTTTGAACGAGGCCCTGGAGAAGAGATGGGACGTGATCATTTCGGATTATTCGATGCCGCATTTTAAGGGAACCGACGCTCTGAAATTGGTGAGAGAAAAGGACCAAGACGTTCCGTTCATTTTCGTATCCGGCACGATTGGTGAAGACTGTGCGGTGGCCGCGCTGAAATTTGGGGCGCAGGACTACCTGATGAAGACGAATTTAAGCCGTCTCATTCCGGCGGTGCAGCGGGAGTTGCGGGAAGCGGTGGAGCGAAGAGAGCGAAGGCGACTCGAACAACAGGTGCAGCTGCTGCAGCGCTTTGAAGCGATCGGGCGGCTTGCGGGTGGCGTGGCGCACGACTTTAACAATGTGATTGGCGCGATCATGGGTTGGGCCGACCTTGGCGCACAGGCGGCAATTCCGGGCGGCGACCTGCAGGATAAATTTCTGAAGATTCGAGCCCAAGCGGACCGCGCGTCGGCCCTGACGCGCCAGCTTCTTGCCTTTGCCCGCCGCCAAGTGCTGCAATCGTGCAATACAAATCTGAATGAGCTGACCAAGGAAGCGATCAGCCTGTTGCGGAATGTGATTGGCGAACGGATTGAGATTCAGATGGAGCTGGCGGAAAATTTGCGGATTGTGTGGGCAGACCCGGGACAGATCGAACAAGTTCTGATGAATTTGTGCCTCAACGCCCGCGATGCCATGCCGAATGGGGGCCGGCTGCGGATCGAAACGAAGAATACGGAACTTGGCGAAGAATACCAACGGCTACACCCTTACGCCGTTCCCGGCCAGTATGTATTGCTACGAGTGGTTGACACGGGAACCGGAATTGAGGCCGGAACACTGGAACATATATTCGAACCATTCTTCACGACAAAAGAGATGGGCAGAGGGACGGGACTCGGTTTAGCCACGGTGTACGGAATCGTGAAACAGCATAAGGGCTTCATCGATGTGGACAGTACGCCGGGTGAAGGAACCGCGTTTCAAGTCTACCTGCCGCTGGGAGAGGGCACGCCAGAAATACAAGAGAAGCGGCAAAAACCGGTGTTGCGTGGAGGACACGAACGAATCCTGATCGCAGAGGACAATGAAGGGCTGAGGGAAGCGGCCAAAGAGATTCTGGAGAGCCTTGGTTACCGCGTGATGATTGCGAAAGACGGGGCCGATGCCGTCCGCTTGTTCGAGGAAAATCATAGTTCGATTGACTTGGTGTTCCTGGATGTCGTGATGCCACACCTGAATGGCCCGGAAGCGTACATTCGAATGTGTGCCATCAAACCGGAGGTTCCGGTGATTTTTACGACGGGATACGCGTCGGAAGCGAATCTGCTGGCGGTTCGGTCGCGGGAAAGATCGACGGTTCTGCAAAAACCCTACGGATCGCAACACTTCGCGCAAAAGGTGAGGGAGATCCTGGACAAAGCGAATGGTTAGTTTGAGGTTGTCGAGAAAAAAGCGCCGAGGACACAATCGTCCAGTGCATCCGAAAGGCGCGGGAAAACAGATGCGACGAGAGAATGCTACATGATGACTTTCGATCCGGCGGTATTGGCGGCGAGGAAGCGGATGGAAGCGGCTGCGGATACGGACTGGGTAAGCAAGCGCTTGCCATCTGCTTACCAAGTGAACTGAATAGTTGTGGTAAGCTGTTGAAAGCGCGCCGCGGAGAGGTGGCAGAGCGGCTGAATGCGGCGGTTTGCTAAACCGTTTTAGGGGTTAAACCCCCTAACGGGGGTTCGAATCCCCCCCTCTCCGCCAGAAACTCTAAACACTACACTTACGGGGTCCGTTACTAAACCCGTTACTTCCGAAATTGCCGAACTCCTGAAAAAGCCAGTATTAGGCTAACAAGGAGATCGGAAATGAAAAAAGTATCTGTCCTGCTACGCATCCATGAAAATGGCGAATATCCCTTTGTAAACCCCGTTTGGCTCAACCCAGAAAAGAAGCTTAAACTTAAACCTCTATGGGGCATCGTCAACGGCGTCCCTACCGAAAGGCCCGACGGCTCCTACTACCTTCGGTACACACACCCTGAAACCAAAAAGCAAAAGACCGAGCCTGCTGGCAGGCACGCGGGGGACGCGATTACGCTCCGCGATGCCAAGATGTCCTACCTCGAAGCTAAGAATGCAGGGCTGAAAGTTGTGGAGCCTTCGCTAGCTCAGGAAGACAAGTCACGCACAACACTTTCAGATGCGGTTGGCACCTACATTGCGGAGCAGAAAAGGCGCAGGGTCAAGGGACGCCTCCGCCCCGCCAAGAGCGTTGCTTCTGCAAAGCGACAGTTGAACATCTTCACGGAATGCTGCCACAGGAAGTATCTGGCCGATGTTACACGTCATGATCTCCTCGACTTTCTGGACTTCCTTGAGGGCAAGTACCAATCAACTTGGACAGTCCGCAACATCATGATTCAGGTGCTGGCATTCCTACGCCATTCTGGCCGCCCCGGATTACTCCGCTATGAGGAAGTGCCTCAGGGCGATCCAAAACCAGTCAAGCCCTATACGTCGGAACAAATCCGCAAATTATTCGCTGCGGCCAACGACCGGGAATTGATTGTGATGAGTTTCTTCCTAGATTCAGCCTGTCGGGAGCAGGAAGTCGCACACGCGGAGAAACGGGACATTGATTGGGAGGCCAAACAATTGTGGGTTGGCAACAAGGGAGACTTCGTGACAAAAAACCGCAAAGGTCGTCATGTCCCGCTGTCCGACGAGGTACTGGAAATGCTGGAAGCCTGGATTGAAAGCCACCCCGAATCCGCCTTACTGTTTCCGAGCGTCAAGGGCCGAGTTGAGGGGCACTTTCTCCGCGTGCTCCAGGAGGTAGCTTATCGAGCCGGGTTAGCTTGCGGCAATTGTGTAAACGAAAAGAAGACGTGCAAGGACGGCTCCTTGGGTTGCCACGAGTTCGGCCTACACAAATGGCGCAAGACAGCAGCCACCAATTGGCACCAGAACGGGGTTCCACTCGGCGACATTCAAGCCTACTTGGGCCACTCTTCCCTTGAGATCACCCGCGTCTACCTTGCCGTGTCGGAGTCTGCTTCACCAATCGTCCGAGCACGCATCAACGCGGCCCGTCAAAATCTCCTGCGGAGCAAGGTGGATGCGAAATGATCACATCAGTACCCACAAAAAATAGCACTTTAGTGTAGTTTACTTCTTGGTGACTGTCACGTATGGTAGCGCCCAGTCCTAGGAGGGACGCTAACATGAAGACCAAGAAGAGAGCTACAAGGGCAAAGAAACTCGCGACACCAAAGCGAACGCAAGTGCGGTCGAAGGCGGCCCGTGCGCACATTGCTGAGGGCACGCGCCTGTTTGCCCTTGCCGGACGGCCGACAAAAGCCCAGTTCATAAAGGTGTATGGGCCGCAGGGACCAAAAATGACCTGGGAGCAGCGGGCAAAAGCAGGCGTTGACGCTAAACACTTCCAAGAGGCGCTCAAGGCGAAGTCTTAAAGTGAGCAAAAAAGGACGCTCCTTCGGTCAGAAAACGACCGAGGGAGCGTTCGGAAGAGCCTGAAGCAAATCGCCAGCATCATGGCAACCGCGACAAAGAGAGACTTTGCTAGGCTGTGGCGGATTTCGCAAGCTTAACAATCCCTTCGACAGTCTTAACGGCTTCCAAAGAATCATCAAGAGACACATGTGGTTTCAAGGAGTGGAGATACTTAGCTCTTTGATTTTCAGATTTCGATGATGCTTCTATTCGAATGTATAGTGCAGTGGCAAGTTTTTCCAATTCGGAAACATTCTGTTTCCCAAGTTGATCGCTAACGAAATTCAGTTGT
Organism: Candidatus Acidiferrum sp.; assembly: GCA_035310365.1. Taxonomy (GTDB): domain Bacteria; phylum Acidobacteriota; class Terriglobia; order Acidiferrales; family UBA7541; genus Acidiferrum. The sequence continues at coordinate 44,251 of DATGEI010000004.1, forward strand.
CTTTTGTACTTCTCTAGTGTTCTCGAATACTGCTGACGGAAACGCTTGCTCTTCTGTGTCGGAATTAGTGTGGGTCCATAGGGCCACTGCTGATGCAAATCGAAGAGGCCGTCTGCTCTCATTGAAGTCAGCTCATCCCTGAGTTCAAAGGAAAATGGGCCGTGTTTGTAGAGAATGAAATCAAATCCGACAGGCACCTTTTGCAGTGCTTGCAAAAAATATGTGGCCTTCTGTAGATGGGTTTCACCGCACCAGCTTCCCTTTTTCCTAAGGTTTTCGGCGAGAGCAGTCAGCAATGCAGTTCTTTTGAATTTATCCATTCTTTTTTCCTTTTCGCTTGATGATTGAATTGCGATTCGCCTCTAGCCAAGCGACTGCTTTGTCTCTCTTATCGGGTGTTACAAATATGAATTCAGCAGCGATGGGAGGTACTTTTAGAAGCACTGCAGAAGCAGCACCTGATCTAACTATCCGGTTGTCGCTCAACAAGACTGGAAAATCATGCCCTCCACCTTTGGCGGGATACTGATCAAACCTTAGATTTGCAGAACCGAATTCCTCCTCAGCGGCTTTGAATATTGCGCTAGCTGCCTCGGAATTCTCCTGCACGTCAAGCGGATTGCGTTCGTACAATTTCCTGAAGTGATCTCGCTTAACGATCCGACTAGCGGGATCATGACCTGCACTTCCTTTTCTTCTAGCTGCTGCGAGTAATCCACTCGTCACTTCGTTATCGGTCATTCGGAGGTGGGCTTCGATGTTCGTCAAAAATCTTCCCTTATCTAACCAAGCCTTCAAAAAATCTCTGAGGTGAATATCATAGATTCGCCTCACGGGATGCAAATATACCTGCACGTAGATGAGATATCTAGCCCAAAGCAAAGCCTCCGCGGATTGCAGTCCACCTTCTTCAACTCCAAGCGCAGGTTCATCGGTATCCGGGCTTGGCAAGATCCTCAGCGTATCAATCAGCCGGTGATGGTCAAACTTACCATACGCGACTCCAGTGTGGTGAGAATCCCTAAGCAAGTAGTCGATTCGGTCCACGCCAAAGGCATCTCCAATTATGATTTCCGAAAGAATCGTCTCCCAGACCGAAAACTTCAACGACTTAGCCTTAGCAGGTCCCAGGGCAACCTTCACGATGTCGTCCGCACGGAGAGGCGGGGTAAGTCGCTCCCATATTTCTTGCATTTCTGGTGAGTAGATTATTTCCCGCGTTAATCTCTCATGGTCCCAATTTATTGGAAGAAGTTCCCGTTCTGCGGCATGTGAGAATGGCAAATGGCCGACGTCGTGACAAAGTGCAGCCATTCGGAGGACACGTCTCCAGTACTGCAATTCGTTTGGTTTTTTGATTTCGGGAAGTGATTCGCGAATTCTGTCGGTTACGTTGTCCTGAGACGTCACGACATCAAAAACACGTCCAGCTAACTCCATTACACCGAGGCAGTGTTCGAATCTTCTATGAGTAGCACCTGGATAAATAAGGTAGGAAAGCGCAAGTTGGTGAATATGTCTGAGTCTTTGGAGCGGCCTTGAATTCACGACCTTTCGTTCATCTGAGTCAAAGTGGACGAAAATATGGACTGGGTCCCTCAGCTCATGATAGTGCTTCGACACCTTCTTGGGGGCGGGGTTTTCGGACATAGCTTTCGCAGATGAGATATAACATATGCAATAAACAAATAAAGGAAGGATAAGAAAGCTTGTCGCTATCCTTTCACCCCTGGCGCGCCCACTGATGGTTCTGATTGTCCCTGACCAAAACATGAAGGTAAGTATATTCGCTTTTTGTTCGCCACGCAAGCTTGGCGTGCCACTCGTTCTTTTAGTCGCCGCAAGCGCATGTATTCGCTTTTTGTTCGCTATTGTGATATGCTTGTGTATCGTCCGCCGGGTTTTGGATTTACACTCCTCAGTAATCGGCGACGGCTAGACGCGGTAGATGACTAACACTCCTAAGAAAGAAGGACTGAGAATAGCGCGGCTCCTTATGGTGCTCAGCAGCATCTCGCCGCTATTTGTTCTGTGGGCGATTAGAGGGAGCAAGCTGGTACCAGACTCGTACCTGCTCAGCTTTTGCGCCTTGATGGTGGCCCTTCCGAATCTTTTCCTCTGGCTGCGGATACAGGCTGCCAAGAAGCATCACGTCAAGAGTGAGTTGGTCGTTGGTTCTGCCGAAGATCATCGCGATCATCTTCTCGTTTATCTGTTCGCGATGCTGTTGCCTTTCTATCCCATCGACACAGGCAGTTGGAGAGATTTCGCTGCGTTGATTTCGGCACTAGCCTTTGTCGTTTTTCTCTTCTGGCACCTCAATCTTCACTATATGAACATCATCTTCGCGATTCGCGGATATCGGGTGTTTACAATCCTGCCGCCGAAAGATGACAATCCGTTAAGTGGTCGGATAAGTTTAGTGCTGATCACTCCCCGAACCAGTGTGCTATCGGGAGATCGCATCATCGCATATCGATTGAGTGACACTGTCTATTTTGAGGCCAAGGAATGTCCGCCCAGTTCAACGTTAGCGCTGTCGAATTAGTCGAGTTCGGCGTTGGACTCGACGATGGTCGAGATCAGCGTTATGTGTCGGTTCCTATAGATGCCGACATTCAGGCGGCCCTGCGAGAAATGGTGATTACAACACGGGACGAAATGAAGGAGGCAGGAGACGCCACCACCTACGATCCCGGCGAG
>DATGEI010000005.1:0-14644 GCA_035310365.1 Candidatus Acidiferrum sp.
AAGGCGCGCCGCACTTCAAGGCGGAGCACCTGGCGGTGTTCGATTGCTCGCTGGCGGCGCCGGGCGGAAGGTCAATCGCGTGGACGGGACACGTGCGGATGATGGCGGCGGCGCAGCCGTTTCTTTCCGGCGCGATTTCGAAGACGATCAACATGCCGGAAGAATCGACGATTGAAGACATTTCGAATGCGTACATCGAATCGTGGAAGCTGGGGCTGAAGGCCGTGGCGGTTTACCGCGACAATTCGAAGAAATCGCAACCGCTGAACGCGGGCAAGAAGGAAGAGAAGAAGGCGGAGATTACGGCGCAAGACATCTTGCCGTTGCAACGAGAACTGTTTGCGCGCGCGCAACGGGAAAAGATGCCGTACGAGCGGGCTTCCGTGACGCACAAGTTCAGCGTGAGCGGGCACGAAGGCTACATCACGGTTGGAATGTACGAAGACGGGCGGCCGGGCGAGATCTTCATCAAGATGTCGAAGGAAGGCTCGACGCTTTCGGGCGTGATGGACGGATTGGCGCTGACGATTTCGCTCGGTCTGCAATATGGCGTGCCGCTGAAAGTGTTCGTGGACAAGCTGGTGAACACGCGGTTTGAGCCGAGCGGGATTACGTCGAACCCGAACGTGCGGTTCGTCTCGTCGGTGCTGGATTACATTGCGCGGTGGCTCGGCGGGCGGTTTATTTCGGCGGATTACCTGAAGCTGAACGGTTCGGCTCCGGTGGAAGCGGGCGCGGCGGGAACGTCGATGGCGCCGGCGGTTGCGTCGATGCCGCTGATGATGCCGCCGGCGATCAAGCCGTCGAGTTCAAGCTCAATGACCAATGCGCACGAAGGCGCACCGACGTGCAGCGAATGCGGAATGCTGATGGTGCCGAACGGCGCGTGCTACAAGTGCGAAAACTGCGGGAGCACGAGCGGATGCAGCTGAGCCGGCCGGAAAAAAAGGAGACGCGAGCGACGGAATGAGCGCACACGGAACCCGAACGGCACTGGCAGCCAATCCGTTACCCGTACCACAAAAAACGCGAGGGTTTTTGCGCATCGTGCGACACGGCGCGGGCCCCGCCGCGATTTACATCATGACGTATCACAAGCTGGACAGGCAGGGTGCTTTGCCGAAGCCGGCGATGGCGGAAGGCGCGGAAGCGCTGATCGATTTGCTGGAGAAGATTGGCGTGGACTTCCGCATGAGCGAAGTGCGCGGCGCGCTGGAAGATATTCTGCGGTTTGGCTCGGCGAACATTCCGGATTTGTGGCTGAGCGACGATGAGATGGTGGAGAAGGGTTTAGTCGAAGCCTGAAATTGACAGCAGCCTAGTACTCTACACCGGTGCCCCAACCGTCATACTCGCCGCCCAGCGCGGCCGTCAGTGCGGTGAATTCTTCGCGAATTCTTTCCAAGGCCGCTAGATCCGGAATCATCCGCTTTGTTGCGAAGCAGAGCCACGAATCGCCTTGCGCCGCGCGATCCACTTTAACGTCGAAACCCATCGCCCGTATTTTCTCTGCGGCCTGCTCGCCCGTAGCTTGGCTTGGGAAATAGAGAAAAAATTCGATGTCATGCTGCAGGTCCAACTTCGAGCCCACCTTGCGAAGCTCGCTTAGCACCGATTCGTCCGGTCCAGACTTTTTCGAAGACCTGAAGTGATCCAAGAATGCCATGTTTGATTATCCCCATGAGTTATGCAGACGCTTACTTTCGGAATCCATTAGTTCGACAGGGCAAAAATGACGTCGATGGTTGTATCGACCTCGACAGGCTCGTTATTGAGCATAGTTGGCCGGTAGCGCCAAAGGCGAACGGCCTGCAGCGACGCCGTGACAAGCTCCGGCGGACCGCTAATAGCATCCAACTGGCTCACGCTCCCGTCCTTTCCAATGATTGCGTGTATCTTAACCGTGCCAGAAACACGCAGATGGCGCGCTTCCTCTGGATAGTAGGGCGTGACCCTACAGACTAATCTTGCGGCTTGGACGTTTGCTCCCACAGCAAGCTGGGCCGGAGACTTGCCGGGCTGCGCAGGCGTTTCAGTGGCGTGGCTCGAATAATCCGGCGTTAGTACAATTCTGAAAGCCCCATCGACGTATGCGAAGGCAAAAACGCTCTTGAAGAGATCCCCGTGAGCAAAACGCAGTTCATAGAGCGGGACACGGGTTTTTCTTGCGGTAAGCCCACTGAAGACCTTGGAACCTGCCTTGGTACAAGCGTCCCTATCATCGACGTAGCGAACCACCTCGACGTTTTTGAATCCTTCCTTGAGAGCACCAAGAAAGATACCCGCCAATTGGATAGGCAGAGCCTGTCCGCCTGCGGCGTACGCTGGTACGACTCTGCTTGCAGCGACGTCGCTGAAATTATCCGCATACCATTCCCGAAAATTAGGTAGTACGAACGTGTTGAGAAGTTCTTGAGCGCGAGACGGGTTGTTTTCCTTCTGGGCCTTCAAAATGTCGTTCGCAAGCTGCCTCAACCCGTTTTCCGAATTTTCATAAGTGACCTTCGACGCTTGAGTTGTGGCCTGAGGCGGGTTCGGAGCCGGCGCGGATTGGGCGGAGTACGCCGGAGAGAGCGAAGGCTCAACTGTAAGAAAGAAAAAAAACAAAAGGCCGAGGGGTCTAATCACGTCAGCATAATTACCGAACCTAAAAAGATTGGCAATAGGTTCTACAAAATTAACGCGGACGGGGGCGCAGGGGCGGGCGCGCGGCGAGGGAGCGCGGGCGCATGCGGAAACGCGGACCGAGCGGCGGCGGAACGGCCTGGAGCGAGCAGCCGCAGCTTGGGCAGAATTCGAGGCCGGCATTGGGGCCGGAAAGGTGGGCGCGGAGCCAGTGTCCGCGGGCAGCACAGTCTTGGTTGATGCATTGTACGGTCCAGCCGGGAAGATATTGCATGCGCGTGTCCTCCGGTGGCCGCCTTCCCCGTTGCGGGGGCTCCACTGGGCGGCGAGATGAACTGCGATGGCGGGGATTCTGCGCCGGAGCGGCTTTGGTGTCAAGCGAAAAGCACTACAAGATGTAGTGGTAGGGTTGCGGGGGACGGCGGCGGAACGTAAGATGGCTGGCAACGAAGTGGACTGCCGCGCGTTGCAAGGCGCCAAAGGAGAAATTTATGGCGAATGTGGAATTCAGTTTTGGCGGAGGGAAGGCGGGGATGCCGAATTTGAGCGGGCTGAAATCGCGATTGGGGACGATTGTGATTGTCGTGGTCGTGTTCATTTTATTGATGGCGTCGACGACTTCGATTCCGACGGGGCACGTGGGAGTGCTGACGCTGTTCGGGCGAGTGACGGGAGACGTGCTGCCCGAAGGGATTCATCTGATTAATCCGCTGAAGTCGGTGGAGAAGATGACGGTGCAGACGCAATCGAGGAAAGAGAGCGCGAGCGTGCCGTCAAAAGAAGGGCTGACGCTTTCGCTGGATACGTCGCTGCTTTTCCGGCTGGACCGGGACAAGGCGGCGCAAGTGCTTCGAACGATCGGCGTGGACTACGCGGAAAAGATCGTGGAGCCGGAGTTGCGGTCGGCGATTCGCGGAACGACGGCTTCGCATTCCGCGAACGATTTATATACGAATGGCCGCGAATTGGTTCAGCAGCAGATCAAAGACGACCTGATTTCGAAGCTTGCGCCGCGCGGCGTGATTGTCGAAGACGTGTTGCTTCGCGACGTTCAGTTGCCGCCGCTGCTGAAATCCTCGATTGAGGCGAAACAGCAAGCGGAGCAGGATGCGCTGCGGATGAGCTTCATTTTGCAGAAAGAAAAGCAGGAAGCGGACCGGAAGAGCATCGAGGCGAAAGGCATCTCCGACTTCCAAAAGATCGTGGCGCAGGGAATCAGCCCGCAGTTGCTGGAGTGGAAGGGAATTGAAGCGACGGAAAAGCTGGCGGCGAGCCCGAATACAAAAGTTGTCATCATCGGAAATTCGAAGAATGGATTGCCGCTGGTGCTGGAGCCGAAGTGAAGCAGTTTTAAGCGATTAGTTTTAAGTTCTAAGTTCGAAGACGCTTCCTCAAGAAACGAAATCCCGCCGTGGGGCTTTGCTACGTCCGCCTCGATGAATATTGTATTTGCGGAACGCCTCAGCTGATTGCGCGAAACGGCGTGGCTACAATCCTGGGCCGGGCAGATTGCCGAGGAGAGAGAGAAGTGTTTCGGCGACTTCGTCGAGTTGCGAGTTCGTGATTTGGTTGAAAAAGGGCAGCGCGATGGTGCGCGCGCCGATGGACTCGGTGATGGGGAGCGGGGCGCGCTTCGCTTCGCGGTAGTGCGGCTGGAAATGGATGGGCGCGAAATAGCGCGCGGCGGCGATGCCGCGTGCGGCGAGCCCTTCGATGATTCGATCGCGATGAGCGGGTGCATGGCCTTCTGCCAGGCGAACGACGTAAACGAACCAACTGATGCGGCGATTGGGCAAATCGAGCGGCGGCAATATGAGTGCGTCTGTGCCGAATAGACGCTCGGCGTACGCGTGTGCGATTTTTTCGCGGCGCGCGAGAATCGAATCGATGCGCTGCATTTGCGCGACGCCGAGCGCGGCGTGCAGTTCGGAGAGACGGTAGTTGAAGCCGAGTTCCGCGTGCCGCAGCCAATCGGCGGATTCCGATCGGCCGTGATTGCGCAGCGAACGGACGCGTGCGGCGAGCGATTCGTTTTGCGTCGCAAGGACGCCGCCTTCGGCCGTGGTGATTTGTTTGTTGGGATAAAAGGCGAAAACGCCGGCGTCGGCGAGCGAGCCGACTTTTTTGCCGAGAAATTCGGCGCCGAGGGCTTCGCAGGCATCTTCGATCAAAAATAAATTATGGCGTTGAGCGATGGATTGGAGTTCGTCGAGCGCGGCGGGGACGCCGAAGGTGTGCACGGCGAGGATGGCGCGCGTGCGCGGCGTGATTGCGGATTCGACTTGCGACGGGTCGAGATTGAGCGTCGCCGCATCGATGTCCACGAATACCGGAGCGATTCGTTCGTAGAGCAATGCGTTTGCGGCGGCGATGAAAGTGAACGAGGGGAGAATGACTTCGTCGCCTTCTTTGAGGCCGAGGGCGCGGACGGCGAGGTGAAGACCGGCAGTGCCGGAAGAAATGGCGACGGCGCGTTTCGCGTGAGCGTATTGCGCGACGGCGGATTCGAAGGCTTCAAGTTGCGGGCCAAGGCTGAGGCGGCCGCTGCGGAGAACCTGTGTGACGGCGTCGATTTCCGCGTCGGTGATGTCCGGAGCCGAAAGAGGGATTTTCATTTTTGCGGCACGGCGCGTTTGAGAAGGAGCGAAGCGCCGAGCGGGACGCCGGCGAGGACTTCGGCGATTTTTTCCGACGCGGTGCCGTCGCCGTAGGGATTGATCATGCCTTCGAGCGAGCGGCGAAACGAGTCGCTGCGCGCGTTTGCGGCGGCGGCGAAAATGGCGTCGGCGTTTGCCAGAGCGTCAAGGATGTTGCGGGCGCGTTCACGGCCTTGCTGGCGAATGCCGACGTTTATTGCGGGAAGCGCGAACGACGGAGTTTCCATAATGCCGCTGCTGGAATTGCCGAGGAAGAAAGAGGCTTGGCGGAGAAGGCTCCAATAGGTGACGGCGTCGAGGTTGACGAAGACGCGGCCGTTGCCGCGAGCGGCGAGAAAAGATTTTGTACGCGCGATGAGGGCGCGGCTGCCCGCGTCGGCATTCGGATAGCAAAACAAGAGCTGTTCGGGAAGTTTTTCGAGCGCGGCGAAAAGCGCATCGGTTTCTTCGAGGGTGTCGTTTGCGAGCGTGACGGGGTGATAGGCGACGACGGCGCTGGGAATAGCGAGGTCGAGCGAGAGTTTTTGCGCGAGCCGATCGCGCGAGAGAAGCGAGGATTTTTTCAGGTGATCGAGCGACGGTGCGCCGGCGCGATGAACGCGCCACGCTTCTTCACCCATGGAAATGACTCGATCGCGCGCGGCGAAGGTGGATGTGAAATGGACGTGAGCCATTTTGGTGAGCGCGTTGCGGACGGCGTCGTCGATGGCGCCTTCGCTGATTTCGCCGCCTTCGATGTGCGCGATGGGGATGCGAAGCGCGAGGGCGACGGAAGCGGGTGCGAGCATTTCGTAGCGGTCGGCGATGAGGAGAAGGAGATCGGGGCGGAGCGCGCCGAGATGATCGGCAAGGCTGAGCGTGGCGAGGCCGATGGTTTTGGCCATGCCGATGTCGGAATCGGAACTGAGAAGACATTCGATACGCGCGGCGATGGGAAAGCCGTCTTTTTCAATTTCGCGAATCGTGGCGCCGAATTCGGGAGAAAGATGCGCGCCGAGGACGATGAGTTTTAGATCGACGAGAGGATGTTCGGCAAGCGCGCGGAGCGGCCAGTACAAATGGCTGTAGTCTGCGCGCGAGGTGGTGACGACGGCGATTTTGCGGCGCGGGTCAGTCATGGTGCGAGGATTTTGCGCGCGGCAATGGCGTGAACCAACGAAAAGCCGATGCTGCCGCCGGCGCCGGTGACGAGAATTGTTTTTCCGGCGTGAAAGTTTTGAATGGAATCGGCGCCCGGCGGCATGTCTCGCGCCGGAAGAAGCGCGTTCCAATCGAAAGAATTGATCCTTGCGTTCATCGGGTTCACGTTCAAGTATACGGTTTGTTGCGAGCGAGGTCTTGCGGACGATCAATTTCCGCGAAGCTGGCGCGCGCGGAAGGCGCAAGCTGCGCCCAAACAAGCGGCGGCAATCGCGAAATATTTGACGGCGAATGAGAGGCCGTGCGCGCCGTCCGCGGCGCCGGTGTAATCCAGTCCGGGTGTGTGATTCATCGGACCGATGTACCACAGCAGGGCGTACAGGCCTTCAAAGAATTTGCTCGATTCCGAAACAACGCCGAGCGCGAGGGCGAGCGACGGGATGAAAACCGCGCCGGCCAGAAACGCGAGCAGACCTTGCGCGCGCCCCGCGATGACGAGACGTGCAAGCGTTCCCGCGCCCGTGAGCAACGCGACGATGAAGCCGGCGGACCAGCAGACAAGAATCTGAAATGGAACAATTCGGGAAGAAGAAAAAAGAACGGGGCGCATTGCAAAGCGCGATTCGCGCGAACCCATCGCCGACCAGATCAAAACGGGCCAGATCCAGGCAAAGCCGAGAATTATGCCGTACGATGCGCTCAACGGCGCGGCGGCTTCCGCGATTACGAATGCGGCCGCAACGGCGTACCACCACCAGCCGAACCCTTGCAGGGCAAGACGAAGTTCCGCGCGTAACTGACGGAAGAAGGATGCGGCTCTGTCCGAGGCGACGAGCGGCGTGAGATGCACGGGCTTCGCCAATGGGAAATTGACCGGAGATGCGGACCCAAGTTGAGCGACGGCAACGGTTGAGGGTGAATGCGGTGCGACGGCCGACTTGTACGAATCGAAACGATCGAAAATCAGCGACGCAAACAAAGCCAAAGCGCACGCGAAGGCAAGCCACGCGACGCGAAGCAAAACGGAAGGAACGTCCCAGGAAATTCCCGCCCAGCGAAGATTTTCGGCGACGGATATTTTCTGTCCAATCTGGATCTGAAATGCCAATCCGCCGTGATATCCCGGAATGGCTTTCTTTGCCTCCGCGGAAAGCGAATCGACCACGGTGATCAGTCCCAACGGATCGAGCCAATGCTTGCCGCTGAAGAATGGAGTTGAGAGGCCGAAGACCCAAACGAAAAACCAGGCGACATTTCCGAAGCCGCCGCGGAGCAACGGAATCGTCTCAAAACACGGTGCGATCACCGCCGTGAGCGCCATCGTGGGCAACGCGAGCAACAAAAAAGGCGAAAGAAGAGCCCAGTAGTTGACGTTTGGGTCTTCCGCCGCCACGAACTGCATGATCAGCGCGGCGACGGCCAGGACGCCGACCATCGAGGAAAGCACCGCAAAATTGCTAAGAAATTTTCCGAAGGTATACGCGGGCTTCGAAAGAGTGGAAGCGGCGAGAATTTGCCCCACGCCGGTCATGCGATCGCGCTCGACGGCATTTTTTACGATGTAAAAGCCAACCAAAGAAACAAAGCACGTGATGACAAGCGCGACGAGCGTTCCGATCCACCCTGAAGTGTAGATGCCGCGATATTCCTCGAGTTGCAGCAGAACTTTTCCCGTGGCGGTGGCGTAGCCGAGAAAAACCGCGAACAAAAGGGTGAGCAGGAAACTGTAACGCCGCGTGCGTTCGCGAAAATCGGAGCGGGCAACGGCGAGAAGGGAATGGAGCGCGCTCATGCCACGGCTCTTTTGTCGCGATCGCGCTGCACCGCCAATGTTGCCAGATACGCGTCTTCGAGCGAAGGCTCAAGCGGCCGCGCCGAAGAGGCCGGCGCCGCCGCGGAAACCACGCGCACATGGACGCCGTCGGCGCGATGCGCCGTGCTGCTCACGAGGAAGCGCTGGCGCAGCGCGGAGACTTCTCCACTGGGCACAATCACTTCCCAAATTTTTCCGTTCACGCCGGCAAGCAATTGTTCGGGTGAACCGTGCGCCAAAAGTTGACCTTGCGCGAGAACGGCGATGCTCGAGGCAACGGCTTCAATATCCGAAACGATGTGCGTCGAGAGAATCACGATGCGTTCGCCGGAAAGTTCGGAAAGCAGATTGCGGAAGCGCACACGCTCTTCGGGATCGAGGCCCGCGGTCGGCTCATCGACGATGAGGAGTTGCGGATCGTTCAGCAACGCCTGCGCGATGCCCACCCGCTGGCGCATTCCTCCCGAATAACCGCCGAGCGGGCGTTTTGCCGCGTCGGTAAGATTCACAAGTTCCAGCAATTCCGCGATGCGTTTGCGTGCGGCGCCGGCGGCAATTCCCTTGACGGCGGCGAGATACTCGAGAAATTCAACCGCGCTCAAATTGGGGTAGACGCCAAAATCCTGCGGCAAATAACCGAGAACCGCGCGCAGCGAATCCGGGTTTTTCGCGATGTCCATTCCGTTCCACAGGACGCGGCCACCGGTGGCGCGCGTGATCGTCGCAAGAATGCGCATCAGCGTCGATTTGCCCGCGCCGTTCGGCCCCAATAAGCCAAGCACGCCGGATCCGAGCGAAAGATTGACGCCGCGAAGCGCGGCCGGTTTTCCGCGGTAATCTTTGTTCAACTGTTCCAGAACGAGTTGCATCACCAGTCCTAAATAGTGAAAACGACATTGCGGTGCTTCTGAAATTACGCACAAGGGTGCCGGAAAGTCTCATTGGCCACGGCGATTGATTTGGCGCGGATGGGGAATGCGGCAGATTCAGCGTTGCGGCGCGGGAGGCTTTACTTCGTCCCCCGAAATGCCGGCCTTTTCCATCAATTCGGCGAGTTGTTGCTTCAATTCTTCCACGGAGATTTGTTTGTCGCCGATCGATTGCTTCAGCTCGTCGAGCTTCGATTTGCCGCTTGCGTCGTGAGCGTAGTCGGGATTTGAAAAGAAAGAATCTGAATCGAGCGCGAGTTCACGCTTGAGCACGTCGAGCTGATCCTGCGCCTGGGCCAGCAACTCCTTGGTCTTCGCGGCCGCGGCCGCCGCCTCTTCTTTCTTTTTTGCATCGGAAGCCGTCGCGGCAGCGGGCTTCGCGGTTGCGGAAACGTCCGCGGACGCAGCTGGCGCCGAAGCCGAAGTTGCGGTTGCCGCCGTGCCGCTCGGTGTGGCGACCGGAGTGGTCGTGACGACAGTGCCGGCCGGAGGCGCGTCACTTGTGTCCGCGGATGCCGGGCGGAGCTCGATCGTGTCGTTCGTGATCACGCGATTGTCTTTCGGGCTGGCCTTTTTCCGTTCTTTCGCTTTACGGGCGGCTTCGGCGACGGATTCGGAAGAATCGTTTTGCGCTTGGGCAAAGGAAGGGGTTGCGACGGCGAGGGCGGCGACCAGCGCCAAGGCGGAAGCAAGGCTCAATTTTCTTATGTGAGAGTTCATCGGCATTTTCCTCGTTGTTCTCTCATGGAACTGAAACTGCAGAATACGCTCCGGGCGCGCTGCGCGCAATCGCCCGAAAGGCCAGGGCCGCGAATGAGGCACGGTGTGCCGCGAAAGCGGTAAAAACGGCCCGGTGCATTTATACTGAGTGCGAACGAAACCGAGGACGGCCTTGCGAAATGTGCGTTTGGCGATAGGGAAGAAGATTTTCTCGATCGGATTTGTATTTTTCTGCGCGTTGTTTTTTTTGCAGGTTGCCCGCGCCCAGGAGGCGCCGGCGGCGCCAACACCGAAAGTGAATCCTTCCGCGACGCCGACCAACAAGACCGATGAGCACCGCTTTTGGGACGGAACGAATGCGTGGCTCTTTGCGGGGACGGGTGCATCGCGAACGCTGGATTACTTTTCAACTCTGAACATGCGGCGGCGCGGGCGGCAGGAGATCCTGCTGACCAACGACGTTGTGGATAATCACGCGGGGTTCGCCGTAATTGAGGCGGCCGGGACGGCAGTCTCGATCGGCGCGGCGTATCTTTTTCACCGAGGCGGCCACCACAAACTGGAGCGCTGGACGTCCATCGTGCACATCGGCGCGGCGACGACGGGCGCGGTGCGAAATTATTCTTTAAAAACGGCTCATGTTGTGACGCCGTAGTTCCCGTCCTCGAAGGCTCGATTGGTTTCCAAACGTGTTTTGATGCGTCTAATAGAGTGTGAATCGAACTGGCGCCCGCCGGACGGTTCGCGGAAGACGTTGCGCAAGAAAGCCATGTGCTGCATACTCGCGGCACGAGCCGGAGCGGGCCGCTGCGGGCGTAGCAAATTGAAAACAATGAGCGAGGAGGCGCGATGAAGAGGAGCGGCTGCGTGAGCCGTTTCTTGACGGCACTCGGGATGTGTTGCGCGTTGGCGCTTCCGATTTGCGCGGCGCATCCGCGGGATTCTCGCGCTACATCGTCCGACAAGGGCGCGAAGTGTACGGAGGTCCTCGTCGCGCAGGAAACGCCGACGGTGGACCCGCTGACGACACAACCCGCCGAACCCGCGCAGAATCCTCCCGTCACCGAAGCAAAATCCGAAACCGACCGTTACACGCTCTCGCACGAACGATATGAAAAAGCCGTGGCGTATTCACGCGCGGGGTATGTGTTGTATTTCATCTGGATTGGCCTTGGTCTTGCCGTCGCCTGGCTGTTTCTGCGGCTGCGAATCGCGGCAAAGATCCGCGATTTCGCGGAGCGGTCCACCGAGTATCGCCCGCTCCAGGTTTTAATTTTTATTCCCATTCTCGTGTTTGGCGTGGAAGTGTGTGAACTGCCCGCACTGCTTTATGGCCATTCTCTGTCGTTGCGGTATGAGCAATCCGTTCAGCGGTGGGGTTCCTGGCTGCTGGATTGGACCAAGGAGGTGTCGCTCTTCATCGGGGCGGCATTGCTGTTCGGTTCGATTCTCTTGTGGCTGATTCGCCGCAGTCCGCGCCGCTGGTGGGCACTTTTTTGGCTTTGCGCGTTCCCGATCGTCGTATTCGTGGTCTTCATCAGCCCGTGGATCATCGACCCGATTTTCAATAAATACGAGCCGCTCGATAAGACGAACCCGGAGCTGGTCTCCGCGATTGAGAAGGTGACGCAACGGGCGGGACTTTCGATTCCGCGCGACCACATGTTTCTCATGCGTGCGAGCGCCAAAACAAATCAAATCAACGCGTACGTGACGGGCTTTGGCGCATCGAAGCGCGTCGTTGTGTGGGACAACACGATCCGCAAAACCACGCAAGCGGAGACGCTTTTCATCTTTGGCCACGAGGCGGGGCACTACGTGCTTGGCCACGTGCGCAAGGGCATCCTGTTTTTCGCGATCGCCTTTTTTGTTGCGATGTACGTCTGCTACCGCGGAACACAATTCGCGCTCGAAAAGTGGGCGGCAACCTGGAAAATTTACGGGCCGCAGGATCTCGCTTGTCTGGCGGTATTGCTTTTGATGTTCAAGATCTTGTCGTTTATCGGCACGCCAATCGGATCCGCGTTCTCTCGGTCCGAAGAACACAATGCCGATGTTTTCGGGCTCGAAGTGATCCATGGAATCGTTCCCAATTCAGGCGAAGTGGCCGCGCACGCTTTTCAGGTGCTGGGGCAGGAAGATCTGTCGGATCCGAATCCGCCGCCGTTCATCACGTTTTGGCTTTATGGCCATCCGCCGCTGGCCGAGCGTCTCGTTTTTGCACACTCGTACGATCCGTGGTCAAAACGGCAGGAGCCTCGCTACATCAAGCAGGAATAGTTTACGCGCCCCGTTTATTCGTTTTCTTGCGCCGCGCGAATGCGGCGACTTTGTGGCGGTTGCCGCAAAGCGACATCGAACACCAACGGCGGCGATGCGTCCTCGAAGCGTCGTAAAAAATCAGGCTGCAAGAGGGATTTGCACACAGCCGAACCCGCGTGGCCTCGCCTTCCGAAATAATCTCCGCCGCGGATCGCGCAACTGCGGCGAGCAGCCAGTCGAGACCGCCCTCTCTTGCGACGTACTCGATACGCCAGGACTTTGCCGCTTCAACCAGTTCGTCGTGGCCTTCGGTTACTTGCAGCACGGCATTTATTGGTTGCACGTACTCTTTTGGAATGCGTTGACGATGCGCGAGGTGGCGAAACGCCAGCCGCAGGCCGTCGCGAAGTCGCGCGGCTCGGTTCAATAGTTCGAAAGCGGCTTGCGGATCCGTTTCCGTAAGGCCCATCAGTTCCTCGGCCCGTTCCGGGGAGACAATGCGGGAAGCGCGGAGGAACCTGATCAGCTCTTCCCAACTCAGCGCCTCGGCCGGCGGCGACGCGGGAAGGGATGGGAAATTGGCAAAATTCAGAGAGAGGCGCCCACCGACGGCGAGCGAGTCGGAATCCGAATCTTGCATACGATTCAGTACCTCTTCTGTCAAAGTAACCGGTTAAAGATAATAAAAAGGTTAGTAGGAAGCAACCATTATTCATTCCTCCCGCCGAGCGACGTTTCCTTCCCGCCTCTCGCGCATCTCAATGGTTGGCAGTCAAAAGTAGCTTTCGAGGTGTCCCGTGAAGTTATTAAGTGGTGGCATTGTTCTCGTTCTTTCCATCGCGGTCAGCCTGTTTATCGTGCTGCGCCGCGCCGATTCGCAAAATGAGCCGGTGAATGCGAGCCTTCCCGTTCGGCCCGTCGTGGTGGAACTTTTTACTTCCGAAGGATGCTCGAGCTGCCCGCCGGCCGACGCCTTGCTTGCGAAACTGGACCGCGAGCAACGCGTGGGAAATGCCGAGATCATCGCGCTCGAAGAACACGTGGACTATTGGGACCACCTCGGCTGGCGCGATCCTTTCTCGTCCGCGCAATGGACGGAGCGGCAACAGGATTACGCGGCGACATTTCGCAACGACAGCGTGTACACACCGCAAATGGTGGTGGATGGGCGCGCGGAATTTGTCGGAAGTTCCGGGGGCGAAGCGCGCAGCGCCATTGCCGCGGCCGTTCGCGAACCGAAAGCGGAGATTACGTTGGCGAGCCGCGCCGGATCCACGGGGAAGGCGCAAGTTTCCATCGCCGTGAAAATGCTGCCGACGGCGGGAGCGCAGAAAACGCAGGTGTGGCTGGCGGTTACGGAAAGCGGTTTGCATTCGAACGTTTCGCGCGGAGAAAATGCCGGCGAAGACTTGCATCACGCCGCGGTTGTGCGTAGTCTGCGCAAGGTCGGCGACGCCGCGTTGAACCAGGAAGCGGCTTACTCCGGCGAGCAAGACGTGCCGCTGGATTCCGCGTGGAAGCGGGAAAATCTGCGCGTGGTCGCGTTTGTGCAAGATGCGAAGACGCGGCATATTTTGGGAGCGGCCAGCGCGCGCGTTACGCCGTAGCCGGAACGAGCGCAGCCCGCCGAACTCTGAGCGCCTGCCGGCGGGGGAGCGCAATGGATTCCACAACAGCGCCGCAGGCGCCGCAAGGCGAACCGCCCAAAAACGAATCGCGGGGGTGGGGCCAGCCGGCGACAAACACACCGAATCCCGTTTTCTTCCATGACAAGGGAATGCGTTCCGGTTGGCGCATCGTCGTCTACGTTTGCCTGGCGCTACTCCTCTATGGCATTGAATTGGTTCCTGCGGCATTTTTCCTGCGCGCGCAAGATGCATTCAGCGTCTCCACGATCATCTTGGGCGAAGCGATGGTTTTTCTGGCGGCGTACGGCGCCGCCTTGCTCATGGCCCGGATTGAGGGCCAGCCGAGCGCCGTATACGGCTTGCCGGTGCAAAACGCTTTCGGCAAGCGTTTTTGGCAGGGAATACTGATCGGGCTTTGCGAAATCAGTTTGATCGTCGGATGCATGGCCGCCTTTCACGCTTACTCGTTTGGCCCGCTTGCTTTTCATGGCGCAAGGATTTTGGAATGGGGCGCGCTTTGGTTCGTCGCGGCGGTTTTGATCGCGCTGCCGGAGGAATTTCTATTTCGAGGGTACCTGCAATACACGCTGGCGGACGGAGTCGGTTTCTGGCCGGCGGCGTTTGCCATGTCGCTGTTTTTTGCGTTGGTCCACAAGACGAATCCCGGCGAAAACTGGTTCGGAGTGGCGAATATTTTCGTCACCGGATTGCTTTGGGCGTTCACGCTGCGGCGCACCGGCTCGCTCTGGCTGGCCGTCGGCTGGCACGCCGCATTCGATTTCGGCGAAAGTTTTCTCTATTCCGTGCCGGATAGCGGCGGCATTTTCGAAGGCCACCTTTCGAACGCGACCATTGCTCCGGGGCGTACCT
>DATGEI010000006.1:0-18154 GCA_035310365.1 Candidatus Acidiferrum sp.
AGTGTGCGTTCTTCTATCTCCCCGGCGCCGTTTCAGCTCTTCCCCGGCTTCCACTTCTCCAGAAACGCCACCACATCTTCCTTCGATATTCTTTTCGCCGATTCAAACTCCCCTTGCTTCTGGCTGTATAGCAGCGTCCCGTCACTCCCCAGCACCGCCGACGCCGGCACACCCCGCTTCAGCGGCACGTCGTATTTCTCCGCCACATCCAGATTCTTGTCGTACTCCCCGATGTTCACATGCACCACCACAAAATTCTTGTTCACAATCGGCGCAATCTCCGCGCTCCGCAACGCCGCATCGAGTGCGTGGCAGTCGTAGCACCAATTTCCGCCAAAAACCAAAATCACTCGGCGGTGCGTCTTCGCGGCGCTCGCCAGCGCCTCCGCAATCTCCGCCTTCGCGTCCACATTCTCCGGATAGATCACCCGTCTCTCGGTCGGCGCCGGCAGCCCTTGTTTCGCCTGTCCGCATGCGAGCGTCGCGCCGATGCTTCCCACTGCCAAGCTCAGTACCAGCCCTCGCGAAATTCCTTTACGCATCGAATCACCTTCCCGTGCACCGCGTCCGGTTTCAGTCTATGAGATGCCCGAGCCCCGCGCAAGTTACCGTCGTCCCAATGCTAAAATAGACGCATGTACGCGCAAAAGTTCTCCGTCGCCGTCGTCGTTCTCGGCAACAAAAAGCCCTGTCCCCTCGACTGGCTCGATCAGTTCTGCATGCGCAATTTCACCAACTCCGCCGATTTCGACGACACCCTTCCCGTCGCCGATGGCCGCATCGAAGCCAGCTTCCGCCTCACTCCCGAACGCTTCGCCGAAGGCCTCGCCGCCTGGCTCACCCAGCGCGGCAAAGGCGAAGGTCACCCCGTCCACGTCGAAGTCAAACCCCTCTAGTTTTTTCTTGCAGTTGTAGGGCCGGCTTTCCGAAGCCGGCCTCCAGTTGACGACGCACCTATGCAGTTGTAGGGGCCGCTTTCCGAAGCGGCCCTTCAATTGACGAAACGCCACCGGCATAAAACAAAAAAGCCGGCTCCCGCGAGCCGCCTCTTCGATATTCACCTCGCCGCAATTTCCACCTCAGCCCAACCAGTCACCAGTCACCATTCACGACTCACCGCCGTTTCACGCCGCCGAATCTTTCTTCTCCCCCTTCACCAACGCCTGTATCTCCGGCAGCATTTTCCGCGCCGCCTCTTCTCCCGCCTTCACCAGTTCCGCCGTCTTCGAAAAATCGTCCCACGCGTATTCCCGCACGTCCGGCTCGATTATCAAATCCGCCTGCTGCCGCCACGCCACTTCCGCGTGCCGCTGAATTATGTTGAACGACCGGCTGATCACTTCCACCGCCGTGCGCGGCGTCGTGTCGCTCCCCGAATCCAGGTAAACCGCAATCACCACTTCCGCGCCCAGCAGCATCGCGCCTTCCACCGGCACCGGCGCCGTCAAAAATCCATCCACCAGCGTTCGCCCGTCATATTGAATCGGCACAAACAGCGCCGGATACGCGCACGATGCGCGCAGCGGCTGCACCAGCGGCCCGCTCGTGTAATACACCGTAATCCCTTCATTGATGTCGCTCGTGCTGATCGCCAGCGGCGTCTTCAATTCCTCAAACGTTTTCGCCGCCGTAAAACGCGCCAGATATTTTTCCATCCGTTGATTCGTCGCAAGGCCCAGCCACGACGGCGTCCATCTTCCAAAATCCGCAAACGTCGTCGCTTGTCCCTCCGTCTGCATTTCATCCAGCGAAGCCCCCGCGCAATACGCCGTGCCGATCAGCGCGCCCACGCTCGTCCCCGCCACGCAATCAATCGGTATTCCCGCTTCCCGCAACACGCGCAGCACGCCAATGTGCGCAATTCCGCGCGCAAATCCTCCCGCCAGCGCCAATCCCACCCGTGGCCGTTCCGCGCGCACCCGCTCCTCACCCGTCGCAAACGTACGAAATTTGTCCTTCGCCGTTCGCAGCCAGTCCAGCGCGTTATTTACGGTTCCTTCCATCATCCGAGCACCATTTTAAATCCGTCTCTCCTTCCGCGCGCCAGTCGTTCCGTTTGAATTTCCTGAATCATGACACAAGATGTTGAACTTCCAGCGGAACCACTCTCCTCTCTGCCTCTCGTTTGACCGCCGCTTGCCGGTTTTGTAACCTGTCCCTTCGCATACTCGCCGCAAAAAGGTCCCCGATGACTCGTTCGATTCAAAAAGCTGTCGTTCTCGGCGCCGGCACCATGGGCGCGCGCATCGCCGCTCATTTCGCCAACGCCGGCCTCCCCTGCATCCTCCTCGATATCGTTCCACCCGGCCTCCATCCCGGCGCTTCTCCCGCCGACCGCAACAAAATCGCCCGCGCCGGCCTCGACGCCGCAAAAAAATCCCGCCCCGCCGCCTTCTTCGCTCCCGCGCTCGCCGAAAAAATTTCCATCGGCAATTTCGAAGACGACCTCTCGCGCGTCGCCGAAGCCGATTGGATCATCGAAGTCGTCGCCGAAAATCTCGAAATCAAACGCAATCTCCTCTCTCGCGTCGCCGCGTTCCGCAAACCCGGCGCCATCGTCACCACCAACACCAGCGGCCTTCCCGTCCACCTCATCGCCGAAGGCCTTCCCGAAGAATTCCAGCAGCACTGGGCCGGCACACATTTCTTTAACCCGCCTCGCTACCTAAAGTTGGTCGAAGTCATTCCCGGTCCCAAAACCCTACCCGCCGTTCTCGCCGCGCTCACCGACTTTTGCGATCATCGCCTCGGCAAAGGCGTCGTCCCCGCCAAAGACTCGCCCAATTTCATCGCAAATCGTATCGGCACTTTTTCCATGCTCAATGCGCTCCGCCTCATGCAATCCCTCGGCATGACCGTCGAAGAAGTCGACGCCTGCACCGGCCCCGCCATCGGCCAGCCCAAATCCGCCACCTTTCGCACCGCGGACATTGTCGGCCTCGACGTCCTCGTCCACGTCGTCAAAAATATCTACGAAACCGCGCCCAACGACGAATCCCGCGAATTTTACAAAGTCCCCGCTCTCGTCGAGGAAATGTTCCAGCGCAAAATGCTCGGCGACAAAACCGGCCAGGGTTTCTACAAAAAAGTAAAAGGCGCCGGCGAAAAAGAAATCCTCACCCTCGACACCAACACCTTCGAATATCGCCCGCGCCAAAAAGCAAAATTCGCCTCGCTCGAAGCCGGCAAATCCATCGACGACACGCGCGAACGCCTCCGCGCCCTCGTCGCTCCCATCCTCGAAGGCCAAAAAGCCGACAAAGCCCAGCAATTTCTCTGGAGCGCTCTCTCCGAAACCTGCTCGTACGCCGCTCGCCGCGTTCCCGAAATTTCCGACAACATCGCCGACGTCGACCGCGCCATGCGCTGGGGCTTCGGCTGGGAACTCGGCCCTTTCGAAATCGTCGACGCTCTCGGCCTTCAAAATTTCGCCGCCCAGCTCAAAAAAGAAAATCGTCCCGTTCCCGCACTCATCGAAAAAGTTCTCGCCGCCGGCCGCAAAAAGTTCTACGAATCGGAGAAGGGAACAACCACCGTTTTCGACGTCGTCACGTCCGGCGCCAAAAAAGTCGAAGAGCCCCGCGGCATCCTCATCTTGAAATCTCTAAAAGACGCCGGAAAAGAAATCGAACGCAACTCCGGCGCCAGCCTCATCGACCTCGGCGACGGCGTCCTCTGCTGCGAATTTCACGCCAAAATGAACGCCATCGGCGCCGACCTCATCGCCATGATCAACAAAGGTCTTAAACGCCTCGAAACCGATTTCGACGCCATGGTCATCGCCAATCAAGCCGTCAATTTTTCCGTCGGCGCCAATCTCATGCTCGTTCTCGTCGCCGCACAAGAGCAGGAGTGGGACGAGCTTCACATGGCCGTCAAGCAATTTCAAAATATCAATCTCGCCATCAAATACGCGCGCAAACCCGTCGTCGCCGCGCCGCAAGGCATGGCCCTCGGCGGCGGTTGCGAAGTCAGCCTCCACGCCGCGCGCATTCACGCCGCGGCCGAAGCCTACATCGGCCTCGTCGAAACCGGCGTCGGCCTCATTCCCGGCGGCGGCGGCACAAAAGAAATGCTCATCCACGCCAACGAAAACGCCGGTGGGATAGGCTTCAGCCTGTCCGCTTCTCCCGAATCCGACCTCGATCTCTTCCACGCCCTCAAACCCATCTTCGAAACCGTCGCCCTCGCCAAAGTCGGCACCAGCGCCGAAGAGTCCCGCGACCTCGGCTATCTCCGCCGCGAAGATCTTTTCTCCATGAATTCCCAGCGCCTCGTCGCCGACGCCAAACAAACCGCGCTCGGTCTGTATCGCTCCGGCTGGAAGCCCGCCGCCGCATCCTGGCAGGAAGGCGCCCAAACCACTCAAATCAAAGTCCTCGGCGATCAATTCCTCTCCGCCGCAAAACTCATGATTCACATGCTCGTTCGCGGCGGTTACGCTTCCGAATACGACGCCGTCGTCGCTCGCAAACTCGCGGGCATCTTCGCCGGCGGCCCGCTCACTTCGCCTCAACTCGTCACCGAACAATACGTCCTCGACCTCGAACGCGAAGCCTTCGTCGGGCTCTGCGGCGAAAAACTCACCCAAGCCCGCATCGCCCACACCCTAAAAACCGGCAAACCCCTCCGCAACTAGACATCCCACGGAACGCCAATCTCCAGATTGGCGCGCATTCAGATGCGGCATGAGCCGGTCCTTGTAGGGCCGGTTGTAGTCGGTCCGCTTGTAGTCGGTCCGGTTGTTGTAGGGCCGGCTTTCCGAAGCCGGCCGCTCGGTCGCCACGCCGGCATCCAACGCAACGATAAAGCACTGCTTGTAGTCGAGCCGGTTGTAGTCGGTCCGGTTGTTGTAGGGCAGCCTTTCCGAAACCGGCCTCATCGGACCGCGTTTCACGCAGAGGTGCGCGAGGGGTGGCTCGATGCCACTTTCGCTGTTGGCAGGCCCTCGAAAGAGTTCGTTCGTGGCAAGGCTTACTTTCCACGCCTTCTCCGTGTACTTTGTGCTCCGACCTCTGCGATCTCTGTGTTAAATCCTTCCGGTCCGTTCCCGCCGCCCGGTGCTAACCGCCTAAATCCGTATTGCTCTGCCAACTTTAATCACCTAGAATTACCCAAGGTGAACCCATGCAACGCCTCCTCGCCCCGCGCGAAGCCGCCAACATCCTCGGCATCAGCTATCCCACCCTCAAACAATGGATCTACCGCGGCAAGCTCAAGACCGCAAAAACTCCCGGCGGCCATCACCGCGTCCCCGAATCCGAAATCGACCGCCTCATCCCCAAATCCCTCGAACGCGGCGAAGTCTCCGAACGCCGCGGCGCCTTCCGCAAAATCTCCGGCCGCAATCAACTCATCGGCCGCATCGTCGCCATCAAGTACGACGGCCTCCTCGCCCAAATCACGCTTCGCATCGGCGAACAGCAAATCACCTCGCTCATCACCGCCGACGCCGCCCGCGAAATGCGCCTCAAACCCGGCGAACGCGCCGCCGCCCTCGTCAAATCCACCGAAGTCATGATCCTCCGCGTCTGACCCAACCCCGCCATGCGCCAAGACATACTCTTCACCGCTAGCGCTGATCCCAGCCGTTGTAGCGGCCGCCTTCCGAGGCGGGCGCCTTTGGACCACGGCTCCTCGACATTTCGTATCCCTCTTCGATTGACACCACGCCCGGATCTTTCCGTCGTGAATTGGTTTTGTAGGGCCGGCTTTCCGAAGCCGGCCTCTTTTTTGGACTACGGCGGCTCGGCGCCGCTTTTACGACGCAAGCCCGGGCGTTCAAACTCGCATCGAACCGGCACTTCCGACAACCCACGCTGTCTCTTTTTCCTTGCTCGTGCCCTCTGTGCCCTCTGTGCCCTCTGTGTCTCTGTGGCAATCCCGCACTTCGCTTCCGCCCAACAACGCCAACTCAACATCGCCGCCGCCTCCGACCTCAAATTCGCCCTCACCGATCTCGCCGCCGCCTACGAAAAACAATCCGGCGTCCATCTCTCTCTCACCTTCGGCTCCAGCGGCAATTTCTTCGCGCAAATCCAAAACGGCGCTCCCTTCGACCTCTTCTTCTCCGCCGACTCCGACTACCCCCGCAAACTCAACGAAGCCGGCCTCGTCCTTCCCAATTCCGCCGATTCTTACGCCGTCGGCAAACTCGTTCTCTGGTCTCCCGCCAATTCCAAACTCAATCCCGAAAAATCCGGCTGGCAATCTCTCCTCGATCCCTCCGTCCAAAAAATCGCCATCGCCAATCCCGATCACGCTCCGTACGGCCGCGCCGCCCTCGAAGCCCTCAAAAAGTCCGGCTTCTACGAAAAAATAAAATCCAGGCTCGTCTTCGGCGAAAACATTTCCCAGGCCGCTCAATTCGTCCAATCCGGCAACGCCGAAATTGGTATCCTCGCCGCCTCCATCGCTTCCTCGCCATCTTTCGCCGCCGGCCGCTCCTGGAAAATTCCGCAAGATCAATACGCGCCGCTCCTCCAATCTTTCGTCGTTCTAAAAACTTCCGCCAACAAATCCGCCGCGCTCGCCTTCGTCGCTTTCGTCAAATCTCCCGCGGCCCAAGCCGTCCTCGAAAAATACGGCTTCGCCAAACCCGAATCCCTCGGCCATCCCATTCCAAGATGAATCGCCGCCGAACCTCATGACCGAACTCCTCCTCTCTTTCCGCCTCGCTTTCCTCGTCACCGCGATTCTTCTCGTTCTCGCCACCCCGCTCGCCTACTGGCTCGCCTTCTCCAAGCTTCGCGCAAAATTCCTCATCGAAGCCGTCGTCGCTCTTCCGCTCGTTCTTCCACCCACCGTCCTCGGTTTCTATCTCCTCATCGCCATGGGCCCGCGCGGCCCGTTCGGCAAACTCTGGCTCGCTCTTTTCGGCCACACGCTCGCTTTCACCTTCACCGGCCTCGTCATCGCCAGCGTCTTCTACAGCCTTCCGTTCTGCGTCCAGCCGCTCGTCGCCTCATTTGAAAAAATCGATCCAAAACTTCTCGCTGCTTCCCAAGTCCTCGGTGCTGCCCGGGAGCGAACTTTTTTCCGCATCATTCTTCCGCTCTCGCTTCCTGGCGTAATCACCGCCGCGGTCTTCACCTTCGCACACACTCTCGGCGAATTCGGCGTCGTCCTCATGGTCGGCGGCAATCTCCCCGGCGCCACGCGCACCGTCTCCATCTCCATCTACGATCACGTCCAATCCATCGAGTACGCCGCCGCCAACCAGCTCGCGCTCACGCTTCTCGCCATTTCTTTCGTCCTTCTCGCTCTCGTTTACGGCGTCAACCGCCGCGTTGGTGTGCAATGGTTAGCGCGCTAGCTCCGCGTTCTCTCTCCGT
The DNA here is from genome assembly GCA_035310365.1 of Candidatus Acidiferrum sp. Taxonomy (GTDB): domain Bacteria; phylum Acidobacteriota; class Terriglobia; order Acidiferrales; family UBA7541; genus Acidiferrum. The sequence goes on from DATGEI010000006.1 coordinate 7,335, forward strand.
CCGCGCGCGCCTCCAGCGCGGAGAGTTTCATCTCGACGTCGATTTTCTTGCCGAACCGGGAATCACCATCCTCTTCGGCCCATCCGGCGCGGGAAAATCCACGCTTCTCGATTGCATCGCCGGTCTCGTCACTCCCGACGAAGGCGAAATCTTCATCGGCGCACGCCAGGCCTTCTCAACCAAACACTCCATCAACCGCTCTCCGCAAAGTCGCCACGTTGGCTACCTTTTTCAATCCGCCGCTCTTTTCCCGCACCTCACGGTCAAGCGCAACGTCGAATACGGCATTTTGGATCTCCTCGTCGGTCCCCGCGAAAGCGCCGTCCGCGAGATTCTTCAACTGTTTCACGTCGGCAATTTGGCGGATCGCATGCCCGCCCAACTCTCCGGCGGCGAAGCCCAGCGTGTCGCCCTCGCTCGTTCGCTCGTTACAAATCCCAGCGCCCTCCTTCTCGATGAGCCGCTTTCCGCGCTCGACGCCGGCCTCAAAAACTCCATCATCGCGGACCTTCGCGCCTGGAACGCGGTGCACGAAATTCCCATTCTCTACGTCACCCACGACCGTGCCGAAGTCGACGCCCTCGGCGAACGCGTCATCACCATGGACCAGGGCAAAATAATTCAGCAGGGAACTCCGCGCGAAGTTCTCGACGCGCCGCGCCACCCGCGTCTCGCGCAAATCGCCGGCTTCGAAAATGTATTGGAGGGAACGGTAAACGAAATCCGCCTCGACAACGGCGTCATGCGCGTCGCTCTCGGCGGATCCACCACGTCCATTGAAGTTCCGCTGGCCCACGCAAAAATGGGCGACACCGTCCGCGTCGCCATCCGCGCGGGAGACATCTTGCTCGCACTCGAACGCCCGGTAGGTGTAAGCGCTCGCAACATCCTGCACGGCGCGATCGATTCGCTCGAGCAGCGCAGCGCCACCGTCGTTTGCCGCGTAAACGCCGGCGCTCTTTTCGAAGTTCACGTCACGCTCGGCGCTGCCCGCGACCTCCATCTTCAACCCGGCCGCGAAGTCTGGCTCGTTCTCAAAACGTATTCCTGCCACGTCGTCGCGTGACCATTTCGCATCGTCAGTGCGGCGTTGCCCCCGTCAGTGGCGCAAATTTCACTTCATCCGCCAGCAAATCGTTTCCCTTCGGCGTCGCATGAATAATCACCCGCTGTCCCGCCGTCAAATCAGAAAACTTCGCCGGCGTGCCGTCCGCGCTCTTGCCGTCCTTCAAAATGTAGATCGTCGTCGCCGTCAGCTTCACCGTCACGATTTTTCCGTCGCCCAATTTCACCGTCACCGCCTCCGTGCTCACGCTCTGCACGATTCCCATCACGTGCTTCTTATCGCCGTGCGCCAGCACCGCAATCGCCAGCACAAAAAACGAAATCGTCACCGCCGCAATGCGAGCTTTCATCGTTTCTCCTCGTTTCCCGTTTTTGCTTTCCGCTCTCGCGGACCGAATCTTCTTCCCGCCGGCAATCGCTTACGTTCCGCCTTGATGCGCGAATCGCACTTTCTGCGCCACCGGTATCCCGTCTTTCTCCGCCGCCTCGATGATCACTTCATCCCATATCCGCAATTCCTTCGCCGTGGCCTTCTTGTCCGTCTTTCCGTTCCAGTAAATCGTCGCCGCATTCACTTTCACCGGCACAATGTTTTTCCCGCCCGTTTGCACTTCCAGAAATCCCGGGTGCACGCGGTACAGGCTTCCGTTGATCAGCTTTGCCTTGGTTTGCGCATTCGTGGACGCGCAAAGGAGCGCGCTCGCAATGCAGAAAACGCTCCAAGCCACCGCCGTTCGAATCGCCGAAGATTTTCGCGTCCGCTTCACTCTCTCCCTCTCAATGGTGATGCCCCATTGCACCTTCCGGTTGCGGCGCGCTTCCTTTTAAGAATTCCTCTTCTTGCTTTTCTTCCGCGCGATCCTCCGGTCCTTTCGGATTGTACTTTTCCATCTCCAGCCGCTCTTCCGCGGTCAGTTGCGGCAGGTGCCGGATGAATCGCACCAGCTTCCAGCTCTCCTCGCTGCTCCCTTGTTCGTCCGACCCGCCAAACGCCGGCATTCCCGTGAATCGTACGCCGTTTTCGATAATCCAAAAAATTTCGCCGTCGGAAAGTTTCTGCGTGTGCGTGCCGCGCAAATCCGGCGGTTTGGGATAAAGTCCTCGCCCCATCGCACTGTCGCCGCTTCCGTCGTTTCCGTGGCAAATCGCGCAATGATCGGCAAAGTGCAGCCGCGCCTCGCGTTGCACTTCCGCCGAATCCGCCACTGGATTCGCCGCGTCCTTCGCCGAACTTGGCATCGCCATTCGCCTCGCGTGCCGCGCCAAAAATGTTTCTAAGCGCGATGGCGTAGCCCGGGCGCTCAATCCGCCGCGCAGAAATGTAGCGCCCATCCACGCGCCAACTCCCAGCGCGGCGCAGCCAACCGCCGCCGCGAACCACAAAACTATTTTCAAGCCTCTCATGTTTATCCAGCGAGTCTAACGCAAGCCGTCGCCCTCCACATCGCGTTCTTACTCAATTCCTCCGTCGCCACAAGCAGCTGTCGCGCCGCCATCGTTCGCCTTCGCATTTTTCTCGCCCGTAATCATTGTCTCGTTTCATTATAGAAAACGCCGCTTCTTTTCCGCCAAATTCCCTTGACCCTTTCTCGAATTTATCCCAAAGTCTTTTCCGCGTATTCAATTTCTCAACTGGCGACCGCTCATTGCGAATCCGACCTTTTCTTGCGTTTGTATATTTTGTTTTCACGTCTCCCTTTTTTTTCGCGCAGGAGCCGCCCGGCGCGCTGCCCGCCGCGCCGGTTCCGATTTTCGCATCGCCGCAAAAATCGATTCCCGGCGCGGCTTCTTCCGATCCGGATAATCGCCACGTCCGCATTCTTCGCTTCAAAATTCCCGCCGACGAAAGCGTCGATCTTCCAAAGCTCGCCAATGAAGGCCTTCTCCTCTGCCTCAAAGGCGATCTTCTGCGCCGCATTCCCGAAGGCGGCAACGGCGAACCGTGGGAAAGCGGACCGGGCAGCGCGCTCTGGAATCACGGCGGCGTCGCGTACAACCTCGAAAATCGCGGCCCCGGCGTTGCGGAAATCCTGCTCATCGAACTCAAGGATTCGTACGCCATCTCGCAGATTCGCGTTCCATACTCCGAATTCGACCCCCTGCTCGTCGACGCGCCGCATTTCCGTGTCATGCTCGACAACGAACACGTGCGCGTCCTGTTGCTTCACCTGAAGCCGCGCGACGGCACCGAGCAAAGTCAATTCGGCCCGCGGCTCGAAATTGCGCTGAATGACGTCGACGCCAACGAGGAATTTGCCGGCGGAAAACTCCTCGAGCGCAAACTTCCGTCGAGCGAAGTCGCGTGGAAAGAGGCGCAGCTCAAGTCCATCATCAATGCGGGCGACAAAGTGTTCGACGTCGCGATGGTCGAGCTGAAACATCCTTTCTGTTACCAGGTTGAATTCAACAACGAAAAAGCGGAAAAAAATCCCGAGCTGAAAAAATATATGTCCGACACGAAAGCGAAAATTTCCAAATTCTGGCTGAAGAAAATTTCAAGCGGCATTCGCGACGGCGATACGGGGTATGTGTCGCTGCAGATCAAGGTGCAAAACGACGGCACCGTTCTCGAAGACGGCATCGTTTTCCGCGAAGTGTTTGGCAGCGACACCATGGTGCAAAAAGGCCTGAACGCCGTTCGCGACGCGTCGCCTTTTGCGCCTTTTCCAAAATCGATGGATGTTCCGTATGTGAGCATTGGAATGGTTTTCGATTACAATCTTCCGCTCCGTCCATCTCCGGGTTGCCACGACTAAGAAGTTTTGTTTTTGCGTTCAGAGCCGCGCGGAAGTTCTCGCGACAATCTCTCCCTGCTGCGTTTCAAAGGTGAAGACGAGGCTGTCGTCGATCGGCACGCCCTCGCTCGGCAGCGTGAAGATGTACAGCCACTCGAGGCGCGGCGGCAAATCTCCGGATTCCGGTTTAATGTTAGGTTCGAGCTGGTGAATTTCCATCCGCGGATCGATCAATTTGCCGGCCGGGAGCAATTGCACGCCGCGCTTCCAATAAAGTTTCAGCCGCAGCGCGCTCATGATTTCGCGCGTGAGCGGCGGAGCAAATCTTTTTTCGCCGATCGCGAAGGAGCACGGAAAATCGTGAACCGTCATGAACACATCGAGCTGCTCGGGAAATTCGGTCACTGTTTCCGCGCCGCGGCGGTAGGTGGTGCCGCCGTCGTCGTCGATGCGCTGGAGCTTTTCGAAGAATTGGGGCGCGGTGACGTGGCCGTCAACGCGAAAGCAGGGGCCGCCCGGGATGCGGCCTTCGGTGACGAAAAAAGCGCCGCCTTCGAGGCTCCAACTTGTGCGATGAACCGGCTTTAAATCCTTGGGATTTTTTTGCGCGGAGAAGAGCGAAGCGCCGGGCAGAAAAAGAGAGCCGAGAAGAAGAGCCACGCGGAAAGGGAATCGACGGGTCATTTAACGGGCTTCATTAAAAAAGAAATGTTGCCGGACTTGTAGAGAACTTTGCCGTCGTGCGGTTCACCGGCCGGGATTTTTCCGGCACGGACGGATGCAAAGGCGGTGACGAGTTCAGTCAGAATTTCCGGCGAAGCGACGGGAACGTTGTGCGCGCCCAAAACGATTTTCACCTGGGGCGCTAACGCGGCGAGTTTTTTGATGGAGGCGTCGTAGGCATCGAGATCGGTTTCCGGGCGAAAGAGCCAGATCGGCGCGGGATAATACGTGTCGCCGGTGAAGAGCAGGCCGTTCGCGCGGTCAAAAAGGGAAATCGCGTCGGGCGTGTGGCCGGGCGTCGAAATCACTTCGAGCGTGCGGCCGCCGAGATTCACCTTGAATCCATCGCGAATGAAAATGGAAATGTGCCAGGGTTTGGTGCGGTAGGTTTTTGCATCGAAGCCTTTGGGCAATTCGCCGCAGATTTCGCCGGGCGCGATTTCGGCTTGCGCGTCTTCGACGGAGCCTTTGGCGTTCTTGCGCGTAAAGTCCGTGTCCATGCCGTAGATGAAAGGGAAACGCCAGTTGTCGCCGACGTGATCGTCGTGCGTGTGCGAATTTAAAACGACGATGGGCCGCGACGTGAGCCGACGCACGACTTTTTGCATGTCGGCGATGCCCATGCCGGTGTCGAACAGGACGGCTTGTTTTGTTCCGACGATCAGATACGCAATCGTTTCTTCCGATTGATGAGGTTCGTAAATCGCGAACGTTGCGGGCGCGACTTTGTAGACTTCAAACCAGGTTTCGTCGGGCAGGACGCGCGCGAGCGTTTTGTATTCTTCGCGCGGCAGAGCCTTGCACCAATCCGGGGTGTAGGTGGAAGTTTGCGCGGCGGCGGAGAAAGAAAGAAAAAGACATAACACAGAGAGCACGGAGGCCGGAGCACAGAGGAATCTCAACTGCGGCGGAATTTCGATTGCAGATGATGCTCGCATTTTCACCCGATCTGCACTCCTGTGATTTTGGTTCCCGGCGGAACATCTTTTAGTTGCCGGTGAATCTGTCCCATCATCGAAACGTATACACTAACCGACGAAACTTCGATATTAGACAAGTCCATCTTACCGCCCAACATTAGTGGCACTTTAAAACCAAAGCATTGTCCATTTCCTAGTGTCAGGCCAGCGTGCTCGATTTGCATGAGCATATCCAAAAGAAACAACTTATCCTTATTTCCCCGGTCGCTTATCATTTGCTCAAACATGCTTGTGTTCGATGCGATCTGGTCTATCGTTCCCCAAGAGACGTTCACTATTCCGATGCTGCCGTCGGCGGCGCGTACAAACATATCCGCGAAATTATTCATCGCAATCACGTCGTGCGGTGTTCCGAGCAACCACATCCAATCCTCGAGTAGGTCTTCGCTTGAAAAATTGTTTATAGGGATATTGGCTCTCATATTGGCATCACGTCATTTGGGTGCCTGAACGAAAATGGATTTGGGAATCATCATGTGGACGCCTTTGTTGCCGTCGACGAGTTCGGTGATGTGGAGGTCGGCGGCGACGCTGGAGAGCATGTAGGCATCGTCGCGCGAAAGATGTTTTTCGGTGACGAGGAAATCGATCATTTCGCGCACGGCGAGAGTCGCGCACGCGTTCAAATCGTCATTCAGGCCCATGGTGATGTAGTGCGTGGGCGTTTCGGCGCGCGGCCATTTCAGATGCATATCTTTGCGCACGATAAATTGAAACGTGCCGACGAGCGACGTTTCAAGCGCGGTGATGTCCACTTCGCCGTCGCCTTGTCCGGCGTGGCCGTCGCCGACTTCAAAGAGCGCGCCGGGCGCGTGCACGGGAATGTAAAGCGTCGTGCCGGCGACGAGGTCTTTGTTATCCAGATTGCCAGCCATGATCCACGGCGGCGCGCTGTTCCATTTGCCGACCGACTCCGGCGGCGCGTCGCCCATGCTGCCGAAAAAAGGATGGAGCGGAATTTCGACGCCCGGCGCGAATTTGGCGATCATGCGTTTTTCATCGAGCGGAACGATTTTGATTTTTGCGTAAGGATAATCGTCGGGCAGGTAGCCGCGGCCGGGTCCGAAGGCGTTGTAGGCGTAAGGAATCGCGAGCTTGATCGCAAGAATTTTTACTTCGAGCACGTCGCCGGGTTGCGCGTCTTCAATGTAAATCGGCCCCGTCAAAATGTGGCCGCCTGGGCCTTTGTCTTTCACCTGGTCGGTGATGTCGCGCAGCGATTGTTCGACCTGCTCCGGCGGCACGCCCGCTTCTTCCAGCCGCTTCGGGCTGTTCGTAATCACGGTCTCGATCTCCACCGTGTCGCCCGATTTCACGCGCAACACCGGCGCCGCCTTCGCGTCGTAATACCCCCAAGCCACCGTCTTCGGCGTCGCCTTCAGCGTGTGCGTTGCCTGCGCGCTAGAATTTCCTGCAAGAATCAAGAACGTCAATACTTCGATCGCGGGAATCAACCACGTAGTTCGCCAGTTATTCAAAATCATTCTTTTTCACCTATTCCAATATCAATTGGTTTTCACTCGTGCTTCGTTCAATAAACGGCTATAAATTTCGTTGTCTACGATCTCGACATGCTCTCCCTTTGCGTCGAAATGGAAGTCCAAGTCTTGAAACGAGAAATAGAGACGCTCGACCTGGGATCCTGCGCTAGGATTATTTGGCATCACGAAGAAACCGGGATCGTCAGTATAGGTGACTAGCAATACTGCTGAAGGGCGATCTAGAATCTGTTTCGTCCCATCTAATTTGTAGGAATAAAACTCGCCTTTGTACTCGAGGTGTGTGCATTTTACGACTACTCGTTGCTGGCGGTTCTCAAACTCGTCTAATAGTTCATAAAAACGATCGAGCGCAAGCGATTCATCACGGGTTCTATCGAGAATCATATTTTTCCAACCTCTTACCGAGTCGCTAAAGTGAAGCCTGTAGGCAACCCAATCAACAAATTCGTGCGGCGGACCGAGGTGTTCCTCGGATTCAAGAGAATAAGCCTTTAGAGCACATTTGTAGCCGTGCTGAAAATGCCAAAGAGCTGAAAGTGAGCGTGTTCCTAGATACATAGATGGCTTGTTACGAATTGCTTCAAATAATGCTCGGCCACGAAGGCCATTGGCTGCTCGTTCGGTAGTCATATTGTTCTCGGTTCACGGGTGCGTCATGTCCTCGGGTTTGACGGCGGCGTCGAATTCTTCGGCGGTGACGTAGCCGAGCTTGATGGCGGCTTCGCGGAGGCTGATGCCGGAGTGATGGGCGGCTTTGGCGACTTTGGCGGCGTTGTCGTAGCCGATTTTGGGCGCGAGGGCGGTGACGAGCATGAGGGAATTCTGGACGTAGCTATCAATTTGCGCGCGATTGATTTCGATGCCGGCGACGCAGTGATCGACGAAAGAGTTGCAAGCATCGGCGAGCAGTTCGACGCTGTGGAGATAGTTGAAGATCATGACGGGCTTGAACACGTTCAATTCAAAGTTGCCTTGCGAGCCGGCGAATCCGATGGCGGCGTCATTGCCCATGACTTGTACGGCGACCATGGTGAGCGCTTCGGACTGGGTGGGATTTACTTTGCCGGGCATGATGCTGGAGCCGGGCTCGTTTTCCGGAAGGGAAAGTTCGCCGAGGCCGCAACGCGGGCCGGAAGCGAGCCAGCGCACGTCGTTGGCGATTTTCATGACGCTGGCCGCGAGCGTTTTGAGCGCGCCGCTGGCGAAGACGATTTCGTCGTGCGCGGAAAGCGAAGCGAATTTGTTGGGATGCGAGCGGAAAGGAAGTCCGGTGAGCTCGGCAATTTTTCGCGCGGCGCGTTCGGCAAATTCGGGATGGGCGTTGAGGCCGGTGCCGACGGCGGTGCCGCCGATGGCCAAATCGTAGAGGCCATCGAGGGCGACGGCGATGCGGCCGCCGTCGCGGTCGAGCAGATTGACCCAGCCGCCAAATTCCTGATCGACGGTGAGTGGCGTCGCGTCCTGCAAATGGGTGCGGCCGATTTTTACGATTCCGGCAAATTGGCGCGCTTTGGCTTCGAGCGCGTCGCGCAGTTTTTTTACGGCGGGCAAAAGTTTGCGCGCGGTTTCCGTCGCGGCGGCGATGTGCATTGCGGTGGGAAAAGTGTCGTTCGAGGATTGCGACATGTTCACGTCGTCGTTGGGATGAATGGGCTTCTTGCTGCCCATTACGCCGCCGGAGATTTCAATGGCGCGATTGGAGATCACTTCGTTGACGTTCATGTTGGTCTGCGTGCCGCTGCCGGTTTGCCAGATGCGAAGAGGGAAGTGATCGTTGAGCTTGCCGGAGATGACTTCGTCGGCGGCTTCGGCGATGAGCTTGGTTTTGTCGGCGGAAAGTTTTCCCAAATCCTGATTGACGAGCGCGGCGGCTTTTTTGAGGATGCCGAACGAGCGAATCAGCTCGGGCGGCATCGTGTCTTTGCCGATGGCGAAGTGGATGAGCGAGCGGGCGGTTTGCGCGCCGTAATAACGATCGGTGGGGACGTCGATGGGGCCCATCGAGTCCGTTTCGCTGCGAGTGGGACCGGAATACGCGAGCTTGGTGGCTTCAGACATGGGACAGCTCCTTGTATGCGCTGCCGGTAAGTTTAGCAGCAGGGAAGCGAGGAAGTAATGAAGCGATGAGGGAATGAGGTAGCGAAGCGCTGGTGCGAGGCCGGCGACGATGGATGTCCGGTGTAGTCCTGCGCAGGGTAAGAGAGATCATTCGCACCAAGGCAAAAAGAAAGGTTCGGGATGGACATGCTTCGTCGGACGTGCAGTTAACAATAACTACCCACCCCCTCCCCTTTTTTCGTAAGTGTTGAAAACAAAGGTACTTTAAGTCCTTTGCGCCACAAGTGTTCATTCTAAAGGCACTTACGGGCGTTTTTTTGTAAGTGTTCATTCTAAAGGTACTTAGTCCATTTCTCAGGGCTCTTTTGGTTCGCGATGGTCGCTCGGGGCTCGCATTCTTCGTCGGAGGATCGATTCTAGAGGGGTTACCGGCGAAATTTTTGTAAGTGTTGATTAGGCAGGGCTTAGCGGCGACGAGCGGAAAACCGAGTTTGCAGAGAGTGAGCACAACATGCCCTTTCCCTCCGCAGCGTTGACTACGTCTCTATTATAACACGTACGTCAAGAGGCAATTTGGGGGTTTTGGGGGCGATTGGTGGTTATTTGGGACCGGCTGGGCTGTTTTGGACGCCGATTTTGCGTTGGAGGCGTAGGCGGTGTTGCCTTCGGTTTGCGGCGCTTTTCGTTGCGGTCCCAGCCGGTGCGGAGATTGTCGTAGTGATAGGTGGTGACGGCGATGTGTTCTTTTTCGCAGCCGAGAGCGAAGAAGGCGGAACAGGCGAGGGCCGCGGAAACAAAAAGGCGATGAGCCACAGGGGAACGCCTTTACGGAAAAATTGGAGAGAGCTTACGTGGAGAGAGCGGAACTTACGTTCCGCTGCTACCTATCTCATAAATCGCAAAGCAATCCGGAAGTTGTTTCTTCAGGGGCTAAAAGACCAGCTTTTCCTCGCCTCACCGTGGGGGCTAAAAGCCCCCACCTCCTAAAGAACCATTTATTAGATGACTTCTAGTGCGGGAAGAGTGTGCTTATGTGGTGAGATCGTGAAGAACAATTGCGGTTACTGGTTTATGGGAGCGGGCTTTGGCTTTGGCGGCTTCGCGTGCGCGATTGCGCGGTGAGGAGGAGGTTTCGAGGGATTGGAGGAGGCGAGCGGAAGCGGCGGCGATTTCGCCGATGGCGAGGTCGAAGGCGGCGGCGTTGGCTTGGGATGGTTTATGAAAGCCGGAAATTTTGCGGACGAATTGGAGAGAAGCGGCGCGGACTTCGTCGGACGTGACGGGCGGATCGAAGTTGAAAAGAGGTTTGATGCTGCGGCACATGAGAGCCTCCGGAAAAAACTGGAGTATAGCGCCGGCGGCGGTGAGGCGGAAAGGGGGAGAGTGGAGGGAGTTAAGAAGGAAGAACTTGCGGGAACGAGCAGGTCTGCAATAGGCTAGGGGCACCGCGCATTTAGGGGAAGGGAACCAAGTTCTCCGAGAGAGGCGCCCGCGGAGGGAACCGCGCGCAGCCCCCGGCGAAAGAAGTGGCAGCGCAGAAACTCCAAGCGAATCCCGATGGACGCACCGTGGCGGAAGTTGTGTGCGGGAGCGGCGAAACGACATTGACAAGGCGAAAAGCGAATTCAGGGAGGAAAGATATGCGGAAGTGGCTTGCGGTTTTGACGGTGGGGGCGTGCATCGGATGGCCGGCGGCGGCGCAGCAAAAAGATGCGGACAAGAATGCGACAACGACGGAGACGGCGGCGCCAATGCCG
>DATGEI010000007.1:0-70156 GCA_035310365.1 Candidatus Acidiferrum sp.
CACATAAGAAGGGCGGCGGCTCCTCAACAAACGGCCGCGATTCACACGGTCAGCGGCTCGGCGTAAAGCGCTTCGGCGGCCAGCTCGTCAACGCGGGCACGATTATCGTTCGCCAGCGCGGCACGAAGCATCAGGCCGGCGAAAACGTCGGGCAGGGCAAGGACGACACGCTTTTTGCGCTCGTCACCGGCCACGTCAAGTTCGAAGACAAAGGCCGTCGCGGCCGCTTCATCAGCGTCGTCCCCGCCGCGAACTAGGTTTTGTGTAGGGGCGGGACTTTAGTCCGCCCAGTGAGAACGCTTCCGCGGTCTCTGCCCCGGCAGAGACCGTTTTTTCTTGGCGCTCACTTTAACTAAGGGTTGTCATCCTGAACCTTTCCGACTTGTCCCAAGCGAAGCCGAGGGGCGAGGATAGGTGAAGGACCTCAGCGCAAAAGGCACCGCAGCCTTACGCGCGAAGCAAAGGTTTTCATGTTCGTTGACGAAGCGAAAATTCTTGTGAAAGCCGGCGACGGCGGCAACGGCTGCGTCGCGTTTCGCCGCGAAAAATACGTTCCGCGCGGCGGCCCCAGCGGCGGCGACGGCGGCAATGGCGGCAGCATCTTCCTCGAAGCCAATCCCAACGACAACACGCTCCTCCGCTACCGCTACAATCGCGAATTCAAAGCCGATCGCGGCCGTCACGGCGAAGGATCGAATTGCACCGGCCAGACCGGCGACGACATGATCCTGCTCGTTCCCGTCGGCACCATGGTCTACGACGGCGAAACCAACGCCACTCTTGCCGATCTTGCCGCGCCCGGCCAGCGCGTTCTCGTCGCCCACGGTGGCCGTGGTGGCCGCGGCAATCAGCATTTCGCCAAGCCCTGGCACCAGGCGCCGCGCGAGCGCGAAGAAGGCAATCCCGGCGAAGAGCGCCATCTTCGCCTCGAACTGAAGCTCCTCGCCGACGTCGGCCTCGTCGGTTTTCCCAACGCCGGAAAATCCACGCTCATCTCCGTCATCTCCGCCGCCCGCCCCAAAATCGCCAACTATCCCTTCACCACGCTCGAACCCAATCTCGGCGTCGTCAACGCCGATGGCGGCACCGGCGGCCACGGCACCGAACTCGGCCGCACCTTCGTCGTCGCCGATCTTCCCGGCCTCATCGAAGGCGCCCACGAAGGCGCCGGCCTCGGCATCCGCTTCTTGAAACACGTCGAACGCACCCGCCTCCTCATTCATCTCATTGACACCAGCGACGCCACCGACGCCGATCCAATTCACTCCTTCGAAGTCATTACCGGCGAACTAAAAGCCTTCAGCGAATCCCTCTCCGAAAAACCCATGATCGTCGTCGCCTCGAAACTCGACGCCACCTCCGACCCAACGCGCGTCAACGAACTCCGCGCCTTCTGCGAAAAACACAATCTCCCCTTCCACTCCATCTCCGCCCCCACCGGCGACGGCGTCAAAGAACTCGTCCGCGCCATCGCCGACGCCCTCGACAAAATTCCCAAGGTTACGCATTCCGCGCTGGACTTGGAACACGAGCCACAGCAAAATAGCGAGCAGGCATCCTCTTCGGAGACGCATTGACCACCGCTCAAGCCCACCGCACCGCCGCACGACATCATCCGCGCCGCATCGCGCTCTTTGGCGGCTCTTTCGATCCCATCCACAATGGCCACCTCGCCGTCGCTCGCGCCGCCGATCGCCGCTTCAATTTCGACGAAATTCATTTCATTCCGGCCAGCCGTCCCCCGCACAAACTCAAGCAGCACCTTGCGCCGTTTCCGCATCGCTTCGCCATGGTCTCGCTCGCCTGCACCGAGCATCCGCACTTCGTCCCATCGCTCGCCGAAGCCGGCGACGATTTCGCCGGCAATCAGCTTCACTATTCCGTCGACACCGTCCGTTATTTCCGCCACGCCTATCACGGCGATCGCATCTTTTTCATCATCGGCGCCGACGCCTTCCTCGATATTCCCATGTGGAAGGAATACGAAGCGCTCCTCGGCCTTTGCGATTTCATCATCGCCAATCGCCCCGGCATTCGCACCGAAGCGCTCAAACTCGTCATCCCGCCCGATCTCATGGCCGGGCCCAACGCCAAGCGCGAAGACGATCCCGTCCCCGCCTCGCAGCTCGTCGCCCATCTTCGCAAGACGTCCGTCTATCTTCTCGAATCCGTTTCGAGCGACATTTCCGCCACCGAAACCCGCAAACGCGCTCATCGCGGCCAGTCCATTCATGGACTTGTTTCCGCGCGCGTCGAGGAATACATTCTTAAGCAGAAGCTTTACAGGTGATCGACAACCGGTGAAACTCGAAACCCTCCCCAAAACCGTGCGCCTTGCCGTCGAGGCCGCGCAAAATAAAAAAGCTTCCGCCATCACTGTCTTGGATCTTTCCGGCCTCGGCACGTTCACCGAATTTTTCGTCGTCTGCACCGGCTTCAGCACCCCGCAAGTGCAAGCCATCTGCAGCGAAGTGGAAGAGCTGCTCTACAAGGAATTCAAGCGCGAGCCGGAGCATCGCGAAGGCCAGCGCTCCACCGATTGGGCTTTGCTCGATTTCGGCGGCTTCATCGTTCACGTCTTCTCCGAACAAGCCCGCCGCTTTTACGATCTCGAACGCCTCTGGCGCACCGTTCCTAAACTCGAAGTTGCCGACACGCCCGATTCCGCCTTCTCCCCCACCCGCAGCGAAGCCAGCTAAGAGACCTCTTTCGCAACGCGCCAGTCCATCTTGCGCCTAGCATCGTCCCTTCACGGCGCTATCTTTCCTTTTCATGCCGTTGTAGGGTCCGCTTTCCGAAGCGGGCCTCGCGACGTGAATCTTCGCTCGCCCACAATTCCATCACGCTTCCGCCGCCTTCCCCTTCCGAACCACTTCGCCTAAACTAATTCCGTGCCCGCCTCCCTCACCGTCGCTCGCAATGCAGCGGACGACGCCCAGCAGCGCCAAATCGTCGTCTCCCTCGACGGCCAACCCATCGCCGAACTCATGTTCGGCCAATCCATCACGCGCGAAATTTCCGCCGGCCCTCATACCCTCCTTGTCGACAACACCTGGAAAAAGAAATCCCTCGCCTTCACCGCCGCCGAAAACGAAAAAATCTCCTTCGTCGCCAAAAGCCGTTCCAGCCGCTTTTCCGAATTCCTCCTCATGTTCTTCGGCGCCGGCCCCCTCAATGTCTTCCTCTCCCGCCAATAGTCCTCCAGGTCGCCGGCAAAGCGCCGTTGTAGCGGCCGCCTTCCGAGGCGGGCGCCGTTTCGCAGTATCGCCTCCGCGTACACCCGTCCCTTTTGGGCGGCATCTTCGATTTCCACACCACTAAGATCAAGATTATCTAGGCCGCCGAATCGTTCAAACGAAACCCGAAGGTCTCTCACGCAAGAGCCCAAGCCCCCCAAAAAATAATCCTTGACATCTTATACTATGTACAATACAGTGTATGACGTACACCATATGACGCACAGTCAATCCAACCCCGACCTCTTCCAAAACCTCTGTCTTGAGCTTCGCCGCGGCTCCTTGATCCTCGCCGTTCTCGCTTGCCTCCGCTCCGAGCAGTACGGTTACACCCTCCGCAAAGCCCTCGCCGACCGCGGCCTCGACATCGAAGAAGGAACCCTTTATCCGCTCCTTCGCCGCCTCGAAACGCAAGGTCTTCTCCTCAGCGAATGGCGCGAAGCGGAAAAGCGCAACAAACGGTTTTACCGGCTCTCCCCCCTCGGCCAGGAAATGTTGGAAAAACTCCTCGCCGAATGGAAAGCCATCGACGCATCTCTCGCCGAAATCGTGAAAGGGTAATCTCATGCAACCTCTCGATCGCTATCTCAGCAATCTCGCAAAGCTCCTCCCCGCCGACCAGCGCGAAGACATCCTTCGCGAATTGTCGGAAGACATCCGTTCCGAAATCGAAGACAAGGAATCGGAACTTGGCCGCCCGCTCACCGAAGCCGAGCAGCTCGAAGTCATCCGGCGACGCGGCAATCCTCTCCAAGTCGCCGCCGCCTACACGCCCAATCAAGGCACGCTCGCCTTCGGCCCGCAGCTGATCGGCCCCGTCCTCTTCCCGTTTTACGTCCGCGTCCTCACTTTCAACCTCGGTCTCACGTTTCTCATCGTCGGCGTTATCTTTGCGGCTCTTTCGCTCGCCGGCCAGCCGATTCACTTCCGCGACCTCTTTTCGAGCGTCATCCTTCAGCTCTTCCTCCAGCTCGCGGCGGTCACGTTCATCTTCGCGCTTGTCGAAAAACACCTCTCCCGCCAGCCGCACGATTGGAGCAAGATGGATTTTCAGACGAGCTTTCAGGCTGCAATCAAAAGCCAGATCGAACGGAAGATTCAGTCCGGGCCAAAAGAAATATCGCGTTTCGACTCCATCGCCGTCTTGGTCGCCAGCAGCGTCGCGCTTCTCTGGCTGCAATCCCTCTGGGCCAATCAATATCTTCTCTTCGGCCCCGCCGCGGCTCTTATCTCCTTGGCGCCCATCTGGCACGTCGTCTATCTTCCCGCCGTGTTCATCATGCTCGTCACCATCGTCCGCGCCGCCATCAATATCGCCCGTCCGGATTGGATCCGCTTCCGCGACGTCGTCTCCGTCCTTCTCGACGCCGCCAGCCTCGCCATCGTTTACACGCTCATGTTCGCCCACACCTGGGTCGTTCCCGCTGTCTCCGCGTCCGAGCACATTGCCAGCGCCGTCAACCACTGGGCGCCTATCGCCATCTTCGCCTCGGCCATCATCGCCCTCGCCCAAACCATCCACGACCTCATCCGCCTCTACAAAAACTGGCGCTGGCATTCCGCGCCTCCGGCACCATCTCGCTAGCTCGTGCGACTCATCACCCACCCACCACCGTCATCTCGACTCGGCCTCTTCGTGACCTCTGCGCTCCGGCCTCCGTGAACTCTGTGTAACTTTTTCTTTGTTTTTTCCTTTCCTTATTCCTTTCTTTCTTTCTTTCGCTTCGATCCCTTGACCACTGAAAACCGATCCCTCGTTTTC
Source organism: Candidatus Acidiferrum sp. (assembly GCA_035310365.1). GTDB lineage: Bacteria > Acidobacteriota > Terriglobia > Acidiferrales > UBA7541 > Acidiferrum. Next base: position 4,999 of record DATGEI010000007.1, read on the forward strand.
CATCCTATCGACTCACCACTCGCCTCTATTCATCATAAGTACTGTTACTTGACTAGCTACTCTTCTTGTGCTATACTTCCCCGTGAAATCGCTCCTAAATTCGCCTAACCCCTCTGGATTCAACACTTACAAAATCCCCAGAAATAACCCCCTGTATTTTCAACACTTACGCCACCCCCTCGGATCTGTTCATTCTAAAGGCACTTCAACCCCCGCAGATGCAACACTTACAAGCCCCTTCTTTCTAACTTCCGTGGAATCAACACTTACAAAAAAACAGGGGGTGGGGGAGGGGGTGATTACGGTTAACCAGTCCTGCGGCAAAGCAACCCCGGTTGAGCCACCGGAAGCGGAAGCACACCTCTTTCGCCCGCCTTCCTTGCTCGTCCGTTACAATGTCCCCATGCCCGACCGCCTGCCCTGGATCGCCGAAGACCCCGCTTCGCGCCGCCTGCTCGATCTCGCGGAAAAAGTCGCCCCCGCGCCCACCACGCTCCTCATCACCGGCGAATCCGGCGCCGGCAAAGATCATCTCGCGCGGCTCATTCACGAACTCGGCCCGCGCCGCGACGCGCCGTTCCTCAAAATCGATTGCGCTTCGCTTCCGCCCGCCCTCGTCGAAAGCGAACTCTTCGGCCACGAACGCGGTTCCTTCACCGGCGCGGTGGACCGCAAACTTGGCCGCCTCGAACTCGGCGGCGCCGGCACCATCGTTCTCGACGAAGTTGCCGCGCTCTCTTCCAACGCGCAAACAAAAATGCTTCGCGTTTTGCAGGAGCGCACCTTCGAGCGCCTCGGCGGCACTGAAACGCTTCACATCGAAGCGCGCCTCATCGCCATCACCAACACCGACCTCCAAGCCGCCGTCGCCGCCGGCCAGTTCCGCGAAGATCTTTTTTTCCGCTTGAACGTTCTGCCCATCGCGGTTCCTCCGTTGCGCGAACGCCGCGCGGACGTTCTTCCTCTCGCCGATTTTTTGCTGGAGTCGCTCGCCGTCATTCACCATCGGCCCGGTTGGAAGCTTGGCGCCGCCGCCCGCCGCCTGCTCGCGGCGAACAATTGGCCCGGCAACATTCGCGAACTTCGCAATGCGCTCGAACGCGCCATCGTCTTCGGCAAAGGACCCGAACTCACTCCGGAAGATTTTCCGGAAAATATCCGCGCCGCCGCCGGTGGCGTTGCGCTCTTCTCCGGCCTCCGCTCGCTCGAACAGATCGAACGCGACGTCATCGTGCAAACGCTCGAAGCCACTCGCTACCACATTTCCAAATCCGCCGAAATTCTCGGCATCAGCCGAAAAACGCTTTTGGAAAAAAGAAAAAAATACGGCCTGCAATAAACAAAAAACGAAAGTTGTGCTCATTTTGTCCTGACTGAAAACTGAAAACTGAAAACTGAAGACTGAAGACTGAAGACTGACGACTCGCTCATGAAACTCCGATTGCTGATGTTCGGAAAAATTCGCCGCACGGAACTCCGCACCGTGTTTGAAGAATACGTGAAGCGCATTTCCCATTCGTGCCCCATCGAAGTGAATGAAGTGCGCGACGCGGAAGCCGCCGTTAAGCGCCTCGATGCGGACCGCGCCGCGACCGCGCTTCTTCTCGACGCGAATGGAAAACAGCACGATTCCGAATCGCTGGCGAAATGGCTCGGCGAGCAGCGCGATCGCGGCACGCGCGAAGTGATCTTCGTCTGCGGCGACGCCGACGGTTTTCCCGACAGCCTCCGCCGGCGCGTGCCGCAGAAACTCTCTCTGAGCCCGATGACGTATTCGCACGAACTCGCCCGCGTCATGCTCGCCGAACAGCTCTACCGCGCCTTCGCCATTCTTTCCGGCAGCCCGTACCCAAAATAACCAAACTCGTGCCACACTAAGCCTCCATGTCGATACGATTGATTCCCGACGAAGACAAGCCATACACCGCGATCGAAATCGCGCTCGAATCGCCGCTGCCCGATTACGACATCCACCAGATCGAGCAGCCAACGCCGCGCGACGTCGATTCCATTCTCGTCTCGCAAGGCTTTCGCGACCTCATTGACGACGCGCGCGGCATCCTGCTCGAGCTGATGGCCGCGTTCACCGACGTTGCCGGAATCGAGCCCGGAGAATCGCCGCTCGCGCCGCTGCACCTTACCGATCACGACCCGTGCCGCCTGGAGCTCGTGCAGCTCACCGGCGCCATCTGCCCCGGCAAGGAAGACGACATCTATCGGCCGGGCCTGTGGATCGTGATTCGCGATACACGCTGCAAGCCCGGCCAGCCGCTGCCGGAAATCGTGCGCAACCGCGTGGAAGGCATCGCGCGGCAATTGGTAAAGCGATTGGAACTTTAGGAAAATTGAGAGAATATGCCGGAAGAAAAAGGATTGCTGATTGTTTACACCGGGCCGGGAAAAGGGAAAACCACCTGCGCGCTCGGCACCGCGTTTCGCGCGGCCGGCCAGGGCCTGAAAGTTTTGATGGTGCAATTCATCAAAGGCTCGTGGCATTACGGCGAGCTCGACGCGGCGAAAATGCTGGGCGACGACAAATTTGAAATCCGGCCGATGGGACGCGGCTTCGTGAAAATCGGCGGCGCGGAAACCGATCCGGAAGATATTAAATTGGCGGAAGATTGTTGGAATACGGGGCGCGACGCGATTTATTCCGGAAAATACGATCTGGTGGTGCTCGACGAAATCAATTATGTGATCAGCTACAAAATGCTCGACCCGGAAACAATTGTCACGTCGCTAAAAGACCGACCCGAACGCGTGCACGTGATTTGCACCGGCCGCAACGCGCATCCGAAGCTCGTCGAACTTGCGGACCTGGTTACGGAAATGAAGGAAGTGAAACACCCCTACACGAAAGGCATTCTCGCGCAGCGTGGTATAGACTACTGACGGCACAAGACACAGGAATCGCAAATGGCTTGGTTCAAACGAGAGAAAAAAGGAATTGACGAAGCGACGCCGCCCGAAGAGCGGCGCGTGCGCACGGAAGGTCTGTGGACCAAGTGCGAGAGTTGCCGCGCGATTACTTTTCGCAAAGACCTCGAGGAAAATCTGTTCGTCTGTCCGAAGTGCCAGTTTCATTTCAAAGTCAGCGCCGCGAAGCGCCTTGAAATGCTGCTCGACGATCGCTGGACGGAACACGACAAGGGAATGGTTTCGACCGATCCGCTGAATTTCGTGGACACCAAACCCTACGCAAAGCGAATCAAGGAAGCGCAGAAAAAATTGGGAATGAACGACGCGGTGATCACCGCCGAAGGCCAGTTGAACGGCCGGCCGGTGGTGATTTGCGCGATGGAATTCGGCTTCATCGGCGGTTCAATGGGAGCGGTGGTGGGGGAGAAAGTGACGCGAGCGATTGAGCTGGCGCTCTCCACGCGGCAGCCATTCATCGCGGTTTCCTGCTCCGCCGGCGCGCGCATGATGGAGGGAATCATCAGCCTGATGCAGCTGGCGAAAGTTTCCGCCGCGCTCGCAAGGCTCGACGATGCAAAATTGCCGTACATTTCGATTTTGACGGACCCGACGACGGGTGGCGTGACCGCGAGTTTTGCGATGCTCGGCGATTTGAATATTGCCGAGCCGGGTGCGCTGGTTGGATTCGCCGGGCCTCGCGTGATCGAACAGACGATTCGGCAGAAATTGCCGGAAGGATTCCAACGCTCGGAATTTTTGCTCGAGCACGGATTTCTCGATGCGGTCGTCCCCCGCAAAGACTTAAAAGCGTTCGTCGCCTCCTCGCTCGACCTGTTGATTGGCTGAAATGAATTACGCCGAGTCTTTGAAGTATCTTTTTTCTTTGGGCAGGGAACTTGCCGCGCCCACGCAGGCCGCCGCCGCGAAATTCGACCTTGAAAATATTTCCGTGCTGGCGGAAGCGCTCGGCCATCCTGAGAAAAAATATCGAAGCGTGCACATCGCCGGAACAAACGGAAAAGGTTCGACCGCGGCATTCACGGAATCGATTCTGCGGGCGGCAGGAATCAAGACCGGGTTGTACACTTCTCCGCATCTGGAAAAAATCAACGAGCGGATTCGCGTGAAGGGAGAGGAAATCTCCGACGCGGAGTTTGCGGAATCGTTTACCAAAATTCAGTCGTTGATTGAAGAATTGCTCGCGCAGGGAAAATTGCGGGCGCATCCGACTTTTTTTGAAGTGGTGACGGCGCTCGCGTTCGAGCATTTTGTGAAAGCGGGCGTGGAAATTGCGGTGATGGAAGTGGGATTGGGCGGGCGGCTGGACGCGACGAACATTTTAATGCCGGAAGTGAGCGTGATCACGCGAGTGGATTTCGATCACGAGAATTTCCTGGGACATTCGCTTGCGGAAATTGCGCGGGAAAAAGCGGGAATCATCAAGAGTGGCGTGCCGGCGATTGTGGCGGAACAGCGAACCGAAGCGCGTGAAGTGATTTTGCGGCGCGCGGCGGAGGTGGGCGCGACGGTCTTTGAAAGCGAGCGCGGCTACGTTGCGGAGCAAGTTGCGTTTGTCGATGGGTGCGTTCGCGCCGAGGTTGTGAATGCAAAGAGCGGGGCGAGATTTCGCGTGGCGCCGAAATTGCGCGGACGGTTTCAACTGCAGAACGCGAAGAATGCGATCGCCATTGCGGAAATGCTTCGTGCAAGAGGCGCGGGAATTAACGATGCGGCGATCGAACAGGGGATCGCGAATGCAGTTTGGCCAGGGCGAATTGAAAAACTGCAATCGGAGCCGGACGTCTATCTGGACGGAGCGCACAATCCTTCGGCGGCAAGGGAGCTGGCGGCTTTTTTGAGCGAGAATTTCGCGGGCCGCAAAGTGACGTTGCTGTTTGCGGCGATGCGCGACAAAGCGGTGGATGAGATTGCCGGGATTTTGTTTCCGCTGGCGAACGAGGTGATTTTTACGCAAGCGAAGATTTCGCGCGCGATTTCCGCGGCGCAGCTTGCGGACATGGCGGGGGAGTACGCGGCGCATTTTCGCGTGATTGCCGACGCGCAAGCGGCGCTGGACGAGGCGCTGGCGAATGCCCGTGCGGACGACGCGATATTCGTTACCGGATCGCTCTATCTGGTCGGTGAGGTGCGGCATTATTGGAAAGTGCGCTCGCGGGTTGCGGCGGGATAATCGGATGGCGCGCTGCCGCGGCCGGCTTCGGAAAGCCGGCCCTACAATTGCCGGACGATGTGTAACGAGTGGTTCGCGCGGGGCGGGGTTTGCGGCGGCACACACGTAAGTCTGTGCTACGGATGCGGAGATTTTAGGGCGAGGAGAAAATTACGGTGGAACCGGCTGCGGGAAAAGAGAAGACGTTGGGCGAGCATATTCGAGAAGTGGGGTCGCCGGCGGCGCGGCTGATTGGATTTGAAGTGCCGGAATCGGGCGGAGGGCGCGCGGTGGTGACGCTCGAGGCCGGGCCGCGGCACGCGAATCCGATGGGGACGCTTCACGGCGGGATCTTGTGCGACATTGCCGACGCGGCAATGGGCATTGCGTTTTCCACGACGCTCGAACCGGGTGAGACATTTACGACGGTGGAATTGAAAATTAATTTCTTGCGGCCGGTGCGCGAAGCGAAATTGCGCGCGGAAGGGCGCGTGGCGCACCGCGGGCGGACGATTGGGTATGTGGAGTGCGACGTCGTGGATGAAAATGGGAAGTTGATCGCGAAGTCGAATTCGACGTGCCTGGTTTTGCGAGGAGAGAAGGCGGCGGGACGCTAAATAGAACGGATTGAGGGGATCTGGAAGCTGACGCCGGTCGTGCGAGTGGTTTTAACACAGAGGGCACAGAGAGCACGGAGAAGAAGGCGATTCGACAGCGTTCGAGGTGGTTGGCTTAAGCGGAGCGAGGTAGAATTGGCGGTCTTACTGAGGGCGAATGGCTGAAAACAGGAAGAACAAAGCGCGCGGGCCGCTGGTGGGGATCATCATGGGGTCGACTTCCGATTGGGAGACGATGCAGCATGCGGCGGAGACGCTGGAAGAGCTTTGCGTGGCGCATGAGACTCGAGTGGTGTCGGCGCACCGGACGCCGGATTTGCTTTTTGCGTATGCGGAAAGCGCGGAAAAGCGCGGGATGGAAGTGATCATTGCCGGAGCGGGCGGCGCGGCGCATTTGCCGGGAATGACGGCGGCGAAGACCGTGCTTCCGGTGCTGGGCGTGCCGGTGGAATCGAAAGCGTTGAAGGGGCTCGATTCGCTGCTTTCGATTGCGCAGATGCCGGGAGGAATTCCAGTCGGCACGCTGGCGATTGGAAAAGCGGGCGCGATCAATGCGGCGTTGCTGGCGGCGGCGATTCTTGGCGCGAAACATCCGGAGATTCGCGAAGCGCTGCGGAAATTCCGCGCAAATCAAACAAAGAAAGTTTTGCGCACGGCCGATCCCGCGAAGGCGCTCTCCGACGCCGGAAAAAAATCGAGAAGTGGCCGTTGAACGCATGCGGTTCGGCGCGAATAAACTCGAAAAGCGGATTCCTCACCGCGCAAACTGCGCGCGGTTCGGAATGACAACGGTTGTGGGTTGTTGCGGATGAACATAATAGCGGCGTGTACGCATCGGGTGGAAAATGACGCGTTTGCCAAGCGAAAAATGGTGCCGGACCGTGTGTGAGGTAGCCGCATGACGATCGGGATTCTCGGCGGCGGGCAGCTGGGTTACATGCTGGCGCTGGCGGGCTATCCGCTGGGATTGCATTTTCGTTTTTTGGATCCATCGCCGGAAGCTCCGGTGGGAAGAATCGCGCAGCGCGTGACGGCGGAATACACGGACCACGATGCGCTGGAGAAATTCGCGAACGGATTGGAACTCGTCACTTACGAATTTGAAAACGTGCCGGTGGAAGCGGCGCGATTTCTCGCGAAGCACGTGCGCGTCTATCCGCCACCGGAAGCGCTGGAAGCGGCGCAAGACCGGTTGAGCGAGAAAAATCTTTTCAAGAAATTGGGAATTGCGACGACTTCGTTTGCCGAAGTCGGAAGTGCGGCGGAAATCGACAAGGCGGTGAGGAAAATCGGTTTGCCGGCGGTGCTGAAGACGCGGCGGATGGGATACGACGGGAAAGGGCAATGGATTCTGCGAACCGCGGAGGCCGTCGAATTCGTGAAGCGGGAATTTCCGGCGACACCGCTGCTGCTGGAAAATCTGGTCGCGTTCGAACGCGAGCTTTCGATTTTGGCGGTGCGAAGCAAAGCGGGCGAGACGGCGTTTTATCCGCTGGTGGAGAATCATCATCGCGGCGGAATTCTGCGGCTTTCGATTGCGCCGGCGCCGAACTTGAGCGCGAAATTGCAGCAAGCGGCGGAGCTCGCGGCGCGGCGCGTGATGGAAGAGTTGAATTACGTGGGCGTGCTGGCGATTGAATTTTTTGAGTGCAACGGCGAACTTGTGGCGAATGAAATGGCGCCGCGGGTGCACAACTCGGGGCATTGGTCGATTGAAGGGGCGGCGACGAGCCAGTTTGAGAATCATTTGCGAGCGGTGATGGGATTGCCGCTGGGTTCGACGGCGACGCCGGGCGTTTCCGCGATGCTGAATTTGATCGGCGAGGTGCCGGAAGCGGCGGAGGTGCTGGCGATTCCGGATGCGCACCTGCATTTGTACGGAAAGTCGTTGCGGCCGGGGCGAAAAGTGGGACATGTGACGCTGCGCGCTGCGAATTTGGGAGAGTTGAAGAGCCGACTCGAGCAACTGCCGGGATTCTTCGCGCGGCCGGAGTATTGCCTTCCGTCGCGGCCGGTCGCCAGCGCCGGCTAGCCGTAACTTATTGTAAAATATAGAGTTATATTTAACCGCGGAGGCCGGCGGGCGGGTGGTTGCCGCCCTTGTGTGGCCAATGCTACGATTTGACGCTTCCATGTCCCTTGAAAACTCCAACAAACCGAGAGTAGGCATTCCCTGGCGCACGAGCGAGGAAGAGCGAAACGGCGTGCGGGAAAAGCTGGAGAATTATTTTGCGGCGGTGCGGCGCGCGGGGGCGGAGCCGACGGAAATTTCTCTGAATCTGCCGGCGGAGGCGCTGCGCGAAAAGATCCGGCGGCTGGACGGGTTTGTGTTGCCGGGAAGCCCGGCGGATGTGGAACCCGGCCGGTACGGCGCAGCGCGGCACGAGAAGACGAAGAATTTGGATCCGGCGCGAGACGAGACGGACAGCGCGATTCTGGATCACGCGATGGCGGAACGGAAACCGGTGCTGGCGATTTGCTATGGATGCCAGATTTTGAATGTGCATCAGGGGGGAACGCTGGTGCAGGACATTCCCAGCGATCGCCCGGGAAACGAAGTGCATGGGAATACGGATTTGGCGGCGGGGGTTAAACAGGGCGACGCGGCGCATGACGCGACGCTGGCCGCGGGAAGCCGGCTGGCGAAACTTGCCGGTGGGGAACGAGTGCACATTAACAGCAGCCATCATCAGTCAATTGACCGGCCGGGCGAAGGATTGCGCGTGACGGCGCGGTCGGCGGAAGGAATTGTGGAAGGCGTGGAGCTCGAAGACGAGCGCAACTGGGTGGTGGGCGTGCAGTGGCATCCGGAGCGAATGGTGGACGATGCCTTTGCACAGAAAATATTTGGAGATTTTGTCGCGGCGGCGGAGCGGAATCGAGCTGCGATTGCTCCGAAATCGTAACCGCGCACATGTAGTGTGTGTTTCGCGCTAATTGCGGCGCTTGCGCGGGCAAGAGGGCCTGCGCTAGAGGATTTTTCTAAATTACATTGGGGGAATCATGATTTCTTTGGCAGGCAAAGCTGCACTGATCACGGGAGGTTCGCGCGGGATTGGAGCGGCGGCCGTAGAACTTTTCGCGCAGGCCGGCGCGGACGTGATTTTCAATTACAACAAGGCGAAGGATGCGGCGGCGCAGGTGGAAGGGGAAGCGAAGAAGCACGGGACGCGAGTGGAAGCGTTCAAGGCGGACGTGAGCAAACACGCGGACAACAAGAAATTGGTGGAGCAGACGATTGCGCGGCTGGGACGGCTGGATATTCTGGTGGCGAACGCGGGCATTTGGAACCTGGAAGATTTGCCGATCGAAAAAATGACCGAGAAGCAGTGGGACGAAATGATGCAGGTCAATTTGAAAAGCGTTTACTCGATCATTCATTTTGCGGTGCCGCAGATGATCAAGCAGAAGTCGGGGAAAATTATTCCGATCACCTCGACGGCGGCGCAGAGGGGCGAAGCGTTCCATACGCACTACGGCGCTTCGAAAGGCGCAATTGTGAGTTTGACGAAGGGGCTGGCGACGGAGCTGGCGCGGCACGGGATTTTGGTGAATTCGGTGGCGCCGGGATGGGTGGCGACGGACATGTCGAATCCCGTGCTGGAAACAAAGGCCGGGCAAAAAATGGCGGCGGCGGCGATTCCGCTGGGCCGGGCGGCGACGGCGGAAGAAATTGCGGGGCCGATTTTGTTTGCGGCGTCGGACCTGGCCAACTTCATGACCGGAGAGATCATCAATGTAAATGGAGGCTCGATTCTGTGCGGATGAGCGTTTTGAAATTGATTGTGGCGCTCGCGATTGGCGCCGTCGCCGCGGCCCCGCGGGCGCACGCGCAGGCGGCGGAAACGATGATGCCGGAGCAGAGCGCGGCGAAAGCGAAGCAGGTGCTGAATCAACTGATCAGCGCGATGGGCGGCGAAGCGTATTTGCAGACGCGCGAAACGGATTGCACGGGGAGGCTGGCGCAATTCGAACACAACGGCGATTTGTCGGGCTACACGAATTTTCGCGATTACTGGCATTTGCCGGACAAGAACCGGACGGAATATGAAGTGAAAGGCGCGAAGGGCGGATTTCTGGGAGTGCTGATTGGGAGCATTCCGTTCAAAGGCGGAACGATCATTCAGATGTACAGCGGCGAGGAAGGTTGGACAATGGACCGCGGCGGCGTGACGGAGCAGACCGCGGTGAATATTGCCGACTTCAAGGAACAGACGAAGCGGAACATCGATAACGTGCTGCGATTTCGGCTGAAAGAAGAGGGCATGTTGTTTCGTTACGGCGGAGTGGATTTGGTGGACATGAAGCCGGTGGAATGGGTGGAGCTGGTGGACCGCGAAGACCGCACGTTTCGCTACGCGGTATTGCAAAGTTCGCATCTGCTGGCGCGGAGCATCGTGATTACGCGCGACGAAACGACGCGGGAGCAGACGGAAGAAGTGACGTCGTACGGCAACTACCACAAAGAGGGACAGGTGATGGCGCCGCTGCAAGTGGAGCGGAAGCGGGACGGGCGGAGACAGTTTCAGGCATTTTTCGATACGTGCAGCTTCGACGAGCATCTCCCCGCGGATTTTTTCACAAAGGCGTCGCTCGAAAAGAAATATACGGAAAGCTTCAGCAAGAAAAACCGCAACAAAGCGGCAAAGCAGAGAGAGAAGGAAGAGCGCGACAACTGAACCGCCCCGTTTTGTCGTGATGGAATTGCAGGATTGAAGTCAGCGCGGAGGCCGCGCTAGACTGCAATCCGCCCATGCAGCTCACTCCCCGCCAAAAGCACGCACTGGAAGCGATTTGCGAGACATTTTTTCCGAAAAAAGAAGGCTGGCCTTCGGCGGTGGAGATGGGTGTGCCCGAAGCGCTGGCCGAAGCGCTCGAATTGAATCCGCGAACGCGGGATCGCGCGCAATTTTCGAATTTACTGGATATTTGGGATTCGAAGCTGCACGGATTTTTACTGGCGGGCGAATTTGAACATTTTTCAATGCTCGCAAAAGAAGTCCGCGAAGGAATGTTGCGGTCGTGGGCGGATAGTTCGATGCGGAAGCGAAGAGCTGCATTTCAGGCGCTGCGCAAAGCGATCGGATTTTTGTACGTGATGTTGCCGGAGCGCGGCGGGGCGAGCCGGGTTTGGCGGAAAATAAAATTTCCCGGACCGCTCGGCGTGCAAAGGCCGGCGGCGGCGCGCGCGTTGACGGCGGAGGTGCCGGAAAAAGAGACCAAGGCGACGTGCGACGTTTGCGTGATTGGGTCTGGAGCCGGCGGCGGCGTTGCGGCGGCGGAGCTGGCGGCGGCGGGAAAAGATGTGCTGGTGATGGAAGCGGGGAATTATTACGACGACGCGGATTTTGACGGAGCGGAACTGGCGGGATTTCGGCGGCTGTATCTCGAAGGCGGATTTGCCGGAACGCAAGATCAGAGCGTGGGATTTTTGGCGGGGGAATGTTTGGGCGGCGGAACGGTGGTGAACTACTGCACGTCGTTTCGAACGCCGGACGATGTGCGCGAAGAATGGGCCGAGGCGGGCGCGAAGTGGATTGCCGGCGCGGAGTACACGAAGAGCCTTGATGCGGTGTGCGAACGGCTGCACGTGAATCGAGAGCAAAATCGCGTTTCCGCGCGGGAGCAGGTGCTGGAGCGCGGACTCGAAACGCTGGGCTGGCACGTGGACGCGATGCCGCGGAACGTGAAGGAGTGCGAGCAGGGAAAAGTGTGCGGGTATTGCGGATATGGCTGCGCGATTGGCGCGAAGCAGTCCACGACGAAAACGTGGCTGGCGGATGCGCAGGCGCGGGGCGCGCGGATTTTGATAGGGACGAGGGCGGAGCGAGTTCGAATCGAAGCGGGAACGGCGACGGGAGTGGAAGCGGTTTCGAAAGGCGGGCATCGCGTCAGCGTGAAATGCAAAGCGCTGGTGGTGGCTTGCGGCGCGATCCACACGGCGGCGCTGCTGCTGCGATCGGGATTGGACAACAAACACATCGGGCGGCATCTGCATCTGCACCCGGTTTCGAATGTGTGCGGGATTTTTGAGGAAGAGATTCGTCCCTGGGAAGGGACGATGCAGGCGATTTATTCGGATGAATTCCGGCAGATGACGGGAAATTACGGCGTGAAATTCGAAACGACGGCGCTGCAGCCGGTGATTGCGATGGCGCCGCTGGCGTGGAGAAATCCGGAACAGTGCCGTGGATTGATGGAGAAGTTCGTAAATACGGCGGCGATTGGCGTGCTGTTGCGAGACCGCTTCGGCGGGCGCGTGAAGGTCGATTCGGAGGGGAATCCGGTTTCGCATTATTCGCTTTCGGAGTTCGATCGGGCGCATTTGCGGCGAGGATTTTTGGGAGCGGCGCAAATTCTGGAGGCAGCGGGCGCGAAGACGATTTATTCCCCGCACGCGAAATTCTGTTCGTATGAACCGGGGAAGCGCGGATCGATTGAAACGTTCGAACGAGAGATGGACCGCGCGGGCTGGGAAAGCGGGCAGGTTTCCCTGTTTTCGTTTCACATCATGGGAACGGCGCGGCTCGGAGATTCACCGGCGACGAGCGCGACGAATCCCGACGGAGAAACGTGGGAAGCGCGAAATTTATTTGTGATGGACGGCGCGTCGTTTCCATCGGCGTCCGGCGTGAATCCGATGATTACGATTGAAGCGATCGCGCACCGGAACGCGCGGGCGCTCGGCGCAACGATCACTTCGAATTGATATATTTTTCGCCCTGCTCGTCGAGTAATTGAAGGGGAAGAGCGCCGTCGCGCAAAATCACGTCGTGAAATTCGCGGATGTCGAATTTGGGGCCGAGTTTCAACTGCGCTTCCTTGCGGAGTTTCATGATTTCGAGTTGTCCCATTTTGTAGGCGAGCGCCTGGCCGGGCCACGAGATGTAGCGATCGATTTCGGCGACGGATTCCTGGGGCGCGTGCTCCTCGAAAAAGGCAAGCGCTTGTTCGCGCGTCCAGCCCATGGAGTGAATGCCGGTGTCGACGACGAGGCGAACGGCGCGAAAGCGTTCGCTGGCCAGCTGGCCGAAGCGGTCGTACGGATCGGTGTAGAGGCCGAGTTGCGCGCCAAGCGATTCGACGTAGAGGGCCCAGCCTTCGGCGTACGCGCTGTTTCCATAAAACCGGCGGAATTCCGGCAAGCCGGTCATGGAATGCGCCACCGCCCCTTGAAAGACGTGGCCGGGCACGGCTTCGTGCAAGACGAGCGCTTGCTTGTCGTAGCGAATTTGTTTTTCCGGCTGGTAGGTATTGAGGTTGAACCAGCCCGGAGTGCTGCCGTCGGGAGAAGGGGCTTGCGCGTTGGTTGCGGTGGCGGCTTCGCGGTCGGGCGGAATCGGGCGGACGCCATAAAGCAAAATCGGAATGCGCTTGAAGAGCGTGGGCAATTGCGGCTCGATAATTTTCGCGACGTTGCGGGAATAGATCAGCATTTCCTCTTTTGAGCGGAAATGCTGTTCCGGCATGGCGTCGAGTTTTTTCTCGAATTCAGAGAGTGTTCCGGTGAATCCGGTTTCGCGCGCGGTGGCGAGCATTTCGGCTTCAAGGCGCTGGAGTTCGGCTTCGCCGGTTTTGTGAATCTCTTCGGGAGTGGCGTTGGTGGTGGTGAGCCGCCGGACAAGAATGGCGTAGGCGGCCTTGCCGCCGGGAACGCCGCCGATACCGTCGGTCTTGCGCGCTTTGGGTGCGTAGGTTTCCGCCATGTATTTTTGCAGCTTGCGCCAGGCGGGCAGAAACTCGTTGTCGTAGGAAGCTTCCGCGTCGCTGCGAAGTTTGGCCTGCTCTTGCGGTGTAAAGTTCGAGGGAAAATTGCGGAAGGGCGCGAGAAGCGGCGAGTCTTTTTTCTCCTGCGCGACTTGCGCATCGATTTGCTTGTTCACGCGGTCGAGGACGATGGCGGGTTGCGTCCAGCCTTCCGCAATCGATTCGTCAAGAATGGCGAGATTCTGGTCGATGAGCGCCGGAATTCCGTGAAGGCGCGCGAGGATGTTTCCGTAGTCCTTCAGCGTGCGGGCGGGCATGCGATCCATGGTGAGGTAGACGCGGTTGTGGAATCCGTAGAGCTGGCCGACGCGGAGGAGATGCGTGCTGATGTCGTTGGACTCGATTTGCGAGGTGAGTTCGTATTGCAGCAGGCGCGCGCTGAGCTGATCCTGTTCGGAAAGTTTCGAGAAATCGTATTTGTTGAGGCCGGCGAGACGCGCGCGCAGGTGCGCGAGGCGGGCGTCGCGGCCGGCTTTCGACAGGTCGCTCCAGCGATCGTCATAATCGTGGCGGCCGACGCCGGTGGCGTTTTCCGGTTCGTCTTTAAGAGACTCTTCGAAATAGCTTTTAAAGAAATCCTGGATGGGCACGGGCGGCGCCTGGGCGTGCGAGTGAACGGAAAAGAGCAGGGAGCAGGCAAGCAGAACGGCGAAACGCGCGGACGAAAACGTTTTCATAATGGCCTCTTTCGCGGAGAGGGATTGTACAACACCGCGGCATCGAAGGTATGCTCGTACGCAAGAATCGCAATTCGATGTCCGTTACCTTTTGTCAAAGGGTTCGCAGATTGGTAAGAAATGTCAAAAACAGGTGCCTTTGCATTTCCCGCAATATACAAAGGTTTGTACTACAATCCCGCACCTCGTCCCCAGTAGAATCTAGGTTACCGGCAAAGCCCGCGGCTTCGGCTGCTGAACGCGCAGCCTGTCGATTGGCGCGGACCGCCCGAACGAACTGGGCTCCGGCAAAGCTTCCCTCTGCGAGGCGATGAGCTTGGGTGCACGCTTCTCAAGAAACGCGGCGAGCCGCCATTTGACAAGAGGCTTCAGCCTCTTGGAACTGCTGGTGTCGGTGGTGATTCTGGTGATCCTCGCGGCGATCGCCGTGCCGACGTTGCTGGAGGCATACCGCTCGTACCAGCTCAGCGACGCCGCGTCGAAACTTTCGGGCATGATGAAGACGACGCGATTCAGCGCGATTCGCAAGAACTCACCCATCAGTTGCCAGATCCAACAGAACGGAACGTCGTGGACGGTGTGGACGGACCTGGACGGCGACGGCAACGCCGAAACCACCGAGCCGCAGATCCTCATCACCGGACTCGTGCAAATGCTGGACGCGGGTTCAGTGCCGCCGCCGGATGCGATTGTGACCGCCGTCGGAACCGCCAGCCCCGCGCTGAATGTGCTATCGCCGGGCAACGCGTCGGTGAGATTCGACCAAAGAGGCGCGCGCGTGTTTACCGGCGCGCCGTCGGTGGACGTTTTTTACTTGGGGAATACGTCGATCGGCGATTTAGGATTTCGAGCCATCGTGCTGTTGCCGTCGGGAGCGGTCCAGGTGTGGAGAGCGGGAGTGGGCGGGCCGTGGATGAGGGTGAGTTAAGGTGCGACGCGGAAACAAAATGAAGCAGATCGCAAGTCGGCCATGCCGAAGGGGCAAGAGGGCGCGCGGCTTTTCGCTGGTGGAACTGCTCATTGCGACGGTGATCCTGCTCATCGGACTCGTGGGAATTGCGCAGCTTGTGCCGGCTTCGATTTTGATTAACCAGAAGGGACGGTTGGATTCGACTTCTCTGGTGTTCGCGCAGCGAGAGCTGGACCAGATGCTCGGGCACAAATTGACGGACGCGAGCTTTCTGGCGCCGAATGGAGCGGTCTACACGTCGTGTTGCAGCCTGGGCGATGCTTCGACGCCGGGAGCGGTGCAAGGCAACAACGTGCAGTGGCTGTTCAATTATCGGCCGCTCATCGATTTTTCCGGCGCGCCAGTGGACAACTTCAGCTTTACGTATACCGATCCAAACGATCCCTTTGCGGTGACGTACGACGTGCGATGGGCGGTGGTGACGACGGTAAACGGATCGTCCATCACGGGGAAGAGATTTTTCGTTGGCGTGCGGCAATTGGGCGGAAGCACTTTTGTTCCGGCGGTGACGCTGGATGCGATGGTCGAACAATGAAACCTCGCAAACCAATCCGCGCAGGCGGTTTTTCGCTGGTCGAGCTGATGACGGCTTTGGCGATTCTGCTGATTGTGAGCGGCTTCGCCTTTGAGCTGCTGACGCTTTCCATGAAGAAGTATCACTCCGATTCGCAACTGCTGAATACGTTTCAGGAGGCGCGATTCGGATTGGATCAGATGGTGCGAGACATCAACGACTCCGGATTTCCGCCGCGGGTTTCGATTCAACCTGGAACCACGCCTCCGTTTCAGCGGTATGCAGTGTCGCCCTTTGCCTGGGGGCCACCCGGAACGTATCCCAATTCACCGTGTGCCATAGGGACAACCTGCAGCCTGACGCCCGGCAGCTACGACATGATTATCGAAACCGACATCGATCCGCAGAACCATTCGGGAACCGTGGAATGGATCCGGTACCAGTTGAATGGAACGACGCTCTACCGGGGTGTTGCCCCGAAGAGCAGCAACCCGGGAGCCGATCCGGAGGCAATCACGAGCGGCTTTTTGGTGCCGTATGTTCAAAATGTGATGAACAACCCGCCGGCGGCGCAATTGGCGACGCTGCAGGCACAATACCCGGCGATGTTTCCGAGCGGTCCGGTTCCCGTTTTTCAGTATTTCTGCGAGTCGACGCCCCAACCCGTTGATTGCGCCGACCCGATTGCGAGTACGGACGATCCCACCCACGTAGTTTCAGTCGTTGTTACGCTAATCGTGCAGGCGCCGACGGCGGATATGACCACGGGGCGACTGCAACTGGTGCAATTGAAAGGCGAAGGACGGCGGTTGAATCCGGACAACTGAAGGACAAAGAGAGAGCGAAGAGTTGAGAGAGAAAAGAAAACGCCGGACGAGGAAAGAGCAGGCGGGTGTCGCGCTGCTGCTGGCGATTTTCATCTTGCTGCTGGTCGCCGTCGTGGGGCTCGCGATGATGGCGGCATCCGGCACGGAAACGTCGCTGACCGCGAATTACCGCTCGTCGACTTCGGCTTACTACGCGGCTCTATCGGGATTGGAAGAAGGCCGAGGCCGGCTGCTGCCGCGGAACCCCAATTATTTAAACTGCTGCCTCCCGACTTTGCCTTTAGGGCAGGTCATCTATATCACCAATCCTCTGGCTTCAGATCCGGTTCCGTCCGACCCAACGAACTATGGCAATGCGGCGGCGTATCCGGATACCGAATACGCTCAGGAATTTCGTCGTGCCTTCAATCCGCCATCCTCGATTGTGAAAACACCTTCCGTGCAATCTTTACCCGGATTCGCGAATCCTTTGTACAAATGGGTGCGCATCAACGCAATCGACGAAGAGGCGATTCTGGTTGACGTGAACAACACTGACCCCGGGCCGCCGGACTCGTTTTGGTTCACGCAACTGAATTTCGTGCAGCCGATCTATTTTGACGGAAAGAATCTGACGCGGGTCGTGACGCCATACCAGGCGCTAGCTGTGACGGCACTTGCTGCGCTGCCCGATAAGAGCACAAAGCTGCTGCAGTACGTGGTTGGCCCGGTGGCCCTGCAAATTCCCATTTCGGCGGCGTTGACGATCGCTGGACCTGGCTTGGTTGCAGACGCAGCCGTATTCAATCAACCGTCGATGCCAAACTATACATTTTCGATATACGGAGACGACCAGGCAACCGGCGACAACGGTGGGTTGACTTGTCCCGCGAAGCCATCGCTTCCGGCAATCGGGGTATTCAATCACGCCGACTACGTGAACGTCCACGACAACAAGCTATTGACGCCCCAACCGGGGAATTACACGGGCGGCGGAGTGGCAATCCCCAGCGTTTCGCCAAGTCCCTACGTGCACCCGAGCAATTCAACCGTGGACATGACCGACCCGATTTCACTTTCTATTTTTCTGCCAATCGTGCGAAACGCCGCCGATGCTGTTTTGAACGGTCCGCGAACGGAAGCGGACATGCCGTCAGCGATGTCGGCGACCAATCCGATGACGGTATATGTGAATGGAGATCTTTCGTTGAACAGCTTCACCGGCTACGGACTATTGGTTGTGAGAGGAAACTTTACGTACACGGGCGATTCGGGGTGGAAGGGAATTGTGATCGTATTGGGCGGCACGATTACAGTAACTAACGCGCCCGGCAGCAACGGCGAATTTGACGGCGCGGTATATTTAGCGAATCTGACCACCGGCGGCGGCGGCGCGGCGTTTGGCGAGGCGACGTACAATGTGGCGAACCACGCAGGAAAAGGAATTTATTACGACTCCTGCTGGGTTTCCGCTGCACTGAAGCCGTTCACCTACAAAGTGATTTCCTTCCGTGAAATTCCGTACCCCTGATTGCGCGGGAGGCGACTTGTTTTGGTGCGCTTCCCCCCAGGCTGTATAATGAAGGGATGCAAACAAGCCGCCATAGCGCGCAGGGAGACGCAGCAATGCACGGCACGACGGTGCTGTGCGTGCGCAAAGAGAACAAGGTGGTGTTGATCGCCGACGGGCAAGTGACGATGGGCGATCACGTGATGAAGCATTCGGCCAAAAAGACGCGCCGGTTGTATCAAGACAAAGTGCTGGCGGGTTTTGCGGGATCGACGGCGGATGCGATTTCTTTGTTTGAACGATTCGAAGGCAAACTGCAGGAATTTTCCGGAAATTTGCCGAAGGCCGCGGTGGAGCTGGCAAAAGAGTGGCGGAAAGACCGGGCGCTGCGGCACCTCGAAGCTTTGCTGATCGTCGCGGACGCGAAAGGAACTTTTATTTTGTCCGGCAACGGCGACGTGATCGAGCCGGACGACGGATTGGTGGCGATCGGCTCCGGCGGAACGTACGCGCTTTCCGCCGCGCGGGCCTTAATGAAACATTCCAAGTTGGCCGCGAAAGACCTGGCTCTGGAAGCGATGCGCATTGCCAGCGAAATTTGCATTTACACCAACGCGAACTTTACAGTGGAAGAGTTGTAGGAAAACGAGCAAGAAGCACTTCTGATCCGCAAAGACTGATACTCTAAGACAACACATGGCAAGCAAGTCCGATAAAGAACTGATTTTCATGCCGAACGGCGGGGCGCCCGCTCCCGTCGAAGGCGAAGAATTTTTGCCCGCGCTGGATGAGATGACGCCGCGCGAAATCGTGGCGGAGCTCGACAAGTATATCGTCGGGCAGGCGGCGGCGAAGCGCGCCGTGGCCGTGGCGCTGCGCAATCGCGTGCGTCGGCAGAAACTGCCGGCGGAAATGGCGGAAGACATTCTGCCGAAAAATATTTTGATGATCGGGCCGACGGGCGTGGGCAAAACGGAAATCGCGCGGCGATTGGCGCGGCTTGCCGGTTGCCCGTTTGTAAAGGTCGAAGCGTCGAAATACACGGAAGTCGGTTACGTGGGACGCGACGTGGAATCGATGGTGCGCGACCTCGTGGAAACTTCGATCGACATGGTGCGCGAAGAAAAACTGGATGAAGTGGCGGATCGCGCGGAACAGGCCGCGGAAGAGCGCGTTCTCGATTTGCTTTTGCCGCCGCCACCGCCGCCGCCGCCGGGCACGCCGGACAACGAAGCCGCGGCGCAGCGCGAAATGAATCAGCGCTCGCGGGAGAAATTCCGCGCGCAATTGCGCGAAGGCAAACTGGACGAGCGCATGGTGGACATTGAAGTGCGCGAGCGGCAGATGCCCTCGTTCGAAATCATCTCCAATCAGGGCGTTGAGGAGATGGACGTGAATTTGAAGGACATGCTGAGCGGCATGTTCGGGCAGCAAAAGAAAAAGCGGAAGATGACGGTGGCGGATGCGTTCGAATACCTGATTCAGGAAGAAGAGAGCAAGCTGCTCGACATGGATCAAGTGACGCGAATCGCGGTGGAACGCGCCGAGCAGATGGGAATTATTTTTATCGATGAGATCGACAAAGTGGCCGGGCGCGAATCCGGACACGGGCCGGACGTTTCGCGCGAGGGCGTGCAGCGCGATATTTTGCCGATTATCGAAGGCACGACGGTCAACACGCGTTACGGAATGATTCGCACCGACCACATTTTGTTTATCGCGGCGGGCGCATTCCACGTGACGAAGCCGTCGGATCTGATCCCCGAATTGCAGGGGCGGCTGCCGATTCGCGTCGAGCTGCAATCGCTGAAGGAAGAAGATTTCATCCGGATTCTGACGGAGCCGAAAAACGCGCTCATCAAGCAATACGTCGCGCTGCTCGAAACCGAAGGCATCAAGCTGAATATCACCGACGACGCGGTGGCCACGGTGGCGAAGTTCGCGACCACGGTGAACGAGCAGACGGAAAATATCGGCGCGCGGCGTTTGCACACGATTCTGGAAAAAGTGCTCGACGACATTTCCTTCGAAGCGCCCGACCTGAAAAAGAAAAACGTGAAGGTGGACGCGGCATACGTGACGAAGCAGCTGGCCGACATCGTGAAGAACCAGGATTTGAGCCGCTACATCCTGTAAGTTGTGAATTTCGCAAATGGAAAATAGAAAAGTCGCAAAGTTGCGGTCGGCCGAAATTACCGCAAATGCGTTTCGTCTTTTCTTTTCTCTGATTTTTATTTTGCAGCTTTCTTCGTGCGGCGCGCCGGGAGAGCCGACGCCGCCATCGCCGCCGATCCCGGCGGCGATCGCCGATTTGGCGGTGCGCCAATCGGGCGACGGCGCCTTGCTATCCCTCACACTCCCCAACCGAACGGTAACGAATGAACGGCTGACCGAGCCGCCGACGGTCGAAATTCTTCGCGGAACCGTGAAGCCGGACGGCAAGCCCGACAACAAATCGTTCCGCCTGGTGTACACGCTGCCCGGCGCGCTACTCGATACTTACACGAGCGAAAAACACATCCAATTCAAGGATCCGATTGCACCGGCGGAAACCGAGGCTCATCCCGGCGCCATGCTGGCGTATCGCGTGCGGACGCGAGCGGCGAAGAAGCGCGCTTCGGCGGATTCGAACACGGTCGTCGTGAAAATTTTCCCCGTACCCGAACGAATTGGCGCCGTCGATGCGAACGTTACCGAGGCGGCGATTGAGCTGCACTGGGCGGCTCCCCAGAAGACGTCCGGCGGAGGCGCGCTCGATGGACTGACGGGATATCGCGTCTTGCGCGGCGAAATCGATCCCACGAGCGCCGAAGCGGCTGCGCACGACGTTGCGCAAGCAAAATGGAAATCGCCGCTCACGTTGCTGGCGCCGGCGCCGGAAAATTCGTACCGCGATACGCTGTTCGAATTCGGCAAGATGTACGTCTACGTGGTGCGAGCGGTCGCCCTGGCCGGAGACGGGCCGGTTGAATCGGACGATTCCGCGCCGGCCGTGGTTGCGCCGCGCGACACGTTTCCGCCCGCCGCGCCGCAAAACGTCGTGGCGGCGGCGGTCACGCCGCCCGGCGAAGCGCCATCCGTGGATTTGTCCTGGTCCATCAACCTGGAAAACGATTTGGCGGGTTATCGCGTCTATCGTAGTGACAAACAAGATGCGCGCGGGCAACTTTTGACCACGGATTTGTTGCCCGCGCCCGCGTATCGTGATATGTCAGTGCAACCGGGGCATCGGTATTGGTACAGCGTGACGGCCGTGGACCGCGCAGGGAATGAAAGCGCGCCGACGATAGTCATATCCGATGTGACGCAACCTTCGCAGTAATTCAGGGTTAGAGCACTTTTCTGACGCTTGGGAGTCCAGCAACCCATGACTTTCGCCGCGCATTTGCCTGGTTACAAACTGTACGACGCTCTGAAGGACTCCGCGTTTCGTTTAGGCTTGTACGTTGGCTTGTGCCTGTTTGCCGTGTTTGCCGCGTGGGTCGTGGTGGCGAACCGCTTCGTTCTTTTCGACCGTTTCGCGATGGAGCGGAATCTTCTGGCGGCGGGCGCAATGGTGTTGCTGGCCACGATGCCCATTTTGCGATTCATCCGGCGGCCGGGCAGCCTGCTCGGCTCCGGTTTGACGGCGTGGACGGTATTCAGTTTTCTTTACCGCATCCTTTGTCTGTTCTTTGAGGGACTTTCGTCGTGGCACGGCGCCTGGCAGGTTTTTATGGCGGGAGTCGTGTTGTATCTGATTGCCGCGACGCTTGCGTGGATTGTCGGCCTGGTGTGGCGCGTGCGCGCTTCGCACTCCGCATCGCGCGAGAATCATCAACTGACCTGATACAATCTCGATATGAAATTCTGCCGGTTTATTGCGAAAGACTCGTCCGCGCCACGCTTTGGAATTCTGGAACGCAAATCCGTCGCGGAAATCAGCGCCGCGCCGTGGGCGGCCGAGCGCTGGGAGAAGACGGGAAAATCGTTCGAATTGACGAGCGTAAAGTTGCTTGCTCCCGTCACGCCCTCGAAGATCGTTTGCGTCGGGCGAAACTATGCGGCGCACGCAGCCGAACTTGGAAACGAAGTTCCCAAAGAGCCGCTGATTTTTTTGAAGCCGCCGAGCTCCCTCATCGGACCCGGCGATGCCATCGTTCTTCCAAGCGTTTCGAATAAAGTCGAGCACGAAGGCGAGCTGGGCCTTGTTGTCGGCCGAAGGGCCTCGCACATTCCGGAGAACGAAGACGCGTTGTCTTACCTTTGCGGCTATACGTGCGTAAACGATGTGACCGCTCGCGATTTGCAGAAGGCGGACGTGCAATTCACGCGCGCAAAGGGATTTGACACGTTCTGTCCGGTCGGGCCGCACATTGAAACGGATCTCAATCCAAGCGACGTGCTCGTGGAATGCCGCGTGAACGGCGCCACGCGCCAGGCCGGCAGAACCTCGCTGATGATTTTTCCCGTCGAGTTTATCGTGCGCTGGATTTCGCGAATGATGTCGCTAGAACCCGGCGACTTGATCGCGACGGGCACACCCGCGGGTGTCGGTCCTCTCGCCGCGGGAGACACGACCGAGGTCTCCGTCGAGGGAATCGGCGTGTTGTCCAATCCGGTGCACCCGGCGCAAGCCTGATGCCGCAAGTGCGCAAGACTTCCGATAAAATATGTAGCTTCACGGTTGCCGGGGAGTTAGCTCGTTGAGAAGCCTGTTTGCCGACCCGAAAACGGTTCTCGCGCTTGCCATGGCGGTCCTTGCCGGCATCGGCATAATTTTTTACGCGTTTTTCCGCCCCTCCGCCGATCCGGAAGAAGCGGAACGCAAACGGCGTCTGCACCTGAATCAAATTGGCCGAATCGCCGAAGGCCAGGTCGTGGAACTGACGCAGCATCCCGCCGAAGAAGAACCGGCGCCGAAAACCCTTTTTGGTTCGAAGCCGCGGCCGCTTGCCGGACGCCTGCGGCATATCGTTTCCTACAGCTACTCGATCTCCGGCGTGACGTATCAAACCGGCCAGGATATTACCGGCCTCGAAAGCCAGGTTCGGCTCGAGCGGCTTGTCGCGGGTCAGCCCGCGAGCATCAAGTACGATCCATCGAATCCGGTCGATTCCATTCTCGTGGCGGACGACTGGTCGGGCCTGCGGTGAGTGCCGCGCCGGCCAAAGCACTACTGACTCGCAAAATTCTGCGGTATCCTCGTCGCGGCAATTGATGAACGGCCGGAGTCGCTTATGAAAATGGTGCTGGCCTCAAGTCTCGTCGTCATTCTTACGGTGGCAATGGCGCTCGCGGCGATGTATGCGCTCGTGATCGCCACCGTGCATGTCACGGCAATCCAATCCACGCCGCAGAGAATCGTGGCAATCGGCGCGGAGTTGCTGCTCGGCGTCGTGTTGTTGCTCGGCACGGTTTGGGTGGCCACGCATTTTGCCGTGCGAATCTTTGGCGCAAAGAGTTTGCCTTCCGACGGAGGTCCGCTTGGCTGAAAAGAACGTGCGCACGCCCTTGACGAAGTCCGCCGCCGAGCGCCTGCAGGAACTGCGGCGGCGCAGCGATGAAGCCGAAGCCGGCGGAGGGGCGGAGCGTCGCGAGAAAGAACACAAATCGGGCAAATTGACGGCGCGGGAACGGATTCACCTCCTTTTGGACGAAGGAACGTTCGAAGAACTGGACAAATTCGTTCGCCACCGCTGCACCGATTTTGGCATGGAAGAGCAGCGGCCTGCCGGTGACGGATTTGTCACCGGGTTCGGCCGCATCGATGGGCGGCTCGTGTATGCCTTCGCGCAGGATTTCACGGTGTTTGGCGGATCGCTTTCCGAAACCAACGCGCTGAAAATCTGCAAAATCATGGATTTGGCGATGCGCGCCGGCGCACCCGTCATTGGGCTGAACGATTCCGGCGGCGCGCGAATTCAAGAAGGGGTGATGTCGCTTGCCGGTTACGCCGATATTTTTCTGCGCAACACTCTCGCGAGCGGCGTCGTTCCGCAAATCAGCGCCATCATGGGCCCGTGCGCCGGCGGCGCCGTCTATTCGCCCGCGATCACCGATTTCATTTTCATGACGCGCGAAAATTCCTACATGTTCGTCACCGGACCGGACGTCATCAAAACCGTTACCCACGAAGAAGTCACCAAGCAGGAGCTGGGCGGCGCGATGACCCACAACGAAAAAAGCGGCGTCGCGCATTTCATTTCTCGCGATGACGCCGATTGCTGCGCCATGATTCGCGAGTTGATGAGCTTTCTGCCTTCGAACAATCTCGAAGATCCTCCCATTCGAACGACCAGCGATTCGCCCACGCGCCGCGAGGAATCGCTCAATACTCTCGTACCCGAAGACGCCTTCAAGCCGTACGACATCAAGGACGCCATCCAGGCGATCGTGGACGAAGCCTATTTTTTCGAAGTGCACGAGCATTACGCGAAAAATATCGTCGTTGGATTCGCGCGCCTCGATGGCCGGCCGGTCGGAATTGTGGCCAATCAGCCCGCATTTCTCGCCGGCGTTCTGGATATCAACGCGTCCGTGAAAGGCGCGCGCTTCGTGCGCTTCTGCGACGCGTTCAACATTCCGCTCATCACGTTTGAAGACGTGCCCGGTTTTCTGCCCGGCACGCAGCAGGAATTCGGCGGCATCATCAAACACGGCGCAAAACTTTTGTACGCCTACGCGGAAGCCACAGTGCCGAAAATCACCGTGATCACGCGCAAGGCGTATGGCGGCGCATATTGCGTCATGGCTTCCAAGCATATTCGCACCGACGCAAATTTCGCCTGGCCGACGGCCGAGATCGCGGTGATGGGGCCCGAAGGCGCGGTGAATATCGTTTATAAACGCGACCTGGACAAGGCGCCCGAAGCCGAGCGCGAAAAGCTGCGCCAGCAAAAAATCGCGGAGTTCCGCGAACGTTTTGCGAATCCATTTGTCGCCGCCGAACGCGGCTATATCGACGCCGTCATCGAACCCGCTGAAACGCGGACGAGAATCATCAACGCGTTGCGGTCGCTTGAAAATAAAAAAGACACAAACCCGCGCAAGAAGCACGGAAATATCCCTCTGTAGCGTTCTTTTTCGCCCGGCAGACTTTGCCCAGTTATCTTCTCGCTGCAGCTGCCGTGAATTAAACTTCAATCCCGCAACCGCTGTCGTATTCTTGCCAAACCTCCCCCGGCCTGGCCGAAGCCCCCGCAGTTTGTGCGTGCCGAGGAGGCTTCCATGGTCACCGCCGTCCGTGAATTTTCTCTCGAACATTATCTGCTCGACCGGCTGCGCCATTGCGCGATGGAGCGCGACAATCTGGCCGATCTCGTCAGCATCATCGCCAGCCTGAAAAATAAATACGGAATTCAGCCGTTTACCGTCGCCGCGTCCAGCGCTCCCGTTCCAACCTCTCTCATCGCGCGTTATACCCTTCAGCCCACCATGCTGAACAAGCTGATGAACCTGCTTCTCGATACGCCGCGGCTTACCGAACTTGCCGTAAAGCCTTTTGGATATCCGCGAGCAACGCTTTTCGAATTGGTTCTTACGCTCGGCGATTAATCCCGCGCCTCCGGAACCGCTCCTCTTCATGCGTTGTGTTACTTTCAAGACGAACGATTGAGGGAGCCGCCGGTGAGTTTTCGACGCGGCCAAAAACAGGAAGCCGGGCCTCGACGAGATCATCGTCCACCTCGGCCACGACGATGCGCAGTTGCAATCGATCAGGGCCGATCATCCCGATTGCACCTCCGCGCAGCGCCAGCGCGATCTCGATTGCGTTTCCAAGCCCGGAATGCAAAACGGCGCTCGAGGAAAATCACATCGTCTCGATCAAGTGGAAGGACCTGCAAAAGCTTCTCAAGTAGCCTTGTGGAGGGAACCTGGCGTCGTGCTAAGATAACGTTGCAGAGAAAAAATGAGCCGGGAATTTACAGCCGTATTCGAAAAAAAGGGACGCTGGTACATTGCGTATGTGGAAGAAATTCCCGGCGTAAATACGCAGGGCAGAACGCTCGCCGAAACGCGCGAGAATCTAAAAGAAGCGCTTCAGCTCATTCTCGAAGAGAATCGTCGGCTTGCTACTAAAAAATTATCGGCCACGACCAGGCGCGAACTGATCACCGTAGAAGTCTAGGCAGCTTTAAATGAAGCGTCGCGATCTTCTTGCACACCTGGAGCTTCACGGCTGCGTATTTCGCCGGGAAGGCGGTCGCCACACTGTTTATCTGAATCCTGCGACGAATCGCACTTCGACGGTGCCTCGTCACCGAGAAATTAACGAACACTTGGCACGAAAAATCTGCCGCGATCTTGCGATCCCAGAACCTGATTGATCGTCATTTTACTTCAGCAAGTATTCCTTCAGAAATTCCACCGTCGCATAAAACTGGAAGTCCTGATTCATCTTCTTGCGAAAGCCGTGCCCTTCGTCTTTCGCCATCAAGTACCACACCGTCGTGCCCTGCTTCTTCAGCGCGTCCACAATCTGTTCCGATTCGCTCACCGGCACGCGCGGATCGTTTTTCCCCGCCACGACGATCATCGGCTTTTTGATCTTCGCGATGTTGTTCATCGGCGCGATTTTCTCCAGAAAGTCGTGCATCTTCGGGTCGCGCTCGTCGCCGTATTCCACGCGCCGCAAATCGCGCCGGTACGCTTCCGTATGTTCGAGGAAAGTCACCAGATTCGACATTCCCACGATATCGACCGAACAGCGAATGCGGTCGCTGTAAAACGTCGAGACCGCAAGCGTCATGTGCCCGCCGTAACTTCCGCCCGTCACCGCGATGCGGCTCGCGTCCAGCTCCGGTTGCGCGGCGATCCAGTCAAACAGCGTGTTGATGTCTTTGTACGTGTCCTCGCGCTGCAAGCCGTTGTCCAAAAGCGAAAATGTCTTTCCGTAACCCGTCGAGCCGCGCACGTTCGGATAAATGAGCGCGATTCCCAGCTCATTCAAATAATAATTTCCACGGCCCAAAAATGCCGGTTGCGATTGCCCTTCCGGCCCGCCGTGAATCACCACCAACACCGGCCGCTTGCCGGAAAACTTTGCCGGCGGCTTGTACAAAAATCCCGAAATCGTTTTCTCGTCGAAGCTCTTCCACTTGATCAGCTCGGCGTTCGGAAACCCATCGGTTTTCACCGCCGTTTCGCTCGTCGTCCAGCGCTCCAGCTTGCCCGTCGTCACGTCCAGCGAGTACGCATCGCCCGGCACGCGCGCATTCGTCAACGAAAACGCGACCTCGCGTCCGGCTGAATTCCATCGAACCGCGCCGATCACTCCGGCCGGCACGCCGAGTTTGCGCGGCGCGGCTTTTGCCGCCGTGTCGATTTCATACACCGCGCTCAGCCCTGCCTCGTTCACGTTCAAAACAATTCGCTTTCCGTCCCGCGACAAATCGAAAGATTCCACGTCCCACGGAATTCCCGCCGTCAAATACGTATGCTCTTTCGTCGCCAGATTCACGTACGCCAGCCGGTGAAACTCCGCATCTTTGTCCGTCGTCGCGTAAATTCCTTTTCCGTCTTTCGCGAATTGCGCTTCGCCATACGAAATCTTCTCTTTCGCGTCGCGCGGCGTCAGCGCGGTTTTCTCGCCCGTCGTCGTGTCCACCAGCCACAAATACGATTCATTAATCGAAAGCTCTTCTTCGAGCAGAATCTTTTTGTCGTCCGGAGACCAGTCGAGCGGCTGCCAGCCTCCGCCTTCCAATTTCGTCAACAAATGATCCGACTTCGGATCCGCCGGATTCATCACCCACAAATCCGTATCTTTTCCCGTGCGCCGCGTGGAAATGTACGCAAGCTGGTCTCCTCCCGAAGACCACGGCCCCATCAAATTCCGCGCCTTGCCGTCCGTCAGCAGCGTCACCTCGCCGCTCTTCATCTCATACCGGTACAGCTGAAACCATTCGCCGCCGCCGATGTCCTTCGAAAAAACAAAATAGTCGCCGCCGTTCGGATGAAATCGCGCGTTCGTCACCGAATCTCCAAAAAAAGTGAGCTGTTGCCGCGCGCCGCCCGGCGTCTTCACCAAATGCAATTGCGGCACATCCGCGAACCGCGTCGCGATCAGCATCTCGCGCCCCGCCGGGCTCCAATCCACAAAGCCCGCGCTGCGAAACGATGCGTATCGCCCCGCCGTTTCGGCCAGCGCAGCCGGAATTTTCGCAATTCCGTCCGTCACCAGATTTTCCGATGGCGCAATCGTCGCTTCCTGCGCCCGCACCGTCCAGCTCACCGCCAGCAAAAGCGCCAGCAAGCACAATTTCCGTTTCATGGTCGCCACTCCCCCGAAATAAATTCTTTCTTTCACGATGAGCCAGGCGGCAAGCCCGCGCCTCCAAATGCGGAAAGATGGTGACAAAGGAGCGCCAAACGAGCAAGCCAAAACGCGCAAGCGTTGTGGCAACGCGCAAGCAAAGCTGCGCTGGCCTTTGCAGCCTTATGCCGATGGCTTGAAATAATGGAAAAATCTCCGATGTGATCTCGATTTTCGCCCCGCCGGCTCGGCGCATCAAAGGAGCACGTCGGCAGCAAACCGGATGGACTCACGCCATCGCTGCGAACGGGAATTTGTCCACACCTTCATGGCGCACCTCGCCATTCAAGAAAAGCTCGATGGAAAAGTTGTCGATTGGACACAACACGTCAGCGACGCGCAATACCGCCGGTAAAAACGGCAGCGCCGGTATTCCGGCTGGGGTTGATCCGAAGACACTCGCCTTACAGCACCACCGCCGCTTCCTCAAAATTCAACCGTGGATTCCGTGCATGCAGCTTGCTCGGGTCTCCGTAGCCGACGTTGCAAAGAAGATTGACCTTCCACTTTCCGTCCGGAAAAAATGCCGCATTCAGTTTCTCGGCGTCAAAACCGGACATCGGTCCGCAATCGAGTCCCAGCGCGCGTGCCGCCAGCATGAAATATGCGGCCTGCAACGAACTGTTGCGGAGCGCCGTCTCCTGAATAAGGGCGCGGTTGCCCGCAAAAAGGGCGCGCATGTCAAACTGCGGAAACAGGCGCGGCAGATTCTCGTGAAATTCCGTGTCCCACGCGATGATCGCCGTTACCGGCGCCGCCATCGTTTTCTCCACATTGCCGGGCGCCAAAACCGGCTTCAGCAGCGCCTTGGCGCCCGGTGTGGTCAAAAAAACGAACCGCGCGGGCGAACCGTTCGCACTGGTAGGCCCAAGCCGCGCCAATTCGTAAGCTTCGCGCAGAAGCTCGATTGGCACCGGCTCGGGAAGCCACGAGGAATACGTCCGCGCTTCGCGAAATAGCCGATCCACTGCCTCCGGCGAGATCGGAGTTCGCATGGCGGCAAAGATTGGCGTTTCCGTTTGAGTGCGCATTTTGCTTCTCTCCTTTTACGCGCGCTCGCCGCGGCGCCGCGCATCCAGGCTGAGCGGTCCTGCACCCAGCTGCGAAATCAGCAGCGCTCCGCCCAGCATGGAAACATTCTTCATGAACAGAATCATTTGGATCTGCGCCATCATCGGGTCGGTCACCGTCCAGAACTTGTGCATCATCAAGGTGACCGGAACGAGAAACAGCACGATGAGCCACGCGCCAATTCTTGCCCGGTAGCCAAGCAAAATGCTCAGGCCGCCGGCAATGGCCAGCACGCCGGAAAGCGGAACCGCAATCGCCGCCAAAGGCACTCCTTGCGAAGCCGCATAGCCGATTGTTTGCTTGCTAAAGTGACTCGCGCCGGCTACCACGAAAATCAGCGCGAACAACAACCGTCCCAGGACGGTCACTGCTCCCTGCCCAACGTTTATTGCCTGCACCTCATTCGAAACTGCGATCGTATTCGTTGCCATATACTTCCTCCTTTTTAATTTTCCATTCCACTTCCAAACAACCGCGCAAACAAAGTCTTTCTGCACCGCCACAAATTGGCTTCCTTGCGTTTTTCAATCAGCGTGCGGCGGAGTGGGCATTCTGCGCCGCCGGCAAATTCACTTCGGCCCACGCGGCAATCTTCGTCGGTTTCCGGCCTGCGATTTTGTTGGCCAGCGCAATCCGGTCGCGCGAATCGGAACCCAGGTAGGTGTGCGTCTGGAAGTAACCGAACATTTCGGCCACCTCCGCGGCTCCCGCAAAAAAGCCGGCAAAGACTTCCGCTGGAACTTGTTTGAATGAAAAGTGATGTCCCTGTCGATTGAGCGTTTCCACCACTTCATTGAAGCTCACAAAATCGCCGACGAGCGGCAGATACTCGCCATGCCCGGCCTCATCCGGGTGCGCAAACGCTCCGGCCACGATGTCGCCCAGTTCCGTGACGTCGCCCATGTGAATGCTCCGCACCGTTGGATCAAGCGGCAGAACCCATCCCACGGATCCGTTAGGCTGTTCTTGCGGAGCAACCACGCCGAGAAAGTTTTGATAGTAGAACGGCGCGATGACGAACGTATGATTCGCAAAGCCGGCTTCTTTCACCACTCGATCGACCTTGGCCTTGCCCGTGAAATGCGGAACGTGGAACTTGCCGCCGCTGATTCCCTCCACATCCGGCAGCGTGGACCAGATAAAGTGCTTCACGCCCGCATCCTTGGCGGCGCGTATCGCCGCGGTTGCCTGCTCGGCCTCGTCGGAACCTTCTCCCCAAAAATTCGTCACCAAAAATACGCCGTGCGCCCCTTCAAATGCCGCGCGAAGGGTTTCCGGTCGATTCAAGTCCGCTTGCACCACTTCCTCCGCAAGTCCGCGATGCTTGGCCGGATGGCGCGTCAGCGCGCGGACCTTGAATTGATTCCAGGTTTCAAGGGCGCGCACGACGGCGCCTCCTTGTTTCCCCGTTGCCCCGACCACGGCGATGATCTTCTTTTTTGCGTCTTCCATTTGCAGCCTCCCTCTCTTTCCTTATCTATCGATGCCAAGTCTATTGATATAGATACATTCCTCTGGACAGCGGTTATACGAAATGCGAAAATAGTTTCGTCATGGATAAGAACGCGCGAGACCCGGTTCACGGCTGGCTGGTGCTGGTAAAGGCCTTTCAGGCCGCTTCGAAATATCTCCATGCCGGACTGGCCGAGACCGGCATCGACGACACCGACTTCCGCATCCTCGAGGCCCTTTTGAACAAAGGCCCTTTGCCCGTAAATACCATCGGCCCCAAAGTATTCCTGACCCCCGGTTCGATCAGCACCGCCGTCGACCGCCTCGTCGCAAGGGGCCTCGTAAACCGGATCGAAGGCCCCGAAGATCGGCGCATTCGCCTCGTATCGCTCACCGCAAAAGGCAAAGCGCTCATCTCGCCGATTTTTCGCAAACACGCCACAGAAATCAAAAAAGTCTTTGCCGATGCCAGCCCGAAAGAGCTGCGCGCTCTGGAAGCAACCTTGAAAAAGATTGGCAAGCGCGCGGAAAGCCTCGGGGCCGGAATCAAGCCAATGTCGTGAAGCGAACCTTTATATAACGCCGAGGTACAGCGACGACTCTAATGAATGTCGTCCTGGGAGAAAATCACGTCAATGCAGATTGGAATTGACAGTTTCGCAGCCGCTATTTCCGACCCCGCCACCGGTCTCACCCTCAGCCCGGTCGAGCGCATGCACCATTTACTCGAAGAGATTACGCTTGCCGATCAGGTCGGCTTGGACGTCTTCGGTATCGGCGAACATCACCGCCCCGAATTCCTCGACTCGGCTCCCGTCGTGATTCTCTCCGCCGCCGCCGCGCGCACAAAAAATATCCGCCTTTCGAGCGCCGTCACCGTTCTCAGCGCCTCCGATCCCGTTCGCGTTTTTCAGGAATTCGCCACTCTCGACCTCATCTCGCGCGGCCGCGCCGAAATTGTCGCCGGTCGCGGTTCGTTCGTTGAGTCATACCCGCTCTTCGGTCTGCGTCTCGAAGATTACGACTCGCTCTTCGCGGAAAAACTCGATCTTCTTCTCAAAATTCGCGCCAGCACGCACGTGCACTGGTCCGGCAAACACCGCGCCGCTCTCACCGGCCAGGCAATCTTTCCTCGCCCTCTCCAGAATCCCCTGCCGATCTGGGTCGGCGTCGGCGGCACGCCCGAATCTTTCATTCGTGCCGGCACGCTCGGGCTTCCCTTGATGGTCGCCATCATCGGCGGCGAGCCCCGGCGTTTCCGCCCGCTCATCGATCTCTATCGCGAAGCGGGTCGCCGCGCCGGTCATTCCCCCGAGCAACTTACGGTTGGCCTTCATTCCATCGGTTTTCTTGCGGACACCACCGAAAAAGCCGCGGACATTTTCTTTCCCGGCTACGCGCACACCTTCACCGAAATCGGCAAGGAACGCGGCTGGCCACCCGCCACGCGCGCTCAATTCGACGCCGTGCGCGGCCCTACCGGCGCGCTCCTCGTCGGCGACGCCAAAACGGTCGCGAAAAAGATTCTTTACGTGAACGAAGTCCTTGGCGGCATCTCCCGAATCACATTCCAAATGGGCGTCTCAACGCTCCCACACCAACAAATGTTGCACGCCATCGAAATTCTCGGCACCCAAGTGGCCCCCATCGTCCGCAGCGATCTCGGCGTCGCAGTTGCACGCGCTTGACGCGCGACTCTATGCGCATCGTTGCCCTGAAAGCGGCTTACCGCCACGACGGCACCCACTCCCAAAACGCCGGCGAACGCGCACTCCTCCTCAATCGCGCCCAAAAAAAGCCGTACGGGGTGTGATCTAACATGAATCGCAACTATTCGTATCGCAATGCGACCATCGGATCGACACGGGTTGCCCGCCACGCGGGCGCCAAACAGGCGGCCACGCTTACGATGAGCAAGAGCAACGCCACTTCGAAAAATGTGGAAGCGTCGGTCGGTTGTACGCCGTAGAGCAAGCTACCGAGAAATCGCGTGAGACCCGCCGATACAATAAATCCAATGAAGACGCCAATGCATACCAGCGACAAGCCTTGCGCGGCGATCAGCCGCAGCACATCCCGTTTTTGCGCCCCCAAAACGGTTCGCACTCCGATCTCTTTGGTTCGGCGGGCAACCTCGTAAGACAGCAATCCGTAAAGTCCAATGCACGCGAGGATCAGCGCCACGAGTCCAAACAAACTCGCCAGGTAGGCGATCAACCGTTCCGTGAATAACCGCCTTTCGATTCGTTCGTTCTGCGTCATGACGTCAAACATCGGCAAATTGTTGTCCAGCTCGCCGAGCGCGCGCCGCGCTGCCGGCAGCAGAGCCGCCGGATTCGAGACGGTTCTTATGGCAAAGCGCGCCCCGCTTTTCTTCAGCGGAATAAAAGCGGTCGGTTCCGGCTCTTTGCGCAAGTCGTCGTATTTCGTGTCGCCCACCACGCCAACGATTTCGTATTGCTTGCCTTTCGAATCTTCACTGCCAAAATGCAAACCGCGCGGCTCGCGATTCTCCATGAATTTCTTCACAAAGGACCGGTTCACCACCGCCACTTCATGGGGCGATTCCATGTCGGCCGGTTCCAGAGCGCGGCCACTCACCACCGGGATTCGCATCGTATTGAAAAAATTGGTCCCCACCGCCATCATCTGCACTTCCACCATGGATTTGTCCGCGCGCCCTTCAATATTCACGCCGGTCGTCCAGCGGCTGCCGCTGAGCAGCGTGTCCGACGAATAGCTCACATCCACAACGCCCGGCAGGTAACTCAAACGCCTCTGCAATTCGCCGTAAAGGATCTGAATTTCCGCATCCTTGTAAGAGCCTGTAAGCGTAGGATCGACGCCGAACTGCAACAAATTGTTTGTATCGAAGCCCGCGTTCACACTTTTCAGGTTAACCAAAGACCGGACCACCAACCCCGCCCCCGCCAGAACCACAATCGAGAGCGCCACCTGCACCACAACGAGCGCGCCTCCGGGGCCAATCCATCGCTTTCCGCTTGCGATCGCGCCTGTGATGCCGGTAGAACTCTCTTTCAGCACGGGCGCGAGATTTGCTCGTGTGCCGATTATCGTTGGAGCAAGACCAAAAAGAATTCCCGTCAATACTGTTAATGCAATCGTAAACAACAGAACCGTGAGATCCGGAGTCATATTCAAATACATTCTGGAACCCCGGTTTGCCACCACGAACGAATCAAGGGTCGTGGCTCCCCAGTACGAAAGCAAAATTCCGGCCGCCGCTCCGGCAACGGAAAGCAGCATACTTTCCGTCAACAATTGCCGCGCCACTCGCCCGCGTCCCGCGCCAAGCGCCACCCGCATCGCAATTTCCTTTCGCCGCGTCTCCGCACGCGAAAGCAGAAGTCCCGCGACATTTGCGCAGGAAATCAAAAGCAGAATTGCGACGGCTCCCACCAGAAGAAACAACGGTTGCTCGGCCCAACTGCGGTCTCCGCTAAGTCCTTTTTGAGCCGGCAGCAACGTCACTTGAGGCTCGTCGGCCATTTTCAGATGCGATTCATTTACGACCTCGCTGCGGAACACCAAACTCG
Source organism: Candidatus Acidiferrum sp. (assembly GCA_035310365.1). Lineage (GTDB taxonomy): Bacteria > Acidobacteriota > Terriglobia > Acidiferrales > UBA7541 > Acidiferrum. The sequence goes on from DATGEI010000007.1 coordinate 39,326, forward strand.
CGCCGGTTTGCGCTTGCGCCAGCGAAACACTTGACGCAACGCGTCCCACGACGGTCAGCCACCAGCTGTCATGTTTGGTTAAATCGCCGTTCGCCCACGAAATTCGGAGCGCCGTCATCTGCGAAAGCGGCACCCACATATCCTGAGATTTACCGGGAACTAATCGCGTGAAGCGAGGATCTGCCACGCCGACAATCGTGAAGGGAACGCTGTTGAGTTTGATCGTTTTTCCGATGGCCGCCGCGTTTCCACCGAACTCAGTCTGCCAGTAGGAATAAGAGAGAACTGCGACCGCCTCCGCGCCAGGCCTTTCATCGCTAAGGTTCAGCGTTCTACCTGCCGCGGCGCCTATGCGCAGCGTTTCGAAGAAATCGCCCGAAACGATCTCTCCACGCACCATGCTTGCCGACCCGTTGCTGCTCATTTCAAGCTCTGCCGGGCCGGCAAACGCAGCGAGGCCGGAAAATACGTGTGTCTTTTCGCGGATTTCACGCAACATTGGATACGAGAAAGAGCAACTACTTGCGAACGACGCGCTCCAATCCGTCCGCTCACAGTCTCCAAAGCTGCTGTGACCAACCGAATGTGGACGTCCGTGCGCCGACCAACGGAGAACCACGAGTTGCTCTGGATGCGAAACAGGAATGGATTGCAGCATCACCGCGTTCAGCAAACTGAAAATCGCCGTGTTCGCCCCGATCCCGAGCGCGAGCGTCAGTACCACCACCGCTGTAAAGCCGGGACTCTTTCTGAGCATCCGCACGCCGAAGCGCACATCTTGCCAGCACGTCTCCAGAAACGATTCCCATCTCGCCGCGCGGACGATTTCCTTTGTGACATCGATACTTCCTCGTTCCAGCCGCACCGCACGCAGCGCCTCTTGCTGGCTCATCCCGTGCTTTTGCTTTTCATCCGCCGCCATCTCCAAAAAGCCGCTGAGCTCCTCGTCCAATTCCCGGTCCACCTGCTGCTTCCGGAACAAGGTTCTCAGCCCGCTCGCAATGTTTTGCACGAGAGACATGGCTTCCCTCAGGACCGTTCCAGAATTCTGGCAATCGCCGCCACTTGCCGCGCCCATTCCTGGGTTTCGGAATCGAGCCTCTTGCGGCCGCGTTCCGTCAGCGAGTAGTACCTGGCTCTCCTGCTGTTTTCCGTCGTCTTCCATTCGCCCTTGATCGTTCCCGCGCGCAGCAGCCGTTCGAACGCGACGAATAGCGAACCCGCATTGACGCGAAAAATCCCGTCGCTCATCTGCTCGATCCGCGCCGCGACGCCGTAACCATGCATCGGTTCCAGCGCCAGCGTTTTCAAAATGAGCATGTCCAGCGTCCCCTGGACGAGATCGCTTGTCTGGTCGCTCATAACCATTGCTTCTCCTGACAGTCAAGAGGAGCATACGCCTCTCATCCTGATTGTCAAGAGGAGCGCGCGCAGTGTCTCGTTGCCTTGCGGGTTTCGGCGTGTCTCTCGATTTTTTGGACACCCGCGCCGAACGCCGCATTTGGCTTCTTCCTTTCGCATGCTAATCTTTCTTTCGCTGCCCGATCACTATGTTCCGCAAAATTCTCATCGCCAATCGCGGCGAAATCGCCGTTCGCATCATCCGCGCTTGCCGCGAGCTCGGCATCAAATCCGTCGCCGTCTTCAGCGACGTGGATCGCAATTCGCTTCACGTCCGTCTCGCGGACGAAGCGTATCCGATCGGTCCCGCGCCCTCGCGCGAAAGTTATCTCTGCCTCGATAAATTGATGAACGTCGCGCGCCGCGCCGGTTGCGACGCCGTGCATCCCGGCTACGGTTTTCTCGCGGAAAATCCCGCGCTCCCGCGCGCGTGCGCCGATGCTTCGCTCACGTTTATCGGCCCGTCCGCCGAAGCCATGGAAGCGCTTGGCTCGAAAACCGCCGGCCGTTCGCTCGCCCGCGGCGTGGACGTCCCCACCGTTCCCGGCACCAACGATCCGATCGAAAACCCCGAAGACGCGCGCGCCCTCGCCGAGCGCATGGGTTATCCGGTTTTGCTCAAAGCCGTCGCGGGCGGCGGCGGAAAAGGCATGCGGCTCGTCACAACGGACGAGGAATTTCTCTCCGCGTTTCGCGATGCATCCTCCGAAGCCATGAACGCGTTTGGCAATGCCAGCGTCTTCCTCGAAAAATATCTGGAAAAACCGCGCCACATCGAAATTCAGATTCTTGCCGACGCGCACGGCCGCGTCGTTTCCCTCGGCGAGCGCGAGTGTTCCGTGCAGCGCCGCCATCAGAAAGTCATCGAAGAAGCTCCTTCGCCCATCGTCACCCCGGAATTGCGCAAACGCATGGGCGATGCGGCGGTGCGCATCGCGCGCGCGGGCGGATACGTAAATGCCGGCACGGTGGAATTCCTCGTCGACGCGCATTACGACTATTACTTTCTCGAAGTGAACACGCGCTTGCAGGTCGAACATCCCGTCACGGAGCAAGTGACCGGACTCGACCTGGTGAAATTGCAGATCGCCATCGCCGCCGGCCATCGCCTTCCGTTTGCGTGGGAATCGATCACGCCGCGCGGCCACGCCATGGAAGTGCGTTTGTACGCGGAAGATCCGGAAAATAATTTCTTTCCGTCGCCCGGAAAAATTCTTTCGCGCCGCGCGCCAAGCGGCCCCGGCATTCGTCTCGACGAAGGCGTCTATTCCGGCTGGACCGTTCCGATGGATTACGATCCGCTCCTTGCGAAATTGATTGCGTGGGGCAACAGCCGCGAAGAAACCATCGCGCGTTTGCGCCGCGCGCTCGAGGAATATTCCGTCACCGGAATCAAAACGAACACCGCGCTCTTCCGCCGGATTCTCGTCGAGCCGGATTTTCTGCGCTCGGAAATTCACACCAAGTGGCTCGACGAAATGTTGCAGCGCCCGCACGCCGCGCCCGGCGCCGATTCGCGCGCCGCGGATGCCGCCGCGATCGCCGCCGCGCTTTGGCACGTCTCGCACGATTCCGCCGCCGTTCCGCCGGCGTCAGAGAAAAACTCGCGCTGGAAAATGGATGGCCGCACGCGGCAAACGGATCGCATGCCATGAAATACGAAGTGCGCATCGGAGGAAAGCAGCGCGTCGTCGAACTCACGCGCAATTCGGAAACGTGGAAAATTTCTCTCGACGGAAAAGCGCTCGACGCGGACGCGGTGGAAATTGCGACGAATACATTTTCGATTTTGATCGAAGGCGAATCGTACGAAGTGCGCGCGGCGCCGATGCCGGATGGTTCGCTGGTGCTGCACACCGGGCTGGCGGAATACGTTGCGGAAGTGGACGACCCGCGGGCGTGGCGCGGGCGGCGGCACGGCGCGCTCGAAGCGGAAGGGCGCCAGCAGATTGTGGCGCCGATGCCGGGAAAGATCGTGCGCGTGATTGCGCAAGCGGGCGACGCGGTGGAAGCGGGGCAGGGAATTCTGGTGGTGGAAGCGATGAAGATGCAGAATGAAATTCGTTCGCCGAAGAGCGGGCGCGTGGAAAAACTTTTTGTGCGGGAAGGCCAGGCCGTGAATGCGGGAGAAGTGCTGGCCTGGGTCGATTGAAGAAAAATAAATCCGCAAAAAAAAACGAAAAAACAAAATCAAAAAAGAAAATTAATTTTGCGGCGTGCCTTGTTTCGCGGGGAAAGAAGTTTTTGCCGCTTCGGGCAAGCGGCCGGCGGCTTCAATCACCTGGCGCGCGAGATAGTTCGTCACTTTCGCTTCGTCGCGAACGGTGGCGAGATACGCCGCCTTCAAAAGTTGTTCCTTGCGATTGCGCAGCGTGTCGCGAATCGTCTGCTGCACCTGCGGATCGGCGATGCCGCGCTGGCCGGGGGCTTCGCGCGCGACAAGCTTTAGAATGCGCACGCCGTCTTTCAACTGCACCGGCTGGCTGACCTCTCCGGCCTTCAAACCCACGACGACGCGCTTCAGCGTGGGATCCGATTGATTCAAAGAAGATTCGGGAACGTAGCCGAGATCGCCGCCCGTTGCGGCGGAATTGACGTCTTCGGAATAATCCATGGCGAGCGTGGCAAAATCGGCGCCGCTGTTCAGTCGGTCCATGAGCATTTTTACCTTGCGGCTCACTTCCGCTTCATTGGTGGCGTCGTCGTTTTTGCGATTGCGGATGACGGGTTCCTTGCGCGGCGTGACGACGATCTGCGCGATGCGGTATTGCGGTTCCGCGACGTTGAACTGCTGTTTGTTCGAGTTGTAAAACTCCGAAACGTCCTGATCGCTGATGCTGATTTTGGCGACGACTTCGCGGTTCATCAATTTCGTGATGGATTGCTGGCGGCGCAGGTCGCTTTTGAGGTCGTCCACGGTGATGCCGCGGTCTTTCAACTGGCGGTGAAATTCATCCTCGGTGAACGGGCTTTTCATTTCGGTGAATTTGTCTTCGACTTCGCCGTCGCTCGCGACGAGATTCAATTTTTTCGCGCGCTCGAGAAGAATTTCGTTGTTGATGAGCTCATCCAGAATATTCAGCTTGAGCGAAAGCGATTCTTCCTGCGACGGTTCCTGGCCTTCGGGGCTGACGCGGGTGCGGTAATACTTATCGACTTCGTCGCGCTTGATGTCCGTACCGTTGACGGTGGCCCAGACGTCCGGCGCGGGCTGGCGATTTTGATTGCAGCTTGCGAGCGGAAAAATAAAAGCCACCGCGAGCAAAACGCTTGCGGTGCGGGGAGGGACGAGCCGCGCTAATTTCGGGCGCATCGGGTTCAAAGAATTTGGCTCAAGCCGCTTTTGGCGCGCGGGAAACTCCGGCCTTTACGACCTTGCCGGCGCGGATGCACGCGGTGCAAACGCGAAGATGCTTATGAGTGCCCGCGACGACGGCGCGAACGCGCTTGAGATTCGGGTTCCAGCGGCGGCGGCGGGTATTGTTGGCGTGGCTGACCACGTTGCCATATTGCGGCCCTTTGCCGCAGAGATCACACTTCAGTGCCATGTCAGTTCCTACTGATGAAAGATTTAGTAAAACGAGAGCCTTTATTGTAGCAGACGAGGGAAGAAAGTGGCCAGCGGCGAGTGAGGAGAAGCGATGGACATTCGGGAGCAAGTCGTCAGTCATCAGGCGACCGTTCCGAGTTTTGGAGATGGCGGCCGGGGAGGCCGAAACGGGGCTCGTTCCAGAGTGGGAAGAGTTGGGGTACACCCCGGTTGTTTTTGTAAGAGTGGCAAATACGGGACTTAGCGGTGAAACAGGGGGTGGACCTGCGTCGAGAAACGAGGAACCGGTTAATTGCAACCCCCACCCCCGGGGCGTTTGTAAGAGTATCAAACGAAAAGGGTTGCAGGAGAAGGCGTTTGCATGAGTAGCAAAACAAAGGGGATAGGGATGGGCGGGCGGAGAGGCGGGAGCGGGCTGGCGTTCGTGAGCCACAAGGAAGGGTAGCAAACGAGGAGTATAAAGTCAACAGCTAATTGATTGTGTAATTCGAATGGCTGTGGAAATTCGTTCGAACGAAAAGAAAAGGCAAGCGTAAGACCCACCCTTCCCGCAGAACTACTCGGGACGCAAACGACGTGCATAAATCATAAATCCAGGATCGGTCGCTGTCAGTGTTTTTGTGAGTTGAGTGGACTAGTCAAGAATGCGTTGCGGTCGTGAGTGGCTACGAAAATGGTGCGGAGGATTTGCTTCGGCCGCCCACTTATAAAGAAGGCCCTTGCCGAACTTTGAACTTTCTACCCGCCCGACGCCCTCATCCAATGAGCAAAGCGCAAAGTAAAATCGTCGCGGCTTGGCCATCTATAGATGGCTGGTGTTCATCCCTCAAATTCGGTAACCTCCTTAATGTATGGCCGAAACTAAGAAGGCTTTCAAGGATTTCACCAACCGCTTGCAGCTTCTCATCGGTAAGAATCCAAATCTCATAATCGTTACTTTGAGCAATATCTTCACTATGCGTTTAATCGGAAATAAAACGCATGGTGACCTCGCCGAAATTGCGATTGCAGAATTTGTGACGCAGTTCATGTATGACTTCAAGGCGATTCATGTAGGCAAGGACCTTTATCGCGCCAAGACGAAAGAAGAAGACATTAAGGTTATTAACGAGGTGACAAAAGAAGAGTTTCCAGTGAGTCTCAAGGCTTATGGTGACGGTCCGTTGCAGCTATCTACTGACAAGAATTTTCTAATGTTCGCGAAGCTCAAGGAGTACGGCAGCAAAATCATAAGTAAGAAGCAGATTCGACAGATATTTGAAAACCAAGCATTTTCAGATTTCAATAGCGTAAATGTCCTTCCACTCATATACGACGAAAAAAATCAAAGATGTAACATACTTGTGTTCGACTACGAGCGGGCTAGAAACGCCATAGCCAAAATCACGTATGAAGTTGAGGGGAGTGGCCGTAAGCATCCCGTTTTCAGATTTTATGATCGAGATGGAGCGTACGTGTGCGAAGTACGGTATGGTACTGCAACCGCGAACGCCCTTCAGCGGGGTCTGTGGACTCACACAAAAAATGCTCTCAAGTACTTTTATAGTGTTACAGGTGGTTGGATAGACTATTCACATAATCTACTTCTGGTTAAGCTCTTCTCCCATGCTCTCATCTCTACGGCTCAGGGTCACAAAGAATCACTTGAAAGGCTGAAGCTGGACATCGAAGCTCAAAAGAAAGCAAGGGTTCGATACTAGATATGAGTACCCCTGCCTTATTTAGAGAGATGAAAGTTCGCCCTCCTGAAACTGAGGGAATTAAATATGCTGGCTCTAAGCTTAAACTTCTGCCTGACATCCTTAGGCTCATCGAGAATGTCCGGCCAAGAATAATTCTAGATGGGTTCTCTGGAACGACACGCGTATCCCAAGCTCTAGCTTCTTCGGGGTACCAAGTCATTTCCAACGATACTGCTGTGTGGTCAGAAGTGATCGCGACTTGCTATTTGATGAGTCCACACCCCAGACAATACTACGGGGAATTGATAACTCATTTGAATAGCATTGTGGGAAAAGACGGATGGTTTACCGAACACTATGGAGGAAATGCCACAGAGAACGGTTCCAGTCAGTTAGACGGACTTAAAAGGCCGTGGCAAAGGCACAATACACGGAGGCTAGATGCGATAAGGGAAGAGATAGACGCGTTGAAGCTCAGTGCCGTTGATAAGGCAGTTGCTCTAACGAGTCTTATACGTGCGCTTGACGCCGTGGACAGCACACTTGGGCACTTCGTTTCTTATCTCCGTGAGTGGTCACCACGCTCATACAACAATCTTCAGCTTGAAATTCCGCGAATAATCACCAAAGAGCGTGACCACATGGTGTCTAAGCGTGACATTTTTGATTTAGTCCGGGATGTTGAAGTTGACCTTGCATACTTCGACCCCCCGTATGGTTCAAATAACGAAAAGATGCCGCCGTCTAGGGTGCGCTACTCCTCCTACTACCATCTTTGGACAACAATCTGCCTCAATGACAGGCCAGAACTATTCGGCAAGGCGCAACGCCGAGCTGACACTTCAGATACCGTTTGCGGCTCCGTTTTTGAGGAATTTCGGCAAGACGAGAATGGTCACTTCATTGCTGTTAAAGCGATTGGGCGGCTCTTGAGAGAAACAAGGGCCAAGTATATTGTACTGTCCTATAGTTCTGGTGGCCGCGCAACCGCAGCTGAACTTGATGAGGTGATCCGAAATGTGGGAACGCTGGTTGAACTGGTTGAGCTAGACTATAAAAAGAACGTTATGGCTGATATGCGGTGGACCAATGAATGGTTGCGCGATGCTGATAACCCTAACAGAGAATTCCTGTTTTTGATAAAAAAGTAGTTTTCCCTTCTTACATTAATTACGACGAATCTTTCCTGCCTCGCTGGAATTGTGAAATTGTTAAAACCACGGAATTCGCGCTTCTTGTTGTTCAGGGTGACGCATATATCTCGTAGGTCAGACCTGAGACCCTTAATCCTTAGGAAAGTCTGTATGATTCTGCGGAACGAGGAGGACTGGTGTGGCGAAGGGAAAGCGTCGTAAAGCGGAGAGTATCGGGGCGTTGGAGTAGTTGCAGTTGTGGCGGCGGGCCGATTCCGGTCGGGATGACAGAACAAGGCGTAGGCGGAGGGCGGGGTCGAGGGCGGCTACGAGGTGGCCGAGCATTTGGGAGAGAGGGAAGAGGGCTCGGCGGCAAGCGAATGAGCGAGACTAGAAAAACGATTTAACCGTGGGCGGGGCTTGCGGTAGGCTAAGTGAACCAAGAGTGGGAGCGGGGCCGGCCGAAAAGGGCGAAGAACGTCTTGCGAGGATGGCGGAAGGTTCGTCCAGCCGGAATTGTATTTTCAGGCACTTCGTGGTTTCAGGCTCTTCGTTTCCGTAACACAGTGTCTCGTAGGGAAAAACGTGGCAATTCCGAGTTATCGCCGTGGAGAAAAAAGACGTTCGAGCCGGGTGACGCTGGCCGTGCCGGTGCGGCTGGACGGAGAGACCGTGACCGGTGAGAAATTTATTGTGAGCACGACGACGAGCGTGCTGAGCGAATTCGGCTGCCTGTTGCTGATGGAAGAAGAAGTGATGGTCGATCAGACGGTGGTGCTGATGAACGAGCACACGCGGCAATCGGCGCAGGCGCGAATCGTATCGACGCGGCGGCATCGCAACGGGCGGAAATACGTTGGCGTGGAGTTTATTTCGCCGAGCGAAAATTTCTGGCGATTGAACTTTGTGAAACCGGGAGTGAAGGCGCTGAAGAAAGCGTACGGCAGTCCGAAAAACTGAAAAGCTACCCGACGGATGGACGTCGCGAATTGCGGACTTTGCGAAGCGATGCGGCGTGACGGACGAGACATTCGGGCAAGAGAGCGGCGAAAGCCTGCCTTAGAAAATTCCCTAGAAGCTATTTCATAAATCTCCAAGCAATACGTAAGTTGTTTCTTCCCGGGCTAAAGCCCTACTTTTCCTCGCCTCACCGTGGGGGCTAAAAGCCCCCACCTCCTAAAGAACCCACGTCGTAAATGCTAAACCTCCTAAAGCCCCCACCTCCTAAAGAACCCACGTCATAAAGGCTAAACCTCCTAAAGCCGCCACCTCATAAAGAACCCACTTCTTAAAGCCTGCACTTCTTAAAGCCCACACCACCTAAAGAACCATTTATGAGATGACTTCTAGTGAAACGGATGGCTACCGGTCGTGAGACATGTTGGGCATGTTTTTCATGTCGTGCATTTCGTGCGGATGCGGCGCGGGCGATTTTGCGGCGTGGCGAAAGGGAGCGAAGGCAGCGTCGTCTGACGGGACGAAGTAGCCGACGACGATTCCCATTGCGCCGTCGGGAAGAAGTTTTCCGGTAGGGTTATCATAGTTCGCGGTGATTTTGAGCTGATCGCCGGCGGCGAGCGGCTCACCGCCGGTGGAGTAAAACGTGACGACCGGCATGCTCACGAGGTGGCCCGCTTCGTCGGTTTTCGCGTGGAGCGTGGCGAGATTTTTCTTTGTTGTGGCGTCTACGAGTGCGATCTGTTGCGCGTAATCGTGCATGTGGCCGCCAACGCCGAGGAGGACGCCGGCGAAATGGACGACGACGGCGCCGGACTTTTCGCTCGCGCCGGAAGGCAAATCGTAGCCAGAATTGCCGCAGGAAGCGACGTCCATCCACGCCGGGTAAAAATTTTTGACGGGGGCGGGCGAGGCGTCGTCAAGATAACCAATTTCGATTTGCAGGAAAGCTTTGTCGTAAGCAATGGCGGTCGGATTGTGCACCATGGTTTCGACGCGGATGCGGTCGTGCTGCTGAACGCGATAGCCGTAACCGGGAATTTGAGACCAGTCGGTGAGTTCGCCGCCGGCGCCGAAGATGTGTTCCTCTTTATTGGGGCAGAGAAAATCCGAACGATTCTCATTCCAAAAGGCGACATGGTGGAGGACGACGCCGGGGACGGCGTTTCCGGAGGAGTCGACGAGATGCGGATGGTAGGAGAGGAGCCAGCCGGTGAGGGGGATGGTCCAGGTCAAGTCGGCGGGTTGAGGCATTTTCATGTGTGACGTGTTGGCGGGGAGGTGCATGGGGCCGATGCGGAGGGTGATGGTGTGCGTTGCGGCGTCCACGGTTTGCGCGAGGACGACGCCGGGTGCAATGGCGTGATGCATGCCGCCTTGCATGAAGCCGTCGTGCTGTTCGGTGGCGCGGCGCATGTGGCTTTGCGGTTGCTGAGCCGGCGCGGGCGGGACGATGAGGACGGAACAAAGAGCGGAAAATCCGGCGACGAGAAGAAGACGGAAGTTCATGGAACACCTCGCGGGACGGAGGGTGAGCAATTGCTCATTTGATGATACGCCAAAGCGAGGAGGCTGGATTAAATCGTTCGCGGTAGAATGCAGAGTGGCAGGCGAAGCGTTGCAACGAAAATTTTGCACGTCGCAAGGAGCGGAGATGAAATTGGGTGAGCGAAACAAAAATAAATTGACGCGCAGGGACTTGCTCGGAACGGCTTCGCTTGCGGGACTCGGAACTGCGTTTTTCGCCGCGCCGGAATTGCGGGCGCAGGAACAGCAGGCGTATCAGACGGGAAAAGATCCGGGCAAACACGAGCCGATCGCGGATTTCAAATTTGATTTGGAAGCGACGCGCGGCTGGGTGGGCGAAGCGGGGTCGGCGAAAGAGGCGACGCTGGCGGAATTTCCCGCGTCGCAGCACATTGCCGGCGTTTCGATGCGGCTGAAGCCGGGCGGGATTCGCGAATTGCATTGGCACGCGATTGCGGCGGAATGGGCGCTGGTGTTGAACGGAACGGTGATGACGACGGTGATTGCGCCGAATGGCGAACCGGCGACGGACATTTTTGAAGCAGGAGACATCTGGTATTTCCCGCAGGGGCACGGACACGCGCTGCAAAATGTGGGGAAAGACGAAGCGCATTTCGTTTTGGGATTTGACGACGGACACTTTTCGGAGTTCGGAACGTTCAGCATTACGGACTGGATGGCGCAAAGTTCGCCGGCGGTGGTGGCGCGGAATCTGGGGCTTTCGGCGGCGACGGTGGCGGGACTTCCGAAAAAGGAGCTGTACATTTTGCCGGGCAAGGCGCCGGCGACGATTCCGGAATCGTATTTGGCGGACGATCTGGGGACGAGCCAGAACCCGCACAAGTTTCGGCTGGGAAAAATGGCGCCGATTGAATTTGCGGGCGGATGGCAACGGATTGTGACGGCGAAAGAGTTTCCCATCAACAAGACGCTGACGTCGGTGATGCAATATCTGGAGCCGGGAGCGCTGCGGGAAATGCACTGGCATCCGAACGCGGATGAGTGGCAGTACTACATTGGCGGGAGGGCGCGCGTGACGGTGTTTGGCGCGCACGGAAGGTCGAGAACCGAGGAATTTGGGCCGGGGCAAGTGGGATTTATTCAGCAAGGATTTGGACACTACGTGGAGCAGATCGGGAGCGAACCGACGAAGTTTTTTGCGCTGTTCAACAGTCCGACGTTTGAAGAGATTTCGATTTCGAAATGGCTGGCGGGAAACCCCGCGTCGCTGATTGCGGACAATTTTGGCATTACGAAAGAGGAAGCGAAGCGATTGCCGAAAAAGGTGGTGGGGATACTCAAGTAGAAATCCGGCGCGACCTGGCGAGCGAATGCAGGATTGGCGCGGCGGTGGAATCGGCGTTCGCATATGTAAGCGAGTTGATGATGGTTAGCGGGGCGATCGATCTTCGGTTGCGTGGAAACGCGAGAAGTTTCCGAGTTTTCGAATCGCGCCAAATACAATAAAATAGAAAGTGCAGTGAATGTGGGCGTGTAGCTCAGCTGGGAGAGCGCGTGCTTTGCAAGCATGAGGTCGCAGGTTCGATCCCTGTCACGTCCACCAATTCCTTCCTGTAATTTGTGCATCCTTTCTTTATTCCTTGATGCAAGCGGAACAATAAAAGCGAAAATGATTTGCCTGGGCGCCGGAGAATTGGCGGACGGAGGCGTTTGTTTGTGCAACGCGACCGATGCCTGAAACCGGAAGACGGATTGGGCCGGAGGATTCTGCAAAAGCAAGTTAAGAAAGAGGACCGGAAACGGCTCCCCGCGTTTTGCGGAGGAGTTTCGGAAGAATTCCGCTTTGCGGCGGCGATTGGCTGGGTTTACCGCCGCCGTTTTGCTGGAATCGGACGAGGGCTAGTGGATGCTCGCTTCGGCGGAGACTTTGTGATTTTCGGCGACGTTGTTGCGCGGCGTCATGGAGATGACGAAGTATTCGCGGTCTTTGTTTTCGGCTTCGGGGACGCGAAGGATCATTTTGTCTTTGTGAATGCGAAATTCGGCGGATTCACCGACGGGCAGAAGGACGGGATGCTTGTCGTCTTTTGGGCGAATGCGGTAGATGACGCGATCGGATTTGAGAATGTATTCCTGGCAGAGAAGTTCCTTGGTGTTTTTGTGCTGGCCGTCGGTGCCAAAGATCTCGCCGGCGATGGTTTTGCCGTCTTTTTCGGCGTAGCCGCAGGAAGAAGAATCCATTTGCACGAGGACGCCTTTTTCGAAGGCGGGCTTGTCCTTGGCCTGGGCGGTGGCGGCAAGTGCGAAAAGCAAAGTCGCGATGGTGAGGCGTTTCATGTTCGGTCCTTTCGAGCTGCGGTTTGGTGCCTGTCGAAACGAAGGCCTTGGACTGGGCGCGAAAATTTGGCCTTCGGAAGATAAAGGGGAAGAAGACGCGGGAAAAATACTTTGGCCTATGTTGTTGACAATAATGGAGATGCGGTTGCGGTAGATTGTGTGGGGTTTGCGTGGGCGGGGTTGGCGATTACTCTTAGTGCGCTGGTTGGGAGGGCGTGGTTGTTCTGTTTGGACTTCTGACCGAGCATGACTTGGCGGGCGCGAACGGGTGGCTTCCCGATATGGAACTGCTTTTGGATGTGCGAAATTTGAGCGTGCGCTACCGGCCGCAGGGTGGGGGCGAAGTGTTTGCGCTGCGCGGAGCCAACCTAACGATTTCCGCCGGGGAAATTGTGGGTGTGGTGGGGGAGTCGGGTTCCGGGAAAAGCACGTTGGCGTCGTCGATGATTGCGCTGCTGCCTTCGAATGGCGTGATGGATGAGGGCGCGGTCGTTCTGCAGGGAACGAATTTGCTGAAATTGGGGCGCGGCGAACTGGAAAGAGTGCGCGGAAGCCGCGTGTCGTTGATTTTTCAGGAGCCGGGAGCGGCGCTGCATCCGACGATGCGAGTTGGCGCGCAGATTGAAGAAGTGTTGCGGGCGCACGGCGAGGCGAGGAAAGAGGAGCGGCGGCACGCGGTTCGCGCGTTGCTGGATTCAGTTTTTGCCGGCGACGCGGAACGAATCTATTTTTCGTATCCACACCAATTGAGCGGCGGGCAGCGGCAGCGAATTGCGATCGCACAGGCGATTGCGTGCAACCCCAAATTGCTGATTGCGGATGAGCCGACGGCGTCGCTCGATGCGGTGACGCGGCGCGAGATTATCGAGCTTTTGAAGAAGCTGCGGCGCGAAAGAGAGCTGGCGATACTTTTCATTACGCACTCGGTGGAATTGCTGGAGGGATTTGCGGACCGAGTGGTCGTGATGTATGCGGGACGGATGATTGAAGAGGGCGATGCGCGAAGCGTGTTGAACGCGCCGCGACATCCTTACACGGAAGCGCTGCTCGAATGCCGGCCGACGCTTGGACGCGGCGACGAAGTTCGAAACGATGCGCGGATACCGGTGATAGCGGGCGAAGCGCCGGATTTGTCGGTTCATTCGAACGCGTGCGCGTTCGAACCGCGGTGCGCGGAGAGAATGAAGATTTGTGGCGAGCGAGTGCCGGAATTTTACGAGAGCGGAAACGGCGGGCGCGTTCGTTGCTTCAAGTTTGGCGGTTGAGGCCAGGCGGGCGGTTGAAGATGGACGTAGTGCTTTCGGCGGAAAATCTGGTGAAGGTGTGTACAGCGCGGCATTTGGGCGGAGCGAAGACAGCTATTCGCGCGCTCGATGGAGCGAGCCTCGCGATTCGCGCGGGCACGCGAATGGCGATAGTGGGCGCGTCGGGTTCGGGAAAATCGACGCTGGCGATGTGTCTCGCGTGTGTGGAGAAGGCGGACGCCGGTGCGATTCGATTTCAGAATCGCGATCTGGCGCAAGCTGGCGCGGCAGAGTTGCGCGAAGTTCGGCCGCAAATCCAGCTGGTGTTTCAAGATTCGTCGAGCGCTTTTAATCCTGGATTTACCGTCTCGGAAGTTTTGCAAGAGCCGTGGCTTCTGCAGCGGAAGATGAGTGCAGCGGAAAGGCGCGAGCGCGCCGGCGAACTGCTGGCGCAGGTTGGACTGGCCGGAAATATTTTGCGCCGAATGACGCGGGATTTGAGCGGCGGGCAGCGGCAACGATTGGCGATCGCGCGCGCGCTGACACTGAAACCGAAAGTGCTGCTCCTCGATGAAGCGCTTTCGGCGCTGGATTATTCGGTGCAGGCGCAGATCGCGAACCTGCTGCTGGATTTAAGCGACCGGTCGATGGAGGCAACGGAGAGGCCGGCGATCGTGTTGATCACGCATGATCTGGCGATGGCGGCGCGGATTGCCGATGAAATTGCGGTGATGGAGAGCGGAAAGGTAGTGGAGAGCGGATCGACGCGCAAGATTTTGCAAAAACCGGAACACGCGGCGACGCAAGCGCTGCTCGCCTGCGCGAGCGCCTCACCTTCCAGCTTGGAAAAAAGGCCGGGTGTGTGATGCGTTATCTGGCGCGGAGATTTTTACATGCGGTGCTGCTGCTCGGCGGCGCGAGCGTTTTGGCGTTTTTGTTCACGGCGCTGGCGCCGGGAAATTATTTCGATGAGATGCGGCTCAATCCGCAAATTTCTTCCGAAACGCTCGCCGCGTTGAAGGCGCACTACGATTTAGACAAACCGCTTGGCGTTCGCTACGCGATGTGGCTCAAATCGCTCGCGCGCGGAGAGATGGGCTATTCATTCGCGTATAACGCGCCGGTGGCGCCGCTGCTTGCGGTGCGCGCGCGCAATACGCTGCTGCTTACGCTGACTTCGACGCTGCTGGCGTGGTGCATTGCGCTGCCTTTGGGCGTGTGGAGCGCGGAACAATCCGGGCGGTGGGTGGATCGGGTGGTGACGGGCGCGTCCGCGATTTTACTGGTGATTCCGGACATCGCGCTCGCGCTGGGACTCCTGATGATCGCGGTGAAGACGCGATGGTTGCCGGCGGGCGGAATGGTTTCCGTTGGCAATGAGGGATTGCCGTTCGCGGCGCGAATAGCGGATTTGGCGCGACACATGGTTTTGCCGGTCGCGATTCTGGCGCTGGGCGCGCAGCCGATTCTGGTGAGGCATGTGCGCGCGGCGGTTGCGGAAGCGCTGGAGGAAGGATTCGTGCGCGCGGCGGAAGCGCACGGAATTCCGCGGCGGCGATTGGTGTGGAAATACGCGCTGCGGGCGGCGGCGAATCCGCTGATTTCGTTGTTTGGATTCAGCATCGGCGCGTTGCTGAGCGGCTCGCTTTTGGTGGAGGTGATCACGAGCTGGCCGGGGCTGGGGCCCTTTTTACTGGAAGCGATTCTGGCGCGGGATTTGTACGTGGTGATCGGCGGCGTGCTGCTTTCGACGGTTTTTCTTGTTGCCGGGAATTTTATCGCGGACGTACTGCTCTTTTGGGCCGATCCGCGGATTCGAACGGAGTGATTGATGAAAATCGCTTCGCGCAAAAGACACGCTCTCGTGCTATTTCTGATTTTTCTTCACGGCGTCGTGATTGCCGGCGGTTTTGTGGCCCCTTACGATCCGATTCAACAAGAGCGGGAAAAACCGTATGCGCCGCCCACGGCGATTCATTTCTTCGACGCGCAGGGAAGGTTTCACCTTCGTCCGTTTGTTTTTTCGCAGCGAGTGAAAGAAGGATCTTTCGATCAATACGAAGACGATACGGCGGTTCGCGTACCAGTGAAGTTTTTCGTATCGGGCGCTCCGTACCGGCTGTTCGGATTCCTTCCCGCGAGGTTGCATCTGTTTGGAGCGAAAGAGGGAACAATCCATTTGCTGGGAACGGACGGGTACGGAAGAGATCTTTTTTCGCGGATTCTGTACGGCGGGCAGATTTCGCTTTTGGCCGGTCTGCTGGCCGCTTCCGTATCGTTGCTGATCGGGACGATTGTCGGAGGCGCGGCGGGATATTGGGGCGGGTGGACGGATTCGATCGCGATGCGGGCGGCGGAGTTGTGCCTGGCATTGCCGTGGCTCTATTTGTTGTTCGGCGTGCGCGCGTTTTTGCCGCTGCTGGTAAGTCCGGTGAAAGCGTTTTTGATTGTGGTGATCGCGATTGGCGCGCTGGGATGGGCGCGGCCGGCGCGGCTGGTGCGCGGCGTTGCGCTGAGCGCGAAAGAGCGCGATTTTGTGCGGGTGGCGCGAGGATTTGGCGCTTCGAACGCGTACATTTTACGGAGGCACATATTCCCGCAGACGAAAAGCGTGGTGCTGACGCAGGCGGCGATCCTGGTGCCGCAATTCATTCTGGCTGAAGTGACGTTGTCTTTTCTCGGATTGGGCATACCGGAGCCGGCGCCAAGCTGGGGAAATTTGCTGAGCAGCCTGCAACAGTACAGCGTGCTTTCGTCGTACTGGTGGATGTACTTGCCGGCGGCGGCAATGGTGCCGTTCTTTTTGGGCTACCTGGCCCTCGCGAGCGCGTTGCAAGAAGGTTCGCGGGCAGCCAAGATAGATTTGTAGAAACGCGTTTCATTTGGCAGGACACCATGACCGCGAAGTATGCGCACGCGATTCGAAGGGCAGCTTGGCTGGGACTGGCGTTGCTCCTCGGCCAGTCGCCTTGCCCCGCCGCGGCAACGCCGCAAACGCAGCCAGCCACGAAGACCGAGTTTTTGGTTTTGCAAGATCCGGTTGGCAAACGGGGCGGGCGCATTGTGCTTTCGCTGCGCGCGGAGCCGAAGACGCTGAACCCGATGATTGCGGCGGACGCGCCCTCGCGCGAAGTGATCGGCGCGATGCAGGCGGATTTGATTCATATCAACCGCAGCACGCAATTGACGGAGCCGGCGCTGGCGAAAAGCTGCAAGATTTCGAAAGACGGATTGGAATATGCGGTCGAATTGCGGCGCGGCGTGCAATTTTCCGACGGGCACGCAATGGATGCGGACGACGTGCTGTTTACGTTTCGGGTTTATCTGGATGAATCGATTCATGCGCCGCAACGCGACCTTTTGATTGTGGACGGAAAGCCGATCGAAGCGCGAAAGGTGGACGCGTACCACCTGGTGTTTCGGGTGGCGAAGCCGTACGGCGCCGGCGACCGATTGTTCGACGGCCTCGCGATTCTTCCGCGGCACAAGCTGGAAAAAACGTACGCGGAAGGGAAGCTGGCGCAGTCGGGTGCGCTTTCGGTTTCTCCGGCGGAGTGGGCGGGGCTTGGGCCGTTTCGGCTGAAGGAATACGTTGCGGGACAGCGGATTGTGCTGGAGCGAAATCCATTTTATTGGAAGACGGATTCGAAGGGCACGCGGCTGCCGTATCTGGATGAAATTGTGTTTCTGTTTGTGCCGAGCGCGGATGCGCAGGTCTTGCGATTTGAATCGGGCGAGACGGACATTGTGACGCGGCTGGGCGCGGAAAATTTTTCCGTGCTGTCGCGCCAAGCGCACGGTTTTACGATGACGGACGCGGGAGCGGGGCTTGAGTACAACTTTCTTTTTTTTAATTTGAACGAACCCAGCGCGAAAAGTTCCGCGGAGTCTCTGCGAAGGCAAGCGTGGTTCCGCGAGGTGAAGTTTCGGCAAGCGATTTCGGCGGCGGTGGATCGCGCGGCGATTGTGCGGCTGGTGTATCAGGGAAAAGGAGCGGCGCTTTGGGGGCCGGTGACGCCGGGAAATAAACGCTGGGCAAATACGGAGATAAAGCATCCGGCGCGGTCGCTGGAACGGGCGCGGGAACTTTTGCGCGAGGCGGGGTTTACCTGGAAAGGGGACGCCGGCGGCGAGCAGATCCTGGTTGATCCACACGCGAATCCGGTTGAATTTTCCATCCTGACGAGCGCTTCAAATGCCGACCGAACGAAAATGGCGACTCTTATTGCCGACGACCTGAAACAACTGGGGATTCGCGCGCAGGTCGTGCCGCTGGAATTCCGGTCGTTGCTGGACCGCGTCAATCAAACGAAAGAATACGATGCGTGCGTGCTGGGGCTGGCGAGTTTTGACGCGGATCCGAACTCCGACATCAACGTGTGGATTTCGAGCGGCGGAAGCCATTTTTGGAATCCATCCGAGGCGCATCCGGCAACGGCGTGGGAAGCGGAAATCGACAAACTGATGGAGCAGCAACTGGTTGCGAAAAGTTTTGCGGAAAGAAAAAAGAGTTACGACCGCGTGCAACAGATACTGGACGAGAATCAGCCGTTCATTTTTCTGGCGACGCCGGACATCCTGGTGGGCGCGAAAGATAATATTGGGAATTTTCAGCCGACGGTGCTGGAGCCGTACGCGCTGTGGAACGTTGAAACTCTATTTTTGCGGAATGCAGCGGAGAGTGGCGGCAAGTGAGCCCGGTGAGCGCGGACAACGAACAACAGGCGGCGCGAGTTACGTCGGACGCCGCGCTGGTGAAGCAGTGCCTCGCCGGAAAAGAAGAGGCGTGGGCGCAGCTGATCGATAAGTACAAGGCGCTGATCTATTCGGTTCCGGTGAGGTACGGATTGCCGCCGCAGGAAGCCGCGGACGTTTTTCAGGGCACGTGCATGGAGCTGTTGAAGCGTTTGCCGGATTTGCGCGAGCCGCGGGCGCTGCCGAAGTGGCTGATTCAGGTTGCGTATCACCAGTGCTATCACTGGAAAAGGCAGCAACAGCGGCTGGTGAGCCGCGACGGGGAAACGGAATTGCCGGAACCGGAAATTCCGCCCATGGCGGAAGAGCTTGTGCGGCAAACGGAAGAGGAACAGATCTTGCGCGAAGCGATGGCCGGACTGGCGCCGCGTTGCCGAAGATTGGTGGAGATGCTTTTTTTTGAGACGCCGGCGCGGCCGTACAGCGAAGTTGCAAGCGAATTGCAGCTTGCGGTGGGATCGATCGGGCTGACGCGGCAAAAGTGCATCGAGACGCTGCGGAAGCGTCTTGATGAATTGGGATTTTCATGACGGCCGGACAAGAGGCAACCTCCTCGCGCGATGTGCTGATTGAGGAACTGGCCCGCACCGAAAGCCAGGCTGACCGCGAACAAATACTGGCGAAAAGCCCGGCGCTTGTTGCCGCGGACGTTGTGACCGAACTGGCGGCGAAAGTCGTCGAACGAGTGCGCGTGGATACGCACCAGGCGCGCGCGCTGGCGGAATCGGCGTTGCTCATCGCAAACAAGTTGGGCGGAAAAGAAGAGCTTGCGGCCGGAATGCGGGCTAAAGCGAATGCACTTTATGCGAGCGGAGACCACAAAGAAGCAATCGTTCACCACGGGCAGGCGCTTGAACTGTATTTGCAGGCCGGGAACCAAAGGGAAGCGGCGCGTACGCTGAGCACCTCGATTCAGCCGCTGATTCTGATGGGAGAGTACGAGCGAGCGTACGAAGCTTCCGAACAAGCGCGGAAAATATTCACCGAACTGGGCGATCCGTGGCGGATTGCGCGGCTCGAAATCAATGCCGGAAACATTTTTCACCGGCAAGACCGTTTTGAAGAAGCGCTGGCGCACTACGATCGGGCTTACGCGGGAATGATCGAGCACCGCGACGTGGAAGGCACGGCAGTGGTATTGAGCAACATGGCGGTGTGCCTGATCAGCATGAACAATTTCCCGCGGGCGCTGTCGTCGTATCAACAAGCGCGAAAAGTCTGCGAAAAGGCCGGGATGCCGCTGCTGGTGGCGCAAGCGGACTACAACATCGCGTATTTGTATTACCTGCGCGGGGAGTATGGGAGCGCGATCGAACGGCTGTACGCGGCGAGGCGGGCGTGCGAAGCGACGGGCGACGCGTATCACTTTGCGCTGTGCCACCTGGATTTGTCGGACGTTTATCTGGAGCTCAATCTGAGCGAGGAAGCGCGAACGATCGCGCATGAAGGATTTTTGCGGTTTGAAGCGCAAGGGATGCGCTACGAAGCGGCGAAAACACTTGCGAATGAGGCGACCGCGTACGGGCAGCAAGGAAAAACCGTGCAAGCGCTGGAGCTTTTTGCGAAAGCGCGGGAAATGTTCGCGAAAGAGGCAAATCGCGTTTGGCCGAGGCTGCTGGATTTGTATCAGGCGTTGCTGCTTTTCCACGAAGGGCGCCACTTTGAAGCGCGGCGCCTGTGCGTAGCGGCGGCGGCATTTTTTGACGAGGCAATGCTGCGAAGCAAGGCGGTGATCGCGCACCTGCTGCTGGCGCGGATCGCGCTGCAACTGGGGGAGGCGGCGGAAGCGCAAAAGCAGGCGGACGCGGCGGTGGAGCGGCTCGCCTCCATCAAGACGCCCGTGCTCGAGTATCAAGTGCAATTCCTCCTCGGCCAGCTTGCGCAGCAAAAAGGGTACCTTGCCGCGGCGCACCATTCGTATCAAATGGCGCGGCAGGCGCTGGAATCCCTGCGAACGAGAATCCATACGGAGGAGCTGAAGATTTCTTTTGGCCGCAACCGGCTGCAGGTGTATGAAGCGCTCGTGGATATTTTGCTGGCGGGGGCGGCGGGCGAAGACTCCACCGCGGAGGCGTTTGCGTGCATTGAGGCGGCAAAATCTCGCAGCATGAGCGAAATGATTTTTCGAAGCGGACAAAGTTTGCCCATGGGCGAAGAAGGGCAAAGCAATCTTGTCCGGCGAATACGCGATCTGCGCGAGGATTTGAACTGGTATTACCACCGGATTGAATTGGAACAGCTCGGCGCGGAGACGAATGCCGAGAATCGGATTGCGCGGCTGCAGGAACAAGCGCAGGCGCACGAAAATGAATTGATGCGTACTTTGCGCGAATTGCCGGCGCACGAACGCGAAAACGCCACGCTGGAAGCGCCGAGCGATTTTTCGTTGCGTTATTTGCAGGATTGTTTGCCGGCGCATGCGGCGCTCGTGGAATACTATTCGACCGGCGACCGTCTGATCGCGGTGGTGGTAACGCGAAGCAAAGTGGAAATCGTTTCGGTGAGCGTGCTTTCGCGGATTCAGAACGCATTGCAACTATTGCGTTTTCAGCTTTCCAAGTTTCGCATGGGCTCTTCGTATTCGGAGCGATTCCTCGAGCCGATGCAGCGCGCCGCGGAATCGCATCTGGAACTGCTATACAAAGAACTGATCGCTCCGATTCGCCCGCAATTGTCGGGGGCCACGCATTTGGTGATCGTGCCGCACGGGCCGCTTCATTTCCTGCCGTTTCATGCGCTCCGGCAGCCGGGAAAATATCTATGCGACGATTTCTCGATTTCGTATGCGCCGAGCGCGACGGTTTTTGCGCTCTGCCAGCGAAAAGAAGCGAACGCGAATTTGCGGCCGGTGGTGTTTGGCGTGGCCGATCAAAATGCGCCGGAAATCGACAGGGAAGTGAAAGTCGTCGCGGAAATTTTGCCGGGAGCGGAGCTGCTTAGCGGAGAGCAGGCGACGATTGCGGCGCTGCGAGACCGTGGAGCTTCGGCGGGAATCCTGCACGTGGCGACGCACGGCGTTTACCGGCAGGATAACCCGATGTTTTCCGGGATTCGGCTGGGCGATGGTTATCTTTATCTTTACGATTTGTACCAGATGAGGATACCGGCGCGGCTCGTGACGCTGAGCGGATGTGCCACGGGAATGAACGTGGTGGCCGAAGGAGACGAACTACTCGGGCTGCAGCGTGGGCTGTTTTGCGCCGGGGCTTCCACGCTGCTGCTTTCGCTGTGGGATGTGCACGACGAAACGACGGCGGAGCTGATGAAGAATTTCTACGCGCGCTCGGCGGCTTCGAAGGATTTGGCCGGTTCTCTTCGGCTTGCCATGCAGGAGATTCGCGCCCGGCACCCGCACCCGTATTTTTGGGCGCCGTTCTTTTTGACCGGCCAGCTCGTTGATAACAAGCAACTTAACTAGTTTTTCCGCCTTGGTATTTTTCCGCCTCCCCGCTACCCCTTTTCTACGTACGGAGACCCCGGCCCGCACCGGGGGAATGCAAGAGTCAGGTTTCTGAGGGGGAACGAATTTATGACGCACTATTCGCCAGAGGAATGGATCGATTTTGTGAACGGGGTCGGCTTGCAGCAATCGCTGCAGGCGATGCAGAAGCATCTGGATGCAGGGTGTGAGCGCTGCCAAGAACGGGTTGCGATGTGGCGAAGAGTACGAAGTTCCGCTGCGTTGGACGCAAAGTTTCAGCCGTCCGCCGATACGGTTCGGGTGGCGAAGGCGGCATTTGGGAATGCCGGATTCGAATCGAAGCCAGGATTGGCCGGCATCATCGCGGAAGTGATTTTTGACAGTTTTCGGACGCCGGCGGCGGCGGGCGCGCGGTCGGCGGGAATGCAAAGCCGGCAGATGTTGTTTTCGGCCACGCCGTTTCAGATCGACGTGAACATCGAGGCAAAACCGGGGGAGTCGCGGTTAACGGTGACCGGACAGCTCATGGATACGTCGCAGCCGGACTCGATCGGCAAGGGCATACAGGTAACGCTTTCGAATCGTCGTGGACAGACCATCCGGACGGTAACCAACAGTTTTGGCGAATTTCACGGAGAAATTGAAAATCGCGGAGATCTGGAACTTACGTTTCTGGGACAAGCGGAAAAACCGATCGTCGTATCGCTGCGGGATGCACTGGCGTACATTCCCGGGCCAACGCGGAGCGGCGATTCGCACAAAGGCGTTGACTAAAAATTTTCCTGGTACTTCTGTACCAGATAGTCTGAACCAAAGGAGAAGTCACAAAAGGCCACTCGTACCATAGCCAGATTTCGGAGAGTTAGCGAGGCTTGAGGGGAATCCGAGAACTGGATATTTTACGAGAGGGCGGCAGGAGTTCCTGCAACGGACACAAACCAATATGAAAAAGTTAACTCTCAAGCTTGCATTCCTCTTCGCGGTAGTCGCGATGACCTCTACGAATGCCACGGCCGCCGATCAGCGGTACATCGTTCGAACCAGTGGCGGACTTTTGAGCGTACTGAGATTGTGCGCGTCCGCCGGATGCACGGTACAGGGCTCACTCGATGGAAATGTTGGCCAGACGTATCTGGTCACGTCCTCGCAAAACCTCATTGCGAACATTGTGAATACCCTTGGCAGCCTGGTGGAAGCGCTGCTCGGCATTCAGAGCGTCGAAGCCGATCAAGTTTTGCCGCTGCCTCAGGTCGCGCAGCAGCAACCGGGCACCGGGCTCTCTGATACGGCGCCGGTCAATTATTACGGGTCGGTGGTGTGGCACGGATATGCGGCACAACCGGCCACGTACATTATCCGGCTGCGCGACGCGCAGGCGGGGTTCGGCGTCAGCGGCCGAGGCGTGGTGGCTGTAATTGATACGGGCGTGGACCCGAATCACCCCGCCCTCGTTCCGGTATTGCTGCCCGGATACGACTTCACGCGCAACCAGGCCGGCGCTTCCGAGTGGAGCGACGTGGCGCAATTGCCAAACGGGCCAATCGACCAGAATTCGCAGGATCAACAGCCGGTGGTGGTGCAGCAATCGACTGCCGCCGTGCTGGACCAATCCACCGCCGCCGTGCTGGACGGCAGCCCGTACGTTGCATTCGGCCATGGAACGATGACGGCCGGATTGATCCATTTGGTGGCGCCGAAAGCGAAAATTCTGCCGCTGAAGGCGTTTTCGTCGGATGGCACCGCGTACCTTTCGAACATCATTGCCGCGCTTTACTATGCGCAACAGCACGGCGCGAACGTCGTCAACATGAGCTTCGATCTTTCCGTGCCGTCCAGCGCGCTTTCCAGCACGATTTCGCAATTGAACAAATCGGGCTTGATTCTCGTCGCCGCGGCGGGAAATGAAAACACCAGCGCCCGCGTCTACCCGGCGGCTTTGAACGGCAACGTGGTCGGCGTGGCTTCGACGACGAATTACGACACGCGTTCCTCTTTCTCGAACTACGGCTCCGCCGATGTGTGGATCGCGGCGCCGGGCGAAAACATCATCAGCACCTACCCCGGCGGCACGTACGGCAGTTCTTCGGGAACGTCGTTCAGCTCTCCGATCGTGGCCGGCACCGTTGCGCTGTGCCTCGATCTGAAGAGCGGCTTGAATCAAAACAAAGCGGCGAGTGCGCTGTCGCACGCCCGCCTGCTGACGCCAGACCTAAACCATGGCCGGTTGGATACGTACCAGACGCTGAGCGCGTGGTTCCTGAGCTGGTGAAACAGTTGAATTCGGCCAGCCCATTGACGATGCCTTCCGGCGAAGTGCTGCTCGCTTCGCCGGAAGGTTTTCGCATTAAGGTTCTGGAAGAGCAGGTAGCGGCGCTGCGCAACTCCGTAATCTGTGCTTTCAATCAACTGCTGGACTTGAAGGACTTGAATACGGGCGTGCATAGCACGCGGCTTGCGGAATGGGGTTTGCGCGTGGGCCAGGAGCTTGGGCTCGACGACGCCACGCTGCGCAATCTGGAAGTGGCCGCATTGTTGCACGACATCGGAAAAGTGGGCATACCGGATGCGATTCTTCGCAAGCCGGGCAAACTGGATCCGGACGAGTACGCGCTCATCAAGAAACATCCGGATTACGGGTGGGCCGTGCTGCGCATGTTGCCCGGATTCGAATCGGCCGCGCTGGACATTCTTCACCATCACGAAAGCGTGGACGGAACGGGATATCCCGCCGGACTGCGGAATTCGGAAATTCCCATCGTCTCGCGCATCGTTTGCGTCATCGACGCTTACGACGCGATGGTATCTTCACGGCCCTATCGCAAGGGCCTTCCGTTTGAAGAAGCTGCAAGAAGATTGACGGCGTGCAGCGGAACGCAGTTTGACGCCGACGTTGTGCGATCTTTCCTTCCCATTGCCCAGGCCGAGATGGAAACCGTGTTTGCCGCGGCCGGCACCGCGGTTGACTCCGCCCTCTGAAACGTCTCATCCGAAAAAAATTCTCAGCCGGTCGTGTTGTGCCGTCCCATCTTCCTTTTTTATCGCAAGTTCCTAAGGGCGGACGCGTCCGCAATTCAAATCGCGCGCGACACCTATTTTCATTCTGTGAGAATGCCAAGCGGCATGTTCTTGACTCGCTTCATTCATCGTGACAACGTAACCCGATTACCGGGGGTATACGCATGCGGATTCGTATTGCTTTTTTTCAGCAGGCAATTGCTTTTATTTTGGTCTTATTGCTGTGCGCCACCGCCGCGCGGGCGGATGTTACGGGGTCGATTCTCGGCGTCGTGACGGATCGTTCGCAGGGAGTCGTTGCCGGGGCAAAGATTGTTGTCACCAACGCAGAAACGAATTTCAAGCAGGAAACCACATCGGGCACGGACGGTACTTTCCGGTTCCTCGCGCTTCCCGTCGGAATTTACAAGCTCACCGTCAATGCGGGCGGTTTCCGGCCGTTTGACGAAACGGGCATCGTGCTCAAGGTCAACGACCAGTTGCGATTCGACGTCGTGCTCGACGTCGGCAACGTCAATGAAAAAGTGGAGATTTCCGCAAACGCCGTGCAGGTGCAAACGGAAAACACGCAGCTCGGCGACGTAATCGAATCCAAGAAAATGCTGGCGCTGCCTTTGAACGGCCGCAGTTACATCGATTTGCTGGGCCTGCAGGCCGGCGTCGCGCCGGGAACGGCCGGGACGATCGGTGGCGACCGTCAGGTTTCGGGCAATTTGAACGCGGGCAATATCTCCGTCAACGGCCAGCGCGAAACGGCGAACGCCTTTCTCGTCAATGGCGGCGATGTGAGCGAAGGCCGCAACCTTGGCGCCGGCCTGGTGCCAAACCTCGATTCGATCGAAGAGTTTCGCCTCATCACCAACAGCTTCGACGCCGAATACGGAAAATTCAGCGGCGCCGTGGTCAATGCGATCACAAAGAGCGGCACCAACAGTATTCACGGCGACGTCTTCGAATTCCTGCGCAACGATAAGTTCGATGCGAAAAACTATTTTTTCGCGGGAAAGTCCGAGTTGCGGCGCAATCAATTCGGGTACACCGTGGGCGGACCGGTCTGGAAAAACCATCTCTTCTTTTTTTCGGATTACCAGGGGACACGCGAAGTGTCCGGCGCGGAAGCTTCTGCGAACGTACCAACCACTCAACAGCGACAAGGCATTTTTGACCCTTGCAGCTTTGGCACTTTCGGCAAATCTTGTACGGACGGATCTTTCGTCCCCAATACCGTCGACGGTACCTTCTGGGCGCAGTTGCTTGATCAGAGGTTGGGCAATCCTGCTGGCACAACTTTTGTCGGCAAGCCATATAGTTTCCCGGAGACTAAAGACGCTCAAGGTAACGTCACCAGCCCGGCCTGCAGCTCGACGGCGCAGTGCGTATTTCCTGTTGACCCGACGACTGGGCTAGCAAATATTCCGACGGCGGCATTTAGCGCACCAGTTGCCAACGTATTGCCGTTCATTCCCACACCTACAGTCGGCGGCTGCCCAACCACAAACTTCTGCAACAACAGTCAGAAGAACTCCGTCACGGATAATAAGTATGGCGAGCGCATTGATTTCAACAACCAAAAAACGGGAAATTGGTCGTGGTACTACCACCTCGACAATACGCTCGTTGACAGCGCGTTGCCCGGCTTCGCCAGCGTACCCGGGTTTCCTTCGGAGACTCCTTCGCGGGCGCAGCAGTTCGTGATGAGCAACACCAAGACCCTTGGCTCCACGGCAGTCAACGAAGTGCGCGCCAGCATCTTCCGCACTACGCTGCATAAAGACAATCCGGCGGGCAGCTTCGCAAGTCTTTCTTCGCTCGGTTTCAAGACCGGCGCCGGTACACTCGGCATTGTCCCGATCGATGGGTATCCGCAGTATTTGCCGCAGATTACCTTCGGCAATCTCGGCTTGAACATCGGCGAACCCACCCTGAACACTTTTCAGCCCAACACCACCTACGTGATTAGCGACGTTTTTTCGAAGAGCACCGGCAAACACACTTGGAAGGTGGGAGGAGAGTTTCGCTACCTGCAGGTGAACGAACGCAACTTCGCCAGCCCGAACGGGGAATTCACCTTCGATGGCACGGTGACGGGAAGCGACGTCGCGGATTTCCTGCTGGGAGCAACTTCCAATATCAGTAACAATGCGCCGTATACGCAGGCGGCACTTCAGTTGCTTGACTCGCGCACGAAATATGGCGGCGCCTTTGGCCAGGACAGCTGGAAGGTCAAACCAAATCTTACGTTGAATCTTGGTTTGCGCTGGGAAGTCAGCACGCCGTGGTACGACACACAGGGAAAAATTCAGACGTTCGTGCCGGGCGAACAGTCCACCGTTTTTCCGCTCGCGCCGACCGGCCTGGTGTTTCCCGGCGATCCGGGCATTCCCAAGACGCTTGCTCCCACCCGGTACAACAACTTCGCTCCGCGCCTGGGACTCGCCTATTCACCGGGATTTAGCGACGGAATCTTGGGCAAAATCTTCGGTGGCCCCGGCAAGACCAGCATTCGCTCGTCCTACGGCATCTATTACACATCCGTCGAGGACTTGAATTTGTTTTTCGAAGTGGCCGATGCGCCGTTCGGATTGTTCTGGACGTCGCCGCAATCCGTCTTGTTTGACGAACCGTTCAAAATTCGCGCGAGCGGCCAGTCTCTGGGCCAGCGTTTTCCATTCACCGCGCCCATTCCCGGCGCCGCGTCGAACCAGACGCTGGGTTTTTCCGTCTACGAGCCGTTTAACTTCTTTCCCGGTTACAACATTCACAACCGGCTGCCGTACGGCGAGCACTTCAATCTCTCGCTTCAGCGCGAGCTGAGCAAGTCCACCGTGCTGACTTTGGCTTACGTCGGAACGGGTGGACACCACCTGATCACGCAAAACGAATCCAATCCTGGCGACGCCGCTCTTTGTCAGCAGCTAACTGCCGAAGGAGCGATCGATGTGACCAATGGTGGCACTGCCGGCTGTGGGCCCGGCCAAGAGAACGATGTTTTCCAGGTTGGAACGCCAGCTATTCCCTGCAACACGCCCACGCAAGTGCCGCTCGCCGGATGCGTTTACAGCACCCGGCACAGCCTCCTCAATCCAAATTTTTGTGCCGGCGGAGCGCAGATCTGCTTCGGTTCCGGGAATACCAACACGTTGACCACCGCGAATTCCATCTATCACGCGGGCGAAATCACAATCGAACGAAAAGCCAACGACGTAACATTTCTTGCCGCATACACGTTTTCGAAAGCGATCGACGACTCTTCCGCTTTCGGAGACTTGGTGAACTTCTCAAATCCCAAGTTGAGCCGTGGTTTATCGTCCACCGACGTGACCCACAATTTCGTGGCCAGTTATGTCTGGTCCATGCCGTTCGATCGGCTCTTCAAAGGCGCGCCGAAACGCTTGACGCAAGGCTGGCAGATGCAGGGCATCACGCGATTCTCAACGGGCTTTCCGATCCAGCTGAACCAGCCCAACGAAGATGTGTCTTTGGTGGGCAGTTCCGCCACCGATTTTCCTGATCGCGTGGGACCGGTTGTCACGGTGAATCCCCGTCAAGCGAATCCCAACTGCCAGACTTCAGACGGTACGGGATGCTACTTTCTTCCCGGCGCGTTTGCGCTCAACACAACACCGGGAACGTTCGGCACCGCGAACCGGCGCTTCTTCCATGGACCCGGATTCAACAACACCGACTTCGGCTTCCTGAAGCGGACCGTGATTCGAGAGCAAGTTGCCTTTGATTTGCGCATCGAATTCTTCAACATCTTCAATCATGCGCAATTCAACAATCCCGGCGGCAACATCGACGACCCGGGAACTTTTGGGATCGTCACAAGCGCGCGTGCTCCGCGAATCGGCCAGATCAGCGCGAAATTCTACTGGTAGTTTTCCCTCAACCGGCGGGGCGTGCGCTTTCGGGCGCCCTGCCTGTTATGCTTTCGCTTGCATGAGACCCTTTTTCCGATTTCTGTTGTTCGCCGTGTTCGCGTGCTCCGTTTCTTTCGCGCAGACGGCCCAGGAATACCGCCAGCAAGCCTTGGAATTTTCCCGCAATAAATCCTGGGATCAGGCAATCGTGAACTACAGGAAAGCGCTGGAACTTGAACCGAACGACGCGACGACGCGCTACAACCTCGCGCTGGCGCTCAAATACAAAGGCGACGCTCCGCAAGCCGTTGAGGAATTCGAATCGACGTTGAAATTGAAACCCAAATCGGCCGACGCGCACTACGGGCTGGGTTCCACGCTTTATGACCTGCACGAGCCGGACGCGGCAATCAAGGAGCTGTTGCTGGCGACGCAATTCGATCCCGCGAACGGCGGGGCGCACCGGCTGATCGCGCGCATTTATGCCCAGCAAAATAATTATTCCGCGGCGGAAAGCGAATTGCGCAAGGCGCTGCAAGGCAAACCATCTCCGGAAATGCACTTTGAGCTTGGTTTGATCGAAGGCCAGATCGGCAATTTGGCGGGGGCGGCATCGGAGTTTCACGAGGTTTTGCTCGCGAATCCTGGCTTTGGGCAAGCGCACCTCATGCTCGGCGTGACGCTGCGCCGCCAAGGCGATCATGCCGGCGCCTTGTCGGAATTTCGCAAGGCCAGCGAGATCGACCCGAAAAACCCCGAAGCCCAGTACAACCTTGGCAAGGAGCTGAAAGCCAGCGGCGATAATGCCGGAGCAATCGGCGCGTTTCAGAAAGCGATTGAGCTGAAGCCCGATTTTGAAGACGCTCACTACAACTTGGGAATTGCGTTGCGCGCGCAAGGAAACACCGAAGCCGGCAAAAAGGAACTGGACGAATTGAGTGCGCTGCACGAATTCAGGGCGCATCTTGCCGTGTCAAAAAAACTGATTCTGGAAGGCGTGGAGGCGCTGAAGCAGCAAAAACTGGATGACGCGCTTGCGCGCTTTCAAAAATCCACCGAAGAAAGTCCCACGCTTCCGACCGGCCATTACTACGAAGGCGTGACGCGAGAACGCAAAGGAGACAGTGCGGGCGCGCAAGCGGCGTTCGAGAAAGCGATCGAGCTGCAGCCGGACTATGCGCAAGCACATGCAAGTCTTGGCTTGCTTTATTGGCGGCAAGCCGATCGCGAGCGCGGCCTCGCGGAATTCCGCCAGGCGGTGTCGTCCGATCCGGATTTGGCCGAGGCGCATTACAACCTGGGACTCGCGCTGGCCCAATTGGGCCGGCTCGAGGAAAGCGCCGGGGAATTGGCGCAAGCGATCGGCCTCAATCCGAAATACGTGGATGCGCGTGTGCAACTGGGCCTCGTGCTTGCCCAGAAGAACGATTTCGGCGGCGCCGCAAACGTGTTTCGCGAATTGATCCGGAGAGATCCGAATTTCGCCGAAGCGCACAACAATCTGGGGCTGGTCTTCATGCAGACTTCTGAATTTCGAAAAGCGCAAGCGCAATTTGCCGAAGCCATCCGCCTGAAGCCGCGTTACGCCGAAGCGCACTACAACCTCGCTCTTGTTCTTCATCAACAAGGAAAGGAGGCGGAGTCGCGCGCTCAGTTCGAAAAGGCATACGAAATCTCGCCCGAACTGAAAAATGCGCCCCGCCCTTGAACATGCCATCTTCAAAATATCTTCTGCTTTTTCTGGGAATCGTGGTCGTAACCATCGCCACCGTCTCAACCGGCCTCAGCGTCGCCAAATCCCGCCGCGCGGCACAATCTGCAGAAGACTACGCGGCCGCAAAAATGTGCGAAGCGACGCCGCCCCTGGCCGAGTTTTCCGTTCCGTATGTTTCGAATGCGCCGGAGCTCAATACCGATGCGCATTCGAAAACGTGGGCTCACGCAGCATCAACGTGGATCGAAAAAGATTGTTCCCGCCAGTTCGATTA
>DATGEI010000008.1:0-12583 GCA_035310365.1 Candidatus Acidiferrum sp.
ATCGACGAATTGAAGAAGGCACAACTGGGCGGGGAATTGATTTTGCACGACGGGCGGCCATTCGATTTGAGCGATGGCGAAAGTGTGACCCAGCTCACATCGGCGGTTCGAGGGGTGTGATAAGATTCACTTTTGCTACAACGACTGTAGGCGGTCAAGATGAAGAAACAAGCAAAATTCGGAATTGGAATCGGGATCATCCTTGTTTCCATGGCCTCGCTCGCCTGGCTGGGCTACGGCGAGAGCAAGACGTATTACCACACGATTGCCGAGCTCGAAACTTTGCAAGGGACCGCGGCGGCGCACCGGATGCGCGTTGGCGGCACGGTACAGCCCGGCAGCATTCACCATGCGAGCGGGCGGACGGATTTTGTGCTCCTGGGCGAAGGGAAGTCTCTTTTGGTGAGCTACACGGGGAAGGATCCGCTGCCGGATTCGTTTATCGATAATTCGCAGGCGCTGATTGAAGGCCGAATGGGTTCGGACGGACATTTTGATGCGGAGCACGTGCAGGCGAAATGCGCTTCGAAATATGAGGCAGCGCCCGGCGAAGTGCCAAGGCCGTCCGGTTCGACGGGCCGATCGTAACGCGGGTAATGATTACCCGGCGCGTACCAGTTTGAAAGCGGAGGCTGCTTGGACGTTTTCGGTTCGTTTGCGTTGTTACTTGCCTTTGTTTGCGCGCTGTACGCATTGGCCGGCGGAATCGCGGCCATCCTCACACGGCATCCCTTATTAATTAAAAGCGCGCGGCAGGCGGGCATGGCGGCCTGCGCGTTGATTTTTCTGGCCACGTTCAGCGTCGTGTATCTGTTCGTCACCGACAATTTTTCGATGGCGTACGTTGCTTCGCACAGCAATCGCGACCTTGCGACTTTTTTTAAGGTTGTAGCGCTGTGGTCGGGTCAGGAAGGTTCGCTGCTCTTTTGGTGCTTCCTGATGTCCATTTACATTTTTTCGGTGCTGATTGCGTACCGGAACAAACACGGCGAATTGATGCCGTATGTTGGAACGATTCTTGCCGGCGTGCAGCTTTTCTTTTTGACGATCAGCAACTTCGTGGCAAGTCCGTTCAAGGCGCTTGCGATCGCGAATGCTTCCGGCGGACTTGAGTATTACATGCGAGGCGACGGCAGCGGTTTGAATCCGGTGCTGCAGTATCCGGAAATGATCATTCATCCGCCGAATCTTTATTCGGGCTACACGGGATTCACAATTCCGTTTGCTTTTGCGCTGGCCGCTTTGCTTGGACGGTACCCCGGAGAGAAGTGGATTCACCTGACGCGCAAATGGACGATGATCGCGTGGTGCTTTCAGACCGTGGGGATTTTGCTCGGCGCGCATTGGGCGTATGCCGTGCTCGGTTGGGGCGGATATTGGGGATGGGACCCGGTGGAAAACGCGTCGTTCTTGCCGTGGCTGACGGGAACGGCTTTTTTGCATTCGGTGATGATGCAGGAAAAACGCGGCATGATGAAAATATGGAACGTGTGGCTGGTGTTCATCACGTTCATGCTGTGCATCTTGGGGACGTTGCTGACGCGAAGCGGCGTGGTGAGTTCCGTCCATGCGTTTGCGCAATCGAATATCGGAAATTGGTTTGTGGGATTTTTGGCGGTTGTGCTGGCGATCTGCCTTTTTGCTTTCTTCAAGAATCGGGATTACCTCGAGAGCGAAAACCAGCTGGACTCGATGATTTCGCGCGAGTCGAGCTTCCTTTTTAACAATTTGGTGTTACTCGTGGCGTGCGTTGCGATTCTGTCCGGCACGCTGTTTCCGGTGTTTTCGGAATGGTTTACCGGCTCGAGAATCAGCGTGGGCGCTCCGTTCTTTAATAAAGTAAATATCCCTCTCGGATTATTGCTTCTGTTTTTGACTGGCGTTGGGCCACTGCTTGCTTGGCGAAAAACTTCCGCAGAGAGCCTGAAGCGAAATCTATTGTGGCCTGCATTGGTGGGGTTGGCGGGCGGAGTCATCGTTGTTCTGCTTGGCGCGGCGTCCTTTGATAAGGTAAATATTCGTATAGGCCTGCTGTTGTTTCTTCTGTCCGGCGTTTGCCGGTTGCTCGCTTTGCGCAAATCTTCGTTCGAGAACCTAAACCGGATCCTGCTCTTGCTGACCGTCGTCGGGTTGCTGGGCGGCCTCATCGTGATCTTGCTTGGCTCACGCGAAATGTTTGCGCTGGTCTGTTTTATATTGAGCGCTTTTGTCGCCGCCACGATTGCTGTTGAGTATTACCGAGGCGCGCGGGTGATTCGCGCACGAAGCGGATTGAGCTGGCTGTCTTCGGCGATGGAATTGACGCTGCGGAACACGCGGCGGTACGGCGGGTACATCGTGCATTTCGGCATGGTGATGATTTTTGTGGGGCTGGCCGGACAAGCGTTTAACAAGGAAGTGCAGAAGGAAATTGGCGTCGGCGGCACGGTGAAAATCGGCCCGTATGAATTGCTTTTGCAGGCGATCGACCAGAAGCAGGAAAAGAATTACGTGGCCGAGCGGATGATCGTGGAAGTAATGAAAGACCACAAGCCGGTGATGATTCTTTTTCCGGAACGCCGCAATTTTCCGACGAACCAGGAATCGGGGACAATGGTGGCGATCTATTCGACGCTGCGGGAAGATCTGTACGTGGTTTATGCTGGTATCAATCAGGGCAGCGACGTGCCCACGATTCACGTTTTTCTGAATCCACTGGTGAAATGGGTTTGGTACGGCGGAATCGTGGTGGTAATGGGGACGATCGTGGCACTCGTTGCGCCGCGCCACGCGGTGCTGGTGCTGTCCGGATCGAAAGTGCCGGAAGCCGTTGCCGGATTTGCGACGGCAGTACCGAATTCCGTGGCAACTTCAGTGACTTTGAGGGAAGGGCATGACTAACAGAAAAAGGATTCTGACGTACGCGTTTGTGACTTCGCTGGCGCTCGCGCCTTTGGGCGCGGTAAGCGTGCGCGCGGAGCTCGACCATGCGCACGAATTGGGAAAACAGATTAAATGTTCCTGCGGCGGCTGCGAACAGTCGGCGGGAACGTGTTACCACGTGGGCGGAGCGTTTTCCGGACCGTGCGGTATTGCCAAGACGATGATCGGTGAAATCCAAGGTCATCTGGAAAAGGGCCTGACCGACGGACAAGTGATCGAGGCGATGATCAAAGAATACGGAACGGCGGCGTACATGGAGCCGCCAAAATTCGGATTTGGATTGGTGGCATGGGTGATGCCGGGCGTGTACTTGCTGGCGGGTGCCGGGCTCGTTGTGTTTGTCATTGGCCGGTGGAGAAAGCGCGGCGCGGCGGCGGAAGCGGTTGCGGCGAATTCGCGGACGATTACCCCGGCAATGCTGGAGCGGGCGCGGGCCATGGCGCAGAAAGCGACCGAGGAGTGAGCTTGTTTGTTGGAGTGATGTTTGCGGCGGCCGGCGATTTGAACGACTGGGCCGTGCTCGGCGCGTGCTTTGCGCTGGCGATGGCGGCGGTGTTGTTCGTTTTCTTTATTCAACCGGACGCGTCGGATTTGGCGCCTCATCGCTCGAAGCTCGATCAATTGCTCGAACGGCGCGACACGATTTACGACAATATCCGCGACTTGCGATTTGAAAACCGCGCCGGGAAATATTCGGAAGGCGACTACGAGCAAATGAAAGCTTCGCTGGAGATGGAAGTAGCCGGAGTGCTGCTGGAGATCGATCAGGTGACGGAATCGCAGACGAAGCGGCCGCGCGGACCGAAGGCCGCCTCTCCCGCCGAGGGCAATCGATGACGGTTGGGCTGCGGCGGATTTGGCTACTTGGCGTACTGTGTCTTTGCCTGTGCGGGGCCGCGCAAGCGGCGACGGTGCAGGGAAAAGTGACGAACGCGACGACGGGAAAGCCGGCGGCGGCCGTGGAAGTGATCCTGATTCAGCTGCAAGGCGGAATGCAGCCCATTGCGAACACAAAGACGGACGCGCAAGGGCAGTTCATGTTTGACCATCCCGGCATTGGCGGGCAACCGATGCTGGTCCGCGCGGTTTATAAAGGCGTGAATTTTCACCAGCCCTTGCCGCCGGGAAAAGATTCGGTTGAGGTGAATGTCTTCGAACTTTCTGGCGACGCCAAGAGCGTCACGGTGCCCTCGCACTTGATTATTTTTCAGCCGAATGGCGCGTCGCTGACGGTCGCGGAGCAATTCCTCGTACGCAACGAAACGAAGCCGCCAATGGCGTTTTTCCGCGCGGACGGCAATTTTCAATTTGCGTTGCCGGACAAAGCGGACCTGAAACAGATTGCAGCGGCGGGACCAGCCGGCATGCCGGTGACGCAAACGCCGATGGAGAAGGGAAACAGCAAATTCGCGTTCGCGTACGCGTTTCGGCCGGGCGATAGCGAAGTGCGGCTGGCTTACGAACTGCCGTATGCGGGCGATTCCGCGACGATCAAGCTGACGCCATCGCACGGCGAGCAACGGCTGATCCTGGTGGTTCCGCCCGGCGTCACATTGTCCGGCGACCAATTGAATCCCGCGGGGCAAGAGCAGGGAATGAATTTATTCGAGCACACGATTGCCGCCGGCGCATCTTCGTTTACGGTGAAACTTTCCGGGACGGCGGCGCCTCCCCAGGACGCGAGCAACGGCGGCGGAGATCCGCAATCCGTGAACGGGCGGCAGGGCGGAGACGAAGCCGGAAGCGGTGGCGGCGTGCCGATTCAGATTGTGCCCGGGCGGCTCGATTCCATGAAGTGGCCGGTGCTGGGAATTCTGGCGATTGGATTTGCGATTGGCGGATATTTGCTTTCGCAAAAGACCGTCGTTGTGGCCGCGGGTTCGGGCGAAGCCGCGGTTGGCAGCGCGCCGAAAGCAAAATTGAAAAGCGGGGCGGCGGCGCGCGAAGAAATTGCACAAGCAAACAGTGCGTCCGATCCTTCAAATTCCCTGGCTGCGCTCGATCAGCAGGCGGCGATTAGCCTAGATGGACTGAAAGATTTGATCTTCAAGCTGGAGCTGCGGCGCCAGGCGGGCACCATTTCGGAAGCGGACTATGCCGCGGAACGCGCGCGCGCCGAGCAAATTTTGCGAGACCTGGTGCGAGGCTGACGCGGTGAGCGCGCGCATCGGTCGCCCCGCCGGACTGAAATTCACAAAAATCGAAAAGCGATTTGCAAGTTTGTACGCGTTGCGGCGATTGGACCTGGAAATTGCGCCGGGCGAGTGCGTTGCATTGACGGGAAGAAATGGTTCCGGCAAGACGACGCTTTTGCGCGTGGCGTCGCAATTGACGCGGCCGACGCGCGGCGAGCTGGCGTTTCCCGGGCTGAAGGAGGGCGAAGCGCCGGCGATTGGGTACGTTTCGCACGCCATCATGCTGTATGAAGAGCTGACGGCGGAAGAGAACCTGCAATTATTCGCACGATTGCTGGGGATTGCGGAGCCGCGGCGGCGTGCAACGCAATCGCTGGAAGCGACAAACCTTTCGGCGCGCGCCACGTCGCTGGTGCGCACTTTTTCGCGCGGAATGAAACAACGGCTGGCCATCGCTCGCGCGCTGCTGAGCGACCCGGGAGTGCTTTTGCTGGATGAGGCCGGCACGGGGCTGGACACGGAAAGCATGGCGTGGCTGGCGAACCGCATTCGCGCGCTGCGGGACGAGGGACGCACGATCGTGATGAGCGTGCACGGAGAATCGGCGCTTTCGCAGCTGGCAACGCGGGCGGCGCGGCTGGACGCGGGAACGCTCGTTGCCGACACGCGCGCGGGCGCGACATTTCAAAGCGTTTTCGCGGCGGGCGAGGCGTAGATGCGGCTGTTCGCCAATACGGCCGCGCTGCTCGGCAAGGAATTGCAGACGGAATTTCGTTCGCGCGAACTGCTGACGACCACGATTGTTTTTGTGCTGATCGTGATCGTCTTGTTCAGCTTCACGTTCGATCCGAGCGTTTCGGAGTCGCGGCGGTTCGGGCCGGGATTGTTGTGGCTGGCGTTTCTGTTTTCCGCTTCGCTGATGATCCAGCCTTCGTTTTTGAAAGAACGAACCAACGATACGCTGAGCGCGTTGCGGCTGTCGGTTGGCGATCCATTCGCCATTTTTTTGGCCAAGCTGCTCGCGAATGCGTGCATGCTGCTGCTGACGCAGCTTTTATTGCTGCCGATTTTTGCCGTGCTTTACAACGTAAGAGTCTTTCCGGTGTTTCCGCAGTTGATGCTGGTGTTTTTGCTGGGAAGCACGGGAGTGGCCGTGACGGGAACGGCGCTTTCGGCGATTTCCGCGCAGGCGCGAATGCGGGAGTTGCTTTTGCCTTTGCTTTTGCTGCCGTTGCTGGTGCCGATTCTGATTGCGAGCACGGAAGCGACGGCGGCGCTTTTGGATGAAAAGCCGGCGCTGCGGTGGGACTGGCTGGGAATCCTCGTCGCATTCGACGTGGTTTTTTTGACGGCGCTATGGCTTTTCGGCGAATATCTTTTGGAAGAGTGAAACGATGATCGCAAAAACCGGCGTTTACACATTTTTGGTTTGCGTGCTGATGAGCGTGACGGCGTACGCGTCGTTTTATGTGGCTCCGACGGAATCGACGATGGGACTGGTGCAACGCATTTTCTATTTGCACGCGCCGAGCGGCATGGTGTCGCTGATGGCGTTTCTCGTTTCGTGCATCGGGTCGGTTGCCTATATTTTTACGCGCAAAGCGAAGTGGGACTGGCTTGCGGTTTCGTCGGCGGAAGTGGGTGTGGCGTTTTGCACGGTGGTGCTGCTTACGGGGCCGATCTGGGCGCATCCGGCGTGGGGAGTGTGGTGGGCGTGGGACGCGCGGCTGACTTCGACGCTGGTTTTGTGGCTGCTGTACGTGGCGTATCTGATTTTGCGGACGATGATGGAGGATGCGGACCGGCGCGCGCTCGTGAGCGCGTTTTTTGGCGTGTTTACGTTTCTCGATGTGCCGCTGGTTTATGGATCGATCTGGTGGTGGCGCACGCAGCATCCGCAGCCGGTGGTTTTTACGAGCGCCGGCCTCGACCCGACGATGCGGAAGGTATTTTATTTGTCGTGGCTGAGCCTGACATGTTTGATGGCGCTGCTCGTCCGGCAACGATATGAACTGGAATCTTCGCGCGAGGAATTGCGCACGCTCGAGCAGGAATTGGAGGCAAATTGAAAAATCTGGACAGCGTGTTTGCGGCGTATTTGATTGGGTGGGGCATTTTCTTTGTGTTTTCGCTGAGCGTGGCGAAGCGGGCGGCGAGCCTCAAGGAAGAATTGGGCCGGCTGAAGGAACGGCTGCAGGATTCCGCGCGACACGGTAAATAATAACGGTAAATAAAAAACGAGAAGTGAGCGAAAGGGAATCTCGTTGAGCCCGAAAAAAAAGATCGGCGTGGTGCTTTTTCAATTGGGCGGGCCGGATTCGCTCGAAGCCGTCGAGCCGTTTTTGCGGAATCTTTTTCTCGATCCAGACATCATTCCGATGGGGCCGCTGGGATTTTTGCGGACGCCGCTGGCGAATTACATTGCAAAGAAGCGGTCGGTGCCGGTGCGCGGGCGATACGCGATGATTGGGCGGCGGTCGCCGATCGGAATGTTGACGGAGCGACAAAGAAAGGCGTTGGTCGCCGCACTGGCGCCGGAAGTGGATGCGGTGGCGGTTACGGCGATGCGGTACTGGAAACCGATGACCGAGGAGGCCGTTACGGCGCTCAAGTCTTCAGGGCCGCTCGATGAGATCGTCTTGCTGCCGCTCTATCCGCATTTTTCGTACGCGACGACGCTGAGCAGCCTGAAAGAGTGGAAGCGTGTGTATGGCGATGGCAAGGACGGACAGCCGCTGAGGACGATTGGGCAGTTTTACAATCACCCGCTTTACATTCAGGCGCTCGTGCAAAAAATTGGCGTGTGCTTGCGGCAATTCACCGACAGCTCGCGAATTCATCTGCTTTTCAGCGCGCACGGATTGCCGATGAGCCTGGTGAAGAAGGGCGATCCGTATCCAAAACAGGTGGCGGAAACGGTGCGGCTGGTTTGCGCGCTGGGTGCGGAAAAATATTCAAATTGGCCGCGGCAAGACTTGCTTTGCTACCAGAGCCGCGTGGGGCCGGCGAAATGGCTGGAACCGCCGTTTCTGGGAACGA
Source organism: Candidatus Acidiferrum sp. (assembly GCA_035310365.1). GTDB lineage: Bacteria > Acidobacteriota > Terriglobia > Acidiferrales > UBA7541 > Acidiferrum. The sequence goes on from DATGEI010000008.1 coordinate 8,097, forward strand.
TGGAACGGCTCGGGCACGAGGGCGTGAAGGAGATGCTGGTGGTGCCGATTTCATTCGTCACCGAACACATTGAAACGTTGCACGAAATCAATATCGATGGACGGATCGACGCAAAAAAGTATGGAATTGAGCGGTTTCGGATGATGCCGGCGGTGGGCGATTCGCCATTATTTATCGCCTGCCTAAAGGACCTTGTGCTGCACGGCACGAATGCCGCCGATGCCGCGGCGCGCTCTCAGCCGGCGGCGTAACGCCTGCAGATTCCGCCGGCTTGCGATATACTTTTCCGTTCGCGAGCGGAGAAATGAACACAACCTACAAACCCTTGCTTCACCGGTACGCCGTCTTCGTATTTCTTTGGACGGTGTTGCTTTTCGTTTTTGGCGCGCTGGTCACATCGAATGGCGCGGCGCTTTCCGTGCCGGATTGGCCGAAATCGTTTGGGACATGGTTTCCATCGCTGAAGCAACTGATTCAGAATCCCGGATCGTTTTTTGAGCATTCGCATCGCGTGATTGCGGGAGTTCTGGGGATATTGTTGCTTGTTGAAGCGATTCTGATTTGGATGATGGAAGCGCGGCGCTGGCTGCGCTGGTTTGCGGCGATTGCGGTGGGTGGCGTGGTGGTGCAGGCCGTGCTCGGCGGCGAAGTGGTGCGGAAATTGCTGCAGTATTGGCTGCCGGAATTGCATGCGTGCTTTGGGCAAATTATGTTCGCGGCGATTTTGGGAATGGCGGTCTTCACGAGCAAATGGTGGGTGAGCGAGCGGCCGACGATCGCGGATGCGGGATCGCCTTCGGTGCACGGCATCGCGATCGTGAATGCGGTGGTGACGTTCATTCAAGTTTTCCTCGGCGCAGGATTTCGCCATCAAGACATGCCGATCTGGCCGCACATGGCCGGTTCGCTGGCCGTGCTGGGCACGACGATTTGGCTTGCGGCGGCGCTGCGGCGGCGATTCGACGCTTCGCCGGTGTTGACGTTCGGCCGAGTGCTGCTGCACGCCGTGATTGGAACGCAAATCTTGCTGGGCGGCGCGGCGTACTGGTCGCGATTGACGACGGCGGATGCGCCGCATCCGATGCCGGTGATGATTTGGCTCACGGTGATTCACACGGTTTTTGGCGCGATCACGTTTGGCGTTTCGGTGTTCGTGGCGCTGCTTTGTTACCGGACGGTTTCGCGGGACAGGGCAGTGGCCGTTGCGAAAGGGCAGCGGGCGATTGCCGGATGAGCACGGCGCAGACAACGCAATTGACGCTGGCGTCGCGCGCGGGAGCGTACCTCACGCTGACGAAACCTGACGTGTCGCTGCTGGTGCTGATGACGACCGGGGCGGGATTTTACATGGGCTCGCGCGGGCCGGTGGATTGGCTACGGCTGGCGCACACGGTGTTCGGCACGATGCTGATTGCGGCGGGAACGGCGGCGCTGAATCACTACATTGAACGGGATTCGGATCGTTATATGCGGCGTACGGCGGCGCGGCCGTTGCCGAGCGGCGCGCTGAAACCGAATGAAGCGTTGTGTTTCGGCGTCGGGTTGGCTGTGGCCGGCGCGGCCGATTTGTGGCTTGCGGGCGGCTCGCTGGCTTCTTTTCTTGGCATCGTGACGTGCGTGAGTTATCTGCTGGCGTACACGCCGCTGAAGAAGCGCACGGTGTGGGCGACGTTTGTCGGCGCGTTTCCGGGAGCGGTGCCGCCGATGATTGGCTGGGCGGCGGCGACGGGTTCGCTCGATCGCGGCGCGTGGGCGCTCTTCGCCATTTTGTTTCTTTGGCAATTTCCGCACTTTCACGCGATCGCCTGGATGTATCGCGACGATTATTCGCGCGCGGGAATTTTGATGCTTCCGGTTGTCGATCCTGACGGCTCGCGGACGTTTCGGCAGATCATTTTGACTGCGATTGGTTTAATCGGGATTGGTTTGCTGCCGTCGCTGCTTGGTCTGACAGGTGTGCTTTATTTCTTCGGGGCACTGGTCGTGAGCACGGGACTTCTGCAAGTTTGTTTGTGGGCGGCGAGTTCCAAATCCAATGTGCGTGCGAAATGGCTGATGCACGCGACCGTGCTGCACATGCCGCTGCTTTTGGGATTGATGATGTACGACAAGGTTGCGCGTTGATTTCGCAAGCGGCGCTGAATGCGATTCTGAACGGCACGAGCGGCGTGCTCTTAACGGCGGGCTATGCCGCGATCCGCTCTGGCAAGATAGCTATTCACAAGCTATTGATGATTTCCGCTTTTTCAGTTTCCACGGTATTCCTTATTTCCTATGTGATCTATCACGTTCGCGTGAGACAAGTGGTGCTGTTTCAAGGACAAGGCTGGATTCGCCCCGTCTATTTCACGATTTTATTCACGCACACGATTCTGGCGATCGTGATCGTGCCAATGATTCTTGTTACCTTGCGCCGCGCGTGGCTCGAGAAGTTTGATAAGCACCGGTTGATCGCGCGATGGACGTTGCCGCTGTGGATCTATGTGAGCGTGACGGGCGTGGTCGTCTACCTGATGGTGTATCAGATTTATGCGCCAAGCAGGTAAGGATCGTCGGCCGCTCTCCCGATGGCTTCCTTGGGTTTGTTTGTACCTTGTGAACCTGCTAAAACGCCGCGCGGTTCACGGGATTCACTTCGTGTAAAGACCGTCATTGAACTTGATGCTTGCGTGCGCGCCGTTGCAAAACGGTTTGTTTTTCGACGCGCCGCAGCGGCAAAGCGTCACGCGGTTGCGCTTTTCGTACTGTTTGCCGTCGTGTGACTCGACCGTGATTCCCCCACGCACCCAGAGAGGCCCACTGCATCCCATGGCCGGATCTTCCACCACACCGATGGAGGGAGGCAGTGAATCTTCGATCTCCTTGTGCGCCTGGTGCGCTTGCTTATCGTGCAGGACCAAGCGGCCTGACGGGCAATGCATTGCCTCGCGGATCACCAATTGACGAACTTCGGGCTCATCGGTCCGTTCCATGAGCGACCAAATCGTTCCACCCACATCGCAGAACCGGGCAAATGCGCAAAGGCTTTCCGCATCGCTCAGCACCAGAGTGGGCCCTTCCGTCGTTTTCGCTTCCTGGGCGTACGGGCCGCGGCTCGCGGTCTCGCGGCCGTCGAACCCGACCCTGGCATGAGAACCGTCGCAGAATGGTTTGCTCTTGGAATGGCCACAGCGACAAAGCGCGCAGCCGGATTTTGCGTCAAAGGACGCGCCTTCCTTCCATTCCCAGGAAGATCCCTCCTTATTGGGAGTGATGACTTGAATGGAGATCGGCACCGCACCAGACACTACGTAGGGCCCATCCTTCGTCACAACGATCTTTATCTCTTGCGCCGTTTCCGCCATCTGTTTCGCTCCGTTGCCGCTGCGTGGTGTGATGCTTTTTTGTTCCTGCCATGTATTTCGGCTACCTTGCGCGGTGTCCCGGCAAGATTCGTCGAAAATGGTTGAAATGAGAATATCACTGCGTTGCTTCCAATAAAATTTCAGAAAGACTGTGGGCGTTGCGAGCGGCGACGCAGCGGACGATAGGCAAAAGGACTGAAGTCACGGCCCTGCACGGGCAAAAGCGTTGGATGACGTTTACGGCAGGGAAGCGATGACGGCGTCGGTGAATTCGGCGGTGCCGGCTTTTCCGCCGACGTCTTGCGTGGTGTGCATTCGTTCGCGATAGACTTTTTCGAGCGCGGATTCGATGCGGCGCGCGGCGGAGCGTTCGCCCAAGTGGTCGAGCATCATGATGCTGCTCAGAAGGAGCGCGGTCGGATTGGCAAGGCCTTTGCCGGCAATGTCCGGCGCGGTGCCGTGAACGGCTTCAAACATGGCGGCTTCGTCGCCGAGATTTCCGCTGCCGACGACGCCGAGGCCTCCGACCAAACCGGCGGCGAGATCGCTCATAACGTCGCCGTACAAGTTCGGAAGCAAGAGAACGTCGTACTGTTCGGGCTTGAGGACCATTTGCATGCAGGCGTTATCGACGATGAGTTCCTTGTATTCGATGCCGGGATACTTTGCGGCGACGGCGCGAATGGACTTCAAAAAGAGTCCGTCGGAGAGCTTCATGATGTTGGCTTTGTGAATGGCGGTGATTTTCTTGCGGCCTTCGCGCATGGCGTATTCAAATGCAAATTTTGCGATGCGCGTGGAAGCGCGCTCGGTGATGATTTTGAGGCTTTCGACGACGCCGGGAACGACTTCGTGCTCGAGGCCGGAATAGAGGTCCTCGGTGTTTTCGCGGACGATGACGATGTCGGTCCCTTCGAAGCGCGGCTCGACGCCGGGAAGTGAGCGCACCGGGCGCACGTTCGCATACAAGTCGAGAGCTTGACGCAAAGTGACGTTCACCGAGCGAAAGCCCTTGCCAATCGGGGTCGTGATCGGACCCTTGAGGGCCAGCTTGTTGCGCCGGATCGACTCGAGCACCTCATCCGGGAGCACCGTCCCGCGGCTCTCCGCAACGGCGGCTCCCGCCTCGTGGATTTCCCATTC
>DATGEI010000009.1:0-5421 GCA_035310365.1 Candidatus Acidiferrum sp.
TATACGAAGCACACCCAGGGCTTGCCTCCGGGACTGGCAAAACGTGGCGGAAATTTGCCTCCTGGATTGGAAAAGCAGCTTGAGCGGAACGGCACGCTGCCACCGGGACTGCAGAAAAAGCTGGAGCCGTGCCCGCCAGAGCTAGATAGGCAATTGCCGCCGATTCCGGTGGACTACCGACGGGCAGTGATTGGAGCGCACCTTGTGGTCTACAACAAGAACACGAACATTGTGGTGGATATCTTCAAGGATGTGGTGCGGTAGGGAAGCAAGTAAAAAAGAGAGCGAAAAACGGAAGGGGCGCGTGAGATAGCGCCCCTTTTCATTTTGTAGCAACTCTCAAAACGGCCCGCTTCAGAAGGCGGGCCCTACAACAGCGTGACTAAAGATTTAATGCGCCGGAGTAGGCGACGCGGGCTTTGGCAGTGTCGCCGCGTTCGATGCGGCCGATATTGAAGAATTTTTCACGGCGGCGTTTGAGGTCGGCTTCGACTTTGGCGATGTGGGCGGGCGGAACGACGAGAATCATGCCGACGCCAAGATTGAAGGATTCAAGTAGGCCGTCGGTATCCATCTTGCCGACCTTGGCGAGATATTTGTAAATGGGGAGAACGGGCCAGGAGGCGAGATCGACGACGGCTTTGACGCCGGCGGGAAGAACGCGCGGAAGATTGCCGGGAATGCCGCCACCGGTAATGTGGGCGAGGGCGGAGACCCAGCCCTCGGCGAGGATATTTTTTAAGGCCGGCGCGTAACAGAGATGCGGCTTCAAAAGTTCGGGGCCGATTTTGTTGCCGACTTCGGCGACGTAGGTTTCCGGTTTGAGTTTGGCGACTTCGAAGACGAGTTTGCGCGCGAGGGAATAACCGTTGGTGTGAAGACCGGCGGAAGGAAGGGCGAGAAGCGTGTCGCCGGGCTTGACGGATTTTCCGGTGAGAAGTTTTTTGCGTTCGACGGCGCCGACGATGAAGCCGGCGAGATCGTATTCGCCGGGCGGATAGAAGCCGGGCATTTCGGCGGTCTCGCCGCCGATGAGGGCGCAGCCGGCTTTGCGGCAGGCGCGGCTCATGCCGTCGACGAGCTGTTCGACGATGTGGGGATCCATTTTTCCGAGGGCGAGATAATCGAGAAAAAAGAGCGGCTCGGCGCCCTGCACCAGAATGTCGTTCACGCAATGATTGACGAGGTCGCCGCCGACGGTGGAATGAACGTCCATGGCCATGGCGATTTTGAGTTTGGTGCCGACGCCATCGGCGCTCGAAACGAGAATCGGCTCCTTGAATTTTTTCATGTCCAGCGCGAAGAGCGCGCCGAAGCTGCCGATGCCGCCGAGCACTCCGCTCGTGAACGTGCGCGTGGCGAGATGGCGGATGCGCTGCTTGGCTTCATCCGCTACGGCGATGTTGACTCCAGCGTCGGCGTATTTCATGGCATGTGGCCCATTTCCCGGGAGATGAATTTTGACACAGCAAGCACCGGCCGGGCGAGTGGGGGCGGCCGCACTAACGAAAACTCAAAAAATATGGAACAAGCGCCTCCAGCGAACGGTGCCGGGATGGAGGATGCCGTTGGCATAAGCGGTGAAGCGCGCGCCGAGATTGCCGGGCTGCCAGGCGCTTTCCGGCGCGTCGAGGGACATGTAGATGATGACGGGCGTGCCGATGATGTTCCGGCGCGGCACGCAACCCCAGTAGCGAGAATCGGCGGAATTTTGCCGGTTGTCGCCCATGGCGAAATAGCAATCGGGCGGAACTTTGTACGGAAACACGTTTCCTTTATCGGTGAATTCGCCGTAATACGAGGAAGGAGACGCCGGGCGCGAAACGCCTTGCGTGTACGGCTCTTCGAGGCGCTTGCCGTTGATCCAGACGGCGCCCTCGCGGACGTCGACGATGTCTCCGGGGAGGCCGATGACGCGCTTCACGTAGTCCGGCTGATTGGGATCGAAGGGCGGCTTGAAAATAATGATTTGCCCGCGCTTTGGATTGCGCCACAAAGTAACGTGAAGGTCGGTGAAGGGGATACCGGCGTCGTAGCCGATGCGGCTCATGATGAGGTGATCGCCGATGAGAAGCGTCTTCTCCATGGAACTGGACGGGATGACGCGGGCCTGGCCGATGGCGCCGTTGATGAGCAGAAAAACGAGGCCGACCCAAAACCAGGCGATGATTTCGCGCCGGATTTTTTGTTCGGTGGAGAGTTTTTCCTGCGGCTTTTGGGGAGTCGTTTCGTTCACAGATCACCGAATCGGAAGATCATTTTTAGAATAGATGAAACAAGCGGCGCCAGCGAATTTCGCTGGGATGAATGACGGCGTTGGCATAAGCGGAAACGCGATCGAGAATCGCGCCGGAGGCCCACGGCTCGCTCGGGGTTTCGATGGACATATAAATGATGACCGGCGTGCCGATAATGTGCTCGCGCGGGATGCAGCCGGTGTAGCGGCTGTCGAGCGAATTGCCGCGATTATCGCCCATGACGAAGTAGCAGCCGGCGGGAACGGTGTACGGAAAAATATTTTTTTGTCCGGCAAGGGGGCCGAGATAGTTGTTCGGGTCGGCGGGTTCGCTGCGGCCAACGGTGTACTCTTCGTGGAGGCGGACGCCGTTGATCCACACGGCGCCGTCGCGGATGTCCACGGTTTCGCCGGGCAAACCGATGACGCGCTTGATGATGTCGGACGATTCGCCGGAAAGTACGGGACGGAAGATGACGATCTGCCGGCGCTTGGGCGTGCGCCACAACTGGTGATGAATATCGGTGAAGGGGATGCCGATATCGTAGCCGAGGCGGCTCATGATGAGGTGATCGCCGATGAGCAGCGTATTTTCCATGGAGCCGGAAGGAATGACGCGCGCCTGGCCGACGGTGGCGTTGATGAGAAGGAAAATCAAAATGAGCCAAGTCCACGCGATGACTTCGCGGCGGACTTTCTGCTGCGGCGTGAGATTTTCTTCGGGTTTGGTTTGTTTTGCTGGTTTAGATTTCATGCGTCACCGTGACTGGACCGTCGGATTGCACGGACGTCGAATCCTCCACGCCGGGATCTTTTAAAAGCTGGCCGTTTGAGCCGCCTTCGCGAACTTCGAGCTGCACGAGATCGGTGGGATAAACGCCCGTATAACAAGACGTGCAGAAGTCGCCCTGAGTGTCGCCGACGGCTTGTTTCAGACCGTTGAGGGAGATGTAGCCGAGCGAATCGGCGCCGAGGAATTTGCAGATTTCTTCGGGTGAATTCGAAGACGCGATGAGCTCTTCGCGCGTGGGCGTGTCCACGCCGTAATAGCACGGAGAGATGGTGGGCGGGCAAGAGATGCGGACGTGCACTTCGGTGGCGCCGGCTTCTCGCACCATGCGCACGATTTTGCGCGAAGTGGTGCCGCGAACGATGGAATCGTCCACGAGGATGACGCGCTTGCCTTCGATGAGGCCGCGAATCGGATTGAGTTTTAATTTGACGCCGAAATTGCGGATGGCCTGCGACGGCTCGATGAACGTGCGGCCGATGTAATGATTGCGAATGAGGCCCATCCGAAACGGAATCCCGGATTCCATGGCGTAGCCGACGGCGGCGGGAACGCCGGAATCGGGAACGGGGACGACGAGATCGGCGGAGACGGGATGTTCTTTGGCGAGAAGGCGGCCAAGCATTTCGCGGCTGGAATTGACGCTGCGGCCGAAGATGGTGCTGTCGGGCCGGGCGAAATAGACGTGTTCGAAGATGCATTGCTGATGGGGCTTCGGCGGCGCGAAGTGAATGGACTCGATGCCGGATTTGGAGATGCGCACCATTTCGCCGGGTTCGATTTCGCGGACGTATTTTGCGTCGAGCAGATCGAACGCGCAGGTTTCGCTGGCGACGATCCAGGTTTCTTCGCCTTGCGGCGTGACGAGCTTGCCGAGATTGAGCGGACGAAAGCCGCGCGGATCGCGAACGGCGTAAAGTTCTTCGGGCGTGAGGACGACGAGCGAGTACGCGCCTTCGACTTGATTGAGGGCGTCGCCGAGCGCGCCGGAAAGATTGCGCGCTTGCGATTTCGCGACGAGATGGACGACGACTTCGGTGTCGCTGTTCGTCTGGAAAATCGAGCCGCGGTGTTCGAGGCGGCGGCGCCATTCGGCGGCGTTGGTGAGGTTGCCGTTGTGGCCGAGCGCGATTTTGCCTTTGTTGCAATCGATCATGATCGGCTGGGCATTGAGAAGGGCTTTGTCGCCGGCGGTGGAATAGCGCGTATGGCCGATGGAAGCGGTGCCGGGAAGTTTGTTGAGAACATCGGGCGTAAAAATTTCTTCGACTTCGCCCATGGCGCGATGGGCGTGAAGTTCGTGGCCATCGCTGGAAACGATGCCGGCGGATTCCTGGCCGCGATGCTGAAGGGCGTAGAGGCCAAGATAGGCGAGATTCGCGGCTTCGGGATGGCCGAACACACCGAACACACCACACTCGTCGTGGAAATGATCGTCGGCGAAAGCGAACTTTTGCGTCATTTTGCGCTTAACGTGCTCTCGAGCGAATTGGCCCAACTGCTGCGCAGGGCGTCGAGGGGGGCATCGACGATTGCGCTCCCCTTATATTCGATGCGGAACGCGCTGCCAAGATGCACTTTGCCGATCTGTCGCGCGCCTACACTGTATTGTCTCGCAGTTGCGAGAACGGCGGCAAGCTTTGTCGGCAAGACGGATACGACACAGCGAGCGCCGCGTTCGCCAAACAGGGCCAACTCCGCGAAATCGTCATCTTCCAGAGAAACGCGCGCGCCCAGTCCATCCATAGCAAAGCAGGATTCGGCCACGGTGACGGCTATGCCGCCATCCGAGATGTCGTGGGCGGATTGCACAGAGCCCTCGGACGCGAGAGCAACCAGGCAGTCAATCAGGCGTTTTTCGGCGGCGAGATCGATGGCTGGGGGCTCGCCGGAAACGATGCCCGCGATGGTTTTGGAATATTCGGATGAGGAAAATTCGCAGGCGCGTCCGTTAAGTTGGTTGTCTTGTTGGGGCGCAGCATGCTGTGCCCGTTCAGACGTTGAAGAGGATTCCGAGCCATCCAGCAAAAGGATGACATCGCCATCGCCGCGGAAAGCGATTTTTAGGACGCGCGAAGCATCTTCGAGCACGCCCAGAATACCAATCACCGGAGTCGGGTAAATGGATTTGCCGAGGGTTTCGTTGTACAAGCTGACGTTTCCGCCGGTGATGGGTGTGCCGAGTTCGTTGCAAGCCACCGTGAGGCCGTCGATGACTTCGCTGAATTGCCACATGACATCCGGTTTTTCCGGACTCCCGAAATTCAGGCAATTCGTGGCGGCGATGGGGCGCGCGCCGGATGCGGCGACGTTGCGCGCGGCTTCCGCGACGGCGTGCATCGCGCCGACCCGCGGATTCAGCTGGCACCAGCGGCCGTTGCCGTCGGTGGCCAGC
>DATGEI010000010.1:0-54257 GCA_035310365.1 Candidatus Acidiferrum sp.
CGAAGCCCAGTCGAGAAAGGGCCCAAATTCACCCACCGCGCGGGAGCAGACGACGTCGAGCGGGGCCACCTCTTCGGAAAGCTCCTCGTAGCGGCTTACGAGCACACGGACGCCGGTAAGTCCAAGCTCACGAACGACTTCCGTCAAAAATGTGGCCTTTTTGATGTTCGATTCGATCAAATAGAGGTCCAATTCGGGACGCAAAATCTTCATCGGAAGGCCGGGAAAGCCGCCGCCGGAACCCACGTCGGCCAGCCGACACGTTTTCACGGGTATAACCCGGGCGCCGAACATGGATTCACAAAAATGACGATATAGTATCTCAAGCGGATCTTGGATGGCCGTCAAATTCGTCTTGGCATTCCAGCGCAGTAAAATGGCCGTATATTGTTGAATTTGCTCCATTTGCTTGGAATCGAGCGCAAGCTGAAATTCGGCAGCGGCGCGTTCAATCGCTTTGGCGGAGGGAGCGGGAGATTTCTCTGTTAGCATAATAGTAAACTAAATTAGTTGCCTCTTTGTCGACTGCTACAAGTGTAACTCACTTATTTTCTATAAGATAGCGTCGGCCAGCCAAACCCGCAACCAGATCCACCGCCGCGTGCCATAGAATCACGGGCACCAGGCTATCGTACAGGATTCGCGTCAATCCGAAAACGGTTCCAAGCAGCAGTGTTCCGACCACACCTCCGCGGCCCTGATACGCGTGCGCGAGGCCAAACAGAATGGAGGAGATGCATAAAACGGCCCACGCCGGCGCGTGGACGTGCAAAAGCGCGCCGCACACAAAGCCTCGATAGATGAACTCTTCGCAAACTCCCGCCGTCAGCGAAAGCAGGCCGAAGAGAGCCATCTCGCGGCCGCTGTGCGGAAGAATCTTCGCGCCCACCCTTCGAATGCGCTCCACCGCCGGATTCGACGATCGGCCGACTCGCCGAAGGTTGAACCAGTGCGCCGCGCCGAACAAGGCGGCTCCTCCGAATCCGATGAATAGCAATTCGACCACCGGTGTAAACTGCAATCCCAACTCGGCGTAGCTTAGACCGCGAGCGAAGGCCCTCCAGGCGACGGCAATCGTGATGATCCATTGCGTTGAGATGGAGGTGAGATACAGCCGAATGCGGTCGCGGCTGCCGGCGGAAGGAAGTGCGACGAGGCGCTCCATGCGCGCAGAGCCCCGCCAGGGAACAACCACGGCCAGCAAAAAGAGAATCAGAAAAAAATCCCAAGGCATGGTGGGATAAGAACACGAGGCGGCGGCGAGGCGCAAGTTGGCGCGGACGCATGTCTCGCCACAGGAGTCCGCGGCATCCATATAATGGGAATCGAGAGGGAGTCACTTGACTGAGACACTAAAACTTACGGCGATGGCGAAGGCCGCGGGCTGCGCGGCAAAACTGAATCCGGCGACGCTCGAAACCGTATTGCGCAAACTGCCGCGGCAGACCGATCCCAATGTATTGGTCGGATTCGATACGAACGACGACGCGGGCGTTTACCGAATTAGCGACGATCTGGCGCTGGTACAGACGGTGGATTTTTTCACGCCGATTGTGGATGAACCGGAACTTTTCGGTGCGATCGCGGCGGCGAATTCGCTGAGCGATGTGTATGCGATGGGAGGCAAGCCGATTTCCGCGCTTTCACTGGTTGGATTCCCGGAAAAATCCGATTCGGAAATTTTAGAGAGAATTCTTCGCGGCGGACTTTCGAAGATGCAGGAAGCAAATTGCAGCATTTTGGGCGGACATTCGATTCGAACCGACGACATGCTCTTTGGGTATGCCGTGACGGGAATAATTCATCCGGGGAAAATCTGGCGAAATGTCGGCGCGCGCGCCGGAGACGTGCTTTTGTTCACAAAGCCGCTCGGCACCGGCGTGATCACCACGGCCTTGAAAAAGGAACGCGCTTCCGGCGAATCTCTTGCCGACGCCGTGAAAGCAATGACCACGCTGAACTTCGCGTCGGCCGAAGCGCTGCACGAGGTGGAAGAAAGTGCGCGCGTACAAAATCCGATTCACGCCGTCACCGATGTAACGGGCTTCAGTTTTTTGGGGCATGCGCGCGAGATGGCGTTGGGCAATCCGGCCGCGGGAATTGCGCCCGTTTCTTTCGAAATTGAACACACTTCGTTTGCGTACCTGACCGGCGCGGTGGATGCCGCGCGCGAAGGGCATTTATCTGGCGGCTTGAAAAACAACCGCGCATTCATCGGCGATTGCGTCGAATTCGGGCCAAACGTCACGCCGGAATATCAATCGCTTCTTTTCGACCCGCAAACTTCCGGTGGATTGCTCGTCGCGATTGACGCGCGCGCCGCGGAGCAGGCACATCATCTGCTGCGACGGCACGGCGCGTTGGCTTCGCCGGTGGGAATCGTCGTGCAAAAAAAATCGCCGCTGATTCGCGTCTCGTGATGATTCCCTTACGCGCGCTGAAACGCTGAATTCATGGACACCATCACACACGGCATCGCGGGTGCGCTGATCGGCAAGGCGTTGTTTCGCGGAGACGATCTGTTTTCGCGCCGCGCGATGAATCGCGCTCGCGTCGTCACCTGGGGAGTGATGCTCGGCGCGATTTTTCCCGACTCGGACACGATTCGCGACATCCTGTCGAAGAACGACATGCTGATGATCACGTGGCATCGCAGCATCACACATTCGCTGCTGTGCTTGCCGATGTTCGCGCTGATTCTCGCGTACGCGACGCGGCAATTTGTCCGCTGGCGCAAATGGGAAGCGCCGTCGCTCGCCGCGCTGACCGGAATCTACGCCGCGGGAATCTTGAGCCACATTTTGCTGGATCTGGTGACGACGTTTGGCACGATGGTGTGGTCGCCGCTCAAATGGTCTCGGCCCGCCTGGGATTTACTTTTCATCGTGGATTTTTCGTTCACGGGGCTTCTGCTCGTTCCGCAATTGCTGGAGTGGGTGAATCGCGACGCGGCGCACGCAAAACGCCGTGCCCTCGCAATGTGGGTCGTGTTTGTGCCTTCGCCATTTTTCATCGCGGCAATTGGGCGGATGGTTGGCGCGCCGATATCCGACGGCGCCGTTCTGACCGCGTGTCTAATTTTCTCGCTCATTTTCCTGCTGCCGGCCTATCGCGGCTGGGGCGCTCGGATTAAGCCGGTGAACTGGAACCGGGCGGGCTTTGCCGCGGCGTGCGTCTACATTGGTCTGACAATCTACGCGCACCACGTTGCACTCGCGCGTGTAAACAGTTTTGTGGCGTTCGAAAAAATTCAGCCGGAAGTGGTCGGCGCGCTGCCGTATCCGCCGTCGCTTTTGAATTGGGACGGACTGGTGCGAACGTCGCGCGGCGTTTACGAAATTCAGATGGATCTGACGAAAACGAATTCGTTCGCGGTGCAGGCGGAATCAACCGCTGCAGCCGCGTCGGCCCCGTCGATCGAATATAAATACTTTCCCGACGCGCCGGCGAATTTATGGATTGCCAGGGCGAAGCAACTGCCGGAAGTGCAAAAGGTATATTGGTTCGCGCGTTTTCCCATCACGCGTTTTCACATGGAGAATGGCGAGGCGGTGGTCGAGATTTCCGACGCGCGATTCCCGCGAAGAAGGCCCGATCGGCCGGGCGGTTTCACGTATCGGGTACGGTTTGACGCCGCGGGAAATGTGAGCGAGCAGGGCTGGGAGAATCGCTAGAGTCTTGCGTTGTGCGGCGGCGCGGCGCAACAAATCGCGCGTCTCCGCCGCGCAAGAAGAAGCTCGTTACGCCTTTTTTGTTTTGGCCGGTTTGCCAATCGGCGCAATGGGGTGCGTACGGTTCAGGTACCACTGCTGCACGATGCCGACGAGGCTGCTCGTGAGAATGTAAACGGCGAGCCCCGAAGAGATCGGAAAAATAATAAACATGAAGGCGAAGGAGAGCGGCATGAATTTCATCATCGCTTGTTGCTGCGGGTCGGTTGTAGTCATCGGCGTCATTTTTGTGGCCAGGTACATCGAAGCCGCCATGATAACCGGCAGAATGTAGTACGGATCCCTGGCGGAAAGGTCTCCAATCCAACCGAACCACGCCGCGTGGCGCATTTCAATGGCAGAGCCGAGTGCACGGTTCAAGCCGATCCAGATGGGCATCTGCACCAGCATCTGGAAGCAGCCGCCGACGGGATTGATCCCCTCGCGCGCATAGACCGCCATCACTTCTTTGTTCATTTCCGCTTTGCGCGGATCGCGCATGGAATATTTTTTGTAGCGCTCGTTGATGGCTTTGATTTCCGGCGCGACGCGCTGCATTTTCATTGTCGTCTTGTAGCTGGAAATGCGCAGCGGAAAGAGCAGCATGTTGATGACGAGGGTCATCGCGACGATCGCCCATCCCCAATTCGGAATGTAGGCGTGCAGCCATTTCAACGCGTGAAAAAGCGGGTCGGAGATGACTTCGAGCAATCCGAAATTCACCAGTGAATGCAGCGGCGGCGACATTTTTTTCAGTACGTCGTAGTCTTTCGGCCCGACGTAAATGCGCAGATCGGTCGGAGAGCTCGTCGCCGTCGCGATTTGCGGAACCGGCTCCGCGTCATTCTTCCCTTCGATTTGAACGGGGTGCCACACCTTCCAATAGCGTGTTTCCAGTTTTCCTTGCGCCGCGCCGCTCGCCGGCAAAAAAACGGCAGCAAAGTAGCGGTCTTCGATGCCGGTCCAATCTTTTCCGCCGAGCCAAAGGCCGCGCGCCACTTTGTCCCAATCGTCGACCTTCTTGTACGGCAACGCATTCAGCTTTCCGCCTTCGCTGTAGACCACGCTCACCGTATCAATCGGACGAGGATTCGTGACGGTGAGATCGCCGAACCCGCCGAGCCACGCAAGCCCCGCCGTCAGCGGTTTACCGTCGAGCTTCGCGCTCACTTCGGCTTTCGCCACATAACCTTCGTCAAAATGAAAATGCTTCGAGATTTCAAGGTGGCCGTCGCTCCAGGTAAAGTCCAGATTTGCTGGCGCCGTCAATTTGTCCGAAGACGAAGAAACATAAAGCGCGGAGTTCGCCATGTTTTCCAGATTTTGATCGTCCAGCGCAACGGAAAGCGGCCAGCCGCCGGTTTCTCTAGGGACATCTTTTTCTTTACTCTTGGAGCAGTCCTTCTGTCCGTTTTGGACCAAATCAAGAGTGCGTTGGCCGTAGCTGCAGTCGTCCTTATATTGTTTCAGCTTCCAACTTTTTACCACGCCGCCCCGATTGGAAAATTCCACGCGATACAAATCGCTTTCGACGACGATGGTCCGTTCGATTTTATCGCCGAGGACAACGGCCGGCGGCGTTGCAGTGACCAATGTGGGTGTGGCAGGAACGGCATTATTCGGACTGCCTGGAGTCGCGGTTGCCGCCGCGGCGGGTTGATCGGCTTGCGGCGAGCGCACCGGCGGCTTCGGCGCAAAAAATTTGGCCCAGAGCAGAATCACGACGATGGATAAGGCCGACGCGATGAAGATGCGCAGTTCAGGCCGCAAATCTTTTTTTTGGGGAGCTTCGCTCACGAATGTACCTCGGTCTTTTCGGCAACAGGATTCGGATTCATTTCGTCCCAAGTCTCCGGAACAGGGTCGTAACCAAATTTTCTGGAAATCGGGTGGCAACGCAGCAATCGCTTCGCGCCGAGCCACACGCCGCGCCGCACGCCAAATCGCTCGATTGCTTCATACATGTACATCGAACAGGTGGGCGCAAACCGGCAGCTTCCCGCGAAGAGCACAGAGAGATACGCCTTGTAACAACGAAGCGCGAACAACGCGGCGCGAACCGGCGCGCTCTGCCCCGTCACGCGGCTTTGAGCAGCCGCAGAAAATCCGCTGCGAGCGCCGCGAAGGGCGCTTTCGCCACAGAACTCTTCGGATGTATGACGATGTCCCATCCCGCGGGTAACTCCTCCCGGTGCAGCCGCGCGATCTCTCGCAGGCGCCGCCGGATTCGATTGCGCACAACCGCCCCGCCAAGAGCCTTCTTGATGCTGAAGCCGAAGCGGCTCTGCGGCAGGTTGTTCGCCTTTAGAAAAACAGTGAAATGGGAACTCGAGCGGCGCTTGCCGGCGCGATAGACGGCATCGAACTGCGCCTTTTGCACCAGCCGCACTTCGCGCGGATACTCCTGCCCGGTTTTATTCGGGCGTGAGGCGATGGCGTCCCTTCTTGCGGCGTGCCGCCAGAACCTTGCGGCCGCCTACGGTCTTCATGCGCGAGCGAAATCCGTGCGTTTTGGCGCGGCGGCGCTTGCGCGGTTGATATGTGCGCTTTGGCAAAGCAATCCCCCTCTTAGGTTACGCGTCGCGCGAGGCAAATCTTTCACGAAAAGCCCAAACGACACTGTACTGGCCGCTTTCGCGGCGGTTTGCGAAACTACAAGTGTACTTTGGCGGCTCGCACACGGTCAAGAAATCGGTGGTGTCCTAATTTGGCCGTTTTTTGGTACTTTGCGGCTTACGATGAACTTGCGTCTCTTTCAATCCGATGATAATTCTGTTTTGGCTGGACTCTTCAGCGAAACCGTCCGCGCTATCAACTGCGCCGAATATTCTCCCGAACAAGTGGAAGTATGGGCGAGTGACCCTCCGAACATAGAGCAATGGTGCGGCCAACGCGCGGGCCGCCTCGCGTTCGTAGCCGAACGTGATTCTGAAATCGTCGGATTTGCCACATTCGAGCCAAATGGGCATCTTGACCATTTGTACGTCCACTATCGCTTTCAGAGACAGGGGATATCTTATGCTTTATTACGACGAATCGAACAGGAAGCGGCTTCGCGTGGTATCAACCGTATTTTCACCGAAGCCAGCCTCACTGCGCGTCCATTTTTCGAGCGTATCGGATTTCGGGTGATTGCCCCACAGGTCGTCAAACTTAAAGGGATGTCGTTTCTCAACTATCTTATGGAGAAACTTCGCGCCTAATTAAATTAGAGCACCACGAAGAAATCGGTTCATCGTACCGGCCAGTTTTCCTCTTTACTAATTGCTCGGGTTCGTTTAACAACGGCGTGTTCCAAGGAGGATGAATGAACCGCATACTGTTGTTAGCCCTTGTTCTCATCGGTCCAGAAACGTTAGTCGCGCAACAGGCTTTTACGGTCGGCACCGCCGCGGCGGCCCCGGGCCAAAAGTCCACCGGTTATCTCGAAGTCCCCGCCGGAGTAGATGCCGCCACGAAAATCCCGGTCGTCGTGGTGAACGGCGCAAAACCGGGAAAAACCCTCGCGCTTGTTTCTGGCGCGCATGGGACGGAATATGTTTCGATCGTCGCCATCGAAAAGCTCATCGCCTTGCTTGATCCGGCGCAGATCGCCGGAACGGTGATCCTCGTGCCGCTCGTCAATATCCAGTCTTTCGAACAGAAAGTGCCCCACGTCAATCCGATCGACAACAAGAGCATGAATCGTTTCTATCCCGGCAAAGCCGACGGAACCCAGACCGATCGCGTTTCTTTTCTGATTTCCAAAGAGGTCGTCGACCGCTGCGACTACCTGATCGATTACCATGGCGGCGACCTCGATGAAAGCCTCCGTCCGTATGCGTATTGGGGCCCGACTGGCCATGAGGCGCAAGACCGCGTCTCAAAAGAGATGGTTCTCGCCTTCGGTCTCGACCACATCATTATTTGGAGCGAACGCCCCACCGATCCAAATGCCACGCGCTATCTCGATAACACCGCGTCGGTTCGAGGAAAACCTTCCATCGTTGTCGAAGCTGGTCACGCCGGCACGGTGGAGACAGACGACGTCAATTTATTGGTGAACGGCACACTCAGCACGATGCGCGCGCTCAAGATGCTCGGCGGGGATTCACATCCCATCGAGAATCCGGTCTGGATCGAAAAACTCTCCGATGTATTGGCCGAGGGCCCTGGCATTTGGTACCCGCTCGTCAAGCGCGGCACGTATGTCACTTCCGGCATGAGACTCGGCACGATCACCGACTACTTCGGCAAAGTGATCGCCGAACCGCGTGCACCTGTTTCCGGAGTTGTGCTGCACGTGAACGCCGTCCCTTCGCTAAAGAAAGGCGACAACATCGCCGATCTGGGCGTCGTGGCACCTCACGCGCCATGATGGCGTGAAGTCGGCCGGCGAAGTTAAGCCGCAGCGAAAACAGATCGCCGAAGTCGCCTCTTGCATTCGGACACGCAAACAAAGCCAATCGTTCGTCGCCCGATGTACCTCTTCGCAAGAGCCCAAAATGAAAAGACGCGGCGCTCAGGCCGCGTCTTTTCACCAGTTAGTTTGGCATGCGTTCGTTTATGACTTCGAGCTGTTCTCCGCTTCGTTTATGTCCGCATCGGCTTGCTTCGTTGCGGACTTTTCTTCGGTTTTTGCATTCGTCGTGTTCGGCGAAAGTGCCTGGATGGACTTGCCGAGACTCAGTTTGCTGCTCCCCGTTCCAGCGGGGCAAGTTGTACCGGTCGCTGGCGCCGTGCCCGTCATGTCGGCGCTCAAACACGCGAACGGAATTTTCAGATTATGGCTCACGTGAATCGCAGCCACGCATTGGCCGAGGTTCTTGAAGCCAGAGCACGCCGTCTTCAAGTCCGTGCCCGCGGGCAGCAAGCCTTTCGATTGCAGCAGGTCGGTTAAATGCGTGTCGAGCTTGGTGTTTTTCGTCAGAACGGCGCTCGGCGAACTTGCGGCCGCGCCCTTCGCGCCGGTCGTCGAAGAACTGTTCGCGTCAGCCGTCTTGTCGCCTCCGCCGCCGTGTATGGCGGCACCCGTCGCGCCTGAGTTTCCGCCTCCGCCCGCGCCACCGCCGTGCGGCCGTTGCGCGAAAAGCGGCGCGCCGCTCATGGCGAGTATCACGATCGCCCCGCTCAACATTGCTAGTTTACGTTTCATACTTCTGTCCTCCTTCGCCGCTGTTGCGGCAGAAGATCGAATCAAGAAAGTCAGTGCGCTTGTCGCTTGCTGAGCAGCGGCGTCAAGTTGAACGTGATTCCGAAGGAAACGGTGTCCAATTGATAGTGCACGCTGTGGCTGTATGCCAAATCAAAGTCGACAAATTTGACCGGGTTAAAATCCAGATCCGCGTTGAAGCCATTGTCGCGGTCGATGGAAGCGCCGCCCGTCGTCAGCGCGTTGCCTTGGAAAACACGCCCATGCTTGGTCGACCCGCTTCCCGGGCCGCCACCGCCCGCCCGCGTCACCGTGCGGCTGAAAACTTTTTGCGCGCCCCAGGGCGCAACGTCATAAGCCGAGGCCGTCAAAGTGAGAGGACCTGCCAGGTCAAACGCAGTTCCCGCTTCAAAGTGCGCCACCTCGCCCAGCGTGAGAAAGGGACGATGCCAATACTTGGTATCGAACAATGAATTGCCGGCTCCGAGATTTGCAAAGGGCGTCCAACGTCCGAATTCTCTTGCGAATGCATTGCTCCAATCGAACGTGACGCGCCCCGTGCTCAATCCCTTGGAGGAATCTCCCGTGGGCAATCCAACGGTAAATGACGAACCATAGTTCACGACCGGATTTTTGAATGCGAACAACAGTTGTCCAAACGCGTCGCCCACTCCGTTCGAAGACGTGCTTGTCCCCGTCGAAGTCGTCCCGCGCACAAAAAGAAAAGGCACGCCGGCATTCACGGAGAAGTGTCGATTGAAGATGTAGCCCGTCGTGGTCGTCCAGTCAAAAACCTTGGAGCCGGAGTCGAAACTGCCGTCGAAGGAAGTGTTCAGCGTCATGCCGCGGTACGTTTCGTCTTTTGGGGCTGGCGCGGTGCCTGCCGGCGATTGCGCCAGTCCACACGGCGAGCAAATGCAGAGCAGTGCAAACGTGCAAAGAGACTTCGGCGTCAGAAGCAAGATTCCCGTCCTCGTTTTCTGGATTTTGCAATGCTTCGGGCGGCACACGTTCGCCCTGGTACCCGAGCAGACCCGATAAACCAACACGCAGCCTGGAGGCTGCAAACCCAGGTCCAGAATTTCCGCGCCTTAAGGTCTTTATTATGTATTTGTTAGACTGGGAACTTTCGTTCCATTCGCCATTCGCTGGGTATTTCTTACCGACACCAATTTCAATTTTGCTTGGCCTATGAGGCCGCCGTCGGCGCCTTCTGGTACGCGTCAAAGCTGGCGAGAAAACGGTCAATGTCGCTTCGCAACAGATAATAAGGAGTGGAAAGCCGGATTTTGTGCGGCGCGGCACCCCGAATGCGAATCTTTTTTTCTTTCCACAGAGCCTTTTCAAGGTCCGGCATTTTTACCGGCGCCACGGTGACCGTCGCGATTGCGCAGCGCAACGCGGGGTCGGGCGATGTCCAGGATTGCGCGCCGCGCTTGAGCATTTCGCTCAAAATGTAGTCGGCCATCGCGCGATGGCGCTTTTCGATGCGGTCCATGCCAATCTGATTTGCCAGCCCGACGGCGGCGCGCATTCCGGCGAGCGCCGGCACGTTTGAGCTTCCGATGCGTTGGAATCTTTCCGCGCGCAGTTTGGTGTCGTCCCAGCCTTCGGTTGCGATCGTGCACCAGATGCGGTCGATCACTTCATCGCGTACGTACAAAAATCCGCTCCCTTTCGGCGCTTGCAGCCATTTGTGCGGGCTGGAGGTGTACAGATCGCAGCCGAGGTCGTGCACATCGAGCTTCATCATGCCGGTCACATGTGCACCGTCCACCGCGCTTAAGATTCCTTTCGAGCGCGCCAGCGCGCACAGTTCTTTCGCCGGCAATACAACGCCGGTCAGCGTCGTAATGTGGCTGAAAAACATCACGCGGGTTTTCGGCGTGATCGCGTCATTAAAAAGATTTAGCACGGTGGCCGCGTTTGGAACCGGTTTCGGCAGCGTCACTTTTTTCAGCACGATTCCGTAGCGTTTCGCGCGCAAATCCCACGGATGCTCCCCGCCCGGATGCTCCTGATCCGTGATCAACACTTCGTCGCCGGCCTTCAAATCGATGCCGTTCGCAATGTAGCTGTTCGCTTCGGTCGCGTTGCGCAGCAGCGCAAGTTCGTCTCGCTTGCAACCGATGAACGCCGCGAGCGGATCGCGGAATTCGTTCCACGGCCCGTAACCCCAGATTGGATAGTCTTCCGGATCGTCTTGCGCCATTCGTTCCGTGTTGGTGTATGCGTCGAAGACGGCCTTCAGCACCGGCCACGGCGACGATCCGACCGTTCCATTGTTCAAATAGATTTCGTCCGCCGGAATCAGAAATTGTTTCCGCAGCTCCGTCCAATACGCTTCTTCGTCTTTCGCATAAAGCGAGGATTCCGGCAGACTTGGCGGAGCTTGGCTCGCCAGTGCTTCGAGATTCGGTGCCAGGCCGAACGCTCCCGCAACTCCCGCCATCGAAGATAGAAACCCGCGCCGATCCACCATGGTTCGCCTCCCACTTGCGATTTGTGCGGATTCTACGCGCTCCCGCCCCGGGCAACAACGCTTCTTGCAAAGAATCTCGCTTGCCGAGCAGCGCCGGCCGCACTATCTTACGAGAGTTTCAGATTGCCGCCGGGAGAACTCATGCTCGCTCGCTTCGCCATTTTTTTGCTCGCCGCCACATTGGTGATCGCGTCTCCGCTCAACGCGCAGGAAACTCCTGTCGCGACGCGGAAGCGCACTTTGCACACAAAAGCCTCCCCCGATGCGAAACCGCCCACTTCCGTCGAAACAGCCATTTCGACCCTTACGGCCGCGCGAACTTTCGAACAAGTCGCCATTTCTCCCGATGGTAAGAAAGTCGCCTGGGTAGAGTCGCTTTACGGTAAAGAAGGCACTGAAACAGGAAACACCGCGATTTTTGTCAAAGGACTTTTGTCGGGCGAACAACCTACTCGCGTCACAACAGCTATCGGCGGAACGCGTGAGAGCGTCAAGTACCTACCACGCCAGGAAGGTTCCGTTGCTTGGTCGCCCGATAGCACAAGAGTCGCTTTCCTTTCTGACGGCCTGAAGCCCGGGCAGCTCCAGTTATGCCTTAAGGACTTGCGGGACGGCTCCATCAGAAGAATCACAAACGTCAAAGGTTTTTTGGACGCGCCGCGCTGGTCTCCTGACGGAAAAACAATCGCGGTGCTTTTCATCGAAAATACTCCGCGCGCATCCGGCCCGCTCGTCGCGGAAGCTGCGGAAACCGGCGAAATCAAAGACAGCTTCTACGAACAACGTCTCGCGCTTGTGGACGTCGCCACCGGCAAGCTTCGCGAAGCGACGCCCGCAGATATGTACATTTACGAATTCGACTGGGCGCCGGACGGCCGGCAAATCGTTGCCACCGCTGCCCGCGGCAATGGCGACAATAATTGGTACATCGCGCAACTTTTCACCATCGACGTTTCGAGCGGCGCGATGAAATCCATCTACAAGCCCGCGCTGCAAATCGCGCGGCCCGTCTGGTCGCTCGACGGAAAATGGATTGCTTTCATCGAAGGTTTGATGAGCGATGAACCGTCCGTCGGCGGCGACATTTTTGTCGTGCCGGCGTCGGGCGGCGCTCCGAAAAATCTTACGTCCGGCAGGAAATTTTCTGCATCCTGGCTTGCGTGGACGAAAAATCGCGGAATTGTTTACGCCGCCCAAATCGGCGGCGATTCGGCCATCGGCTCCGTCGATCCCGCCACCGGCGAAATTCAAGACATCTATCAAGGCAGCGAATCGATTTCCGCCGGACTTTGGAATCCGAATCTATCTCTTGCCGCCGATGGAGAATCCGCCGCGCTCACCATCAGCGCTTTCGACGCTCCGCCCGAAATCTGGACCGGAAAAATTGGCCACTGGACGCAACTCACCGCGCGCAACAAAGACGTAAAGCCCGCGTGGGGACAGGTGAAAAGCCTCCACTGGAAAAGCGACGAGTATGACGTACAAGGCTGGCTTGTCTATCCGCTCCATTTCGATCCCGCCAAAAAATATCCGCTCGTGGTTGACGTGCATGGCGGACCGGGCGCCGCCGTGCAATCCGCTTGGCCGGGCATTGGCAATTTTGCGATGGCGCTCCCCGCGGCGGGTTATTTTGTTTTGCTGCCGAACCCGCGCGGCAGTTTCGGCCAGGGCGAAGCCTTCACGCGCGCCAACGTCAAGGATTTTGGCTACGGCGATTTTCGCGACATTCTTGCCGGCCTCGATGCCGCCCTCGCCGCCGCTCCCATCGATGCCAATCGGCTCGGCTTGACGGGCTGGAGCTACGGCGGATACATGACCATGTGGGGCGTGACGCAGACGAACCGCTTCAAAGCCGCGGTCGCCGGCGCGGGAATCGCCGATTTGCTCAGCTATTACGGCGAAAACAAGATCGATCAGTGGATGATTCCCTTTTTCGGCAAATCGGTCTACGAAGATCCGGAGGTGTATGCCAAAAGTTCGCCGATCACGTTCATCGGCAAGGTAAAGACGCCAACTCTTGTTCTCGTCGGCGACAGCGATGGCGAGTGCCCCACGCCCCAGTCGTACGAATTTTGGCACGCCCTCAAAACGCTCGGCGTCGAAACGAAACTCGTCGTCTACGAACACGAAGGCCATCACTTCGTCAAACCCGGGCACACCCGCGACCGCGTTTTCCGAGTCGTAGACTGGTTTGACGCGCACCTTCGCTAAATCGCCTTTGCTTTGGCGCGAAAACGCACTGTAACCGGCGAGCGGCGCGCCGCGTCTATCCTTCCAATAGTCGGGTGTTGGCCGATTTTTCCATCCAACGCTTCGCCGAGGGTACGGTCATCATCCTTTTTTATTTTCCCTCGGCGAAGCTCTCTTGTTGTTCGCCGCGTCCGCGTTTGACCGGGCTCCGCCCCGCCCCTAAAATGAATGCAACGGCCAGTGGGCCGAACCGCCATGTTTGAAAACCTCACAGAAAAGCTTCAGCGCACATTCAAAAACCTCCGCGGCCAGGGCAAGCTCACCGAAGAGCACATGGACGCCGCGCTCGCGGAAATCCGCGAAGCCATGCTCGACGGCGACGTCGCCGTCAGCGTTGTGGATGAATTGCTGGCCAATATCCGCGCCAAGGCGCTCGGCAGCGAAGTCATGCTGCAGCTCTCTCCCGATCAACAGGTCATCAAACTCGTCCGCGATGAACTGGCCGTGCTTCTCGGAAAGCACGCCAAGCCGCTCTTTGCCTCCAGGCCGCCATCCGTTTGGATGATCGTCGGCCTGCAGGGTTCCGGCAAGACCACCACCACCGGCAAACTTTCGAAATGGCTCACGCAGCATGGCCACCGGCCGATTGTGGTCTCCACCGACGTTTATCGCCCTGCCGCGCGCGAACAGCTCGCTCAGGTCGCCAAAGCCGTCGGCACCGCCGTCTGGCCCGGCGCCGGCACCGATAAGCCGCTCGAAATTGTTCGTGGCGCAATCAAGGAAGCCAAACTTTCCGCTTCCGACGTCATTCTTGTAGACACCGCCGGCCGCCTGCACATCGACGACGAACTCATGAACGAGCTTTCCACGCTCAAGAAGGAATTGCAGCCGAGCGAAATTCTTTTCATCGCCGACGCAATGATCGGTCAAGACGCGGTGCGCTCCGCCGGAGAATTTCACAAACGCCTCGGCCTCACCGGCGTCATTCTCACCAAGCTCGATGGCGACGCGCGCGGCGGCGCGGCGCTTTCCATCAGCAAAGTCAGCGGCGCCCCCGTCAAATTCGTCGGACTCGGCGAAAAATATGACGCCTTGGAAGCCTTTTATCCCGAGCGCATCGTCTCCCGCGTTCTCGGCATGGGCGACATTCTTTCGCTCATCGAGCGCGCCGAACAGGCCGTCGACAAAAAAGCCGCGATCGAACTCGAACGCAAGCTGCGCAAAAACGAATTCACGCTCGAAGATTTTCGCGACCAGTTGAAGCAAATCCGCAAAATGGGTCCGCTCGATCAGATCATGGACATGCTCCCCAAAATGGGCCCGCTCCAGAATCTGCCAAAAGACGCCAAAGTCGACGAAGGAAAACTCCGGCAAGTCGAAGCGATCATCAATTCGATGACGAATCAGGAACGCAACGACCACAACGTCATCGACGGCAAACGCCGCAAGCGCATCGCGAACGGTAGCGGCACGTCCGTGCAAGACGTCAATCAGGTCCTCAAGCAATACCTGCAGATGCGCACCATGATGAAGCAGTACGGCACGATGGCCGCCCGCGCCAAAATGAAGGGCCTCGGTAAACTCGCCGGCCTCTCGTAAGTTGCTCTATTCAAGCTGTTTAGCATCACCTTGACAGCAAGTAAGTTGCATTATAATGTATATGGGTATAGGTGCGCCATGAAACTCAAACTCAGAGCCGTCGGCACTTCCACCGGCCTTGTCCTTCCAAAAGAGACCTTGCAGCGTTTGAATGTCAAACGTGGTGATGTTCTCTTTGCCGTGGAAACTGCGGGTGGTTATCTTCTTACTCCTTACGATCCAGAATTGGAGGAACAACTTGCGGTCGGTCGTGAGGTCATGAAGGAGCATCGAGACACACTCCGAGCTTTGGCAAAATGAAAGAACCGCGTTGGCTGGATCTCCGCGCCATCATTTCCTTCCACACGCAAAGCTTGGCGGAGCACGGAGGCAGTTTAGGAATTCGAGATGAAGGTCTACTCGACTCCGCCCTGGCTCGCCCCAAGAACCAATTCGCCTACGCCGCAGAAATCGACGTCGCAAAACTTGCCGCGGCGTATGGCTTTGGTTTGGCCAAGAATCACCCCTTTGTTGACGGAAACAAGAGAATCGCCTTCATCGCAACCGTGACGTTTTTACGCCTGAATGGGTATCGCTTGAATTCCACCCGGGTGGATGAAATTCAAACTATGCTAGACGTCGCCGCTGGGGAATTATCAGAAGATGCCTTCGCCGTTTGGATACGTCTCCATGCTGAACCGAGACAGTAAGAAGACGGCTTAGTTTTTATTGCGGACGATAAGATCGGCTACCCGATTGGCCAGCGCACCTGGGTCCAGGTCCGTGCGATTGCAAAGAACCATCACGGTCAGGTCATCTTGCGTGAATCTCTCGATCGACGTCTTGAATCCCATCGTGTCGCCGTGGTGCCACATCCGCGCGTGGCCCTTGTACGGATCAAGAAACCAACCGAACCCATATTCCACCGCCACTCCGCGCGCCGCCGTATACCGTTAGCCCGCCCACTCTCGCATTGCCCCAAATCGCGTTGCACGGTACACTTGATAGGTTCAGGAGGAATGTTTTCGTGTTGACGATTCGTCTGTCTCGTATTGGCAAGAAAAAGAAGCCCTTTTACCGCGTCGTGGTGATCGAAAGAACTCGCCCGCGCGATGGCCGCGTCGTCGACGCGGTGGGTACGTACGACCCGCTCAAGAAGCCGGCAGAGATTAAGCTGGATGTTGACCGCGTGAAGCACTGGCTCAGCAAGGGCGCCCAGCCGAGCGATACCGTTCGCAGCTTTTTCAAACTGCAAAAAATCGCGTAAGCAGTAGGTCTTCGGCCTCTCCCTGGTCTCGCATCGTGCTCTTCGTGGAGGTGCCACATGAAGGAACTGGTGGAATCGATCGCCAGGGCTCTTGTGGACCGTCCCGAAGATGTCCGCGTAACGGTTGTGGAAGGATCGCATGGCGTGGTCCTTGAACTCCGCGTCCACGCCGAAGATCTTGGCAAAGTCATCGGCCGCCAGGGCCGCACCGCCAAAGCCATTCGCACTTTGCTCGGCGCCGGCGGCATGAAACTCCGCAAACGCTTCACCCTCGAAATCCACGAAGATTAGCCGCTCGCGCCAGGACCAGATCCATGTATCTTCCGCCTTCGGAGGCGGGCGCCTTTTGACCATCGCGGCCGGACGACGCTTTTGCGCTCTATCCGCTGGCAACCTCCAGCGGATTTTGCAATCCTGAGTGTACGCAAAGTTTGTGTGAACCTTTCGAACCCGTGACCGATCCTGCCAAACCAAAGTTCGTCACCGTCGCCCGCATCCTCCGCCCTCGCGGCAACAAGGGCGAAGTCGCCGCCGAACTCTTCACCGATTTTCCCGAGCGCCTGAAAACCCTTCCTCAGCTTTTTCTTGCCGACGGCAAATCCGCCCCTCGAGCCGTATCGTTAAAATCCTTCTGGGCCGATCGCAATCATCCCGGTTTCGGCGTCTTTCACTTTGAAGGGGTCGCCTCCATTAATGACGCCGAAAACTTTCGCGGCCTCGAAGTCCAAATCCCTTTCGCCGAGCGCGTCACTCTGCCTGCCGGAAAATATTTCGTCACCGATCTCATTGGATGCTCCATTTTCGAAGGTGCGCAAAAGCTCGGTTCGGTCCGCGACGTTTTCTTCCCCGGCGAATCTCAACCCGGCGTCCCGCTTCTTGCCGTGAACACTTCCACCGGCGAACTTTTAATTCCCCTCGCCGAAGACATCTGCACGCGCATCGACACCGCCGCGCGCCTCATCGAAGTCCGTCTCCCCGAAGGCCTTCGCGATTCCGTTCACGCAAAGTGAATCATGCGCGGCACTCGCCACACACTCTGGCCGCTCTTTAAAACGCTACTCTTCACGATTTTCGTCCCCGGCACCGTCGGCATCTGGATACCTTATCGAGTCGGCGGTTCGCGCGACCTGCGCGCAATCCTCGAACATGTTTCCACGCTCCGCTTGGCATCCAGCGCATGTTTCGTGGCGATCGGCAGTTTGCTCTATCTTTGGTGCGCTTGGGATTTTTCCGTCAAAGGGTTGGGCACTCCGGCGCCAATCGACGCCCCCAAGTATCTCGTTGTCAACGGACTCTATCGCTTCGTCAGAAATCCAATGTACTTGGGCGTGGCGTGCTTGATTTCGGCGCAGTCCATATTTCGCTCATCAATCGCCATTCTTCACTACATGCTTTTGTTTCTGCTTTGCGCGCATCTCTTCACCGTATTTTATGAAGAGCCGCACCTGCGCCGCATCTTCGGCAAACAGTATGACGATTACTGCCGTCAAGTCCCGCGCTGGATTCCGCGTTTCCCCGGTTATCGCCCGCCCGCTACTTGACCTCGATTGTCGTCACGCTCAGCGCCGGCAAATTCACCTTTAACGAGCTTCCGCTCACCGCTTGCGTGCCCACCAAAACGGGATGAATCGGATTCTGCCCCGAAGCCGAAGTCGCCGTAATCTGATACAAGTTCGCCGTTCCGGAAAGCGTCACGCCGTCAATTGCCGTCACTTGCGACGCGCTCGACCGATTGATCGCCACAAAAACGTAATGTCCCGCCGTCGTGCTGTCCGCGCTGGCGTAAACCACCACATTCGCCACGTTGCTCGACGTCGCTTCTAGCGAAGTATCGCCAAACACGCCGGTTGCGCCGTCAAATCCCCGGTACGCGCGGAATCCCGCCATCGCGTAATCGTATGACGTTCCATTGGGCGGCCAGAAACTCGCCGCAAACAATCCTTGCTCGCCAAAAATTCCCAGGTAATCCGCCTCGGCGATCGTTCCCGCAATGTGGTTCCAGCCGCCGCCTTCATACTCCGTGATCGAGATTTTCATCCCGGGATTTTCCGCGTCGATCTTGGCCTGCAACCGCCCCAGCAAATTAATCGGCGCGTTCCCCAATTCCTGGTAAATCCACGGATTGCTGTTTCCGTTCGCCGCGTCATTGAATGTCGCATCCCATAAAACGCGGGGACTCTGCACAATCAGTTGCACCTGTGCCGCGGTCAGCGTCGTGCCGTTCAAATTTATGCTTCGCGTTCCGGTGGAATCATATTCTTCCGGATACCAATGAAAGTCGTATACGTCGACCAGCGGCTTCCCGTACGAAACCGAAGCCGTCTTTATCGCCGCCAAATATTTATCCGGAAACCAATTCGTTCCCGTCGGCGTCGAAGACAGCTCTCCTTGCCAGTTGTAAATTCCCTGAAATCCGTAGTGCACCGGCCCGAAAATCACCATGTCGGGAAATTGATCCTTCAGCGCTTCCGCCAGCGTAATTGTCTTGCTGATGTACGCATCGGAGGTGACCCTCGTCGTACCCTGAATTTCCGCGTGCGTCGAATTCCAAAGTTCCGGCTCGTTATCGAGGCTCACAAACGTTGGAAGCGAGGCGCTCGCGCCAAAAATATTCTTTCCAGCAAATTTCTGGTCCAGCGCCCACGCAAATTCATCCATATAAGCGGTCGTGTCTGGTGGTGCCAGTGTGAACGACGAACCTTTTTTGTCGGCCACCGGTATGAAGTCAGCTAAATTCGGAAAGGGCGGTTGCACTTTCACTAGTGCCGTGTCTTTCGAAACATACCCTTGCAGTTGCAGTGTCACAAGGCTCGCAAGCCCCGCCTGTTGATCCGCCGCAATAATCGTTCGCACCGCTTCCGCAGGTATGCCCGCGTTACAAGTTCCATTGCATAGGTAATCGTCCGTCTCATAGAAATAATCGCTGCCGGCGTTCGAACCGTTGGTAATCCAGTTGTACGCCGTCCATCGGTTTCCGCCCGCACGGTCCATTGTCAAAAGCGCCGGCGCATTCGCGTTGCCGCCATAAAAATTCGTTCCATATATGTACGGCGAAATCGGTTTTGTCACGGCCGGGTTCACCGTAATCGTCACATTCGCCGCCACCGCCGCGGGCGTGGCGTTCGCCTCCGGCGAATTTCCGCTCTCCGTCGCCCCATTCAATGCCGTCACAACGTAATAGTATTTCGTCCCGTTCGTCACCCCGGTATCGGTAAAAGCATTGGTCGTAGTCGCCGCGAGTTGTGTTTCCGCGCCGACGGTCGTCGAGCGTTTCACGTCATAACTCGTCGCCGCCGGAACCGCCGTCCAGGTCAGTGCAACTTCCGTATCGCCCGGCGTCGCCGTCAATGCCGAAGGCGCCGCGAGCGATGGAATGGCAGGCGTCGCGCTCACCTCGTTCGAATCCGCGCTCGCGCCATAAGAGTTGTACGCCGCCACCACGTAAAAATATTTTGTCCCGTTCGCCACCGAAGTGTCGCCATACGTCGTTCCCGCTTGCGCGGCAATCTGCGTCTCCGCGCCGCTCGTTGTCGAGCGCTTCACGTAATAGCCCGTCGCCCCCGCGCTCGCGTTCCACGTCAGATTCACCTGCGCGTTCGCCGCCGCCGCTGCCAGCCCGGTTACGATTGCCGGCGCGGACCCCCCGCCGCCTCCGCCCGTTCCCCCGCTGCCATATCCGCCGCACCCGGCGAATCCGACGGGCAGCAAAACGGCAACGAGCAAATTTCCAATCGTCGAAAATGGTTTGAAAAACTTCATGGCCTCTTCCTTATCGGGAAGAATGGAGTTCGGGCGGCGTTCCCTAGACTACTTCGTCGGTGGCCAATTCGCATACTGGCCTTTCGGCCAGAATTCGGGCGTGCGCTCCGCCGCGCGTTCCTCTCCATCCGGCGTCGAATTCGTTACACTGTTCGAGTAATCCCATGCGCTTCGATCTCATCACGATTTTTCCGGAGTTCTTCGCTGGCCCGCTCGACCACGGCATTTTGCGCCGCGCTCGCGAAACCGGCCTCGTGCAGATTCACGTGCAAGACTTGCGAGAATTTACCAGGGATCGCCATCGTACGGTAGACGATCGTCCCTTCGGCGGTGGCGAAGGCATGGTCCTCAAGCCCGAGCCTCTTTTTCAGGCCGTCGAATCGCTCCTCGGCCATTCTGTCGGTGACGCCGCACAAAAAAATCCCCTCGTCGAAAAAACCTCCATCATTCTTCTCTCGGCCGCCGGAAAACGATTTACGCAAGACACCGCTCGCCGTCTCGCGCAACAGCATCGCCTCGTTCTGATTTGCGGCCGCTACGAAGGCGTTGACGAACGCGTTGCCGAGCATCTCGCCTCCGACGAAATGTCGATCGGCGATTTCGTCCTCAGCGGCGGCGAACTTCCCGCTGCACTCATCGTTGACGCCGTCACCCGTCTTCTCCCCGGCGCCCTCGGCAACGAAGCCTCTTCTCAAAACGAATCCTTCTCGTCAATTTCCGGCTCGTCAATTTCCGGCGGCGATTTTTTGAACGAACGCCAATCAAGCGTGAAAGTTTCTTCCTCCGGTCACAAGTCACTAGTCACCAATCACTCTCTTCTCGACTTCCCTCACTACACGCGTCCCGCCGATTTCCGCGGCTGGGCCGTACCCGAAATCCTCATTGGCGGCAATCACGCGGAAGTCGCCAAATGGCGCCGCCAGCAAGCCATCCAGAAGACTCGCCGCAATCGTCCCGACCTCCTCCCATCGGAATAAATCACGCGATATACTGGTTCTCTCTATTAACGGGCAATAGCGTCCATTCAAGTTCAGTTCGCCACGAGGGGATTCATAGCCGCCATGGGACAAACCGCCGCACTCAAAAAACCGATCGCCGTTTTTTACGAACAGCAAAGCTGGTTCGTGCCGCTTTTCCATCAACTCGACGCCCGCGGCGCAAACTGGCTCCGCGTCGACGCGCGCAATCATCAATACGATCCCGGAGCGCCGGCCGAATATTCGCTGCTCTTCAATCGCATGAGTCCCTCCGCCTGGCAACGCGGCAACGGCCACGGCATCTTCTACACTCTCAACTATCTAAAGCATCTCGAGGCAAAAGGCGTCCGCGTCGTCAATGGCTCACGCGCCTTCACTCACGAAATCTCCAAAGCCATCCAGCTCAGCAATCTCGATTCGCTCGGTCTCGATTATCCAAAAGCGCGCGTCGTCAATCAGCCATCGCAAGTCATGGAAGCCGCCGAAGCCATCGGCTATCCGCTCGTCGTGAAGCCAAACATCGGCGGCAGCGGCGCCGGAATCGAGCGCTTCGATTCGCCCGATCAGCTCCAGAAAGCCGTCGCGGAAAATCGCCTCAGCTTTGGCATGGATCAAACCGCTCTCGTCCAGGAATGTTTCACGCCGCGCGATGGCATCATCACCCGCGTCGAAGTCCTTGGCGGAAAATTTCTTTACGCCATCCGCATCCGCACCGCGGGAAAAACCTACAATCTTTGCCCGGGCGACATCTGCCAAAGCACCGCCGGCGACGAACTCGAACGCCGCCCCGGCTGCCCCATCGACGCGCCAAGAAACGGCCTTGCCGTCGAAGCCTACGACCCTCCGCGCGAAGTCGTCTCCGCCGTCGAGCGCATCATGCATCTCGGCGGCGTCGAAGTCGGCGGCGTCGAATACGTCATCGACGATGCCACCGGCCGCCTCCTTTATTACGACGTCAACGCCCTCTCCAATTTCGTCGCCGATCCCGAGCGCGTCATCGGCTTCAATCCGTACGCGCGCCTCGCCGATTTTCTTATCGCCGGCGCCCACGCCAATGAACAGCAGTTCACGTCGTCTCATCTCGCCGGAGCGGCCCGATGAGGTTCGGCTACTGGCTTCCCGTTTTCGGCGGCTGGCTGCGCAATGTTCCCGACGAAAACATGGAAGCGTCCTGGTCGTACGTAAAGCGCCTCGCGCAGCGCAGCGAACAGATCGGCTTCGACCTCACTCTGATCGCCGAATTAAATCTCAACGACATCAAAGGTGTTAACGCGCCTTCTCTCGACGCCTGGTCCACCGCCGCCGCGCTCGCCGCCGTCACCGAACGCATCGAGCTTATGGTCGCCGTCCGTCCCACGTTTCACCAGCCCGCTTTGCTCGCCAAACAAGCCGCCAATATCGATCGCATCAGCAACGGCCGCCTCACTCTCAACGTCGTCTCCTCCTGGTGGGCCTCGGAAGCGCACAAATACGGCGTCGGTTTCGAACAGCACGACGATCGTTACGCCCGCACCGGCGAATGGCTCGACGTCATCGACGGCGTTTGGAAACAAGATAATTTTTCGTACGCAGGCAAGTATTACCGCGTTGAAGACAACGTCCTTCAGCCCAAACCCGTTTCGAGTCCGCGCCCCACTCTCTACGCCGGCGGCGAATCTCCCGCCGCAAAAGAACTCATCGCCGCCAAATGCGACGCCTATCTTATGCACGGCGATCCGCCCCAGCGCGTCGCGGAAAAAATTGCCGATCTCAGCCAGCGCCGCGCGCCGCACAATTCCGTGCCGCTCAAATTCGGCGTCGCCGGCTACGCCATCGTCCGCGAAACCGAAAAAGAGGCCCAGGACGAAGTTCGCCGCATCACGGACGTCCAGCAATCCGCCGCCGGTTATGCCAATTACCAGCAATGGCTCGCCGGCACGCAGCTCGAACAGCGCGTCTCCCTCGAAGACTACTCAGTTTCGAATCGCGGCCTCCGCTCCGGCCTCGTCGGCACCGCCGAACAAGTCTCCGAACGCCTCCACCAATTCGAAAAAGCCGGCGTCGACCTCGTCCTCCTCCAATTCAGCCCCCAACTCGAAGAAATGGAACGCTTCGCCTCCGCCGTGATTGGCCGAAAGTCTCAGGCAGTCCACGGTTCATAGCAAGCTTTGAAAATGCATGAAGAAAGAGATCACAGAGCGGCGCGGAATTGGCTGGCAGACTAGGCTTGCAAGCACTGCAATCGGGGTTTTTCTCTGCCTATATGGCTATGCAAAAGTTAAACAAGGCCTCTGGTTTTATAGAAACTATAGAAACGAAGATGTTCCCGCTCTTTTCGTAGTTGGATTAGGAATTCTTACTATACTTTTCGCCATTTTACCGTGGAGCTGCATCGGATTTTTGTGGGAGGGGCCAAGTAAAAAGCGTCGTTTTCGGTGAAAACCGAATTTTAATCGGTCTAGGAAATTTGGCACTTTTCCCGTATAATTGCAGTTTGTCTTACAAGAGCTGGCCCCGCCTGAGTGGGTCTGCAGGGAATAAAGAACATGCATCCGGTAATTCGTAAGCTTCATGAAGCGCAACTGCGCAAAGATCTCCCCGAGTTCCGTCCGGGCGACACCGTTCGCGTCAATGTCCGCCTCCTTGAAGGCGAAGGCGAAAAGGTCAAGGAACGCATTCAGTCCTTCGAAGGCGTGGTGATTTCCAAAAAGGGCCGCGCCTCCAGCGCCACCTTCACCGTTCGTCGCGTCAGCTTCGGCACCGGCGTCGAGCGCATCTTCCCGCTCCATTCGCCCTCGATCGCGTCCGTCGAAGTCACCGGCAAGGGCAAAGTTCGCCGCGCCCGCCTCTATTACCTCCGCGACCTCAAGGGCAAAGCCGCTCGCATCAAGCGCGCCGCGCGAGAAGAAGCTGCTCCCGCCGCCGCCGAAGCCAAAGCCTAAGTTTCAACCAAATTCTTTTTTGGGAAGGCGCTGCGTCATCGCGTCGCCTTTTTTTTGGGCGACTTCATTTCTTACTTAGCACGACTTCGCAACCGCCACTCACCAATCTGCGTTCACTCTATTTCACCGCGTGCTAGAATTTCGCTCGCATGTCCCGCCTCTGCTCATCCCGTTTTGAGCGAGCCGCGCGCCAGCTCGGCTGGACGCGCATCGCCGGCATTGACGAAGCCGGCCGCGGCGCTCTCTTCGGTCCCGTCGTCGCCGCCGCCGTCATCCTCAATCCCAAGCGCCGCATCGTCGGCCTCGACGATTCCAAAAAAATTCCCGCCGACCGCCGCGCCAGTCTCGCCCTGCGCATTCGCGAACACGCCCTCGCCTGGGCCGTCGCCGAAGTCGATTCCTCGCGCATCGACGCCTGGAACATCTATCAAGCCAGCCGCCAGGCCATGACCACCGCTCTTCAGCAACTCTCCATCGTTCCCGACTATCTCTTAATCGACGCCATGCAGCTCGACGTCCTCATCGAACAAAAATCGCTCATCAAAGGCGACGCGCGCAGCGTCTCCATCGCCGCCGCTTCCATCCTCGCCAAAACGCATCGCGATTCCTGCCTCGATCGCCTTGACGCCGATTTTCCCGGCTACGGCCTCGCGCAACACAAAGGTTACGGCACTCCCGTCCACCTCGAAGCCCTTCGCCGTCTCGGCCCCACTCCGCTTCACCGTTTCTCTTTCGCGCCCGTTCGCGAATCCCTCTGCTGGGCCTCCGGCGCCACGCAAACTCCCTTGCCCCTCGAACTCTAGCCGCCCTTTCCGCCCGCACAGCCCTCCTCTCACGGCTCGCGCAACCTTAATTTTGTCCGAGCGAATCCGCCGCCCAAAATCTTTTTCCCCATCCATCCCATTTTCT
The DNA here is from genome assembly GCA_035310365.1 of Candidatus Acidiferrum sp. Taxonomy (GTDB): domain Bacteria; phylum Acidobacteriota; class Terriglobia; order Acidiferrales; family UBA7541; genus Acidiferrum. The sequence goes on from DATGEI010000010.1 coordinate 24,925, forward strand.
GAAACGTTTTCTCCGTTTCCTTCACTCTCTATCTAGTCCCGTCGCAGCCTGGAGTTGTCTTCACATGAGTTGCTCTCAACGCCGAATTTCCATTCTCGCATCGTGCGCCGCCATCGTTCTCGTCTTCGTTCTTTCATTTCCCGCGGGCTGCGGCAACGACGATTTTGCGCGCCCCATCCAGCAATTTCAAAGCGCGTCCGCCGTGGTCATCGGCGCCGCTCGCCAATCTCTCCAGCAAATGAACGACGTCGAGGAAAAATCCGAACTGAACCGCCAAATCTTCGAAGGGGAAGCCTTCGACGAATCCAAAATAAAATCCAAAGACGTCATTTCCGCCGACGAACTCAACGCCCGCGTCAATGCCCTCGATCAACTCACTCGTTACACCTCTGCCTTGGCCGATTTGGCCGCGCTCAAAGCTCCCGCCGCGGTCGCACAGAAATTTCAAGACGTCGGTTCCGGGTTCAAGGCTCTTTCCAAGGATGCGGAGAAACTCCTCGGCGCATCCGGCTCTTTCTTCGACAATCCAAAATTCTCCGGCGCGGTTCAAGTCGCCGCCGCCGGTATCGGCGCCGTCGTCCGTGCCGTCGAGGAACGCCGTTCTCGCCGCGAAATCGAAAAAGAGATTCGCGATCACGATGCGGACGTCAACCTCCTCATCAAACTCGTCGGCGATGAACTCGGCCTCGCGTACCAGCGCCGCAAGCAAGCCGAAAGCGGCGAAGGCGTGTTTCTCACGAATTCGCTCAAGCTCGAGCTTGCAAAACCCAGGGGCGGCGATCCCGTCCTGCGCCTGCTCGTTGGCGATCGTCTCCGCGCATGGCGCAATCGTCAGCCCGCGCTCGCCAATGCAGACCCGAAACCGAGCGTCGACGCCATGCAGAAAGCGCACCAGGCCCTCGTCGCCTACCTCACCGCCGGCAAAAGCCCCAAAAACCTTTCCGAGTTGTTGGCCGCCGCCCAATCCTTTGCCGATCGCGTTCAACCCCTCGGCCAGGCCATCGCGGCCCTCGTCGGCAATTTCTAATCGGCGGTTCTTAAGCTCTCGGAGGACTCCATGCCCACCAAAGTTGAAATGGTCACCCAAATCGGCGATGTTCTCACGCAGATTGACGCGATTCTTTCCGCCCCCAATTTCTCTCCCAGCGATCCGTCGTGGCAACAGCTCTTCGCCCTTCGCAAACATCTCGATGATCAGCAACGCGGTCTCGTTCAGGAAATCATCGAAGACAACACGCCCAGTTTCAACGCCGTCGCCATAGAGCTCGGCAAAGCCGCCGGTTCCTTGGCGCAGGTCGGGCAAGACATCACGAAGATCGGCACAATTCTGGACACCGTTTCTCTGGTCGCTTCGCTCGTCGACAAAGTCTTGAATTTCGTCGCCTAGCCGCCTTCGCGTCGCTTCTCAACAGGTTCTGCTTCTCTTCGCCTTCGTTTCGCTCGTAAATCTCCCGTTTCCCATGGGGATAACTGCCTGTTCACAATCCGCTCCGCCTTCGTTGACTCATCCTCCCCCCGCCTGTAGCGTAAAGAATGTGTTGGCCTTGATCGGCCGCGCGCCGGATGGCCGCTTTTACGGTCATCCCTGCTTTCGCTGTATGCCCAGCCGCGCTGAGACCTAGGAGAAAGTCTCGGAGGGAGTCGCTTCGACTCAACTTCGGAACGTAAGCATGGCCTATAACAAAAGTAAATTCGTCGAATCTGCGCAAAAGCTTTTGAACCAGGGCAAGGTTGCGCAGGCCATCGCCGAATATCAGCAGATCCTCAAGTACGAGCCCAAGGATCAGGTCACCCTCATGACCATCGGCGAACTCTACATTCGCCAGGGCGAAACGTTTCAGGCCATCGATTATTTCGAACGCCTCGCGCAAATCTTCGTCGGCGACGGTTTTCTCACCAAAGCCATCGCCGTTTACAAGCGCATCGCCAAGCTCGCGCCCGAGGAAATTCGTCCTCTCGAACGCCTCGCCGATCTGTACGTCCAGCAGGGGGTCATGAGCGAAGCGCGCCCGCTCTTCCTCCAGCTCGCGGAAATTCATTTAAAAAATAATCGCCAGCCCGAAGCCATCTCCCTCCTCAAAAAACTTCTTCTCGCGGAGCCCGACAACCTTCGCATCCAGATTCGCCTCGCCGATCTGTACCAGGCCATGGGCCAAAATTCCGACGCGATCGAAACCTACGTTTCCGCCGCGCAGCGCGCCCTCGCGCGCGCAGACCACGCCGAGTGCGAAAAACTCGCCGACAAGGCCCTCAAGCTCGATCCCGCAAACGTCGCCGCCATTACCGTCAAAGCCCGTTCGTACTCGGCACAGGGAAATCACGCTCGCGCCGCCGAAGTCTTGAAAGATCTTCCCGGCCTCGAAAAGGGCGGCGAACACGCCGAGTTCCTTCTCGATCTCTACATGAAGTCCGACGATTGGGAAGACGCCACCAGCCTCGCCCTTCGCGTTTTCGAAGCCGACGAAAAAAATTTCACGCTCGCGCAAAAAGTCGCCGAAGCCGAACTCGAAGCCGGCCAGGCCGACCGCGCCATGGCTCTCATTTCCAAATTGCGCATTCCCATGACGGACGGCGGCGAACACGACGTCATCTCCCATCTCCTCACCAGCCTCGCCTCCCACATGCCCGGCCGCATCGAGCCCCGCGAATGGCTTGTGGAAACCTACGGCCGCACCAGCGATTCTTTCCGCCTTCCCGACGCGCTCGCCCAGCTCGGCGACGCTCTCGTCGCCGCCAAGCAGTACCCGCGCGCCAAGGAAATCTTCGAACAGCTCGTCGATCGTCAACCGGAATCCGATGCCGCGAAACGCAAGCTCGACGCCGTCCTGCGCAAAATGGGACTTCTTCCGCCCGACCCGACCGCTCCGGAACCCTTCGAAACTCTTCAAGCGGAACTCTCGAAACCCGACGCGCCCAAAGTTCGTCATGATCTCCCCGCCGGTTTGATCGATTCGGATTCGCGCGCCGCCGGCAGCGCCCCTATTTCCGCCTTCATGGAAGATTCGCCCGACGACGAAACCCAAAAGTTCATCGCTCAGTCGCTCACCGACGTCGACCTCTTCGCCAGTTACGGCCTCACGCAAAAAGCCATCGGCCTCCTCGAGGCGATTCTTCGCCGCGCGCCTCGCCACACTCCCACGCTCGAAAAACTTCTCGATTTTGTCCTCGGCGCCGGCGACGACCGCCGCACCGCCGAACTCGCCGCTCAACTCGAACGCATTCACACCGAACGCGGTGAAGCCTCCGCCGCCGAACGCTTCGGCGAACTCCGCCGCCGCTTTCAGCGCGCCGCCGGTCTTTCCGATGCCGATCTTCTTGCCTCTCCCGCCGCCGCGCCCGAACCGGCTGAAGAATTCGGAGAACCCGAAATTCCCATCGAAGAGCAAGCCGTCGCGCAAATCACACCCGAGGCCGCTCCGCATATGGTGTCGGCCGCGCCCGTCTCTCCCTCTTCTCAGGTTGAAGAAGTCGATCTTTCCGACGAGTGGAGCTCGATGCTCAAGGAAGTCGCGCCCGCGCCTCCCGCCGGCTCCCCCGTCGCATCCCAAAGCCCCACCGAGTTTGAAATCCCCATCGTCATCGACGAGCCCGAACCCGCCCCCACCTCCTTCGAGGATCTGTCGGCCGAACTCGCCGCCGCCACGCCTCCCGCATCCACTGACTCGCAGGACGAGCCGATTGCGATTTCGTTCGATGAACCACAAATCGCCAAAGTCCCGCCGCCTTCGGCCAAAGCCCCCGCTCCTCCGCCACCCCCCGCGGTGCTCGAGCCCGAATTCGAATTGGAGCAGGACTACGAACTCGTCATCACGCCCGAGCCGCTCGTCCCCGCATTCGAACAGAAGCCGCCCGAAGCACCGGTCGCCGCAAAACCCGCTGCTTCGCTTTCCGCCGATCAATTTCTTGCCGACATGGTCAGCGAAATCGATGAACTCGGCATCGACCAGCTCGCTCCCGCTTCCGCGAAGCCTGCCGCCGCCGTTCCCGCCGCACCTCCGCCTCCGCTCAAGAAAACTCCGCCTCCTCCCCCAGCCGCCGCGCCGCCCGCGCAGAGCACCCCGGCCGGGCCGCTCCAGGAAGTCTTCGACGAATTCCGCGCCGAACTCGGCGAAATGAGCGGCGAAGAAGAAGATCTCGAAACCCACTACAATCTCGGCATCGCCTTTCGCGAAATGGGTCTTCTCGAAGAAGCCATCAGCGAATTTCAGAAAGTCGCCAAGGCCACCGATAAGGGCAAGGCTTTTCAGTACGCCATGCAATGCTGCACCCTTCTCGGCCTCGCCTTCATGGAAAAAGGCCAGCCCTCCATCGCCGCCATCTGGTACGAACGCGCCCTCCACACTCCCGGCGTCGACGCGGAATCCATCCTCGCCTTGCGGTATGATTTAGGTGTTGCTCAGGAATCTGCGGGTGACATTGAAGCGGCGCTCAAAAGTTTTTCTCAGGTCTATGCCGGCAATATCGATTATCGCGACGTCGCGGAGCGCATTGCCTCGCTTCAAAAGCCCGCTCGCTGACCGCCGTTTCCGCGGGCACACTGATCTTCGCTCATGAACAAAACGCTTCGCGTCATTCTGATCGTTCTTTGCCTCGAGATGGGCGCCTTCCTTCTCTATCTCCCGTGGACCGATTATTGGGAGCACAACTACTTCCTCGCCCACCTTCCGCAAACTTTGCGAATGTTCCTGCTCCACGCTTCGTTTCGCGGCGTCGTCAGCGGTCTCGGCGTTCTCGATATTCTCGTCGCCATCAGCTTGATTCAACCGAGCTCAGGTCCTTCTCGTGTCCCTCCCCGCACCACGCCCTAATCCCATCGTCTGTTACGTGACGGACCGCCGCAGCCTTCCGCTCGCCGTCTCCTCGGACGCCATTCCCTTGTTGCTCGAAACCGTCGCTTCTGTCGCCGCCGCCGGCGCCGATTGGATTCAATTGCGCGAAAAAGATTTGTGCGGCAGGGAATCGCTCGAATTCGCGCGTTCCGCGCTCGCCGCCGTTCGCGCTCGCGCTCCAAAAACCCGCATCCTCATCAATGACCGTGTCGACGTCGCGCTCGCCGCCGGTGCCGGCGGCGTCCACCTCAGCGAAAACGGCTTTTCCGTTCCCGACGCGCGCCTTCTCGCCGCTCGTTTCGAACGCGACTCCGGCACTCGCCTCGATTTTCTCATCGGCGTTTCTTGCCACTCGCTTGGTTCGGCGCAGGGCGCCGCCCGCGATGGCGCGGACTACATCTATTTCAGCCCCATCTTTCACACGCCTTCGAAAGCCTTTTACGGTCCGCCGCAGGGCATCGAACGCCTTCAGCAAATCTGCCGCGCCGTTTCCATCCCCGTCATCGCCATCGGCGGCATCACGCTCGAAAACGTCGCCTCGTGTTACGCCGCCGGCGCCGCCGGTGTCGCCGCCATTCGCCTTTTTCAGGAAGCTCCGGACCTCCCCTCCGTTTTGCGCGCCCTCCGTTCGCCGTCTTAATCCGCTCCCTGCAGTCTCCGCAGCAGCCGGATCTGCCCCGCATGATAAATATCGTGAAACGCCACTCCGTAGATCAGCCTCGCCGCTTTCTCTCCGCCGCCTCGCTTCAGCGTCTTCCGCACTGCCTCGCGCAATCGCTCGTGTTCGCTTTCCAGAATCTCTTTGTCCGCCTTCCACGCCGCGTCCGTCGCTCGTCCCTTCTCCGGCCGCGTAAAAAAATTGCTCCCCTTCAAAACGAACGATCCGCGCTTCCCGCCTTCCAGAATTCTCCGCACATCGTATTTCCAGTACGCCGCATGCAGCGTCTCTTCCCATATATTGTGCCGTCCCGCCGCCGGCCTCCACGCCGCCTCTTTCGCCGTCACGCCTTCGAGCGCTTGCCGCAAATTCGGCCCGTGCCACGCTTTTTTCCAGTAACCCTCTTCCAGCAACTCCATCAACAACTTGTTCTTCTGCACGGAATCCTCCGAACCGGTCGCGCGAAAGCGCCAGCTTCACTCAGCATTCCCGCTCTGTCAATGGATTCTCCGCGATCGATTCTCGGCACAAGAAAAAATTCCGCGCCAGCCCTCTCGATTGCCTTCGATCGCGCCGCACAATTTTTCGCTCTAGTCGGCAGTCTGCAGATTCCTTCGCGAATCCTTTTTCTGCTGGTACAGCCGGTGATCCGCCGCCTCCAGCAATTCTTGCCCCGTCCGTCCGTCGCTGGGGTACGACGCGATCCCAATGCTCACTCCCAACGGCGGTTCTTCCTCTTCGTTGCACAGGCCTTCTTGGATTCGCTGCGCCACTTGTTCCGCCATCGCCGGGTCTGCATCGATCAGTACCAGCGCGAATTCGTCTCCGCCGTATCGCGCCGCGATATCGATCGCCCGGCAATGGTCTCTCATCGCATTCGCCAGCCGCTTCAACGCCCGGTTCCCCGCCAGGTGCCCGTTCCGGTCGTTGATCTGTTTCAATCCGTCCAGATCGAGCAGCAGCACCGCAAACGTATGGTGCGATCGATCCGCCCGCTTCACTTCCCGCTCCAGCGTCTCCACAAACTCCCGATAATTCCCGAGTCCCGTCAGCGCGTCGTGCGTCGCCTGATACAGCACCTGCTCTTCCGTTCGCTTTCGCTCCGTTATGTCCAGCGCCACGCCCAGGCATCCAATCGTCTCTCCCTCCGGCGAACGCAGCGGCTCCACTTGTATATCCAGCACTCGCTCCTCCCGCGCGTACTCAAATCGCGACCCAATTCCTCGCAGTGCGTCGAAATGCCGCATCACCGGCCCCGCGCCCGATTCCGCGCATCGCAAAAATTCCGGCACCGTCCTTCCCACCAGCTTGCCCGAATCAATCTGCAACAATTCGAATCCCGATCCCCAATTCGAACTGATCCGCAGCTGCCGGTCCGTCGTCCACAACATGACCGGCATCTGTCCCACCAGCAGCTTCAGTTGCTTCTCCGCCGGCGAATCTCTTTCCGTCGGCATCAACGCCCGCGCGCATTCGATCATTCCCAGCACTTTTCCTTTTTCGTCGCGAATCGCCGTCCGCCTCACCGAAACACACACGCAGCTCCCGTCTTTCCGCATCCGTTCCGTCGTTTCGCTTCGCCGTATCTCTCCTCTTCGCAAATCCGCAAGCGTCGCTTCCAGCACCGGCACTTCATAGATCGGCACCACCTGCGCAAGCGATTGTTCTTTCATCTCCTCTTCCGTATACCCGTACAATCTCGTCGCCCCCTGGCTCCACCGCACGATTTTTCCCTCGCGGCACACCTCCACCAATGCGCCTTCAGACGACTCGAGATAGGCTCGCAGCAGCAGTTCGTTCTGCGATCGATCGGGCATGGGCTGTCCGTCTGCTCTGTAACGGGGAAGGCGTTCAGGCGTTTCGTTTTTTCTCCGCGCACGAGAGGCGTGGCGGTCGCTTCGGCTGGGCCAAGCGTATGGCCCAATTTCCGCTAGTCTAACAGCCGCGCTGTCCGTGGCAATTTAATTCTTCGCTCGCACATCCGTCTGGTAACGCACCGTTACGCGCTCAGCCATCTTCCAATCGGCTTCCACGATTCCGTGTGGTCGCAAATCACGCGCAGCGTCGCCGTTATCGGAATCGCCAGCACCAGCCCCATTCCGCCCCACACCCATCCCCAAAAAAGCAGCGCGATCGTAATCGCCACCGCATTCAATCTCACTTTTCTTCCCACAATTTGCGGCCCAATCAAATTCAGCGCAAACACGTGTATTCCCGTCAGCCCGCCCGCGATCACCACAAACCATCCCACCGTTTGCCATTTCGCCAGCGCCAGCACAAACGCCGGCAGCCACGCCAGCACCGCGCCAATATACGGCACCATGTTCAATATTCCCGAAACCGCTCCCGTTAACACCGGATACTCCAGCCCCAGCGCCCAGAAAAACAAACTGCTCATCGCCACCACCAGCAGCGTCAGCACAATCATCCCCGCCAGGTAATCCCGCAACACTTCCCGCAAATCGTCCAGCGTTTCTTTCACTTGCGTTCGCCGCGACGCCGGAAACAATTGCAGCGTTCCGTGCCACACTTCCCGTTTGCCCGCCAGCATAAAGAACACCAGAAACGGCACAAACGTCACTTCCAATATCAGCGCATACAGCGACCCGATGCTCCGCAGAATCATTCCGTGCGCCCAGCCGGATTCCGCGTTCGTCACGCGCGTCACTCCCGGCGTTGGCGCCGGCCCGATTTCCGATACTTGCCCTTCAATCCGCGAAATTCTCGCTTCCACCGCCGTCGCCGCTTTCTTGATCACTTCTTCGTACTTCGGCCAGTTGTCCGCGAAATCCGATGTCCGCATCCACATCGCATACCCGACCGCCACCAGCACCGCGCACAGCAGCAGCACCGTCACCATCGCCCCGATCGTCCGCGGAATTCTCACCCGCTCCAGCAGCTCCACCAGCGGGTCCAGGCAATAGGCCAGCAGAATCGAAAGCACCAGCGTGATCACCACTCCTTGCGCGTAGTACGCAAAAAGCAGCAGGATTCCTCCCGCAATCACGCGCAGGCTGAACGTCGAACTCCTCAGCCGCACAAATTCACGTTCTTTGTTTGTCGGTTGTGTTTCGCTCACTTCCCGCCACTCCCCGTTCGCTACACGGTAGCATATCCGCCCTGCCCCTCTCCGGCTCTCCTCCGTCGCTGTGCTAAACTTTTGTGCGGCCCGCGCCCACCGGCCTCTCACTCTATGCCTAGACAATTTTTTGGTACCGACGGTATCCGCGGCGTTCCCGGAACTCCTCCTCTCGACGACGCAACGCTCTTCGCCGTCGGCCTTTCCGTCGCCGAATTTCTCCATCGCGACCACGCTTCGCCTCACGCCCTCATCGGCACCGACACCCGCGAATCCGGCCAGCACATCGCCTCCGTCGTCGCCGCCGGTCTCATCGAGGGCGGCGCTTCCGTTTCCTTCGCCGGCGTCCTCACCACTCCCGGCGTCGCCTGCCTCGTCCGCCAAAATGATTTCCACGTCGGCGTCGTCGTCTCCGCCTCGCACAATCCGTATCAAGACAACGGCGTAAAACTTTTCTCTCACGAAGGCATGAAGTTTCCCGACTCCGTCGAAGAAGCAATCGAAGCCGGAATCCTCAAGCACCGCACCGAAAAAATTTCATTCGCTCTTCCCACTCTCCGTCCGGATAATTCCCTCCATCATCAATATCTCGATTTTCTTCGCGGCCGCGTTATTTCCGGCGCGCCGCTCAATCGTCTTCGCATCGTGCTCGATTGCGCCAATGGCTCCGCCTTCGAGCTCGGCCCCGAGCTTTTCTCCTCCCTCGGCTGCGACATCGTCGCAATCGGCGCCGCACCCGACGGCCGCAACATCAACGCCGGCTGCGGCTCGCTTCATCTCGAAAAATTGCAGCAGCGCGTTCCCGCCGAACGCGCCGCCTTTGGCGTCGCCTTCGATGGCGATGCCGATCGCGCCCTCTTCGTTTCCGCAAACGGCTCCGTCGTCAACGGCGACGGCGTTCTTCTCGCCGTCGCGCGTTATCTCAAATCGCAAAATAAATTGCCCGGCAATCGCGTCGTCGCCACGTCCATGTCCAATCTCGGCCTTGAACGCATCCTCGCCGGAGAAAATATCTCTCTCGCCCGCACCAATGTCGGCGATCGTTACGTCCTCGAAGAAATGCTCAAAAGCGGCAACGTTCTCGGCGGCGAACAATCTGGCCACGTCATTTTTCTCGAAGACTCTCCCGCCGGCGACGGCCTTCTCACCGCCGTCAAAATCGCTTCTCTCGTCGCCCTCCAGGGCAGCCTCGATTCCCTCGTCTCCGGTTTCAAGGACTATCCCCAGACCATCGTCAACGTGAAGGTCAAATCCAAGCCGCCGCTCGAATCTCTTCCCGAAGTCGTCAGAGCCCTTTCCGAAGCCAACGCCTCCCTCGGAGAAAACGGCCGCATCGTCCTCCGATATTCCGGCACCGAGCAACTCGCCCGCGTCATGGTCGAAGCCGAACACGATGCCGACGTCCAGCGCTTCTCCCATTCCATCGCCTCCGCCCTCCGCTCCTCCATCGGCGCCTGATCCTCGTTCCTGTTTTCGCCTTTGTAGGGCCGGCTTTCCGAAGCCGGCCTCTTCGATCTCAATTTCCACCCAACTCAGTCCATTCTCCGCGGCTGTTGTAGGGCCGGCTTTCCGAAGCCGGCCTCTTCGAAGTAAGCATCTCGCACCAACATCAACGTTCTAGCGTTGTTGTAGCGGCCGCCTTCCGAGGCGGGCGCATTTTCGCTACGCCAGCGTAGCGCCATCCCTTTCGCGTATTTTATGTCCAGGTGGTTTTTACCTGGATGGCTGGCCTCTTCGATCTCAATTTCCACCCAACTCAGTCCGTTCTCCTCGGCAGTTGTAGGGCCGGCTTTCCGAAGCCGGCCTCTTCGAAGTAAGCATCTCGCACCAACAGCAACGTTCAAGCGTTGTTGTAGCGGCCGCCTTCCGAGGCGGGCGCATTTTCCCAAATCCGCTCCCGCATTTCCCCTGCAAGATTTTCCTTCTCCCCCGTTCTAACCCCAGCCACAAGGAGGCAAAACTCATGAACCGTCTCTCGCAATTCATCGCCGACTCTCTTAATTCTCTTTCTCGCGCCCGTCGTCAATTCGCATTTATCGCCGCCGTCGTTCTCGTCATCGGCCTGCTCACCGTCCTCACCGCGAATCGCTCTGCAAACAGGATCGCGCGGCAGCAGAATCCCGCACCCACATCCGTCATTCCCGAAACGCTGCTCCCTTCGAACGGCATACCCGATTCCGACGACGACCTCAAACGCAAAACCGACGTCGCCCAATCGCTCGTCGCCGGCTCTCTCCAACGAACCGACTATCTTCCAACGCCACCTTCCGAACCGCGCATCGCTTATTCCGCCGATCTCGGCGTCATCACCGGCGATTTCCTCCGCGCCCGCTCCTCCATGGAAGAAATTCTCGATCGCCATCGCGGCTACGCCGCGCGCTTGCGCATGCTCGGTCACCCGGCAGGCAGCTCGCTTTCCGCAACGCTCAAAGTTCCCGCATCCGAATATTCCTCCACTCTCACCGACCTCAAATCCATCGGCGACGTTCAACAGGACGACGAAGCCGCCGACGAAATCGTTCAGCAGCATGGCGATCTCGAAGCGCGCTTGCAAAACGCAAAAAATAACGAACGCCGCCTGCAGGAGTTACTCAAAAACAGCGACGACAAATCCATCGATGTCGACTACGTCCGGCGCCAGCTCATCGCCCTGCACGCCGAAATCGTTCGCATGGAACTCGAGCGCCACAACGTCGATAGTCGCGTCGTTTTCTCGAACATTCATTTCTCTCTCCGTGAAGTCCGTGAAACGCCCGCCGAAACCCTCTCCGCGCAACTCCGCCACGCCGCCGGCTCCGGCCTTACGGACCTGCTCGGCAGCCTTTCCGCTCTTCTCATTTTTCTCATGAGCTACGGCCCCTCCTTCCTCCTCTGGACCGCCGTTCTCTTTTTCCCGGCCCGCTACCTCTGGCGCCGTTCTCGCGCAGCCAATACTGCGCCCGCGGCGATTTAGCGCCCCACCGTCGGTTTGTATTGTGTAGGTGAGGGGCTTCAGCCCCGTTGCGCTTAGCTAGGTCGGTCAACCTAGGGGCACGATATCGAAGTTTCCGTTCAGTTGCCGGAATTACCTATCCAGTGCACAGTCAATGGATTCGTGCCCTACTCAACTCCAAAATCCGTCACCCCGACCGAAGCAGCCCGATTTTTTCTCGCGTGCGCCGTCTTTTATTGTTTAGATGTACGTCGGGCTGCACATCGAAGGAGCCTCGGCTCGCTCGCGCCAATTTCTACCGAGTGGAAAACAATCGCTTTCCCTGACGGAACTTTCTCCCCTCTCGCGCCATTACAGTTAGTAGGCGCGAGAGGGAGCATTCCCTGCTTCCGATTTCTCTATGAGCAGAGAGCCACAATCCGCGGCAAGTCAAACCGACGAGCAACTCATGCTCGCTTTCTCTCACGGCGATCCCGCCGCCTTCGACGAACTTTTTGCGCGCTATCATCAGCGTATCTTCGCTTTTATCCGCCGCCGCTCGCCGGACCGGACTCGCGCCGAGGAACTCACACAGGAAACGTTTCTCGCCTTGATCCGCGCCGCAAGTCGCTATGAGCCTCGCGCTCTCTTTCGCACTTACTTGTACGCGATTGCTTTCAAAGTCCTCCGCGCCGATCGCCGCAAAACAGCATTTCGCTCCTTCTTCTTTGGTTCCAACCTCAAATCCGAATTCGCCGTGGACGCATCCGGAAACAACCACGAAATTCTCTGGCTCCGTCAGGGCCTCTCGCGCCTCGACCCCGTCGATCGCGAAATGTTGCTCCTTCGCGAATTCGAGCAGCTCACCTATCTTGAAATCGCGGATCTGCTGAAGCTGCCCTTGAACACCGTCCGCTCACGTCTCTTTCGCGCCCGCCTTGCCCTCCGCGAACATTTGGAGCCGGCCCCAGCTTCCGATTCCGTTCCCCTCGGAGAACTTTCATGAACACACATCCATGCGACCCCGAAACCGTTATGGCCTATCTCGATGGCGAACTTCCGGCGTCTCGCGCAGAAGAAGTTCGCCATCACGTTGCGAATTGCCGGCAGTGCATCGAAACAATCTCATCGCTTCGTCGAGTTTCTTCGGCTCTTAACAAGTGGACTGTTCCCGACGCGCCAAGTAGCGCCGGTTATCATGAAAAACTCTCGCAGACCGCCAACAGCTTCAGCAGGAGGGCTTTTATGCCGTTTTATCGGTTTTTTCCGTCATTCCGAATTCGATACGTCGTTGCCGTTTGTCTTCTGCTGCTGGGCGCGACCATCTGGACCCAACTCAGTCCGTCTCGTATCACGCTCGCGCAAGATGCTCTACAGGCCAAGTTGGTGAAAGAGTCTTCGCCCGATCCTCGCTACCCCGAGGAAGCTCGGAAAAAAGGTCTGCAAGGCGTCGTCAAACTCCACATCCTTGTCGCCAAAGATGGCTCAGTCAAAAAACTATCGGTCGTTTCGGGTGATCCGATTCTTGCAAAAGCTTCCCTGGACACCGTGCGCCGCTGGAAATACCAACCCACCTTTTCTACCGGTAAGCCCGTCGAAGTGGAATCGGATGTGGAGATTACCTTTATAATCTATCCGTGAGCCCTTCGGCCACTCTACCTTCGAGATTTAGCCAGCACCGCCACCTATCACTCCCAAAGACTGGAGCATCTCCCCACCCTTTCTGTGGGATTTTGTAGAACTAAGTATCCGCCACCCCTCATCACCCCATGTAACATCTCACTAACTCTCACGTTTTCAATTCACTGGGTGAATCTTTCAATTTTTCCGCACACTGGCACACCAAGTGCTCTCTTCTACTGCAACTTATAAAATATTGGCTTCCCGGGGTGGCCGGAACCCAACCTCGACTGGGTCCGGTTTTGGGGGGTCGATTAAGAAAAGGGGGCTTGCACCAGCCCCCTTTTTATTTTGTCCAAACACTCTTCCTTCGCACTAATCTCTCGATGCCGTTCCCAAGGCTAGCTACCGGTGACCCTTGTCACGGCCGCCGCCCACCACCATTCGGCGGCCCCTCGAACCCCACTCTCGTAATTCTCGCTGATTTCTTCAATCCTGCCGAGCGTGACCCACTCCACGAGCCCGGCAGCGCAAGCTACGTATAGCTGTATGGTTTCAGGCGCGCTGAAAGAAGCATCTTCGTGCAGCGCACAATGAAGATGCCAACGCCGATCTCGCGGCGCTTGGGCTTTGTCATTTTGCTCCGCACAGTCTGGCACCGTCCAGCGGCTTACCGTTGCTGCGTTGGAAAGTTAAAAGACCTCGGGACTCGTGGTCCCAGTCGACCGAAACCGTGCCGAAATCGCCTTCCATTGTCGTGGGTGAGTTCTTGAAGATGTAGTTCACGTGGAACGGGTATTTGTATTCCTTGAGGGTGAACGTGTGGATGTTGTCCCGCCAGTTACCCTTCAGCATGACTTGATACTTGCCGGGAATTCCGACCCGCTCGATCTCTAGCTTCAGCTTCTCGCCCTTCTGCGTCGTCACGGAGACATGCCTGTGGTCGAGCGCAGAGAGCGTCCAGCGCATCACGGCTGGCTGTTCCAGATTGCACGCGGCAACGTCCCACGTGCCGTACAGCTCCTTCACGTCATCGTTCAAATAGCCGTCCTCAGAGTGTGCTTCCGTCCAGGGAAATTGCGTCGAAAACTTGAGAGATGCCGCCATCTCGTCAACAGTTTTTTCCAGATTGCCCGCCAGATCGCTGGGCATCGCCACTTCCACGACCACGTAGAGCGGCTTGGTAAGATCGTCGGCCGTAGTCTGCGCCGGAATCAGGTAATAGAAGCCCCGTGCCGCTTTCTTGGCCTCTGGCACGTCCCACACTTCGGTGAAGTTGAAATCCCGTGTGACCTTCACACCGGTCTTTCCATCTTTGGTCGTGAACTGGCTTTGCGTTGTCACGCCACCCATGGGCTTGTGATTGTCATCGTAGTCGGGAGTCACGGCCCTCTTCAGCGCAAGGTTGTAATCGAAAAGTTTAGTGCCCTTGGCGATTTTGAACGGTTCGTCCCCGGTTTCACAGTGAACGCTGAACCAGGAAAGTTTGTCTTCTTGGCGCAGGCTCATCTTTGGCGTCCATTCTCCGCTCTGTACTTTGCTTACTCCGGCTTTCCAGACCTTTGGATCAAATTCCACATTCGCGCAGGCACGCGTGTCCTCGTCCGCCCAGTAAATCTGCGGGCTGGGCAAATCGGCTGAGACCCACGTCGCATTTTCTTCCGCCTTCGCCTTTGCTGCTACCTTGGCGGCAATTTGCTTGTCCACCCTCGAGCTGTATAACGCCACGTCGATGTAGGAAACAACGAAAGCGACAACGATCAATCCTGCCACTCCGATCAGAACCTTCTTTCCCGTGCTCATTACGCGTCCGCTCCCAATGTTAGTAGCTTTCTCAGCCTGCCACGGCCTCTTGCCGGCTGCGACTTGGATGTTCCTGCCGAGTTTCCCATCCTCGCCGCAGCTTCCTCCTGCGATTGTCCAAACACTTTAGTCCAGACGAATACTTTTCGATAGCCCTCGGGCGCTTGCGCCCGCACCCGTTGAATTGCAATGCAATCAATCGTTCCTGCTGCCGGCGAATAAGGAGCCGGAATGTCGAAAGGCGAGTTTTCTTGCAACCGGGAATTCGCAACTGTCGAATCCGATGACTCCACAAAAAATGAGCCGCCAGTGGGGGCACTGGCGGCTCGGGCGTGGGGGATGGAGGGCACTACACTGGAGCTCAATCTCTTGCGCTTCGACTCCGCACTTCCTGGCGCACCGGTTCCTTGCCCGCGCTCAACACCACCAGCACCGCGCCGATCGCAAGAATTGCCAGGAGCATCTCTTCTTTCTCCAACTACTCCTTCTTCCAACTCCGCGAGTTTGCTTCCCGCACCCGGTTCCGTCACTAGCCCGCTCGGTTCATTTCGACCGGTACTCGCCGCAACCGCTCGTTTTTCTTTTTCTAGTACCGCGGTACCACCTTCCGCCGTAAAGCTTTCTCGTCGTTTTGCCGATATCCCTTACGGCCCCGTAGGCGGCCCTATATGGCGGGTGTGCGCAGAAGCGGTCGCATTGCAAAGCAAGTCCCCATCGTCCTTCTTGGCACGGACACTTCCGGCCGCGTCTTTTCCGAGGAAACGCATACCCTCGTCCTCAGCCGCCACGGCGCGGGCATTCTCTCCCGCAATAAGTTCGCTCCCGACGAAGTTCTGACCATGCGCGAAGCCGATTCCGGCCGCGAAGCCGACATCCGCCTCGTTGGCCGCTTGGGCGAAGAACCTGGCGGCAACGTTTACGGCGTCACTTTCTGCGACCCTAATCTGGATTTCTGGAAAATTGAATTTCCGCCGCCGCCCGAGCCCGTCATTGAGCATCCCGGCGTCGATCTTGAATGCTGCTTCTGCAACGAACGCGCCCACGTCCGGCAAACGGAAATCGAATCGGACGTCCTTATCACCAGCCAGACCGTCCTGCGTTATTGCCAATCCTGCGGACTGACCACCGCCTGGAAAAAATCCACCGGCTCGCCGCCTGCGCCTCGCCCCAAGCCCGCGCCGGTTCCGGACCCGCCGCGTGAGTCCCTTCCAGCCCTCGCTGCGCTTCCCCCCACTTTTCTTGCCGCACCCGCCGCGCCAAAATCCGCTTACGCCGCCTCCAACATCCTCGATGATTTTGTTTCCTCCGCCGAACTTCCGCCGGTGCCCGCCGCCATTGCCGTCGCCGTCAAAGAAGCGCCGCCTTTGCCGACCGCACCTTCGCAACCCAAATTCGCCGCGGGCGGCAAGGTCAATCTCCGCCGCCACGTGCGCACTCGCGTCCACTTCACCGCCTGCGTCCGCCTGAGCCTCACGAGCGAAGACATCGTGGAGTGCGACAACGTTTCCAAAGGCGGCCTCTCGTTCCGCAGCCTGAAGCGATACGACGAAAACGCCGCCATCGAAGTCGCCGTTCCGTATTACCCCGGCCAGCCTTCGCTGTTCGTCCGCGCCCGCATCGTTCGCGTGGAAGAACTTCCCGCACTCCACGTTTTCCGATATGGCGTTGCCTACGCCTGATTTCGCGGCTCTTCCGCAACCGCCCTCTTTTTGCTCCCGCTACCCCATCTCCGCGCCTTGAACGACTATCGCCCGCTTTCTCCGGTATTTCCCCTAGTCACAATTCATTAACACACCCGATTGGCCCGCGGTTCCTTTCGCGTTTTACTAACGCACGAAAGGTGAGTCCCATGAATTCCGTGAAGAAGATCTATTTCGCCGTTGCATCTACTCTCTTGCTTGGGGCGACTTGTTTCGCCTCCTCGATCGCTCCCGGCGCGCATTGCCCCGGTCCGAAATGCGTTTTGGCGCCGGTACAGACCGCGAGTTCGTCCACGCTGCTCAGCTCCACGACGACTTCGGTCGCTTCCACGACGACCTCGACGACGAGCCTCACTTCGACCTTAAGCACCGCGGCCAATCTACTTTCTCCGACCACCACGACGACGACGACCGCCTCGCCGTCCACTACGACAACGACGGGCTCGTCCCTCACCATCAACCCTACCGTTCCCGACCTTACATCCAACGTAAATGGCGCCTCTCCTGTCGCCGAGCCTCCCACGCTTTTGCTTCTTTCGGCGGGCTTGCTCATCCTTCCGTTGCTCCGCAAGAGGCGCGCGACGAAAAACGCTCTTCATGTACGTCTTGCCTGACCTGCGACCCCCCTTGCTCTGGAAGCGCAATCGCAACCCAACGCTTCCGGGGCTCTCCCCCGGAGGCCGCGGGACAGAGCCAGTTTTTCCCGGCTCAGCCTGCGGCCTCCCCCTCCGCGCATTCATTTCGCCAAGCAATTGACGCGGGCTAATTGCCCTTCAATTGCCGGGATGGGTGGCGCGCTCAATCCCTTCCGCCGTACGCACCATGATGAGCGCGAGCTCGAGCAGCAGGCGCGTGAGCAGCACCCAGACGAAGAAGGCCGCAATGCCCGCCACGAGCGCCACGAGTCCCTGCGATTGCGTCTGCTGAAAGCCCAACACCACCTGTGCCACGACGGCAACAAATCCGCCGAGCACCGCGATCACATACAGTATCTTGACCAGACGCCGCACCTGCTGCTGCCGGAATCCGAAGTCGACGAGCCCCGCAAAAAAGTTTTTTTCCTGGGACCCCATGAGTTCGGCCATGGTTCCTCCTGAAATTTTTGGATTTTTGTGCGTACCACAGGCTGGGTGCCTTCCCTGTAAGGATACTCCTGCCGCGCCGCTCGCGTGCGCCGGCGTAATGGTACGGGAAGACAGCTTTGGCGAAATGGAAGAGGGGTCCCCTTCCCAAAGGCAAAGAAAGCGGATCGGGACAGGCATGGTTCGTCGGATTTCTGGTTAACCATAATCACCCCCCCTCCCCCTTTTTTTGTAAGTGTTGAAAACAAAGGGACTTTAAGTCCAACGCGCCATAAGTGTTCATTCTAAAGGGGGTTACGGCGCTATTTTTCATAAGTGTTCATTGCAAAGGAGTTAGCGGAAGAAAATTTGGGAGTAGAGGAATGCCCGGGAGGACGAGGACGTCCAGTGAGGGTCCGGCGCGCGCAAAACACAACCCATCTTAGCGCGGCCCGCGTTGCTTGTCAAGCCATATTATCGAATGGGAATCATTCGAATGGACGGGCAAGTGCCGCGTTTTGAGCCGCATGCGCCTTCGTGCACGAAAAGAGGGCGCGCCCTGTGGAAAGAGAGAGATTTGAGATGGCCACGGAGGCACAGAGGACACAGAGGAAGCGAGGGGAATGAGTAAGGCCTCCCGAGGAGCGGGAGCGAGAAACCGGCGCGAAAAAGTAAGGAGATGTGTGTTAAAGTAAGGAAATGGGAGTGGCTATGAAAAAGCGGGCGAAGGTAACGAGCAAAGGACAGGTGACGATTCCCCGGGAAATCCGGCGGAGGCTGGGTGTGCGCGCGGGAGACCGGCTGGAGTTTGAAGAGGATGGGAAAGGAGTTCGCGTGCGCGCGGTGCGTGAAGAGAGCGTTTTTGAAAAATACAGGGGAATCGGCACACCAGGGATCGGGAAAGGGCGCAAGGGAATCCAAAAGTGGCTGCGGGAATTGCGGGGCGAATGACAACTTCGCTCGACACAAACATATTGGTTGCGCTGTGGAATCCGGACGAAGCGCAAAATTTGGCGGTAAAAAAGGCGCTGGTCGAATCGCAAGCAGCGGGAAAACTGCTGATCTGCGGCCCAGTGTACGCGGAGTTGCTTGTGTCGCCGGCGCGGAATGAAGAATTTCTGGACAATTTTTGCGCCCAAGCATTCATATCGGTGGAATGGGAATTGAGCGAGCAAGTTTGGCGCGAAGCGGGGATTGCTTACCAGAAGTACGGAGAGCGGCGAAGGAAGCAAGGGACGAATGGACCGAGGCGCATCCTTGCGGATTTTTTGATTGGGGCGCACGCGATGGTGGGCGGATACCGGTTGCTGACATTGGATGGGCGGTTGTACCGTGCGGCGTTTCCAAAGCTGCGAGTTGCGACGGTTTGAGGAATTCGAGGAAGAACGGGATGGCCACGGAGGCACAGAGGACACAGAGGGAAGGAAGGCGATTAAGGAATTAGCGGTGAGTGCTCCACCGGCGAAGATTCGCGACTATAGCGCGGCGTGGAGCTGTTCGACCGAGATGCCAGCATCGCGTAAGATTCGACGCAAAGTGCCAAAGGCAATTTCGTCGTGCAGTGGCACATGAGCGGTTGCTTGTGGGGATCGGTTGGGTGCCTTAGCCGAACGTGGCTACCGCTTTGGCGGACGGCTTCATAACCAAATTTTCGGAGAGCACTAATGAGTTCTTCGCCCGAAATAACGGGCGTTTTCGGGGTCATCGCGTGACTACGACGCTGCCGATCAAGACGTTTTCGAGGTCGGGTAGCGCCTCGCCGCGGCTCTCCATGTCTTCAAGGCATAGGTCAATCGCTTCGCGAATATTTGCCAGGGCTTCGGACACGGTTTTTCCCTGTGAGTAGCAGCCGGGAAGTGAGGGACAAACGACGACGTAGCCGCCGTATTGCTCGTCTGGTTCGAGGAAGACCTTGAAATCGTGGGTAACCATCCCGGTCATCGTAGCGGAGCGACTATCGTGATGCAAGGAGCAGCTTCTGAGAGCTGCGCATTGGGAATCAGCTGCGCAAACGCAGGGCGTGCGGGAAGAACGGGATGGCCACGGAGGCACGGAGGACGCAGAGGAAAGAGGAAGTCGAGTAAGGAGCTAAACAAGGAAGTGGAGCGCCCTGCCCTTCTCAACGCTTGACATATAACGCTATGCGTACTACGTTTGGCATGTGATTCAAAGCTTTGCGTGCAAAGACACAGAAGAACTCTTCCACTATCAGCATTCAAAAAGATTCCGGGCGTTCGAGCGAATCGCTTTACGGAAATTGCTGCAATTGCACGCGGCTACGGAGTTGCGCATTCTTGCCTCCCCGCCTGGAAATCGCCTGGAAGCGCTGCGGGGAGAAAAAAAAGGGCAACACTCCGTCCGGATCAACGATCAGTGGAGAATCTGCTTTATCTGGCGAGACGGGCATTGTCACGATGTGGAGATTGTGGACTATCACTAGGGGAGAGAGTTGAACATGGGGAAAACAGCAAAGCTGATGGCGCCGGTGCATCCAGGGGAGATTCTGCGCGAGGACTTTATGAAGCCGCTTGGATTGTCGGTGAACAAGCTGGCGCTGGAGCTACACGTGCCGGCGACGCGGATTGGAGAGATCGTGAACGAACGGCGGCGAATTACGGCGGAGACGGCGCTGCGGCTGGCGCGTTATTTCAAGACGAATGCGGAGTTTTGGCTGAACTTGCAGAATTTTTACGATTTGGAATGCGAACGGCGTGCGGGAAAGATGCGTGAGATTGAGCGGCAGGTGCAGCCGGTGGAAGTGGATGCGGCGTAGAGCTGGCTACGGACAGAACGGGATGGCCACCGAGGCACGGAGGACACAGAGGCAGAATTGACAGGTGAGAGAGGCGCGCCTGGACTGAGCCGAAAGACAAACATGGAGAAACTGGACAGAATCACGACGGACGCAGCGCGGATGAATGGCGAGCCGTGTATCCGCAATCTGCGGCTAACGGTGCGGCGAGTGCTCGAGGCCCTGGCAGTATATCCAGACCGTGCTGAGCTGAAGCGGGAATATCCTGAGCTGGAGGACGAAGACATCCGGCAAGCGCTGGCGTTTGGTGGTATTCTAAAGATTGGGTGACGTGAAGATGCGTATTGTGTTAGATTCCAAACCTGCTACCCCTGAAGACGTTGCCGAAATCCTGGGCGTTCCCAAAAGCAGAATGAAGTGGCTGAGGAGTCTCGTCGATGCCCGGCACGCGACTTCCGAAAAAGCCAGAGCACGGAAGTTCGCCAAGAACGGCGCAAAGACCGCGGCCACAAAGGGAAGAAAAACCGTTCGTGCCAAAGGGAAAAAAGTCGCGCACTGAAGTCTTCCTGAACGTCCCTTACGATCCTCAATTTGACAAATTATTTCTGGCCTACATCGCCGGGCTGAGTGCTTATCGAATGGTGCCCCGCGCGACTCTTGAGATAACAGACAGTTCGAGACGCCTCGAAAAGATTTTGACGCTGGAACGGCGCTGCAAATACTCCATTCACGATCTGTCGCGCGTTCAACTCAGCCCTGAGAAGCCACGAACACCCAGGTTTAACATGCCGTTTGAACTCGGGCTGTGTGTTGCGGATGCGAACCGGAAAGGCCGACAGAAACAAAACTGGTTCGTGTTAGAAGCCGAATCGCACCGTCTGAACAAATCACTGAGCGATTTGGACGGAACGGATCCACGAATTCATGGGAACACGGTGCTTGGTGTCCTGAGCAGCTTGGGTAATCTTTTTAGACTACCCGGACGACAGCCAACGGTTCCACAAATGATGAAAATCTATAGGGTCTTAAGAAAAGATCAGCCTTTGATTCTGAAAAAGGCAGGAAGCACTACCCTTTATACGAAAAGGGTTTTTGCAGACGTTTGCTTCGAGGCATCCGAAGAAGCTGAACAAATCGTGGCTGAGTAAAATATGCAGCTAGAGGATGCGGTAGGAGCCGCCGCCGAGGAATTCGAGGAGGCCGAGGTCGCGGAGGACTTGCAGTTGTTGGCGGATTTTGTCGTGGATGTGGTGGTTTTGCGGGTGGAGTTCGGCTAGCTCGTCTGCGCGGTCGTACACTTCGGAAAGTGCGAATTCATTTTTGTTCAGAGAGCGAAGTACGTTTAGGACGTCGAGCGTCCAGCCGCGCTTTTCGATGTTGAGTTTTTCGAGTGGGCGGACTTTCTCGTAGGCTTTCCTGACCATTGCGGGCGAAATGGGCTTACCAAATTCTACGACCGGTATTTTGGCGTCGACTGGGATTCGATCCAAAAGGAAGTAACAACCTACATAACCCTTCCTCACCGCTGAAGGCGAAAGCGCTTTCCGTTTCTCCACACATGATAAAGAAAATGCAAAATGCGGAATTACAAGAACGCTCTCGACAACTAGCTGCGGCACTCTGTAGTGAAGAAGGAACAAATCAGGAGTTTGATCGCCAACGATGGCGCGATGCATTGCTGCATAGGAGCCATCAATGACACGACTTGCAAACCTCTTGGCACTACTCTTTAGCTGGTATCGAGACTTGCATGCTGGGCAGGCAAAATCCGCCGCGTGTGTGCCAGTAGGAAGGGCGTTTATTCTTGGCGATTCGCAGGCCGGACAGAATAGATTGGCCGCACCCCAAGGCTCTGTGGATACGCGAGCACGCTGAGAATTGCTCTTGTAACGATCGATGCCTGAAGTCGGAAGGTAAAGTTCCACGCGGCGATTAGATCATGGGTGATGGAAAGAGAAAAGGAAGATGCCGCCTCAAAAGCTAGCGATTTGAAGAACTCGATCTGCGCGTAGTGCGACGCGCTCTCGTACCGGATCGAGGCTTCACTTTCGGAGAACTAGATTCATGCTTCGCTTAACTAGTCCGCCGAGTGATACGCGTTCCCCTTCTAAGAAAGCTCTCTCCAAGCGAGAGCAGAGTTCGCAAAGCGCGAACATCATTTCGATTTAAAACGCCGTTAAACGTTTCGCAAGGATCGGCGTTCCGTTCGAGCATATGTTTGGTTCGGAAAACTGCCCTTCGCACCGTTTTCTTTTGTAACGCTAGCATTTATGGACCTCCCAATTTGGAATTGTTGCAAGCATAGTGCCGCGACGAGCGTTCGAGTTCTGTATATTCGGAGAGACTGAAACGGCCGTGGAATTCATGCATATCGCTCACCGTCAACAAACACTGTGATTGCCACTCAATGAGAGGAAGTAAGGCGGGTCGGCGAAGACGAGGTCGACGGAGGATTCGGGGATTTGGGCGAGGAGTTCGAGGCAGTCGCCGTGGTAGAGGCGGATGTGGTGCTTGGGGTCGTCGAAGGCGGGCGCGGGGAGGGCGCCCTTCGGTTCGCTCAGGGTAAACGAGTTGGGGGTGAGTTTGGACATGGGAGAAATCGTTTGTCGTTTACCGTTAGGCGTTCACCGTTACGGCCGAGAAAGTCTTCAGTCGTCAGTAGTCAGTTAAAGAAAGAAAAAGCAGATCCCTCGCTTCGCTCGGGATGACAACGGTTCGCTTCGCTACCGAGCGGATCGGATCGTTGATCAGGTTGGCGGGAGTGTCAAGCGAGGCACGAATGATCAAAGAGGAAAAAGGGTGGGCGGATAAGTGCGCGGCTGGACGCTTGACGACTTAAACTTCGTTCGCTCTTGGAAGAAAAATGAATTTGCACTTACCGACATGCACTTCGTGATGAATTTTGTTCGCGATTGGGAACGGAGCTTCCGCTTTTAAGGAGACTGGCACAACTGGAGCAGGGCGGCGGTTGGGCGAGCCCTAAAAAACGAGGGCGGGCGCGCCCGGCCAACTTTGCGGTGAACAGTTGGCACGAATCGCGACCGCCCCTTTTTATTTGCTGCGTGAAAGTTGACGACGAACCGTCAGGCTTTCACTTTTACCGTGACCGGTTCAGAGAGCTTGAACGTCACTGGCGTCTCCGGAGCCAGTTTGATGTCTTTGTGTCCGGTGGCCCATGCAACGGTTGTGCCGGCTGCCGCGCCAACCGGTCCGCCGATCAGCGCACCGGTGCCGCCGCCGGCCAAAGCGCCAATTGCCGCGCCGCCACCGGCTCCGCCGCCGATCCACAACCAATTGCGCTTCTTATGGTCGCGGCCAATGCGAGCGTGGGAAGCGGTGCGGAGGTCGTAGTCCTGGCCTTCGACCGCCACCGATTGCAGGGCGAGCTGCAATCGCGCCCGGCCCATCAGCCTTCCGGAGTGTTTTGCGTCAACGACCAATCCTTCAGCGTGGGCACCCTGAGGGATCACGGTTTTCCCGTCCATCACGACGGGCTCGGAGACCGTTGCCTGAAAGTGGTCTCCCGGATTGCTGCGATTGCTGGAAAGTGACTGATCCAGAGTCACGTGAATCGCAGTGTGTTCCGGCAACGTGACTGGCTCGGAGCGGTTCGGCAAAGTGGTGGCAGCCAGGGTCAAAGCGGCGGCGACCAACACCGAGCCTCCAATCATAAGGTAGTGCCGTTTGGTAAAAAGCATATGCACCTCCCAGGAGATAGGAGGCAGCCTTGCCGCCTTCCGCTGCCCTTGTAAGATATTCCAAATACAGTGGATAGAGATTTTCCGCGCGGCAATTGCCAGCAAAATCTGCAATGTTGCGGCAAATTTGGAGTACTGCAAGTACCAGCGGCGAGCGCGTGCTCGTGCTTAGGAATTTGTCTCCGTGCCGAACAGCTGCCGCGCTTGCAAAATCACTTCATACAAAGCGAGCGGCACAAGCCAACACAGCCAACCCACGCTTGCGGACGCCTCGCCAACATTCGATCCAAGGTGCGCCGTTACGCCGGGCAGCAAATCCGTCATGAAGCGAAACGTCACGAAGGCAAACGCGACGAGGTAGGAGCGAATCATCCACTGTTTGTGCAGCTCGACGCGGCCGCGCACGATCGCGGCCCAGGCAATCCCCGTGGTGAGGATCCACGCCGTGGCGAGCGCCATGAGCGAAATTGCAAAACTGCGCGGCGTTGTGTACACCGCCATCAAAAATGCGCCGGTAATTCCGGCCGCGGCGGCGGCGAGATACACGCGGCCCGTCCAGCGATGAAACGTCATGGCGCGTTGGCGCAATCCCGTCCAAAGCTGAAGCGTGCCGCAGACCAAGGCCAGAACTCCGCCGCTGATGTGCAGAATCAGACGGAAGCGGTGCGGCCAGTAGCCGCCAAACTGTTTCGCGTCAAAACGCAAGAGATACGGCGTGGCGTAATGCCAAAGAAATCGCGCCGCCACCAAGCTGGCGACGACGAGCAACCCGATCGTCACCGCGCGGGAAAAAAGTTTAGTGGACTTCGCGTCGGAAAGCGTTGCGCTGGATGCCACGCTGCACCTCACTTGTCGGATTTTCCCAACGGAAAGGACGGCGAACCGCAATTTGTGATGTGAGTCTCTGAAAAATCCGCGTCGGTGTCAACGGCTTGTGTTACATCTCCGCCTCGCTTGCCAAGCGGACTAACACTTCATTGTTTTGCGTTTCTTGCCGAGGCGCCCCGACTTTTCCATTTTCGCGATGTATTCCAGCGCGAACGGAATCTTGCACTCCGTCTCGCCGACGTCGACGCTCACTTTGCCAATCGCCTTCGCTGCCGCTTTCGCTTCTTTCAAGAGCGGCTTTACGTGGCTGCCGACAGAAATCACAAATCCATTCATCGTGTATTTGACCCGATTTGGCGCGGCAGAGATTTCTTTCACGATTCGCTCGAGGAGCGACGTAATTTCCGCGAGATCCAGTTGTTCGTCAGGGCGCGTTGAAACAATTCCCGCATACGTGAACCAGCCCGAGGCCGCGATCGGTGCCTGATTCGAATCGATCCATTTGAGCGCCAGCTCGCGCGCCGCCGGATTTTCCGTTGCAACCCACGGCACGGTGTATTCGGAAATCATCGGCATGCCGTGCGAAGACGTGGCCCAATCGTTCAGTTCCTTCGCCGTCATTTTCGCGCCGTCCGCCACCAGGCCCGCGAGGTACATTGCCTCCATTTTTCCCGTTGCATACAATTCCATGGCCAGCTTTTGCTGGCCCTTGATCGTTTTTTGGATTTTCTTTAGCTCGGACGTCAGCACGCCGAACGACCTCTCTTTTGGGATTCCGTGCCGTTCATAAATCGCCTGGTAATTTGCTTTTCCTTTCTTCTTCATCTCCGCCAAAATTCCCGCCACATTCGCCATCGTGGACCTCCCGACGTCCTAATAGATTGTTGCCCCAGAGTTTACCCACTAAGCGCTAGCGCGTCACCCGCCCGGCGCTTTTGCGTTACACTGCTCCTTGATGCGCATCATGATTCGCCGCTCGCTCCAATTCGCCCTGACTCTGCTGGCCGGCGCCGCCTTTGCCGCCGGCTGCCACAGCGCGCAGGCCGACGTGAAAAAAACGGCGGCGGCGGCGCGCACGGCGGAGGAGGAAGTTCACAATCTCGTTCGCTTCGTCAAAAATCCCGACCCGGCTCCGGCACTCGGGATCAAGGACCTCGACGGCAGGCCCATTTCGCTCGACGAATTCAAAGGCAAAATCGTTCTGCTGAATTTTTGGGCAACGTGGTGCGGGCCTTGCCGCGCGGAAATTCCCGACCTGATCGAGCTTCAGAACAAATATAAGGATCAATTTACAATCGTCGCGCTGGCGACGGACGAAGACGATGCCGCGTTTGTGAAAAAATTCTCGCAGAAGGCGGGGATCAACTATCGAGTGGGAATGTCCACCGACGAGCTTCGCGCCGCGTACGGCGGAATTCCCGCGCTGCCCACTTCGTTTGTGATCGACGCGCAAGGCCGCGTGGTGCAAAAACACATCGGCCTCAACGATCCGACCATTTACGAACTGGAAGTGCGCGCGCTGCTCGGCCTGCCGTTCGACGGCAAGGTGGACTATTTCAACGACACCGGCCAGGTTTTCCTGAAAAACGCGGAACGCGCCACCGAACTTCCCGGCGTCGATCTTTCGAAATTGACGCCGGCGCAAAAAACGATCGCGCTGCGGCGCTTCAACGCGGAATCCTGCACGTGCGGCTGCAAACTGACGCTGGCGCAATGCCGCGTGAACGATACGGGCTGCCCGGTGAGCAAGCAGATCACGGCGAGAATCGTCTCGGAGCTTTCGCACGCGCCGATCGAATCCGCCGCTCCCGAGAAATGAATCCGAAAATAGTTTTCTTTCTTCTGCTGATCCTTTCGGCAACGGGATTTATTTCGCCGCCGATCGCGCTTTGTGCGGGGATTATTTTCGGGCTCTCGCTGCTCCATCCGTACGCCGCCGACGCGAAGGCGCTCTCGAAATTCCTGCTGCAAGCCTCGATCGTGGCGCTCGGGTTCGGCATGAATCTTCACGAAGTGCTGAAAGCCGGCCGCAGCGGTTTTCTCTATACCGCGATTGGCATCGCCTTCGCGATGCTGGCGGGCCTCGCCATCGGAAAACTTCTCGCGGTCCGCGGCACGACTTCGTATTTGATTTCCACGGGCACGGCGATTTGCGGAGGCAGCGCCATCGCCGCGGTGGGCCCGGTGATTCACGCGAGCGAAGAAGAGATGGCGGTGTCTCTCGGCACGGTTTTTATCCTGAATTCGATCGCGCTTTTTGTTTTTCCGGTGATTGGAAGGTCGCTGGGCCTTTCGCAATCGCAATTTGGATTGTGGTCGGCGCTGGCGATTCACGACACGAGCTCGGTGGTCGGCGCCGCGTCGCGCTACGGCACGGAAGCGCTGATCATCGCGACGACGGTAAAACTGGCGCGCGCGCTTTGGATTGTTCCGCTGGTGTTTTTTACCGCCGTGGTGAAACGCGGAAAATCGAAAATCACGATTCCGTGGTTCATTTTGTTTTTCTTTTTCGCCGCGGTGATCAATACGTATGGGCCGCAAGACGCGGCGCTTTCGCAAAAATTCTTCACGCTGGGAAAACTGGGGCTGACCGCGACGCTTTTTCTGATTGGCACGAGCATCTCTCGCAACACGTTAAAAGAAGTGGGCTGGCGGCCGCTGGCGCAAGGCGTGCTGCTGTGGCTCGTGGTCGGTTCGCTTTCGCTTTATTTCATCCGCATCGGCTGGATTTCCCTTTCCGGAACGTTTTGATTGCGGCGCCGCGCGCGAGAGATTACACTCGCTCATCTTTTGGTGGAGGCACGGCATGAACCGGCGCATGGCAATTCTGGCGGTTGTTCTGATGACGGGCGTGTTTACCGTTTTGAAGGCAGGGTCCAATCCTTTGCCGCAGGCGACACGCAAGGCGATCAATCTTCCCGGCAAAACGATTGCAGCTCCCTTCAGCGACGCGATCCAGGTGGGGAATACGCTTTATCTTGCGGGGCGGATCGGGCTCGACAAGGATGGAAAAGCGCCGGAGAAGATCGAGGACGAAATCAAGCTGCTGCTGGACGGGGAAAAGGACGTTCTGGCGCAGGCCGGAATGACGATGGACGATCTTGTGTACGTGCAGATCTCCTGCACGGATTTGAAGCTTTTCGATACATTCAACCCCATCTACAAAACGTATTTCACCAAGGAGTACCCCGCGCGCGAATTTGTGGGGGCGGCCGCCATCCTGCGAGGCGGACACTTTGAAATGCAAGCGATTGCCGCCAAGCGATAAGACAAGTATTTGACAAGAGCGAGAACGAAACCGGCCGCGGGCGCAAGTGCCCGTGCGATTCGAACCATTGCACGATCCGGGTAGAATCTTCGATCCAGTTCTTTCCCTTCAAGATAATCCATGCCCGACGTGCGCGAATCGCAAGCCGGTTGAGGCGCTTCGTGCGGCACGCACGTAGCGAACTCCTGGTGAGGCAAGAAGCATGGAGGAAGCAGAGGTGGAGTCGTGTCGGTTATATGCCCATATAAGGGCATTAAAGTAGAGACAGTATGTTATCATATGCCCACATACAGGCAGTTGTGATTGCCTGACTTGTCCTGTCTACTGTGTTAACTTGCTTCGATTCAGTTAGTTACGATTAGCTCAAAATTCATCTGATTTGGAGTCTATCCTGCACTATTCGGGCAGCGAAGCGAGTTCACCTATGTTGAGAATCACGACGGAAAAGAAGAAGGGCCGGACAGTCTTAAGTGTCGAGGGACGTTTGTCGGGTCCAAGGGTGCCGACGCTGGAACAGTGCTGGCGAGAACTGCGGTCCAATGAGCCGGACGAGAAGTATCACGTCAATTTGTGCGGGGTGACGTTTATTGACGGGGCGGGAAAGATTTTGCTGAAGGCGATGCACAGCGATGGCGCGCAACTGCTGGCGGAGGGATGTCTGAATCAAGCGATCGTAAACGAAATTGTGGCGGAGCAGAAGACGGGGGCAACGGAAAAGCGCGGAAAGGGGCCGAGCTTTTTCTTTTACGTCGTGTTCTTCGGTCTGCTGGCGGCGACGAAGCCGGGGTTTGCGCAAAACGCGCCGCGGCCCGATGCGGTGAAGCTGACGCTGGAGCAGTCCGTTGCGCTGGCGCTGAAGCAAAACACGACAGCGCAAATTGCGGTGCTGGCGGCGGCGGAAGCGGAGCAAGACAAAAATATTTCGCGCTCGAATCTGATACCGAACGCGAGCTTGCAAGTTGCGGACTCGGTGCACCGGCAGAACATCGAGACCGGCTTCGGAGAAAAGATTCCGGGGATTCCGGAACACACCGGGCCGTTTCAAGTGTTTAACGCGGGCGTGGCG
Source organism: Candidatus Acidiferrum sp. (assembly GCA_035310365.1). Taxonomy (GTDB): domain Bacteria; phylum Acidobacteriota; class Terriglobia; order Acidiferrales; family UBA7541; genus Acidiferrum. Next base: position 54,198 of record DATGEI010000010.1, read on the forward strand.
GTGGGAACGCCGATTTTCGATTTGACGCTGTGGCGGCGGTACCAGGCGGCGCGGGAATTG
>DATGEI010000011.1:0-3498 GCA_035310365.1 Candidatus Acidiferrum sp.
CGGCGTAGCGCACCCGTACTGTCGCGTCGTGGTATTCGATCATTCTCATGTCCTGTGAATCGAGGCGCTCGCCGGCGTGGATTATTCCACGTCGGTGCTCCAAACGGGTTTGCGTTTCTCCAGAAAGGACGCGAGCCCCTCTTTGAAATCGGCCGTGCATCGGATGCGGGCGTTCTCGAGGATGGCGCGTTCGAGATCGGCATCGACGCTTGCGGCGGCCGCGGAAGTCAGCAGCCGCTTCGCTCGGGTCAGGCTAACGGGGCTCGCGGCAATGAGGACGGCAGCCAAGTCGTGAGCGCGTTGCATCAAGCGTTCATGAGGCACGATTTCCGTAATGAGTCCAAGCGCCTTTGCTTCGGTGGCGTCCACCAAGCGGCCGGTCAGCAGCAAATCGCGAGCGTGCTTGTCGCCGATTTGCCGGGTCAGAAAAACGGAAACGATGGCGGGCAAAAATCCTATTTTTACCTCAGTGTAGCCAAATTTTGCTTCGGGCACGGCAATCGTGAAGTCGCACAGCGTGGCAATTCCGCAGCCGCCTGCCAGCGCGGCGCCGTTTACCGCGGCGATCAAGGGCTTCGAAAAACTCCAGATGCGGCGGAACATTTTTGCCATTCGACGCGAATCGTCCATATTTTCGGCGGAAGACTGGCTTGCGATATCCGCGAGCATTTCCAAGTCCATCCCGGCGCAAAACGATTTGCCCGCGCCGGTGATGATCGCCACCCTTGCGCGGCTGGTCTCAATGTCGTCCAGAGCGGATTGCATCTCGGAAACCATCTTCGAATTGATGGCATTGCGTTTGTCAGGACGGTTGAGGGTCAGTGTCGCCAGTTCGCCGCTAAATTCAAGTGTCAGTGTTTCAAACATGGTTGCGAGTCTCCTGATTCCTGAAAGTTTCGAGAAAGCTCTCGGACTTACTCTCTTTCACGACCGCCACCGCGCATTGCTCGTTGCCGGCATTGCGGAGGCTCACTGGGAGTATGCTGCTCCGGCGGCCGAGGCTCAACCTCTGGAGTGATTCTAATTCACTAGCGGCACATGTGCATACTTTGCGCGAATTTCGTTGGCCATGTCGAGCACGGTTCCTAGCCGCGAGGAATCAATCCCCGGATCGGCGCCGGCTTTCTTCAGCGCAGCCAAGACGTCTTCCGTGGCGATGTTACCTACAAGATTGTCTCCGGCAAATGGGCAGCCGCCAAGTCCGGTCAATGCGCTATCGAAACGGCGGCAGCCGGCTTCGTAGGCGGCCAGAATTTTTGCTTCGGCATCTTCCGGGCGACTGTGCAGATGCACGCCAAGCTCGACGCCAGCGACGTGATCTTTCACGTCACGATAGAGTCCCCCGACCAGTTCCGGCGTAGCCGTGCCAACAGTATCCGCAAGCGAAACTGTGCGCACGCGAATTCCTTTCAGCCAATCGAGGGCGTCCGCGACGATTTCCGGTCCCCACGGTTCGTCGTACGGATTGCCGAAAGCCATCGAAATGTAAACGACGAGATCTTTTTTTGCGGCCAGAGTTTCTTTGCGTAGTTTTTCGACAAGCAAGCGCGATTCGTTGCGCGTCATGTTGGCATTGGCGCGGCGGAAATAAGCTGAAATCGAGTACGGATAGCCAATCGTCGAGACGCCGGGCGTCGCCAGAGCCCGTTCCAGACCTTTCTCGTTCACGACGATTCCAATAATCTCCGGCAGCTCGGGACCATCGGGAAGGGAAGCGTTGAGTTTCGCCATAACATCTTCGCTGTCGGCCATCTGCTTGACATGTTTCGGCGAAACAAAGCTAACGGCGTCGATATGCTTGAATCCCGCGAGCACAAGCTGTTTCAAATACGCCGCCTTGTATTCAGTAGGAATGAAATCTGGCAAACCTTGCCAGGCATCCCGCGGGCATTCGACGATTTTCGTTCTTTCCTCCACTCGATTCCTCTCTTTAAACGATTACTCGCGAGGACGCAATACACCGGCGAGCACGACAAATACCAACCCCACCCAGATCAGTACACTTGTGATGCTGGCGGCGTTATTCGACACGCTGTAACCGCCGAACGGGACACTGTAAAAATGGCCGTCGCCGCGCATCGCGGCGGCCAGGATTCCCGAAATGATGTAGACAATAATGCCGAGCGGAAGAGACAGAAGTGAGATTCCCAGGTAGCGGCGTATCGAGGACCCGGGGCCCGCCTTCCGCGCGTTAATCACGAGCACAATGCCTGCTATGACTAGCAAAAGGGGAAGGATTTCAACGATAAAGTTCGCAAGCAATATTCGCAGAATGATGCCAAGTTTGTTCAAGTCTGCAAGACTCCGGTTTTAAATTCGCGGATGTCGGGATTCAAAGCGGCGGCTTCTAGTGCGCTGATGAGGGCGTCGCGGGTGTGGGCGGGATCTATGATTGCATCGACCCAGAGACGAGCGGCGGCGTAACGCGGATCGGTTTGATGCTCGTAGGTTGCTTTTACGCTTTCGAGCATTTCTTTGCGGGCTTTCTCGTCTACTTTTTTGCCTTCGCGTTCGAGCTGCTTGAGTTTGATTTCGGCTAGCGTGTTGGCGGCGGCATCGCCGCTCATTACCGCGAATTTTGCAGTGGGCCAGGCAAACATGAAGCGCGGGTCGTAGGCTTTGCCGCACATGGCGTAGTTTCCAGCGCCGAAGCTGCCGCCGCAAATGACCGTGATTTTTGGCACCACGCTGTTGGCGACGGCGTTCACCATTTTCGCGCCGGCGCGGATGATGCCGCTCCACTCGGCGTCTTTGCCGACCATGAAGCCGTTCACGTCGTGCAAGAACACCAGCGGGATGCGGTTCTGGTTGCAATCGAGAATAAATCGTGCGGCTTTTTCGGCGGACTCGGTGTAAATCACGCCGCCAAACTCGATGCGTTTCTGGTCCGAGCCGCGCGCCAGCGTTTGTACATGCTTTTTCTGATTAGCGACGATGCCAACAGCCCAGCCGCCGACGCGCGCGTAACCGCAGAGGACCGTTTCGCCGTATTCCGGGCGATATTCTTCAAACTCGCTGGCGTCCACGATGCGCGCGATAATTTCGCGCATGTCGTATTGCTTGGCGGGATCGCTTGAGAAAATTCCGTAAATTTCATCGCCCGGATAGAGCGGTTCTCGCGCTGTAACGTGGCTAAAGGGAGAGGGATTTGCCGCTCCCATCTTATCCACCAACGCGCGAATCCGCGCGATGCACGCGTCATCGTCCGGCTCGCGAAAATCCACCGTTCCACTGATCTGGGAATGCATTTTTGCGCCGCCCAGATCTTCCGCTGAAGTGACTTGGCCGATGGCCGCCTGCACTAACGCGGGCCCGGCCAAGAATAATCCGGAGCCTTCGGTCATCAGAATGTGGTCACACATCAGCGGCAGGTACGCTCCGCCAGCCACGCACATGCCCATAATGGCTGCCAGTTGAGGAATGCCCATCGCGCTCATCACCGCGTTGTTGCGAAAGACGCGGCCGAAATCGTCGGTATCCGGGAAAACGTCTTCCTGC
>DATGEI010000012.1:0-17738 GCA_035310365.1 Candidatus Acidiferrum sp.
TTCCTTTTCTTTCGAACATGGCGGAACGCTTTGCCTGGGCCGATCTCATCGTTTGCCGGGCCGGAGCCATCACCGCGGCGGAAATCGCCGCCGCCGGCCGCGCCGCCATCTTCATCCCCTTCGGCCGCGCCACCGATAGCCACCAGCTGCGCAACGCGCAGGAGATGGTCAAAGCGCAAGCGGCGCGGTTGATCGTGGAAAATGAACTGACCGCCGATCGCCTGGCGAACGAAATTTTTTCTCTTCTCGATTCTCCTGCCCCCGACGGGCAGCCCCGGCAGATCGAGCAACTCTCGGCAAACGCGCGCAGCCTGGGAAAACCAGACGCCGCGCGCGACATCGTGGACCTGATCGAACAAGCGGCAGGCCCACGTCTCAAGGGGCGGGCGTCATGATGGTCACGTTTCGCAATTTTCAGCGCATTCATCTCGTCGGCATCGGCGGCATCGGCATGAGCGGCATCGCCGAAGTGTTGCTCACGCTCGGCTATTCCGTCTCCGGTTCGGACACGAAGCCTTCTCCGATCACCGAACGCCTGCAGAATCTCGGCGCCGTCATTCACGAAGGGCACAAAGCGGCGAACGTCGAAGGCGCGCACGTCGTTGTCGTCTCTTCCGCCATCAAATTCGAAAATCCGGAAATCATCGAAGCGCACAAACGCAAAATTCCCGTCATCCCGCGCGCGGAAATGCTTGCCGAACTCATGCGCCTCAAATACGGCATCGCCGTCGCCGGCGCGCACGGCAAAACCACGACGACTTCCATGGTCTCGAGCGTCCTCACCGCCGCCCATCTCGATCCGACGTTCGTCGTCGGCGGCAAAGTGAATCAAGCCGGAACCACCGCGCGTCTCGGCAAAGGCGAATACTTCGTCGTGGAAGCCGACGAAAGCGATCGCAGCTTTCTTTATTACGCGCCGGTTGTCGCCGTCGTCACCACCATCGACCGCGAACACCTCGATCAATACAGTTCGCTAGAAGAAATTCAGTCCGTCTTCGTCGAATTCGTAAATCGCATTCCGTTTTACGGCGCCGCGATCCTTTGCCTCGACGAGCCTAACGTGCAGGCCATCATTCCCGCCGTCAAGCGACCCATCATCACCTACGGCACGTCGACGCAAGCCGACCTCGTCATCAGCGACATCAGCATGGAAGGCCTCGGCAGCGAATTTCGCCTCACGTACAAAGGCGAAGATCTCGGCATGTTTCACCTCATTCATCCGCCGGGAATTCACAACGTTCGAAACGCCGCCGCCGCTGCCGCCGTCGCGCTCTATCTGAACGTTCCATCCGACTTGATCCGCGAAGGCCTCGCCAAATTTACCGGCGTCGGCCGCCGCTTCGACATCAAGGGCGTCGTCGCCGACGTCACCGTCATCGACGATTACGGCCATCACCCCGCCGAAATTCGCGCCACGCTCGAAGCCGCCCGCGGCTGCCGATTCAACCGCCTGCTCGTGCTCTTTCAACCGCATCGCTTCACGCGCACCCAGCATCTCTGGGACGATTTCGCGAAAGCTTTCAATCAAGCCGACATTCTCGTGCTCACCGATATTTACGCCGCCAGCGAACATCCCATCCCCGGCATCTCGAGCGAAGCCCTTGCCGCCGCCATCCGCGAAGCCGGCCACAAAAACGTCCACTATTTCCGCACCATGCAGGACGGCATCGAATTCTTGCTGAAAAACGCGAAACCTGCCGACGCCATCCTCACCATCGGCGCCGGCAACATCAGCCGCGCCAGCAGCGAATTCATGGTCTTACTCGGAACGGAGCATCCTTCGCCCCATGCGTCTTAAGGACTCCCAACTTCTGGCCGCCATCGCCTCGCTTGCCGTCGAGCATCAAGCGGGCATCGCCCTCTCCGAGTACACCTCGCTCGGCATCGGCGGCACGACGGATTTGCTTCTGATCAAAAAGCACGAATCGATTCCCGGGCTGCTTCGGCTTCTCGACGACAACCGCATCCCGCACAAATTTCTCGGCGGCGGTTCGAATCTGCTTGTCGGCGACGGCGAACTTCCCTGGATCGTTCTCCAGCTCGCCAAACCCGATCCCGACATCGTGCTCGACGGAACGTTCGCGCGCGTCGATGCCGCCGCCGACCTCGGCCGCACCGTCACCTACTGCGCCAAACACGACCTCGGCGGCATGGAAGGCCTCATCGGCGTCCCCGGCACGGTGGGCGGCGCCCTTCGCATGAATGCCGGCGCCTACGGCATGCAGATCGGCAGCTACGTCCGCGAAGTGAAGCTTTACCGGGCAGCGGACCGCAAAATTGAAATCCTGCGGGGCGAGCAAATTTCCTTCGAATATCGTCACACTTCTTTTGCGCCCGATGATATGATGCTGGCAGTGACGCTAGAACTACCCTCCAAGTCGTATCAAGAAATAATCCAAGGAATTCGCATCTGCAACGAGAAGCGCCGAGCCAGTCAGCCGCTCGGCCAAAAGAGCGCTGGATGCATTTTTAAGAATCCTCCGGGCGCTTCGGCCGGCCGCATGATTGACGAGCTCGGCCTCAAGGGCTTCAGCGTCGGCGACGCGCGCGTCAGCGAGCGTCACGCGAATTTTTTCGTCAACGCCGGAAAAGCCAGCGCGAAGGACATGCTTTCGCTCATCGCGGACGTGCGCGCACGCGTGGAAAAAGCGTACGGCGTCGAACTCGAAAATGAGGTGGTCGTGTGGAACGCGTAAAAGCCATCCAGCGCAATGCCACCGCCGCCGCCGAACGGGAAGCGTACCGGCCGGAAGTGGTCGAAGACGAGCCGCGCTATTTGCGCCGCCAGAAGCCGGTGGAAATCCGCCGCAAGAAATTCGGCGCGAAAAATTTGTCGTTTTATCGGCGTCTTTCGCTCTGGATTTTGCTTGTCGCCGCGCTCATCGCCGTTTGCGTGTACGCGGGCCGCTTTGCGCTCTATTCGCCGCAAATGCAGCTCATCAGGTCTGAACAGATCGACCTTGCCGGAAATCACATTGTTGGCCGCGAATCGCTCGTCAATATTTTTTACGGCGACCGCGGCAAAAGCGTTCTCACCATTCCGCTCGCCCGGCGACGCAGCCAGATTGAACAGATTGGCTGGGTTGAATCCGCCAGCGTGCAGCGCATTTTGCCGAACCGCGTGCGCGTGGAAATCGCCGAGCGCACGCCGATCGCGTTCGTCCGCAACGGCAGTGAAATCGCTCTCATCGATGCCCACGGCGTGATTCTCGATCGTCCGCCGGATCAGGAATACCGGTTCCCGATTGTTTCCGGCGTCACCGACGCCTTGCCGCGCGAAGAACGCGAACGCCGCATGCAGATATACGCCGAGCTCGTCCGGGCGCTCGACGCCGTGCGGCCGAATTCTTCGGATCAATTGAGCGAAGCCGATCTTTCCAATCCGAAGTACGTGCGCATCGTGATGGCCGGCATTCCGGGCACGAACGCGTCGCAAGCGGTGAACATTCGGCTTGGCGACGGCGATTTTTTCGCAAAGTACAAAAAGCTCGTGGACAATTTCTCGGCGTGGCAGGCGAATCTTGGCTGTGTAAGCACGATTGATATGCAGTATCGCTTTCCGGTGGCGAGTCCGGATCCCAATGGGTGTCCGGGGCAATCTCGCGACGCGGGCACGAAAAAATAGGGCGGGAGCGGCGGCTTGTCGAAGAAAGACAAATACATCGTGGGGCTGGACATCGGCAGCACAAAAACCTGCGTGCTCATTGCGGAAATTGCCGAGGAGCAATTGAAATTTCTCGCGCTCGGCGCCGCCGAATCGAAAGGCCTGCGCAAAGGCCTCATCGTCAATCTCGATTCCACGGTCAGCTCGATTCGCCGCGCGGTTGAAGAAGCCGAATCGGTTTCCGGCATTCCCGTCGAATCCGCGCTTATCGGCGTGGCCGGCGGCCACGTTCGCGGCGTGAACAGCCGCGGCGGCATCACGCTCGGCAATCGCCCGCGCGATATTGAGCGCGACGACGTGAAGCGCGCGGTGGACAACGCGCGCAACGTCACGCTTCCCGAAGACCGCGAAGTGCTTCACGTGCTTCCGCACGAATTCATCGTGGACGCGCACGACGGCATTCGCGATCCGCTGGGCATGGTCGGCCAGCATCTGGAAGCGAACGTGCACATCGTCACTTCCTCCGTGATCGCCACGCAGAATCTGGTCACCGCCGCGAATCGCGCGGGAATTTTGATCAGCGACACCGTTCTCGAGCCGCTCGCTTCTTCCGAAGCGTGTCTCACGCAGGACGAACGCGACCTCGGCTGCTGCCTGCTCGACATCGGCGGCGGCACGACGGAGATCATCGTGTACGGCGGCGGAGTGATTCGCCACACGAGCGCGGTTGCGATTGGCGGCGATCATTTCACGAACGATCTTGCCGTCGGGTTGCGCACGCCGATTCCGGAAGCGGAGCGCATCAAGCGGCACTACGGTTGCGCGGCCGCCGCCTTTTTGCACGCCGACGCTTCGATCGAAATCGGCAGCGTCGGCGACCGCCCGCCGCGCACGATTTTTGCGCGCTCGCTGACGGAAATTATCGAGCCGCGCGCGCAGGAACTTGTCGCGCTGATTCGCGACGATTTGCAGCGCGCCGGCTTGCTGAAGCAGATTCCCGCGGGCTTTATTTTCGCGGGCGGCGGCGCGCGGTTGAACGGGCTCGACGAAATGACCGAGCAGGTTTTTCATTTGCCGGTGCGCATCGCGGAGCCAAAAGGAATTCACGATTTGCCGGAGCAGGTGGCGCAGCCGGAATACGCGACGGCGGTCGGACTCGTTTTGTACGGAGCAAAAGCGCGGCGCAATGCGCCGGCGCGCTCCGGCGGCATCGTGTCGAAGCTGAAAGCGATGTTCGCCGGCGCATAGTTTTTTGGCGTGAAAAGTTTCGCGAAGTTTTTGAAAAAGACTTCGCACACGGGCTTCCAGCCGGAATAGGGGGAGAGAATGACGGCAAAAGACGCAGGCATCCGCATGAGCTTCAGCGAGGAGCTGTCTCCTGCAAAGATCAAAGTGATTGGAGTGGGCGGCGGCGGCTGCAACGCGGTGAACCGCATGATTCGCGCCAAAGTGGAAGGCGTGGAATTCATCACCGCGAACACCGACTTGCAGGCGCTGAAGCTTTCGCAAGCGCCGGTGAAATTGCAGCTGGGCGCGAAGCTGACGAAAGGACTGGGCGCGGGCGCGAATCCCGAGGTCGGCCGCAAAGCCGCGCTCGAGGATACGGACAAAATTATTGAAGCGCTTGAAGGCTCGGACATGATTTTCATCACGTCCGGCCTCGGCGGAGGCACGGGTTCCGGCGCCGCGCCCGTTGTGGCTTCGCTTGCGAGCGAACTCGGCGCGCTGACCGTCGCCGTTGTGACGAAGCCCTTCGCGTTTGAAGGCAAGCGCCGCATGCTGCAGGCGGAGCAGGCGTTGCAGGATCTGATCGGCGCCGTCGACACCGTGATCGTGATTCCCAACGAACGCTTGATGGAAACGGTGGAGCGCGGCACGAGCTTTTTTGACGCGTTCCGAATTGCCGACGATATTTTGCGGCAGGCGGTGCAGGGCATTTCGGACATCATCACGGTGCCCGGCATCATCAATCGCGACTTCGCGGACGTGAAAGCGATCATGAGCGGCCAAGGGTATGCCGTGATGGGCACGGCCGTGGCGACCGGCTCGAATCGCGCCGTCGACGCCGCGAACCGCGCGATTGCGAGCCCGCTGCTCGAAGACAATTCCATTCAAGGCGCGCAAGGGATACTCATCAACATTTGCGGCAGCCCGAGCCTTTCGCTGCACGAAGTGCATGAAGCTTCTTCGATCATTCAAAAGGCCGCGGCGGAAAACGCCAACATTATTTTTGGCGCGGTGCAGGACGAAACGATGAAGGACGCGGTGAAAATCACGGTGATCGCCGCGGGCTTCAAGGAAGCCAACAAAAAGAACACCACGCAGCGGCCGCAATTCATGCCGCGTACGTGGAAAGCGGGCCGCGAAGAACAAACGCCCGCGTCCATGGCCGCGGCAGCCGGGGCAGCCGGCGCCAACGTCAATCGCGACGTGGTGCAACAGGTGCAGCAAAACGTTCGCGAAGTTGCGCGCGAGGTTCCGAGCGACGATCTGGACGTTCCGACGTTCTTGCGCCGCCAGGCATCGAAGGCCTAGTCCTCCTTTCTTCACTTTTTTCGGGGCACCTGCCACGGCGGGTGCCCATTTTTGTGTCCGTACCGCCTGAAAAAAAAATTGCCCCGCGATGTCGTTTTTGCCGCCTCTCGTTCGACAAATAGGTAGAGCGGGGAACTGCTCACAGGGAGGCGGCCATGGCAAGACACGTTCAGCAAGGTCAAAATAGTGTAGAGACGGCTCCTGCGTGCGCTTGCCTTGCGGCGCTCGCTGGACAACATCATGACTTTTCGCCACTTTGCCTGCTGGTTAGAGTGATCGAGAACAGGGCCGTGGATGTGTTGCAAATCCTTGTTCCGTCTACTTTGAACGCTCTTTCCGATTGTTGTTTGGCGTCGCACTGGTTTCCGGTCTGTCCGATGCAATTGCTGGTTGCGGGTTGGCGCTTTCTGGGTCTGGTGGCAGGAGCGGTATAGCCAGCCCGCGCTGCCTTCGCGGCAAAGCAGAAGACTACGATCACGAACAAGAAAATAAGCCGATCGGGGCTCTCCAAAATGGCGCTTCGTTTGAGCGGGAAACGTTCGTATTCTGCTGTTCCGTGAATTGCGAATGGCGAACGACACAAATTTGACAGGGCCGACATCGGCGCGCCGCGCGGGCGCGGCGGATTGGGTGATTCTGTCGCTGCCTGGATTGATTTGGGGCGCGTCGTATCTGTTTATTGCGGATGCGCTGGGCGCGATCGGGCCGGGCGGCGTGACGCTGGTACGGTTGGTGGTTGGGTTCCTGACGTTGTGCCTGTTTCCTTCGGCGCGGAAACCGGTGTTGCGTTCGGACTGGTGGAAGATTGTGGCGCTCGGCGCGTTCTGGATGGCGTTTCCGCTGAGCATGTTTCCGTTTGCGGAGCGGTATGTGTCGTCGGCGCTGACGGGAATGTTGAACGGCGCGAATCCTTTATTTACCGCGACGGTGGCGGCGATCCTGGTGTGGAAGCTGCCGTCGCGGCGCGTGATGATAGGGATTGCGATTGGCATGGCGGGAACGGTGGTGATTGCGTTGCCGACGCTCGACGAAGGGCGAAGTACGGTGGCGGGAGTGGGGATGATCGTGGCCGCGCTGGTGTCGTACGGTGTGGCGCTGAATCTGGCGAGCCCGCTGCAGCAGCGGAATGGCGCATTGCCGGTGATTTTGCGGGCACAGTTGGTGGCACTGGTGCTGGTTGCGCCGATCGGGTTGCGGGATGTGGCGCATGTGCGGTGGGCGCCGGGGCCGCTGGCGGCGCTCGTTGCGCTGGGCGTGCTGAGCACGGGCGTGGCGTTTGCGATCATGTCGATTTCGGCGGGACGATTTGGCGCGACGCGCGCTTCGTCGACGGCGTTTTTGATTCCGGCGGAAGCGTTGCTGCTTGGCGTGATTTTCCGCGGCGAACATGTGGCGTGGGTTTCGATAGTGGGCGGCGCGGTTTGCGTGGCCGGGGCGCTGATTATGCGGAGCAATACGGCGGCGAAAACATCGGATGCGATTGCCGCGTCGTCGTCGGCAACGTGAGCGATCCTGCCCGGGCGCGCTGAAGCGCCGCCCCTACACAATGCAAGAGCGCACAGATCAAAAGCGCACGTGTCAAAAGCGCACGATGTAAAAGCGCATTTGTCAAAAGCACACAATGCAAGAGCGCACAGGTTAAAAGCGCACAATGCAAAAGCGCATAGGTCAAAACCGCACGGGTCAAGAGCAGACAATCCAAAACCGCACGGGTCAAAAGTGCACAATGCAAAAGCGCACGGGCTGAAGGCTGAGCAATTGGCGGTGCATTCCCAATTTGGAAATTGTTTGGGTACACCCCGGTTGTTTTTGTAAGAGTGGCAAATACGGGGCTTGGAGCGAGAGGTTTGCGGAAACTCTTCCCACTTTGGTGCGCGTTGGTGACGGCCAGAAGTGGCGGCGGCGATATTGTTGACGGGACTTGGGTTAGCGATTGCGGCGAACGACGCAAGTTGAAAAAGAAAAATCGGATATAGGCAATCCAGATGGATATCAAAAGAAAGGAGTTGCGGGCGAGGCAAAACGGATCGTTGTGAAAAGGCGTGGGTTAGCCAAAGTGGATGTTGCGGGGGCAGGGAACGGGAGAAAAGTTTATGAGAGGCACAACGAGGCGGAACTGCGATTGTCACGGGGAAGGGTAGCACGAAACGGGGCCGCTGTCAATACCTTTTTGTCATGGGTACTAGTTTCGAAACTAGTACCCGGTTGTGGTGAATGAAGAAGGAAGGGTGGCGCCGCAAAGCCGATTTTACAGGAGGGTGACCAGTTCGTGGACGGCGGAGGAGAAGGCGGATTCGGAGGAGTGGCCGTAGGGGAGGGTGGTGCCGAGGCCGGAGTGGAATTCGTGGGCGCGGGTGATGCGGATGATGTGGGCGAAGTTGGCGGCGTTGATGCCGCCGCCGGGGAGAATGATGATGCGGCTGGCGGCGAGGGCGACGAGATCGGCGAGGGCAGCGGCGCCATCGGCGGCGGTGCGTTTTCCACCGGAGGTGAGAATGCGGGTGGCGCCGGTCTGGATGACGGCTTCGAGGGCTGCGTGGAGATGAGGAGTTTCGTCGAAGGCGCGATGAAAGGTGACGGGGAGAGGGCTTGCGATTTTGACGAGCGCGAGGGTTTGTTCGACGTCGATGGTGTTGTCGTTGTGGAGAATGCCGAGGACGATGCCGTCCATTTTGCAGGATTTGGCGAGTTCGATGTCGCGGCGCATTTGGGAAAGTTCGGAGGCGGAGTAAACGAAATTTTCGTCGCGCGGGCGAATCATGGCGAAGATGGGGAGTTTGACGGCGGCACGGGTTTTGCGCATGAGGTCGGCGGAAGGAGTGACGCCGCCGACGGCGAGATATTCGCAAAGTTCGATGCGATGGGCGCCGCCGCGTTCGGCGGCGATGGCGGAGGAGAGAGATTCGACGGAGATTTCTAGGAGTGGGGTCATGGAGTGACCGATCGGGTTGCGGTGCCCGCGGCGTTGAATACGGCCCGCTTCAGAAAGCGGGCCCTACAAGTGCATACGGAAGGAAAAAGCGGATTTCGAAATCGGCGTGGAGAGCCGGATTCGGAAGGAAAGAGTTGAGACGACGGGCGGCGAGGATTGAGCGTCGTCACGATTTTTGTGCGCCGGAAAAAGTGGACCAGCCTTGGCGTGAAAGATTCTTGAAGATGAAGAAAGCGGCAGCGGCGCTGACGACGGCGAGAAGAAGGCCGATGGCGAAGCGATGGAAGACCATGTGGCCGATGGCGAAGAGAGCGGAATAGACCATGACGACGCCGGCGAACCAATTGGAAAAATTGGTGGCGAAGTCGCGGACCTCGGGAAGTTCGGGGCAAAGTTTGGCGATGGGCTGCCAGCCGTAAATGCTGGGATGAACGCGGCGGTAGAAGGAGACGAGTTTTTCGGTTGGCTCGGGCTTGGTGAGGAACGTGCCGGCGAGCCAGAGAACGGTGGTGACGGCGGCGGTGAGGAGGGTGGTTTTTGCGGTGACGACGGCGGCGTTGCCGGAGAATTTCATATTGGCGAGAACGAAGGTGAGAACGGCGGCGCCGATGGTGGCGACGATTTCGCTCCAGGCGTTGATGCGCCACCAATACCAGCGAAGGATGAGGACGGCTCCGGTGCCGGCGCCGATGCCGAGGACGATGGTCCAGCCGGTGGAGATGGAAACGAGCTGGCTCGAAACCCAGCCACTGGCGAGGACGAGAACGACGGTGAAAAGTTTGCTGATGTTGACGTAATGCTTTTCCGTGCTGCTTCGGACGAGGAAGCGGCGATAGAAATCGTTGACGAGATACGACGTGCCCCAATTGAGTTGCGTGCCGATGGTGGACATGAAAGCGGCGAGAAAGGCCGCGACCATCAAGCCGCGCAAAGCGGGCGGAAGAAAATCGCGCAAGACCATAACGTAGCCCTGCTCGTGATTGTTGGCGAAGGCTTCGCTGGGCGTGAGGCCGCCGTGCGGCGAATAGAGCGCGAGGGCGACGAGGGCGGTGACGATCCAGGGCCAAGGGCGAAGGGCGTAATGGGCGATGTTGAACCAGAGGGTGGCGCCGAGGGAATTTTTTTCGTCCTTGGCGGAGAAAATTCTTTGTGCGACGTAGCCGCCGCCGCCGGGTTCGGCGCCGGGATACCAGCTGCTCCACCACTGAACGCCGAGGAAAAGGACGAAGGAGATGAGCGGGATCGTCCAAAGCGCTTCGCTGGTGAAGCCGTGAGAAAAGTCGGGAAGGAAATTGAGAGGATTGGCGACGGCGCCGCCGGCTTTTGCGGTTTCCGCGCTGACGATGCTGAGACGAAGCGTAAGCGCGCCGATGCCGCCGATTTTGGAGACGGCGATCCAGGCGAGGACGATGACCATGCCCATTTTTAAAATGAATTGAAAAAGATCGGTGACGAGGACGCCCCAGAGGCCGCCGATGAAGGTGTAAATGCCGGTGAAGGGGATCAAGACGAAGATGCAGATGAGGAGAGCGGTGTGATGCGGTTCGCCGAGGGTGTAATGGAACAACGTGTGATTGCCGAGGACGAGGGCCCAAACTTTACCGGGGGCGATGGCGGGGCCGAGAAGAACGGCGATGATGTCCACCATGGCGCGCGTGACCCAGCCGAGGATGAGGCAGTTCATGAGCAGGCCGAGGTAGATGGCTTTGAGGCCGCGAAGGAAAGCGGCGGGTTTGCCGGAGTAACGGAGTTCGGTGAGTTCGACGTCGGTCATGATTTCCGCGCGACGCCAATAGCGCGCGAAGAAAAAGACGGTGAGCATTCCGGTGAGGCACTGATTCCACCAAAGCCAATTTCCGGCGATGCCTTGCGTGGCGACGAGGCCGGTGACGAGAAGAGGCGTGTCGGCGGCGAAAGTGGTGGCGACCATGGAGGTGCCGGCGAGCCACCAGGAGACGTCGCGGCCGGAGATGAAAAACTCGGCGGTGTTGCCGCTGGCGCGGCGACGGTAATAGATGCCGATGAGAAGGTTGATGAGTAGATAGCCGACGATGACGACCCAATCGGTGGAAGTAAGGGGCATGAGCCTCTCTCGTTTGTGCTATAGAGCAGAAAGTTTATATCTTGTCCAAGGGGCGTTTGCAAGTGCGGGGATGGACGCGGAACTGTCAGGTCGCGGTATGGACGGCGACGAGTGAACCGTGGAGTGCGTTCCAGAGGATGCCGAGGAGGGCGGCGAAGTTCCAGCCCCAGAGGAAAAGGCGCATTTGCGCGGGAGAGTAGGCGCGATTTTTCCAGAGGAGAAGGGCGTCGGCGAGGAAAAAGAGAGCGCCGAGAATGAGGAAAGAGGCGATGACGAGATCGGCGAAAAAATAGTGGATGAGAAGAGACTCGATGGCGAGAAGGGCGGCGATGAAAAATTTTGCGGGGACGCGGCCGAGTTGCGTGGCGAGGGTGCGGCGACCGGATTTTTGGTCGGGCTCGATGTCCATGACTTCGCCGAAGACGTGAGAGTGCATGGCGAAGAGGGCGCCGAAGAGAAAGGTTTGCCAGGGAAGCGATGGAACGCGATTGAGCCAGCCGCTGAGGACGAAAATTAAAAGATAGCTGGATTGAATGAGGACGTCGAAAGGCGGACGGCCTTTGAGGGCGATGGGGCGTGCGTTGTAAACGTAGACGGCGAAGAGAAGCGCGGCGAACCAGAGAAGAATGCGCGGGCCGCAAGAGATCCAGAAAAGAAAAAGGAAAGGGATTTGCGAAAAGGCGATTTGCCATCGGAGAGATTTGAGTTGCGGGTCTGCACCGCGCGAACCGAAGAGATAGGTGCCTTTGCGGGGATTGAAGCGGTCGCCTACGGCGTCGACGATGTCATTGACGCCGTAGAGGAGAAGGCTAAGCGGAAAGACGATGTAAAAGAGGCCGAGCCAAAAGCCGGCGTCGCGCCAGCCGAAAGATTTGCCGAGCGGCATGAGGTAAAAGAGGATGGTGGTCGTCCAAAGGCCGGGGCGGGAGACTTGAAGGAGAAAAGAAAAGTTGGAACGGAAATTGGATTTGGGGAGGGATTGTGGCGGGGTGGCCAAGGAAGGAATTTAACACAGCTAGCACAGGGAAACCCGATTAAGAGGTAAACGCTGAGGCGCAGAGGTCGCAGAGGAATTAGGACAAAAGAGCTAAGGCGCGACAAAGGCCCAGATCTTAAAGGAGGCCGAGGGAAGCGTAGGTGGTGAGGGCGCAGCAGCCGAGGGCGACGCCGAGAACGATGCCGGCGAGAACGTCGCTGAGGAAATGCATGCCGAGGACGATGCGAGAAAGGGCGATGCTGAGCGCGAGAAAGATGAGCGCGACTTCGAGCGATGGATAGAAGTAGGTGAGGACGAGGGCGATGGAGGAGGCGGTCATGGTGTGACCGGAGGGAAAAGAAAATTTATCGGGTGGAAGAACTTTGGACCAGCAGTGCGGTTCGATTTGGCAAGGACGCGGGCGCTGGCTGAGGCGCTTGAGGGCTTTGAAGACGAAGACGCCGACGACGGCGGCGAGCGCAGCGGAGCTGACGGCGGCGAAACGCTGCGGTCCGCCGAAGAGGAGGAGAAGGATGGCGGTGGAATACCAGATCCAACCGTCACCGAGGCGCGTGGCGGTGAGCATCCAGTAGCGAATCCAGCGAGGGGCGCGCCAGCGATTGAGGCGCCGCATCAAGCGATGATCGCGGCGTTCGATGAATCCCCAGACGTTCCGGGCGACGGCCATTGTTGTCACCTTGCCGTTGCAGAGCCGGAGAGCGGAAACGGCTGCTGCGAAGTGTTGCTTGTTCCACTGCGGCCGGCTTCGGAAAGCCGGCCCTACAAAAGCGGGCCATACAAAAACGGCTGCTGGTAAATCTTGCTCGTTCCACCGAGGGCCGCTTCGAAAAGCGGCCCCTACAAAATCGGCCCCTACAACAGCCTGCCATTACAAAAACCGGCTCACAAAAGACGGCCCGACAAAACCCGGAACCCACAAATGTGACGCCTAGATAAGGCGGCCCGACAAGAGCCGGCGTTACAAAAACTTTGGGTCCAGGTCCCAGAGCAGGCGCGGGGCGGATTTGCTGCCGTTCACTTTCGGCGCCCACTGCTTGCAAAAGCGAATTTCGTTCATCCAGTGCGAGACGGTGATGATGGGAAGAAGGACGGCGAGCGGCGACATGGCGAGCGTCCACGGCTTTTCCTGAAAAAGAGAACCGGTGATGCGAAAAACATCGGCGGTGATTTTGGCGAGGCTGCCGTGATCGCCGCGGATGCGGCCGCGCCGCGCGCGAAGGCCAGAGAAGAATTCCTCGACGGTGCGCGCGCCGGGCACTTCGGTATAAGTGCGGGCGATGCCGGCGAGGGTGTGCGAATCGCTGCCGGCGATTCCGATTTTTCCGTAGGATTTTGCGAGTTTTTGCGCTTCGTGGTTGGCGCGGGACCACATTTGGCCGTTGCGCGTTTCGAGCGCGAGGGCGTAGGAGGCGAACCATTCGAAGTCTGCGATTTTGCGACGGCCGGTGAGGCCGGAGAAAACGTGATTGACGCTGTAGAAAATTTTGCGTTCGGTGAGGTACATGAGAAGAGAGAGGAAATCGGTGCGGCGTTTTTGGATTTCGAGATGATCGCGTTCGGTGATGGCGTAAGCGCCGAGGTGAAGTTCGGTGCCGGTGGGCATGGTACAGGTGACTTCTTCGCTGAGGAAGAAACCGGGCCGGTTGCGAAGGATTTCGGCGGCGTCGATGGAATCGTGGTCGGTGACGGTGACGAGAGACATGCCGAGGCGCTTGCAACGGGAATAGACGGCTTCGGCGTCGTTGTAGGATTCACGGCAAAAGTGACGGACGAACGGTGAGTTGCACATGCCGGATGCTTTGGTGTGGACGTGAAGATCGCATCGCATGGGGAAAGTATGGCGGGCGGATATGAACAGTACATGAAGAGGTCGAGAAAAGTGGGTAAATGTGCTCATGTAACTTATTGAGCAAAATGGACTTCTTGGGTTATCCACAGGGCATGTAGCATGCGGGACGGAAATGATTAAAAAGCGATGACAGAATTGCGACATGAAGAAAATATTGATTGTGTTTCATGACGGCGGCGGTGGACATCGGAACGCGGCGGTGGCGCTCCAGGCGATGGCGAAGACGCAAAACCGGGACTGGGAAGTGGAGCTGGTGCAGTTTCAGGAACTGACGGACCGGCTGGACGTGCTGCGAAAGTTGACGGGGATACGGATTCAGGAGCAGTACAACACGCTGCTGCGGAATGGCTGGACGCTGGGAAGCACGTATTTGCTGCGAGTGTTGCAGTGGACGATACGGATATTTCATGGACCGCTGGTGAAATTGCTGGAGGAATTTTGGCGGGAGCATCCGGCGGATTTGTTGATTTCGGTGATTCCGCATTTCAACCGGGAGATGGCGGAGAGTTGGGAGAAGGTAAATCCCGGCCGGCCGTTTGTGACGGCGATTACGGATCTGGCGGATTTTCCGCCGCGATTCTGGATTGAGCCGGCGAAAAATCAAATTGTGATTGCGGGGACGGAGAAAGCGGTGGAGCAGGCGCGGGCGTTTGGAAAAGACGATGAGCACGTGTTTGGAGTTTCGGGAATGGTGCTGCGGCCGGAATTTTATGCGGAGAGCGCGGTGGACGCGGCGGCGGTGAAGCGAGAGCTTGGATTGCGGGAAGATTTGCCGACGGCGATGGTGCTGTTTGGCGGATTCGGTTCGAAGGTGATGTACGAGATTGTGGAGAAGCTGGATGCGGCGCGGGTGCCGGTGCAATTGATTTTGATTTGCGGGAAGAATGAAAAGTTGGCGGAGCGGCTGAAGGCGAAGAAGTGGAGTATTGGAACGAGCGTGATTGGATTTACGAAAGAAGTGCACAAGCTGATGCGGGCGGCGGATTTTTTGATTGGGAAGCCGGGGCCGGGAAGCATTGCGGAGGCGATGCAGCGGGGATTGCCCGTGCTGGTGGAGTGCAATGCGTGGACGCTGCCGCAGGAGCGGTTTAATGCGGCGTGGGTGACGGAAAAAAGAGTGGGCGTGGTGTTGAAAAGTTTTAAGGATGTGGTTGGCGGCGTTCTAGAAATGCTGGAACCGGCGAAGCTGGCGGAGTGTAAAAAGAATGTGGCTGCGCAGAACAATCGCGCGATTTTTGAGATTATGGAAATCGTCGACGGACTTCTCTCCCGCAATGGCGGCGCGGTTCGAAAATCATCGCATAGTATTCGCGAATCGGTTGGGGCTTAAGCGGCGCGCGATTTAGTTGCTGGCGCGTTCGGCGCGGTCGGGATGGGGGAGACGAGGGCCGGCGCCGTGGTTGTCGGCGGGGGAAGAGGCGCGGGGCTTGGCGCAAGTGGTGGCCCACCAGCGGGAAGCGTAGCGGGGTAGTTCACACATTTTCGTACAGCCTAATTTCGTTTTGGATTGCGCGCATTTGCAGTAGCAGCCGCCGGCGGGAACGGAGCGGGTGGCGCCGGGTGTGTCCGCGCGAAGGATGAGGGCCGAGGCGAGGAAGAGCGCGGTGAAAAAACTGAGCCACAAAAAGGCGCGACGGAGGAGAGAGTCGAGTGGCAAACGCGAGAGCATGGGAGGGAGTTTGCGCGAGGCGCGAAAAAAAACCACTGGCGCGATTGGGCTAGTGGAGTTTGTTACCGGGGTTCTAGAACGAGGTAGTAATAGGACTGGGTTGGGCGAGTGAAGTTTGAGAGCGCGGCGAGGTGGGAGAGGCGTGGGCGCCGTGGCAATCGAAGAGGGAGGCTTCGGAAAGCCGTCCCGACAACACCCGTGTAGAGTCCAGTTGGTGCGTGCGGGCAGGCTGATGAGGAGCTTGGGAATGCGGGGCGGGGATTCCCGAAATTGATGGGACGAGTTCCGAATCGAAACTCGGGAGCAAGATTGGTGCAGGGGCGGCGCACGCGAGGGAATGTTAAGAGCCGTATTTACATACAGTTAAGAAAATGGCCAAGGTAACGAAGTGATGGCGTAGCGTTTGCATAAAGGTGGGGCGTTGGGTGCGTCTCAGTAGACGGTTCATGAAGATTGGCAAAGCGAGGGGGAAGGGGCTTGCTTGCCGATTTTCGCGGATCGTTCCCACCTGCCTCTGAGAGGGAAGCTAGGATGGATGACCCCACGCTCCGGTGTGAAAACGACGCCGGAAATGAGACGCGCCTTTCGGGGCTCCCGATCCCAAGCGGGGGCCCCATTTTTTTTGAGTCATAAGGTTTCCGTTCTAGGTTTCGAGTCAAACAAATAAGGCGGGGCAACTTTCGGATTTGGTCCGATTGCGAACGGCGACGGTTCATGGTTGGCAGCCGTGGGAGCACACGCTGAAGCCTATGCTACTGGAGCGAGGGCCCAATTCTTGAATGCAGTTTTTAGTCGTCAGTCTTCAGTCTTCAGTCCTCAGTTAAAGACCACCTAAAGAAATCACCAGGGAAGTTGATCTTCGAGAAGCGACCGACAGGAGTGGCTTCGAAGAAGATGGTCTGCGTTTTTTGATTTCGCGATACGAAGAGAAAACAGGCGACGCCTAATTAAGGCGGCGGAGGACAGGGATTCCGGCGTGGCCGAGGACGTGTGTGACCTGGGTTTCGCGGAGGCGAGAGGCGTCGTATTCGAACGAGACCTGGAGCCTGGATTCATCGACCTGGAAGCGACGGAGGCCATAGGTGTTGGCGAATTCGCCGAGAGAGCGGAGTTGATCGGACGTGAGAGGGGATTGGAGTTCGAATTTGGCTTCAAGGAGTGTCATGGAGGAATTATAGCAAAAAGGGGATGGAGGGAGGACGGCGGCGGCTCTAGGGCGGGAGATTCGGCGCTGGCGGTTGAAATCGAAGAGAGGTCCCTCCATTACGCGGCCCCGCGCGCCAAAGTTCGGCGCGAAGAAAAAGCGGGGCCGCTCCGGTCGGGATGACAGGTGGTGGATGCAGAGAATTGAAGGCCTCGCGATTTGACACCGATAGGGGATGGGGGTATAAATAGGGGGAGAGGGTATACGCGATGAAGCATGTGGGCGGGACGGGGAAGAAGGCGGTGGGAGTGGATGCTGGGTTGAAAGAGGCGAATCAGAAGCGGCTGCGGCGGATTGAAGGGCAGGTGCGCGGGCTGCAAAAGATGGTGGAAGAGGACCGCTATTGCGCGGACGTGATGGTGCAGATTGCGTCGGTGCAAGAGGCGCTGCGGGGCGTGGCGCGGAATTTGATGAAGAATCACATGCGGCATTGCGCGGCGAAAGCGATTGGAACGGGGAAGAAGGAAGAAAAAGAGGCGATGTACGAGGAGTTGCTGGGATTGATGGAGTTGCAGCAGCGGTGAAGGTGCTCGATGCTTTCGCGGGCGCGAACGAGTAACGCGTTTTTTGAAGCAGAGTATATAGAGAGCACAGAGAAGGAAAGAAAGGGATTGAGGGAATGATGGAACGCGATCCAGTTTGCGGGATGAATGTGGAGCCGGCGAAGGCGGCGGCGACGAAGGAGTTTGCGGGAAAGACCTATTTTTTTTGTGGGAAGGGGTGTGCGGCGAAGTTTGAGAAGGAGCCGGAGAGATATTTGAGCGGGAAGATGCCGGAGGGAATGCAGGGGATGGGGCCTGGGCATGGCGGGGGATTGGTGTCGATTGGGCGTACGAAGGCGGGAGACACGGAAGGGATGCGAGAG
>DATGEI010000013.1:0-31879 GCA_035310365.1 Candidatus Acidiferrum sp.
CGCCGTCGTCCAGGTCAGCACCGCCGCCAGCGTCCGGATCGTCATGTGCGTTTCGCTCGCAATCGTGCCGACAAGCGCCACCGGGCCGCGCGTCAGCGCCAGTTCAAGTCCGAGGTAACAGAAACAAAGGCACTTCATCGCCGCGTACAAACCGCGGCTCCAGCGAGACGCCACCAGCGCTCGCCCCCACCACGTTTGCAACATGCCGCTCGCGCCCCATCCGGAGTGCTCGGCTTTCCACGCCAGACCGCGCAAAAAATCCGTCGCCGCGCCACGCGCAAAAAACAAAACCGGCAGCCACAACGAAACCATGCCCACCACCGCGAAATACGTGAAGTACACGTTTTCAATCATGCGATCGCCCAATACATCGAGCTGCGCGCCCAGCGGAGTCGCCATCTGTTTCTTTCGCGCCAAATGGCCATCTAATGCGTCGAGCGCAATCGCTGCAACCGTCAGCGCCACGGCAAAGAGGTTTGCCCACGTGCCGCGTCCAAATAGACTTACGGCCGCGAAGCCCACGGCCACGCGGAGCAACGTGATCTTGTTTGGCGTCCAACCGGTATTGAGAATTCCCGCCACGATGTTTCTCCGTGGTGAAGGAGAAGCAAACCTGGTGCCAACTTGCGCTCACGTAAGAGTCTTAGTTGCTATGACTTACCGTTTGCGCGAAGGTTGGAATAGGGAAGCCGCGCCAGCGGTATCTTTCAGATGTCCGCCATTTGCGGCGCTTCCCGATGCACCGGATTTTTTGAAATCTGTGGGACAATCCCGAGGGGCATTCCGCAGGCGTACGCCGCTTGCGTCCGGTTTCCGGGCTGTTTTAACCCATAAGAGTCGAGGTCATTTCACTCATGCATGCTGACGTTTCGTTCGCGGCCGCTTTTCTCGCCGGACTGGTTTCGTTTCTTTCGCCGTGTGTGCTGCCGCTTGTTCCCGGCTACATTTCCATGTTGTCCGGCGTGGGATTGGAGCAATTGCGGCAGGGCCAGCAGCCGCGCGGAGGATTGTTCGCTTCCGCGCTTTCGTTCGTGCTGGGATTTTCGGCGGTGTTTATTTCGTTCGGCGCTTCGGCCAGCGCTGTCGGATCGTTCCTGCGGGAAAATCGCACGACGCTCGCGCCTATCGCCGGCGCGCTGATTATTTTGTTTGGCTTGCACCTGCTGGGCGTGCTCATCAAACTGACGCTCAAGGTCGGAATTATTCTTGGCGCGATTCTTGTTGCGCTCGGAATTGTTTCTCTCGTCTATCGCGATCCGCTGTTCTTTCATCTCGGCGCGGCGCATTTCTTTTCTCTTTCGGTGATCGGATTTTTTGGCCCCACGCTCGCTCGCTGGCTCAATCGCGACGTGCATCTACGCAGCTCGTCGAAGCAGCCGGGAATCTGGAGCGGTTTTCTGCTTGGCTTTGCGTTCGCCTTCGGCTGGACGCCGTGCATCGGGCCCATTCTTGCGACGGTGCTGGCGCTGGCGGCGGCGAGCGAAACGATTTTTCGCGGCGTGCTTTTGCTGGCGGCGTATTCCGCGGGACTTGCGATTCCCTTTTTGCTTACGGCAGTCGGCATCGGCCAGTTTCTCAAGTTCTATCAGCGATTCCGCAAGCATTTGCACGCCGTGGAAATTTTCAGCGGCGCATTGTTGCTCTTTGTGGGCGCGTTGATTTTCGTCAACCGGCTGACGTGGCTGGCCGGAAAACTCGGCGCACTGAATACGCTGGTGCTCTGGCTGGAGCACGCGCTGACCGGCGGGAAGTGAAACAGGAATTCAGCGCGATTGGTATACTGGAAGCAAGCAAATACGATAAGAAAGGTTCGGAATCGTCCATGCGGAGACCGTTTTTTCTTCCCTTATTCGCAGCCCTGCTCGCGCTGATCGGGGCCGGCTGCAAACACAAGACGAGCGCGAACACCGGCGACCCGACGCAGGTTGTCATCAAAAGCCTCGACGGCAAGGATGTAACCGTGGCCCAGTACAAAGGCAAAGTGGTGCTGGTGAATTTTTGGGCGACGTGGTGCGAGCCCTGCAAGATCGAGATCCCCGAATTGATTCAGCTGCAAACAAAGTACGAGCCGAAGGGATTCACGATTCTCGGCGTGGCCATGGACGACGATGGAAAGAGCGTGGTCGGTCCATTCGTGCAGACCAAACGGTACGACATCGGCGGCAGCGGAGAAGTTCCGATGAACTATCCGATCCTGATCGGGAGCGAAGACATTGCCAACAAGTTCGGCGGACTGCTCGGATACCCGACGACGGTTTTGTTCGACAAAGACGGCAAAGAGATCAAGCGCACGACGGGCGCGATCGCTTACGATGAATACGCCAAAGTGATTGAGGGAAGCCTGTAGGCGCGATGCTGGACGAGCGCGATTTTCAAAAGAAGTGCGAAGCGGCGTTCGACGATTTGAAGCGACGCATGCTCGACGCCGGCGACGCGCACGGCTTCGACGTGGAAGGCGAGAGCGGCAAGCTCGAAGTGCTGTTTGAAGAGCCGGAGGAAACAAAATTCGTGATTTCGCCGAACACGCCGATGCGCGAGATCTGGATCTCCGCGCTTTCGACGAGTTTTAAGCTGGGATGGTCCGACGCGAAGAATGCGTTCATCCTGGAGAAGACGGGAGAAGATTTGACGGGCGTGATGAGCCGCGTCATCTCCCAGCAAATAGGCAGCGAGGTGAATCTGTGAAAAAGTTCTTCATTTTATTTGCCATGGCGCTGGCCGGTTTTGGACCTCGCGCCGCAAACGCGCAAATTCCAAATGCAAAAGACGTTGTCAGTTCGACCGCATACACCTCCTTCGAGCCCGCCGCGCGCGGAAAAGAGTTTCAGATTGCCGTCGTTCTGAAAATTCGCGACGGCTACCACATCAACGCGCGCAAAACGACGCTCGACTACCTGATTCCCACGGAATTGCGCGCGGAATTGCCGGTCGGCTACAAAGCAAGTGAAGTGACGTATCCCGACGGCGCGCTGAAGGCTTTCGCGTTTTCGCAATCGGAAAAGCTCAACGTCTACACCGGCACCGTGATCTTGCACCTGAAAGTTACCGCGCCGGCCAATGCGGCGCTTGGCTCGGCACACATCCCGCTAAAGCTCCGCTATCAGGCCTGCAGCGAATCCGTCTGCCTGCCGCCCGTCCGCCAGGACGTTGACGCGTCCTTCACCCTGGCCGCCACCGCCAAACCCGCCCACGCGGAATTGTTCAAGTAATTCTGTCCTCGAAGTTTCGAACGCCAGCCGCGGCTAGCTCGTGAGACGGTCGTTCGAAATCGGCTGGATCTGCGATCCTGATAGATAATCGAGAGACCGCGAATCCGCCAAACCCAGCGAAATCCGCAATGGACCTTCCGGTTTGCGATAAACGCGAGTGGTAAATGCATGCCGCGCATCACAAATCAGTTCTGCCACGGAACCATCAAGGAACAGCTGAAAGACTGGACGTTGAAGTGCCGACGCGCTTGCGGTGACGCCGTTTACCGAAAGCCCAGTGATTGCGCCGCGGGCGGATTCCAGAGTCACGGTCAGCCACGGGCCCGCATCGTCGATTAATTTTAAAGAAAAGGCGTTGCCATTTGACCGCCAGCCGATTTGGGCAGCCAAGTTTTTCAATTTCATCCGCTGAATCGCATTGGTCATGGCTTGTGATTGCAAGTGCAAAACCGAAGACGAAACCTCAAATGGATCTTTGAATAACTTTCGCAATTCGTGAAGGAAACTCATTTCGAGGGTGTCGTCCAGGCCGAGGGAGAGGACGCGGGGAAGCGCCATGCAACCGGCCCAGCCGGCGGCGACGAGTTCGGAGTCGGGACGTTTTTCCGGGATCCAGCCCCAGAGGATGCGATTGCCGTTGGCGTCGAGCTGGGTTTTTTGCGCGTAGTAGGCGCCGTGGTCGAGAACGCCGCGTTTTTGCGGATGGAAGACGAGTTCTTTCGGATCGAGTTCGCCGGTTTCCCAGATGACCTGGCCGGCGGTGGAATAAAGCAAGACGTGTTTTTTGCCGAGCGGAAAAAAATCTGGACACTCCCACATTTCGCCGGAGTCGACGGGATTGGTATTTTCTTTTTCGGTCCAGTGGCCGGAGGCAAACGGGTGGAGATATTCCCAGTTGCGCAAATCTTTTGATCGATAGAGAAGAACGCGGCCGCCGACTTTGCATTGGCCGGAGGCGACGCCGAGAAGCCAGGTTTTTGTTTTTTCGTCCTGCCACAAAAACGGATCGCGGAAGCCGGTGAGACCTGGATCCTCCGGCGGCTGAATGACCGGATCTTTCCATTTGTTCCAGGCGCGAAGCTGCGGATCGGAAGAGGTGGCGAGGCACTGCGTTTCGCGAAAATTGTGGTGGCCGTCGCGGAGCGTGGCTCGTTCGAAGGCGGTTTCCTGCACGCCGGTGTAGAGAATCGTTGCGATGCCATTGTCGTTGATGGCGCTGCCGGTGAAGCAGCCGCCGGCGTCGGCCCAGCCGGGAGTGGGCGCGAGGGCGATGGGCAGGTGGCGCCAGTGGATCATGTCTTCGCTGACGGCGTGATTCCAATGCATATCGCCCCAGACGGCGGCGTTGGGGTTGTACTGGAAAAACATGTGGTAGAGACCGTTCCAGAAGATGGGTCCGTTCGGATCGTTCATCCAATTTTTCGCGGGAAGAAGATGGAATTGCGGGCGAAGCGGATCGTTGGCGAGTTTTTCGCGGAGAACCTCGTCGGCGAAAGATCCCGCTGAAGCGATTCTGACGCGAGGAAGGGCGGCGATCGAAGCGGACGCGGCGGCGGTTTTGAGGAATGAACGGCGAGAGGAACGCATCGAGCACCTCGCTTGGAAGCGACGTTGCATTTATCGCATAGATTCTGGGCCGATGCTTACTTTACGCGGGCAAGAGCGCCTGCGCTCTTATGCGGGAGGGAATTCCTTGAGCGAAGCGCGGAGGCGGCGGACGACGCGCTCCTGACCGAGGACGACCATGGTGTCAAAGAGCGGAGGGGCGACGGCCTGGCCGACAATGGCGACGCGGATGGCGTTGATGAGTAAACCGGCTTTGACGCCACCGGCTTCGGCGACGGCGCGGCTCGAGTGATCGCACGCGTCGTGATTCCATTCGGGAAGCGCGGCGAGGGCGTCGGCGGTTTGCGAAAGAAGCTGGGGAACTTTGGGATCTTTCCAGAATTTATCCTTGGCGGCTTGCTCGAAGCTGAAATCGTCGGCGAAAAAGGCGCGCGACCAGGAGGAAAAATCAGGAATAAGGCGGACGCGGGGACGGAGCAAATCCACTGTTTTCGAAAACCATTCGTGGCCGGCGCCGGCGGCCCATTCCTCGTTCCACAGCCCGCTGCGCTTCAATTCGGCTTCGACTTCGGGCAAGAGTTCTTCGATGGGAAGTTTTTGCAGAAACTGAGTGTTGAACCATTCGAGCTTGGGGCGATCGAAGACGGCGTTGGTATGGCTGACGCCATCGAGCGAAAATTTTTCGAGCAATTCGCTGGTGCGAAGAAATTGTTCATCGTGGCCCGGCGCCCAGCCGAGCAAGGCAAGAAAATTGCGGAAAGCTTCGGGCAAAAAACCTTCGGTGCGGTACATGTTGACGTCGGTAGCGCCATGGCGTTTCGAAAGGCGCGATTTGTCCGCGCCCAAAATGAGAGGAACGTGCGCGAAGACGGGTGGCGGAGCGCCGAGCGCGTTGTAAAGCAAGACTTGTTTCGGTGTGTTGGAAATGTGATCCGCGCCGCGAATGACGTGCGTGATGCGCATATCGACGTCGTCGACGACGACGCTCATCTGATACATGGCCTGGCCGAAATCTTCGCCGTCTTTTCCGGAGCGCAGAAGCACGAAGTCTTCGATTTCGTCGTTGGAAAATTCGCGTTCGCCGAAGACGGCGTCGAAAAACTTTGTTTTGCCGCCGAGCGGAACCTTGAAGCGGACGGCGGGCTTGGTGTCCGGTGAAGAAGGTTTACCGTCGCGGCAGGAGCAGCGGACGATGCGGCGAACCTGCGCGGGGCCGGAATCGGATTCCGTGTGGTCGCCGCCGACGTATTTTTCCGGCGGGCAATGGCAGAGGAAAGCGGCGCCATTGGCGAGAAGCTTTTTGGCGGAATCTTTGTAGAGTTGCGTGCGCTGGGATTGATAGAACGGGCCTTCGTCCCAATCGACGCCGAGCCACTGGAGGCCTTCGAGAATTCCGCTGACGAGCTCGGGCTTATTGCGCTCCGCGTCGGTGTCTTCAATGCGAAGGATCATCGTGCCGTGGTAACGGCGAGCAAAAAGCCAGTTGAACAATGCGGTTCGCGCGCCGCCCACGTGCAAATAGCCGGTGGGAGAAGGGGCAAACCGCACGCGCGGCTGGTGAGGGGTCGAGTTGGGCAGTTCGGCCATAAGAAGCGATGAATCTCCGGGAAATTGCGAACAATCAGTGTAGCGAAATAGAAGGCATGCCGCAAAAGCGTCGAAGCGGCTGGGAGTGGTTCGGCGACAGATTCGACTGTTGTGTGACGATTGAGGAAATTCAAGCGGAAGCAGAATCGGGAATCTGAGGCAATTCGAGGAAAAGCGCGAATTGTGACGTTACGGTAACCCCAAGACGATACTGTCTCTTTGGCCACCAGTACGGCAGTACGGTTGCACAGGCAAAAAAGCGTGGCCCATAATTTCGAATACGCAAGAATGCGCAGCAAAGGTGTGTCTTTAGACAGATTTACGGGCCATCATCGCGTGCGCCGCGGATCGAGAATCGTTTTCGCGGCGACTGCAAAATAGGTTGCGTTAATTGATAGCGTCCGCGAAGCGGACGCGAAAGTGAATGTTGCATTGACGGATCACGGACTGATTGCGATTGCATTGTTGATCGCCACTTCGCTGGTGGCGGGATTCTTTGCGTACATTCACAGCGTCAAACGACAAACGTATCTTCTGTTGTGGACGGCGGGCTGGTGCCTGCTTGCGCTGCACTATCTGGGGTCGGCCTTCGCGGGAGAGCCGGGCAAAGCTTCGTTTCAGAGCTCGCTTGATCACTGGCTCTTTGGCGTGGCGGGTGTGCTCTTTTTTCTCGGCGCGCAACTCTACGCGCAACGCAAGCCATGGCTGCTGCCGGCGCTGATTGCCACGGGCATACTGGCAGTTTGGGCGGCGGTAAATTCCCTGTACCACCTGCCCATTTCGGTGATGATCGCGGGCGGAGCGGTGTACCTGGCGACCGGAGCCATTTTCTGGATCGAAAGCCGGCGACAAGAAACTTTGGCGGATCGACTGCTGTCGGTGGTTTTTTTCGGCTGGGGATTGATGGGTATGGCGTTCGCGCTGTTTGAACGCGCGCTGGAAGCGCGGCAGCTGACGCTGCATCCAACATCTTCGTTTCCCGCCGCGTTTGCCGCGATCCTGATGGTGATGGCGTTGTACGAGGAGGAGAAGCGCCGCGTTGAGCGGAACATGCTGGCGCTTTCGAATCTGAATCTGGCGACGTCGAGTTTTGTGGGCGGAGAAATTCACCGCATGCTTTCGCAAGCATTGGATCGCGTGCTGGGCGTGGTGCGCTTGCCGGCCGGCGCATTGTTTCTACATCAAGGCGACCCGCAAGGACCGACTTCGGTTGTGGCGGCGGGACTTGACGATGAGTTTTGCCGGGTGGTGCAACAGGAAGGTTTGGACGATTACCTGGTGAATCTGGTGGCGCGACTGGGCGGACTGCTCGGCTTTCGCGATTTGCGCGACGATTCGCTGACGGCACTGGAAAAAGAAGAACCGATTCGGCGATTCCGTGAGCTCGCGTTGAAGCAGGATCTGCGGAGCATCATCGCCATCAGTTTGCAGGCGAAGGAACAGGCGTTTGGCGTGCTGCTGCTGGGATCGCCGGATAGCCGGAAATTTACGCCCGCGGAATTGCGGCTGCTGTTTGCGCTGGGCCATCAGATCGGCATGGCGGTGGAAAACAGCATGCTGATTCAGCAGACGGCGCGGCGATCGGAAGAATTGCACGTGCTGAACGAAATTGGCCGGGCGCTGAGCTCGACGCTGCAGAAAGAGGATTTGTTCCGCAAAATCTGGGAAGAGCTGCGGCGCCTGTTCGACGTGGAAAATTTTTATATCGGATCGATTGACGGCGCGCTGGACGAAGTGCGATTCGACCTAGAAATTATCGACGGCGTGCGATTGCCGAAGCGGGCGCGGCCGGCGGGAAATCACCTAACGGAATACATCATACGAACGCGGCAACCGGTTTTGATTCGCGAAAATTACATGGAGGAAGTCAAGAAGCTGGGGGTTGACCCGATTCGCACGCGCGGCTGTTTCTGCGGCGTTCCACTGGTGGCGTACGACCGGGCGATCGGAGCGATGGCCGTGTTCTCCGACCAAGAGCGCACCTTCGACGAGGGCCACCTGGAACTTTTGCGCGTGCTGGCGAGCGAGGCTTCGATTGCGATGGAAAACGCGCGGCTCTTTCAGGAAGAGCGCACGAAGGCTCGGCATCTTTCGCTGCTGAACACGATTTCGCGAAACGCGATCGCGACGCTGAATCCGGACGAAATGCTGGCGAAGATTACGGAGCAACTGGAAGCGGGGCTGACGTACGACCACATCGGCATTGCGACGCTGGATTATTCGACACGCGAAATCGTAATACAGGCGGAAGCAGGGACGCGGCGCGGCGCGCTGGGCCAGCGCATTCCGCTGGGAGCGGGATTGCTGGGGCAGGTGGCGCGAACCGGAAACATGGCGTCGTACAGCGCGGCGGTACAGTCGGAGTCGACACTGAAACCGCTGCTGGCGGATTCGGTGGCGGCGATTGGGCTGCCGGTGTTTTACGCCGAGCAATTGCATGGCGTGCTGTATGTGGAATCGTCGGAACCGGTGGACTTTACGGAGGAAGAGATCCTTTTGCTGGGCACGCTGGCGGACTTGATCTCCGGCGCGCTGCACAACGCGCTGACGTTCCAGAAAGCGCAGGAACAAGCGATTACGGACGGGCTGACCGGCGTCAAAACGCACCGCTTTTTCATGGAAGCGCTGTCCGCGGAATGGAAGCGATCGACGCGCGCGGGCCGCGCGTTTGCGCTGGTGCTGATGGACCTGGACCGGTTCAAGTTCGTAAACGATTTTTACGGCCACCTGGAAGGCGACCTGGTGCTGCAACGCGTGGGACAAATTCTGGAGACGAATTGCCGGCGGTCGGACGTGGTTGCGCGATACGGCGGCGATGAATTCGTGATCCTGATGCCGGAAACGTCGATGGAGCAGGCGCGGCAGCTGGCTTCGAAATTGCGCGGCTGGGTGTCGGCCGATCCGCTGCTGCGCGAAAAGAATATTTCCGCGAGCTTCGGCATTGCGTGCTATCCGCTGCACGGCTCGTCGCCGCAAGAACTGATACAGGTGGCGGACGCGTCGATGTATCTTTCGAAGCATCAGGGCGGGAACGCGGTATCGACGGCGGACCACTTCGATCCGAACGAAGCGAAAAAGTGGAAGCGGGACGTATTGGAAGCGTATCTGGGAGTGACGCTGAAGAGGCTGTTTTCGACCGGGCCGGAAGCGTTTGAGGAAATTTATCAACGATTGAAGCAGTTTACGGAATCGCTGGCGACGACGGAAATTCCGGGGACGACGGCGAGCCTATCGCAAGCGCCGGACGGCCCGCAAGCGCTGCCGCAAGCGGTGCTGGACACGGTGACGTCGCTGGCGTACGCGATCGACGCGAAAGATCACTACACGCAGGGCCATTCGCAAAAAGTTTCGGCGTATGCGGCGCTGATTGCGGAAGCGATGAACATGAACGACGCCGAAGTGGAAGAGGTTCGCCTGGGCGCGGTGCTGCACGACATCGGAAAAGTGGGCATACCGGAACAGATCCTGAACAAATCCGGGCCGCTAAACACCGAAGAGTGGGACATGATGAAATCGCACGTCGTGTTCGGCGCGAAAATTCTGGAGCCGCTGACGCCGCTGGCGCGAATTCGAAACATGGTTTTGCACCATCACGAGTTCTTCGACGGATCCGGCTACCCGGACGCGCTGGCGGGAGAGAACATACCGCTCGGCGCGCGCATTGTGGCCGTCGCCGACGCGTACGACACCATCACGAGCGATCGCACGTACAAGAAAGGCCGGCCGGCGTCCGACGCGCTGGCGGAGCTGGAACGGTGCGCGAACGCCCAGTTCGACGCAAGAATCGTGCAGATATTCGTGCAAGCGATGCGGCAGCTGCCGAATCCGATCATCGAAGTCGCGTCGCTTTCCACCGGCCGCAACTCGTAATAAGCTCCAGACAGCCGCATTCGACGGCAGTAAACTTTCGGGGAGACGGCGATGCAAACGGCGAAAGTAGTGTGGACGGGCGGGCAAAAATTCCGCGCGATGAGCCCTTCGGGCCACACGATTCATCTCGATTCCGACCGCACGACAAACGAAGGGCCGGGACCGATGGAGCTGCTGCTGATGGCGCTCGGAGCCTGCACGGCGACGGACATCGTGATTATTCTCGAAAAAAAACGGCAAAATATCGACTGGCTGGAAGTGATCTGTTCGGGCGAACGCGCCGCGACGCCGCCGACGGTGTGGACAAAGCTGGAAATACTGTTTCGAATCGGCGGGAACCTGCAGGAGGACGCGGTGAAGCATGCGATTGCGCTGAGCGCGGAAAAATATTGTTCGGTGGCGGCGACGCTGCAGAAGACGGCCACGCTATCGTGGAAGCACGAATTGATTCGTTCGTAGAAACGTAACCCGTTTACCTCCTCGTTGCAACAGTGCGACTTTACTCTTGCGTGAATTTTCGCGGCGCGTTATACCGTTACTACTCCATGGGTTCCCCTGTTCGCAGCTGCTTGCTTGGGAGTATTTGGTTTTGCGCGTGCGCGAGCGCGGTGTTCGCGCAAAGGCGCGCTGAACCGGCGATGCCGGCTCAGACGATCGAGCTTTCCCGGATTCCGCGCGTCGCGCGGCCTCCGAAGCTCGAGGATTTTCTTGCCGGCCGCGCGCGCGAGGCCGAGCTGAAGGTGACGGACTTCCGCCAGAATATTCCGGGCGACGGGGATCCGGCCAGCGAACAGACAACCGCATACCTTTCGTACGATCAGAAAAATCTGTACGTGGTGTTTGAATGCAAGGATGCTTCGGGCATGGTGCGCGCGCACCTTTCCAAACGCGAGGATCTGGATCAAGACGACGGCGTAGGCGTATTTCTGGACACGTTTCACGACAAACACCGCGCGTACTACTATTTTTCGAACCCGCTGGGAATACAGCAAGACGCCATCTATACGGAAGGACAGGGCTACGACTTCAGCTTCGACACGGTGTGGAATTCCGAGGGACGGTTGACGAAAGAGGGATACATCGTCTGGTTTTCCATACCATTCAAGAGTTTGCGTTTTTCGCACGAGCCGGAGCAAACGTGGGGCGTGGCGCTTTATCGAACGATTTTGCGAAAGAGCGAGTACGACTACTGGCCCTACGTGACGCAGCGCGTGCAGGGGCTGGCGCAGCAATTTGCGCCGTTGAACGGACTCGAACACGTTTCACCCGGCCGCAATGTTCAACTGATTCCGTACGGCATGCTGGCGTCGAATCATTTTCTGAACCAACCGGCGAGCGGAGCGGCGCCCGGGTTCAGCGACGTATTTGAGCACCGCGCCGGGCTGGACGCGAAATTCGTGGCAAAGGACGCGCTGACGTTTGACGTCACGCTGAATCCCGATTTCAGCCAGGTGGAATCCGACGACCCGCAGGTGACGGTGAATCAGAGGTTCGCGGTTTTTTTTCCGGAAAAACGTCCGTTCTTCATCGAGAACGCCGGATTCTTCATGACGCCGGTGAACTTATTTTTCTCGCGGCAAATCATGGACCCGCAGTTCGGGGCGCGCGTGACGGGCAAAGCGGGCTCGTGGACGCTGGGCGCGCTGGCGATTGACGACCGGCAACCGAGGCAGGATCAACCGCCCGGCAGTCCGTTTGACGCGCGGGCGGTGGATGGCGTGGTACGCGTTGCGCGCGAATTCGGCAAGCAGTCTTACATCGGCGCGTTTGCCTCGACGCGCGATTTTGCCGACACAAGCAATCGCATCGTCTCGCTGGACGCGCGAATCAAGTTTGGACAAAACTGGGTGACCGATTTTCAGGCGGCGCATAGCTGGACGCGGCAGGACGACCGGCTGCCTCAACTCTGCCAGAACTTCGATTTTCCGCCCGGCGCGGGAGCAAACGTAAATGCGGCGTCGCAACAAGGCAATGCGCTCTACGCGGACGTTTCTTACACGGGCCGGCATTTCGTGATGACGAGCGTTTATTCGGATTACAGTGCGGGGTTCTGCGCCGAGCTTGGCTTCGTGCCGCGCGTGGATATTCGCCAGCAGACTTCGGCGGCAGGATATTATTGGCGGCCGACGCACAGCAAGATCGTGGATTATGGGCCGTCGGCGAGCGAATTAGTGGATTGGGACAACAACAAAGTTTTGCAAGACTGGGCGGCGGCGCTGGGATTTCAAATCGATTTTACGAGGCAGACGACATTCATCGTGAGCCGCGGCGAAGCGTATGAATTGTTCGCGAACCTTGGGTTTCGCAAACACAGCACGGCGTTTCAGTTCAGTTCGGCGCCGTACAAATGGCTGAGCTTCACGGGACGCTACACGACCGGCACGGGCGAGAATTTTTTTCCGGCGAACGGGCTCGAACCATTCCTGGGAAACGTGAATCGCGTGAATCTTGGATTTACGGTGCGGCCTTCGGCGCGATTCCGCATCGACGAAACCGCGATTTACTCCCGGCTTGGCACGCGAAGCGGTTCGACCCCGGCGACGTTCGATCCCGGGCATGCGGTATTCAACAACTATCTGCTGCGGACGAAGCTTAACTATCAGTTCACGCGCGAACTTTCGCTGCGCATGATCGTGGATTACGACGCAACGCTTGCCAACAATCAGCTGCTGGACTTGCAGCGCAATCTCGGCAGTTTCGACGGCGGGCCGGTGCAGCCGGCCAAGAATTTCGTACCGGACTTCCTTCTCACTTATTTAGTGCACCCGGGGACCGCGCTCTACATCGGATACAACAACAGCTTCAACAATCTGCGGCTTGATGAAACGACTTCTCCGGCGCAGGTTTTGCTTCAACGTTCGCCGTTTAACACCACGGGGCGGCTTTTTTTCGTGAAACTGAGCTATCTTTTCCGGTACTAAAGGACCGCGCGAGCGCTCAACTTGTACGGCGACGGCGGCATCGCTTAGAATTCCCTTTCTTTGTTTGCAGGTTTCTCCTGGTAAGGAGCACCATGTCTCACCGCATAGCGGCGAAAATTTCGGGCGTAGCCGGCTTTGTACCGCCGCGGGTCATGACCAACAACGATCTGTCGAAGTTCGTTGAAACGAACGACGAATGGATTCGCACGCGAACCGGCATCCGCGAACGCCACGTGGTGGACAAAGGCATGGCGACGTCGCACATGGCCACGGAAGCGGCCAAGTGTGTGCTGCAACAAACGAAAACGGACGCGGCGGACATTGACTTGATCGTGGTGGCAAGCGTGACGCCGGACATGTTTTTTCCGGCGACCGCGTGCCTGGTGCAGGACCGCATCGGCGCGAACAAGGCGTGGGGATTCGATCTCTCCGCCGCGTGCTCCGGTTTTGCCTATGCGCTCACCGTCGGCGCGCAGTTTGTGGGCGCGGGTTCGCACAAAAAGGCCCTCGTGATCGGCAGCGACACCATGACTTCCATTTTGAACTATCAAGATCGCGCGACTTGCGTGCTTTTCGGCGATGGCGCCGGCGCTGCCTTGATCGAACCGGCGGGGCAGAACGAGGGCATTCTCGATTTCGAACACGACGTGGATGGATCGGGCGGTGAATTTCTTTTTATGCCGGGCGGGGGTTCGCTCAATCCTTCGAGCGCGGAAACCGTCGAGAAGAAAATGCACTATGTGCATCAGGAAGGTTCGCAGGTATTCAAGTACGCGGTGCGCCGCATGGCCGAGCTAGCCGTTCATCTTGTGGAACGGAACGGCTTTACAAGCGACGACGTAGCGCTCGTCGTGCCGCATCAGGCGAATCTCCGCATCATCAAAGCGATGCAGGAACGACTGGGAGTGGAAGATTCGAAAGTGATGGTGAATATCGACCGGTATGGAAACACGACTGCCGCGACGATTCCGCTCGGACTTCGCGACGCGGTCGCCGAAGGGCGCCTGAAGAAAGGCGACCTTGTGCTAATCCTTACGGTTGGCGCCGGCTATACCACGGGCGGCATTCTTCTCCGCTGGGCGTACTAACGCCGTTTTCTATGTTCGGAATTCGCGCGGTTCAAAACTTCCTTTACGGATTGCGCGGCGCCTTGATCACCCGCATCAGCAGCCACGCCGCGAAAAAATGACGCGCGAGAAATCAAGCTTGCACGCTTCTGCAAACGCGTTAACGAAATTTGCCGAATGATTAGCAGGAACGAATGGACGCAGCCAATGCGAGGTTGGCCTGCAAGCGCCTATCGATCTGCACGGCGGCGTACCGGGCGCAAAGAACCTTTTCACGGTCGGTCCAGCCGGAGAGTGACGTGGAGAACTTTCCTGCCACGAAACCAAGAGCCTGAATCGCGTGATAATAGACGCGAACCAAACCGAGTCCGCCTGGCCGATGGCGCAAATCCGGCGTAAGCTCATGCAGTTCGGAGAAGATACGGAAGTGTTCCGCCGTCAATTCTCCGCCGTTGATTTGAGCGGCTTCCAAAATGCGTTCGGAAACCGGCTGAGCGGCGACGCCCATGACAAGCGCGCGCCAGTAGTACACGGCGAATTGGCTTAATGCCACAACCGAGATTGTAAGTAGCATAGCGGAGAACATATCCTCAATCCTCGTGAGTATTCTGGCTTTGGGGTCCGCGGTGGACAATGGGCCACGGGTACTACCGGGGATGGACCTTTCGGCGGTATTCAGTTTGGCGCGCAGACGATGAACCGGAGTTGGGCTGGAGGAGGTTGGCAATGAAGCGAATACTGTGGCTTTTGGCTTTCGTGGCACTGGGGCTGGGCGTTGGCTCGATTTTGGCGGCCAGGCGGCCCGCTGCCGATGTGGCGGTTAACCCGGAAGCGGCCGTCCGCACCGTGCTGGAAGCCCAGGAGACGGCCTGGAATCAAGGGAATGTAGACGCATTCCTGCTTGGCTACTGGAAGTCCGAAAAACTGACGTTTTCCGGCAGCCAAGGCATTATACGGGGCTTCGCCGCCGTCGAGGAGCGCTACCGCAAGGGCTACCCTGACCGGCAGGCGATGGGCAAACTCGCCTTTACGGGCTTGGAAGTCCGCTTTCTAAACCCGGACGCAGCTCTCGTCCTTGGCGAGTGGCACCTGACCCGCGAAAAGGGAGATATCGGAGGAGTGTTCTCGCTGGTGTTCCAAAAACTCCCCGAAGGGTGGCGAATCGTGCATGACCACACCAGCGTGATCCCCGTCAAAAATTGAGCTATTTTATTGAATATAAATGACTTAACTTATTGTGACGAAATCCCTCTTCTGGGTCCAAGCGAACATGGATCGAAAGGGTAGTTTTAGTACTTCACTCGCACATAAGGGAAAATGTTTGCACACTCGCTGCACCAGTATTTTGTAACCTGCTGAATATACAACTGTTACATCCCATTCACATTGGCACCCCCCGTGCATCCTTGCTGTGTCAACACAGAGCAATTGTGGTCGGTCATGGCGTCTCCGGAGTTTGGCAGCTTCCATCCTTCCGAAAGTAGCCACGGTCTTTGGTCAGAGAGGAATTCGTCAGGTTGATAAAGCTTACAAAGGCACTTTTAGGGATTTCAGTCGTGGCAGTGGTGGCGTCGGGGGCTGTCGCCAGCGCCGGTGCATTAAATCCATCCGGCGGCGCGACGCATGCGACGGCGGCAGTCACTTTGGCGCATCTTTTCACTTCAATTGGCACCGCCGCTCGGCCGGAGCCAACGTCTTTGATTCTGCTCGGAATGGGTGGTTTGGTGCTTCTCAACATCCGGCGTCGTCGTAAAGCTGCGTAAGACAGACTGCTTCATTTCCAAATGAACGTTTCCAAATGAAAAAAGGGGCGCCCATAAACGGGCGCCCCTTTTATTCGTGCGCGGATGACCAGCATAATTCAGCGGGTTGGCGAAAAGGCCAATTCGCTTTATGAGGCTCACTTCTGCTTCCTCACTTTTTTCTGCTGGCTCGCCTGCCGCGAACGCTCGCTTCCGGTCAAAGTGGTACGGTTCGTGCTCATCATGGCGCTCGGGAATATTGCGATGTCCAAGCATGCGTTCGTGCGACGATTCAATTTGAAGAAAAAAAAGAAGGGGTGAGCGCGCTCTTCGAGCAAAAAGCCGCGTGATCCAATGAAGGAAGGTTTCTTTTACCGCAAGCTCGTGCTCCCTCTGCTGGATCTGCTCCGCCAGGGGGTGACGCCGGAGAAGATCGCATTAAGCG
Source organism: Candidatus Acidiferrum sp. (assembly GCA_035310365.1). Lineage (GTDB taxonomy): Bacteria > Acidobacteriota > Terriglobia > Acidiferrales > UBA7541 > Acidiferrum. The sequence continues at coordinate 16,408 of DATGEI010000013.1, forward strand.
TCGCGCTCGGTGCCGCTTTGGGCGTATTTCCGGCGCTCGGCTGGACGACCGGTCTGTGCGCGATTGCCGCGCTGGTGCTGCGCTTAAATCTTCCAGCGATTCAAATCGTGAACTACTTCATGTATCCCGTGCAGCTTGCGTTGCTGCTGCCTTTTTTCCGTCTCGGCGAAAAAGTTTTCGGCGCGAAGCACGTGCCGCTTTCCATTTCGAGGATTTTTCAACTCATCCACAATGGCGTGTGGAGCGCGATTACATTTCTGTGGACCACTACGTGGCACGCGATCGTGGTATGGGCAGCGCTCGCACCCGTTTTCGTTGGCGTCGTTTACATGCTGCTCGCACCGCTGCTTCGCCGCGCACTGCGGCGTCAAAGCCAGGCCGCGGCGCAGGCTGCCGGATGATCGGCGCCGCGCTTCACCTTGCGCTCGCTGGAACAGCCATCGTCACGTTCATACTGTTCGTGCAGTGAATCCTGCATCGGCTCATCAAGAAAATGAGGCGATCGCTCTGGGGGATCTTTTTTATGGCCTGCGCGGATCACTGGGGTCACCGCAACGGCAAAGAATGGCTCGTCTCGCCCTGTCTCCTTACCAAGCGAAATCCTTGACCAGGTTGGAGTTGCCAAGTATTTTTCCTCGCACCGGAACAAATCGCCGTCTTCGGCGGTCAAACACGCGGGGGTGTATCCATGTTCGGAAAGTCGTTCGCGGCGATCGCGCTGCTCATCGCCGGTTCCGCCGCTGCCTCGGCGCAGAATCGCTTGCAAGTGACTCACGTAAACGTCGTGGATGTCGTAACCGGCCGCATCCAACCCGACCGGACGCTTTTGATCAGCGATGGAAAAATCGTCTCCATTTCTGGCGGTCCGGCAAGTGCCGCGGCTGGCGAAATCGTTTTCGATGCCCCCGGAAAATTTGTCATTCCCGGCCTTTGGGATATGCATCAGCACTTCGAGGGAGAACCCGGCCAGCGCGAATTCAACCTGATGGTCGCGAACGGCGTGCTCGGCGTGCGCAATATGGGCGGAGTGGCCAAAGAAGTTCTGCAAGCGAGAGAAGACATTCGCAGCGGAAAATATATCGGACCGCAGATTTTCGCTTGTGGACCGATTCTGGACGGGCCCGAACCCACAAATCCGCCCTTCTCGGTCGCCGTGCGCAATGCCGACGATGGCCGCAAGGCGGTCCAGTCCGTCAAAGCAATGCGCGCCGACTGCGTGAAGGTTCACGACGGCGTTCCGTTTGACGCGTACCTCGACATCGCGGACGAAGCCAAGAAAGCCGGCCTGCCCCTTGTTGGCCACGTGCCGGTGCGCGTCCCTATCCGGCAGGCGATCGACGCCGGCCAGCGCAGCATTGAGCACCAGTCGGTCTTCCTTGGAGCCTCGACCGTCGAGGACGAACTCATCGAGTCGGAGAAAAAGAACGACGTCTTGCAGGAAGCCATGCGGACCAACAATTTTCAGTTGATTCCCGAATCGATCGCGAAGAAGGGAAATTATTTTCTGGATCATATCGACGAGGAGCGTGCACACGATCTGTACCGAAGCTTCGCGTCGCACGAAGTGCGTCTGACGCCGACACTCGTCACGCAACGAGCGCTGACATTCGTCGACGATCTGGACAAATCGAATGACGTGCGCCTGAAGTACATTCCGGCAAGCCAGAAAGAATGGTGGCACCCGGAGAAAGGCATGCTTACCCGTTACCGTACGCCGGCGTACATCGCGTTTCGAAAGCGCCAATTCGCCAAGAGCCTTGAGCAGATTCCGGTCGAGTATCGTGACGGCGTGATTTTCCTGGCAGGCACCGATTGCCTGATTCCGTACGTATTTCCGGGCTTTAGTGTGCATGACGAAATGGCGCTTTTTGCGCAGGCCGGCCTTACGCCGCTTGCCGCGCTGCAGACGGCGACCCTGAATCCCGCGCGCTTTCTTGGCATCGAGAACTCGGAAGGGACGGTCGGCGCGGGGAAGGCGGCGAATCTTGTTCTGCTGGACCACAATCCCTTGCTCGACATTCACAACACGACTGGAATTTTTGCGGTGATCGTTCGCGGGAAGCTTTTGAAGCGGACGGATCTCGACGACTTGCTCCAACAAGCCGCAAAGGCCGCGGCAAATTAATTCATCGTGGCGTTTTCCGCGAACATACGCCGAGAAAGAGGCGAATCGAAGGTTATCGCGACGAGTGCAGCTCGGCGCGTAAATTGAAGATTACAAAATCTCGAGGACTTCCTCGTACCGCTTGAAGGGCGGAATCAAATACGCGCCGGCCAATTCCGTCCGCGCCCACGCGAGCATTTCTTTCGCCACCTGAAAGCCGCGCTCACGCGCCGCCGTTCCCGCCGCTTCCAGCGATTTCAACAGCGGCTCGGGAATAATGATTCCGGGCACTTCGTTGTTCAGCCGCAGCGCTTGCTTGTAGCTTGTGAGCGGCCAGATTCCCACCAGAATCGGAATGGCCGGCTTTCCGCCAAGCTTCTTCACAAATTTGTGCCAGTGGTCCGGATCGAAAATCGGCTGAGTCATCGCAAAATGCGCGCCCGCATCGATCTTGGCACGGAAGCGCTCGATTTCGATGTCCAGATCGTCCGCCACCGGATTCACCGCAACGCCAATCGTAAAATTGGTTGCTCCACCCAAAGTTTTTCCGGACCAATCCGTGCCCTGATTCAACCGGCTCAGCACTTTCACCAAGCCGACCGAGTCCACTTCGTAGACGCCGCTCGTCTCCGGATAATCGCCCACCGACGGCGGATCGCCGGTAATCGCCAGCACGTTTCGAACGCCGCCCACCGTCCACGCGCCCAGCAAACCCGCCTGCAAGCCGATAATGTTTTCGTCGCGGGTCGTCAGGTGCGGCACCGTCTCCACGCCGCGCGCTTCGAGCGCACCGGCAACAACCAGCGCATCCATTCCAACGCGCGCCATCGCGCCGGAGTTGATGTCGATGGCATCGACCTTTCCCGACGCCATGATCTTGTCCACCTGCTCGTAAATCCGGTCGAGCGCAATGCCCTTCGGCGGATCGATTTCCACGCTCACGGAAAATGTTCCCGCCTGCATGTTTTTCCAGAGCTTGCTCTCCGGTTCGCGCAGGGCAATCGGCAACGGCTTCGCAGCCGCAACCACGGCTACTCCCGACGCGTGATGCTTCGCCGGCTTCAGCGATTTCACCGCCTCCGCCATGGCGCGAATATGCGCCGGCGTCGTGCCGCAGCACCCGCCGAGAATTCGCACTCCCGCTTCGGCTGCCTCGCGCGCAAACAGCGCAAAATATTCCGGCGACGACTTCGGATAGACGATGCGGTCGCCTTCGCGCTTCGGAAATCCCGCGTTCGGCATTCCGCTCACGCGCAAATCGTCCACCGCCGTCAGCTCCCGCAAAATCGGAAGCAGAGCCTGGGGACCCAGCGTGCAGTTCGCGCCGACGACCTGCACATTTTTGTTTTTCAGTTGCGCCGCCGCGTCGGCCGGACTCAAATCGCCGTACGCGCGGCCGTCTTCCGCATACGTCAGCGAGGCAATGATCGGCATCCCGGAAAAAGACCGGATCGCGTCAATTGCCAGCAAAATCTCTTCAATGTACGTAAACGTTTCGAGGACGAATAGATCGACGCCGCGCTCTTCGAGAGCCTGCGCCTGTTCCAGAAAAATTTCCTGAATCGGTCCCGGCTCCGGATGCCGCGCTTGCACGCCCAATCCCAGCGGACCAATCGAACCCGCAATCAGCACTTCGCGTGCCGCGGACTCCCGCGCTTCGCGCGCAATCTTCACACCGCGCGAATTGAGCCGCTGCACTTCATCGCCCAGCCCGAGCGCCGACAATTTAAACCGGTTCGCGCCGAATGTATTCGTCTCGATAATCTGCGCGCCCGCCTCGATGTACGCCTGATGCACGCGGAACACCGCCTCCGGTTCCGTCGTGTTCAGCTCGTCGAAACACCGCTGCGTCCCCACCGTTTCGTGCAGCAGCGAACCCATCGCGCCATCCGCGATGAGAATCGAATCCTTCACCCGCTCGTTAAAATCCTGAATCTTCAAAGAATGCTCGCTTGTTCAGAATAAATTCGGGTTGGCGGCCGCTTACCGTTTCTGTTCCATCAAGCTGGCAACCGTGCTCATCAAATCGTACTTCGTCAGAATCTCAAAATTCGCTTCGCCCATTTCCACGAACACCGCCGGATTTTCGTGGCTCAAAATATACGTCACGCGCTCCACCGGCGCCGTCTTTGGAATCTTCGGGATCGGCTTGCTCATCACTTCGCGCACCACGAGCTTGCGCAAATCCTTGCCTTGCAGCGCCAGCGTCAGAATTTGATCTTCGTATACCGTGCCAATCGGTATATTTTCTTCAAACACCGGAATCTGTGAAATGTCCTGCTCCTGCATGGTCTTCAACGCGTGGAATACCGTCTGGTACGGCCGCGCAATCACGAGCTCGCGCACTTTTCCCAAACTGTTCTTCGCGTGGACGATCTCGCCCGCCGTAATCGGCACCGCCGATTCCACATATCCGCGCTCGCGCATCCATTCGTCGTTGTACACCTTGCTCAAGTACCGCATGCCCGTATCCGGCATGAACGCCACGATAAAATCTTCCGGCCCCAACTCTTTTGCCAGCCGAAGCGCGCCCGACATGCATCCGCCGCCGCTCCCACCGGTGAAAATCCCTTCCATTTTCACCAGCCGCCGCGCCACCACAAAACACTCTTCGTCGTTCACCTGAATCACGTCGTCCAGAATCTTCATGTTCATCGTCGTCGGAAAAAAATCTTCGCCAATTCCTTCGACAACGTACGTCTTCGCTTTCGCCACTTCCGAAGTCTTGTGAAAGTCGTAGTAGAGCGAGCCTTCCGGATCGACGCCAATAATCTTTACCTTTGGATTTTTCTCTTTCAAATATCGTCCGACGCCGCTGATCGTTCCGCCGGTGCCCATGCCGCACACAAAGTGCGTGATCTTCCCTTGCGAATCTTCCCAAATCTCTGGCCCTGTCGTCCGGTAATGCGCTTCGGGGTTCATCGGGTTGTCGTACTGATTCGGGTAATACGAATTGGGGATTTCCCGCGCCAGTTTTTTCGCCACGGAATAATAACTGCGCGGATCATCGGGCTCGACGGCCGTGGGACACACGATCACTTCCGCGCCCAGCGCTTTCAGCAAATCCACCTTTTCCTTCGATTGCTTGTCTGTAATCGTAAAAACCATTTTGTAGCCGCGCACCGCCGCCACCAGCGCCAGTCCCATGCCCGTATTTCCGCTCGTGCCTTCAATAATCGTGCCGCCGGGCTTCAGCAAGCCTTTCTTCTCTGCCTCGTCAATCATGAACACGCCGATGCGGTCCTTCACGCTCCCGCCCGGATTCGTGTAATCGGCCTTCACATAAATCTGCGGCTTCAATCCCTGATTGATGCGATTCAGCCGCACCAGAGGCGTTTTTCCAATCGCATCCAATATATTGTTGCAACGCATGAACTGGTTTCTCGTCTCTCTCCACCGCGGCGCCGGCGCTTCCACCCGCAAAGCGTTCCTGTGCGATAATTTCCACTTATCATTTTAGCACGATGCATTCGCGCCGCCGGTCAGGCAAACGGCGCAGAGGAGCCCCAAATGGCACGGGAAAACATCTCAAGCGGAGCGCAATGGGAGCCGATCGTGGGCTATTCCCGCGCCGTCAAAGTCGGCAACTTGATCAGCGTTTCCGGCACGACGGCGACCGGCCCCGATGGCCGCATCGTCGGCGTCGGCGACCCTTACGCGCAGACCGTGCAGACGATCCGCAACATCGAAGCGGCATTAACTCGCGCCGGCGCTGCGCTCAAAGACGTCGTTCGCACGCGCATCTACGTTCTCAACATCGCCGAGTGGGAAAAAATCGGCCGCGCGCACGGCGAATTTTTCGGCAACATCCGCCCCGCCACCAGCATGGTGCAAATTTCGCGCCTGATCTCACCCGAAATGCTCGTGGAAATCGAAGCCGACGCCGTTCTCGAAACGTAAGCCGGTTGTGGCATCGTCTTTGTAATGCGGGATTCTTCGATCTACTTGCAAGCCCGCGTTTTTCACATTTTCCGCGGTGTTCGGGCAAAATACGTGGTTATGCCCCAAAACGCACCGTCCACTGAAGTTTGCCTTTCGGCTTTCTTCGCGCTTCAAGAGCCGCTTCGGGATCTCAACCGATGATTTCGCTTCGCAACGTCATCAAGAATTACCACGCCGACGGCCAACTGGTTCGCGCGCTAAACGGCGTTTCGCTGGACGTCGCGCCCGGCGAATTCGTCGCGCTCGTCGGCCGCAGCGGCTGCGGCAAGTCCACACTGCTGAATCTCGCCGGCGCAATGGACTTTCCCACCTCGGGCGAAGTCTTTCTCGACGGGATCAGCACCGGCGCGCAGGACGACGCGGCCCTCACAAAACTACGCCGCGAAAAAGTCGGATTCGTTTTCCAATCCTTTCAACTCATCCATACGCTCAGCGTGGCGGAAAACGTGGAACTGCCGCTGCTTCTCGCCGGCAATCCCAGCGCGCGCAAGATTGCCCTCGGTCGCCTTGCCGCGGTCGAACTCAACGACCTCGATGACCGCATGCCGCATCAACTTTCCGGCGGACAGATGCAGCGCGTCGCCATCGCCCGCGCGCTCGTAAACAATCCGAAAATTCTTCTTGCCGACGAACCAACCGGAAATCTGGACACGACAACCGGCGCCGTGGTTCTGGATTTATTGAAGCGCCTTGCGACCGAAGGAAAAGTCGCCACGCTCATGGCCACGCACAGCATGGAAGCGGCCGCCATCGCCGACGTCGTCGTTGAACTCCGCGACGGCAGGATCGCCGGGCTCAAGCGCAAATGACCGGCCGCGCAAAACTTTTTTGGCGACTGATGGTCCGTCCGATCGGCCGCGAACCGGTTCGCATGGGTTTGACGATACTCGCGGTCGCGCTGGGCGTTGCCGTCGTTCTTGCGATGGATCTTGCCGGAACCGCCGCAACCGGCTCGTTTCGTTCGTCGCTCGAAACACTCACCGGCCATTACAATTTCGAAGTCACCGCGACCGGAGGCGTGCCCGAAGAGATCGTCGGCCGCATCGCAACTTCGCCGATCAATCTTGCCATCTCGCCGCGGATGGAAGATTTTGCCGTCGTGGCGGCGACGAAAAAGTCCGTCGTACTGCTCGGCCTCGACCTCGTTGGCGAAGCCGAGGCCATCCATTTGAAAAGTGATGACGGCGCATCACCATCCGCACCCGAAACCGAGAACATTGCAACAGATTTTTCCGCTGACGATAGTATTTGGGCTGGCAGCAGCCTCGGCTGGCAAAAAGGCCAGCACGTTTCTCTGATCATCGGCGATCGCGAACGCACTTTCACGGTGCGCGGAACGTACGACGATCAGAACCAGCCGGCCATCGTCATGGACATTGCGGCCGCGCAACGCACCGTCGGCCGAGCGGAAAAAGTTGACCGCATCCTCATTGCAATTCCGGAGAGCGAAAACCTCGAAGCGCAAACAAGACAAATTTCCGCGCTGCTTCCCGCGGGTGCCGAAATTCGCTCCGCCGGAACGGCCACCGACGAAAACCGCAAAATGCTTGCCGCTTTTCGCTGGAATCTGAAGTTGCTCAGCTATATCGCTCTCATCGTTGCGGCGTTTTTGATTTACAACACCATCTCCGTTTCCGTCGTGCGTCGCCGCGCCGAAATCGGCATCGCCCGCGCGCTCGGCGCAAGCCGCTCGGACGTTCTGCTCGCTTTCACCGGCGAAGCGGCCGTACTGGGCGTGGCTGGCGCGGCGATTGGCGTCCCGATTGGCCGCGTAATGGCAACCGGCGCGGTCCGCTTGATGGGCGCTACGGTCAACGCGCTTTATGTCAGCAGCCGCCCAGGGCCAATCGAGCTTGGCGCCAATTCCATCATCACCGCGCTCGTTGTCGGAATTGGCGTAGCAATTCTCGCGGCGTACGCGCCGGCGCGCGAAGCTTCGCAAATTGCGCCCATCGAAGCCATGGCGCGCGGCCGGCGTGAATTTCTCATGCGCGTTCATTCCTTGCGCGACTTGACTCTCGCCGCCATTTTTGGCGCGGCGGCGTGGGCGGCCGCAAAAGCGCCCGCCGTTGGCGGCAAACCGCTTTTCGGCTATCTGGCAACTCTCTTGGCGATTGTCGCGGGCACGCTGGCCATTCCGTCCGTTGTCCACGCGGCGATGAAACTTTTCGGCGCAACATTGCAACGAACCAGCGTCGCCGCGCTGCTGGCCTCACGCAGCCTTCTCGGCTCGCTGCGCCGCACGTCCGTTCTTGTTGGCGCGCTTGCCACCGCCATCGCCATGATGACCGCCGTCGGCATCATGGTGGGAAGTTTCCGCACCACTGTCATCCAATGGATGGAAGGCGAAGTCCCTGCCGATTTTTATCTTCGCCCGGCCGGCAACTCTTCGGCCGACCGGCATCCGACCATTTCTGCCGAGCTCGCGGATAAGCTTGCAACACTGCCCGGCGTCGAAGCCGTCGACCGCCTGCGTGCGTATCAAGTCAGCTTCGACGGCGTTCCCACCACTGTTGCCGCGGCCGATCTTCGCGAATCGCGCAAACGCGGCCACAGCGATTTTTTCTCCGGCCGCCCGGCGGAAGAAGTTTTAAACGAGTTGCGCTCAGGAGACGCCGTCGTCGTCAGCGAACCCTTCACATACAAACACAAACTCAAGCGAAACGATTTCATCTCGCTTCGGCTGGGCACGTCCCTCGCCTCGTTCCGCATTGCGGATGTCTATTATGACTACGGCAGCGAACGCGGCTTCATCCTGATGGATCGCAGCGCCATGAAAAAATATCTTCCCGGCGATGCGCCGTCCAATCTGGCCGTATACGTGGCGAACGGAGCCGACCCGGCCGCGATCCGAAAGGAGATCGAGCTGGCCGCCGCAAACTATCGCGTTTTGATTTTTTCCAACGCGGATTTGCGCAAACAAGCGATCGTTGTCTTCGACAAGACGTTTGCCATCACCTACGCGCTCGAAGCGATCGCCGTGTTCGTCGCCGTCATGGGCGTCGCGGGAGCGCTCCTTGCGCTTGTCATCGACCGCAAACGCGAACTCGGCCTCCTTCGATTTCTTGGCGCAAGCCGCGCACAAATCCGCCGCATGATTTTGGCGGAAGCCGCCCTGCTGGGCCTCGTTGCCAATGCGGCTGGCCTCTTGCTCGGCTTCGCCCTCTCGCTGATTCTCGTTTTTGTCGTGAACAAGCAATCCTTTGGGTGGACGATTCGCTTTCACTGGCCTGTCGCCATACTGGCCGGTGCTCTTTCGCTGATTTTTGTCGCCACCGTCCTCGCCGGTTTTTATCCGGCGCGAATCGCCGTGCGCCTGAATCCTGTCGAGGTCGTCCATGAGGAATAGAGCCTTTTGCGCGGCGCTCCTGCTGGCGATTTTTCCTGTGCTTGACGCGCCATATCGTGTCGCAGCGCCGGGCTATCGCTATGAATTTCCGCGCGACTTTTTCGCTCATCCGGAATTTCAAACCGAGTGGTGGTACACGACCGGCAACGTAAAAACCGCCGACGGCCGTGCCTTCGGCTTTGAGCTGACGTTTTTCCGCGAAGCCGTCAACCGCGACGCATCGAAGCAGGGAGCCTGGGACCTTCGCGATATTTACTTGGCGCATCTCGCGTTAAGCGACCTCGACGGCGGCCACTTCTATCACTCCGAGCGCGTCAATCGAAGCGGACCCGGCATCGCCGGCGTAGATTCTGCCGGCGGAAAGGTGTGGAACGGCAACTGGTCCGCGGTTTGGAAAAAAGACGGCTCACAGGAGTTAACCGCGCGAAGCGGCGACTTCGAATTCGACTTCACGCTCAAATCGGAAAAAATGCCCGTCGTTCACGGCGAAAATGGCGTGAGCCAGAAAGCCGACGGCGCGGGCCGCGCGAGCCACTACTTTTCTCAAACGCGCCTCGCCACCAATGGAACAATCTCCGTCCAGGGAAAACAATTTCGCATCTCCGGCCTCTCGTGGATGGACCACGAATTCTTCACGCACCAACTCAGCGCGGATCAAACCGGATGGGATTGGTTCAGCATTCAATTGGAAGACAAAACCGAACTGATGCTCTTCATTTTGCGCCGCCAGGACGGCTCGATTGACCCGCACTCCGCGGGAACGTACGTTGACGCGGCAGGAAAAGCCACGCACTTGCGTGCGAACGAATTTTCGTTGACCCCCACCAGTGCAAGCTGGAAGAGCGTCCAGACCGGCGCGACGTATCCAATCGCGTGGAATGTCGTCGTTCCAAAATTAATGATTACGCTCTCCGCAACAACGCGGCTGCCGCAACAAGAATTGGCAGCAACCTCCAAATTCGCGCCGGGTTATTGGGAAGGCGCCATGCAATTTTCCGGCAAACATTGCAGCGCCGACATTCTCGGCGTGGGATACCTCGAAATGACGGGATACGATCACCCGCTGCGGTGGACAAAATAATAAATGATAAATGGAGAAGTTTTTTCCAGTTCTAGTACGCAGGAAACCTGAAGTTTTTACATGTACGCCGTCGAATCGGCGTCGCGTTCTGAGACGCGGCAGCCGATCAAATCTATCGTCGCACGATATATCTTGCTGAATTTTCACAAGATACGAGTTTGAAGCGAGAACGGCCACCCGATTGCCCTTGCTTCTGCGTGAAATAATCGCTTGTCCGGAAAACATTGAATCGCACGGCTTCGGGACAAATTGCTTGGGGGGCGACATGTTGAGGTGGTCACTTGGATTTTTCATCGTCGCGCTGATCGCGGCGATCTTCGGATTTGCCGGAATCGCCATCGCGGCCGCCGGTATCGCGAAGATTCTGTTCTTCATCTTCGTCATTCTTTTTCTGGCGTCGCTTCTTGGCCACATCGTTCGGCGCACTTGAACGGCCCGTTCACAAGCGAGTACGCACTTTCGGCTAGACCAAATTTACTCGCCCCAGCATGAACTCAATACATGAACTCAATAAAGGAGAGAGTGGCAATGAAAAGCTGGAAAGCAATTCTAATGGGAACACTTTTGATCGTGCCGGCCGCATTTGCACGCGGCGGTGACGAAAATGCGAAAGACGAAACCAAGCGGCTTGAAAACGCCGGAACCGTGATGGACGAAATCCTGAACGTTCCGGACGACATTCCACAGGACTTGCTGGATAAGGCGCGCTGCGTCGTTGTTCTGCCTTCCGTTTTGAAAGCGGCGTTCATCGTCGGCGGCAGCTACGGACGCGGCACGATGGTGTGCCGCACTGGAAAAGATTTCACGGGTCCGTGGGGCGCGCCGGCGATGTACGCGCTCGAAGGCGGCAGCGTTGGACTGCAGATCGGCGGCGAAGCGACGGACTTCGTCATCCTCGTGATGAACAACCGCGGCATGGACAGTCTGCTGCACAGCAAAGTGAAACTCGGCGCGGACGCAACCGTCGCGGCCGGGCCGAAGGGCCGCACCGCATCCGCGGACACCGACGCGTATATGCGCGCGGAGATGCTGAGCTATTCTCGCGCACGCGGCGTTTTCGCGGGCATTTCACTGGAAGGATCGACGCTGCGTCCGGACGAAGATGCAAATCATCGCCTGTACGGCAAGGAAGCTTCGGCGCAGAAAATCGTTCTTGAATCGAAAGTAGATTCGCCGCCGGCCGGAGCAAAGCTCGTCGGACGGCTGCAAAAAGCTTCCCCACAACTAAAACAATAAACAGAGCGCAACCGAGGACAAAGCGGAGGCGGGTGCTCGCCTCCGCTTATTTTTTTTCGCAACGTTTCTCAGAAAATATGCGGAGGAAGTTCTAATTCGCTTTGTTGCGGATTTCGATCGTCGTGCCGGTGCCGGAAGCGGAGTCGCCGCTGATCCAGATGGTCGCGCGAGCGGGTTCGACGCCAAAGACATTTTGATCGTTCCAAAGCGCAAACGCTTCGGAGGGAACGGAGAAAACGATTCGCTTGGTTTCGCCGGCCGCGATCGTCACCTGTTGGAAGCCCTTCAGCGCGCGAACGGGTTCGGAAACGCTCGTGCCTTCGAGCCGCACGTAGAGTTGCACGGTTTCCGTGACGGTGCGCGTACCGGCATTCGTGATATTGGCGCCGGCGATCAACGGAGCGGGCGCGGAGGAAGTTGAGTTTTTCAGCCCTTCGCGCAACCAATCGAGCCGGAGTTCGGGCTTGCTTAACTCGACGGGGCCGTAACGAAGCGTTGAATACGTAAGGCCGAATCCGAACGGAAATTGCGGCGAATTCAATTCGTCGAGATACCGCGAAACGAATTTTTCATCGTGGCCGTTGGGAAAACTCGTTGCGTCGTTCTGCGCTGCGGGTCGCCCCGTATTCAAAGCGTTGTAATAAATCGGAATTTGGCCGACGCTGCGCGGCCACGTCATGCTCAATTTTCCAGCGGGATTATTTTCGCCGAATAATGTGCGGACGAGCGCGGGGCCGGCTTGCATGCCCGGGAACCACGCGGCGACAACGGAAGGAATGTGTGCAAACGCCCAGGGAAGAATCAGTGGCCGTCCGCTGAAGACGAGCAGGACGACAGGTTTTCCCGTTGCCACCACGGCTTCGAGCAACTGTTCCTGGCGGCCGGGAAGATCAAGGCGCGCGCGTGAAGCCGCCTCTCCCGTCATTTCCGGGCCGTTTTCGCCGAGGGCAAGAATCGCGACATCGGAATTCTTCGCGGCGTCGACCGCGGCTTTTATTTCTGCGTCGGTCGCCGTGGAAAATTCCGCGCCTTTGGCATAGTGAACCCGCGGCTCGCCAAGCTTTTGATTGAGCGCGGCGCGAAGAGTAACGGCATCGCGGCCGTTTCCGAGCCCGCCCCACGATCCAAACATCGCGGCACCGTCGTCGGCGAGCGGGCCGATTACGGCTACGGATTTAACATCAGATGAAAGCGGAAGCAGCGGCGTGGCGGAAGGCAATAGATCGTTCTTGAGCAGGACGAAAGAGCGCTCCGCTATTTCGCGCGACAGCGCGACGCCTTCCGGTTGCAGCATCGCGGCGGACTCTTTTTTCTCGTCGGCGTAAGGGTTTTCGAATAGACCGAGCGCGAATTTGACGCGGAGGACGTGGCGAACGGATTCGTCAATCTCGGATTCGGAAATCTGGCCGGAATGGACGAGTTCCGCGAGGTGGTCGTGATAAAGACTGCTGACCATGTCCATGTCCACGCCGCCTTCAAACGCTTTGCGCGCCGCCGCGGCGCCGTCGTTGGCGATGCCGTGGTTCATAAGTTCGGCGACGGACGTCCAATCGCTGTCCACGATGCCGCGGAAACCCCATTCCTGGCGAAGAATCTTTTTCAGCGTGAACGAATTTGCCGAAGCAGGAATTCCATTCAACGAATTAAACGCGCTCATGATCGAGCCGGCGCCGGCATCAAGGGCGGCGCGAAACGGCGGAAGGTAAATCTCTCTTAACGTGTGTTCCGAAATCTCGGTCGTGTTGTAATCGCGGCCGCCCTCCGCAGCGCCGTAACCAACATAGTGTTTTGGACAGGCAAGAATGCTTTCCGCGTTGTTCAAATGGCGGCCCTGGTAGCCGCGCACGTAAGCTCGCGCGAAAGCGGAGCCGAGAAATGGATCTTCGCCGTTTCCTTCGGCGGTGCGGCCCCAGCGCGGATCGCGAGTAATGTCCACCATCGGGGAAAAGGTCCAGCGAACGCCGGTTGAAGAGGCCTCGCGCGCGGCAACGCGAGCGGCGCGTTCGGCAAGTTGCGGATCCCACGTAGCGGAAATTCCAAGCGGGATCGGAAACTCGGTCCGGAAGCCGTGGATCACGTCGAGACCGAAAATCACCGGAATGTGAAGCCGCGATTTTTCAACGGCGACGCGCTGGAAGGCGTTGGATTCCTTGGCGGTGACGATATTGAAGAGTGCGCCGATTTGGCCTTTGGCGAGCATGTCGTTGTAATCGGTGCGGCCGGTGCCGGGACCGGTGGGCTGGCCGGCGGAATATTGGACAAGCTGGCCAACTTTTTCTTCGAGCGTCATTTTCTTGAGAAGCTCTTCAACGCGTGGTTCGATGGAGGGATCGTCCCATTCTGGTGCCGCCGCAGCCACCGCGCGCGAAACGGAGTTCGGCGATTGCGATAAAGCGGCACGAGGAGCGGAGAAACACAAGGAGGCAAGGATCGCGCAAAAAAAAGGCGACCGAAAACGAAGCAACAGTCTGCCGGCGAATAAGGAGTACATGGTCTCGACCTGGGGAGCGATAGAATTTACAGACTTGGCAAAGCCGCACCGAACAACGAAATGGTAATGCAACCGGGATATTTAGTAAAACGATTTATCCAATAGAATTATTGCATTTTCGGGATGCGGATCGGGGCGGGCAAGTCTCACGGCCGGGAACTTATTCGGGCTCGTGGGTCACGATGTGGACGTCGACTTCGGGAGATTCGCGCAGAAAACGGTGCGCCGCCGAAAGATACAGATACTTCTTCCAGCCTTTTTCGACGGAACGGCCGAAGATGACCTGGGTGATGTGCTTTTCGCGCACCGCATGAGCAACCGTATCGGCAACGCTCACGCCTTTCAATTGTAGAACCGTGGCGCCCAGATTTTCGGCGAAGCGAAGATTGGCGGCAACGGAGCGCCGCTCCTCATCGCTATTGTTGCGTCCGGTTTCAACGTGGACGACGTAAAGTTCGGAATCCAGGCGGCGCGCCATGCGGGCGGCGCGGGCGATGAGATATTGCGCGGCGGGATTCGAGCTGACGCAGACGGCAATCCGTTCGCGGACCGCCCAATTTTTTTGAATGTCTTTCGCCGCCATGTAATTTTCCAGATTGCGGTCAACTTGCTCGGCAACCTGGCGGAGGGCGAGTTCGCGGAGCGCAATCAGATTGCCGCGACGAAAAAAATTGTCGAGCGCTTGTTCGACCTTGGTTGCCGAGTAGACGTCGCCGCGGCGCATGCGGTTTTGCAGCGCTTCGGGAGTGAGATCGACCATGACGGTTTCGTTGGCAGTCATGGGAACCCAGTCCGGAACGGTTTCCCGGACGGTGATTCCGGTGATGTTGCGCACGGTCGGAGAGATGCTTTCGATGTGCTGGATGTTGAGCGTTGAAAGCACGTCGATTTTCGCGGCAAGCAGGTCTTGAATGTCCTCGTAGCGTTTGCGGTGTTTGCTGCCGGGAATGTTGGTGTGCGCGAGCTCGTCGACCAGAACGACCGCGGGGTTGCGCGCGAGGATTGCTTCGAGGTCCATCTCTTCAAAAATTGTGCCCTTGTAATCGACCTTGCGGCGAGGGACGCTCTCAAGCTGCGCGGTGAGTTCTTCAATGCCCTTGCGGCCGTGAGATTCGATGATCCCGATCACGATGTCTTCGCCACGAGCGTGGCGCCGGATCGCTTCGCTGAGCATGCTGTACGTTTTCCCCACTCCGGGAGCGTAGCCAAGAAACAATTTAAAGCTTCCCTTGGCCTTTTCGGCGGGAGAAGCAACTGCCAGCCAGTCTT
>DATGEI010000014.1:0-9442 GCA_035310365.1 Candidatus Acidiferrum sp.
ATGCCGGTGACGGTGACGTCGAGCGCGGCGAGAACGGTGGCCACTGTTCCGCGCACGGATTCCTCGGAAAAAATTGGCGCCACGAGTTCAAGATTCCGCACCGAGACGGGATCGAGCACGAGCGCGTCGTGCTGTTCGTAATAGCGCACGCGGTCAAGATGGCCGAGCGCGGCTTGCGCGGTGGCGTCGGCGGTCTTGGCGGCGTTTTCGCGGAGGTAGTGGACGATGGCGCCGGCGGCGGAGAGCGCGTGCGCGTGATCGTCGAGCCCGAAGCCGGTGAGCTCGGCGACGCCGAATTGTTCGCGAAGAATGCGCGCGGCGTAATCGTGCTGAAAGGCCCAGTCTTCAACGCGGCTTTCGACGCCGCCGGTTCCTTCGAGCAACGAAGTTTTTGCGGTTTCGAAAAGCTGTTGCGGCCGCGGCAAAAGCGTTTCGCGCGGGTGAAGAAGTTGCAATTCTTCACGAAGCGATTCTTCGGCGCCGGGGCCGCGAAATTCGGTGGCTTGAAATTCACCGGTCGAGAGATCGACGAAGGCGAGACCAATGACCGGCGCGGCGGCGTCTTGCGAGACGGCGGCGAGAAAATTATTTTCGCGCGCGTCGAGAACGGCGACGTCGGTGGCCGTGCCGGGAGTGATCACGCGGACGACTTCGCGGCGAACAAGTTTCTTGCCCGGTCCCGGCGCTTCCATTTGGTCGCAAATGGCGATTTTGAAACCGTTGCGAATCAGCCGCGCGATGTAGCCGTCGGCGGCGTGATACGGAACGCCGCACATCGGGATGGGCTGGCCTTTTTCGCGATTGCGTGAAGTGAGCGTGATTTGCAGTTCGCGCGCGGCGAGGATGGCGTCTTCGTAGAAAAGTTCGTAAAAGTCGCCGAGGCGAAAGAGCAGCAACGCGTGCGGATAGCGCGATTTGATCGCGTGGTATTGCTGCATCAGCGGTGTGGTCGGATCGGACATTTCAAAAAGTTTTCAGTTGTCAGTCACGAGTCGTCAGTAATGGCGAATGCGAGCGAGCAGTTTACTTGAAGGAAGGGGTGGAAGGGAAAGGGTCGTGCGGAGCGTGCGTGGTGGCGGTGCAGCGGCCGGCTTCAGAAAGCTGGCCCTACAAAGGCAAGGTCCACAAACACTGTCGTCGTCAGGAAGTGATACCCAAGTGAGAAAGAAGGAACGCGTAGTCGAGAGCGATTTCGCGCAGGTAGTCGTAACGGCCGGAGGCGCCGCCGTGGCCGGCGCCCATGTTGATCTTAAATAGCAACGGATTGTTGTCGCGCTTCAGCGTGCGAAGTTTTGCCACGTATTTGGCGGGTTCCCAATACATCACCTGACTATCGTTGAGTCCGGTCTTGACGAGGAGCGCGGGAAAATCTGCGGCGGCAAGATTCGTGTACGGGCAATAAGACTTCATGTAGGCGTAATCGGCGGCGAGTTGCGGATTGCCCCATTCTTCGTATTCGCCGACGGTCAGCGGAAGAGAAGCGTCGAGCATCGTGTTCAGCACGTCCACGAACGGCACGTGGCTGATGACGATGCGGAAAAGATCGGGTCGCATATTCGTGACGGCGCCCATCAGCAGGCCGCCGGCGCTGCCGCCTTCGATCACGAGCTTCGATTCGGACGTGAAATTTTGCGCGACAAGAAATTCGGCGCACGAGATGAAGTCGGTGAAGGTGTTGCGCTTGTTGTGCATGCGGCCGGCATCGTGCCAGGGCTTGCCGAGTTCGCCGCCGCCGCGAATGTGCGCGATGGCGAACACGACGCCGCGGTCGAGCAGGCTGAGCCGATTCGATCGGAAGCCGACCGGCATGGAGATGCCGTAGCTGCCATAACCGTAAAGGAGAAGTGGTGCAGAGCCGTCGAGCGGCGTGGTGCGGCGCGCGACGAGGGAGATCGGGATTTCGGTGCCGTCGGCGGCGGTGGCGTGGAGGCGCCGGCTGACGTAAAGAGACGGATCGTAGCCGCCGAGGACGGGTTGCTGTTTGCGGAGGACGGATTCGCGCGTCGCGACGTTGTAATCGAATACGGAGCGCGGCGTAATGAAAGATTCGTATTCGTAGCGGAGATGCGTTTGATCGAATTCCGGATTGGCGCCGAGAGAAGCGTTGTAAGCGGGCTCGGAGAATTCGATGCGGCGCGAGTTATCGAGAAGAGAGGAATTATTTTGCGTTAGCGGCGCGATGCGGAGATAAGGCAGGCCGCCTTCGCGTTCGTAGCAGGCAAGGTGCGTGCGAAATGCGGCGATGGCGGAAAGCATCACGGACGGGCGATTGGCGATAAGTTCGCGCCAGTTCGCGCGTTGCGGGTCGGATGCCGGCGCGGCGACGAGGCGAAAGGTGCGGCCGAGCGAATTGGTGCGGATGAGGAACGTGTCGCCGGCGGCGCCAAAGCTCGGGTGATGATCGAGATAGTATTCGTGATTGTCTTCGCGCGCGGCGATCAATTTGAATTCGCCGAAGGGATCGTTGGCGCCGAGGTAGCGAATCTCGCTCGTGGTGTGGCTGTTCGTAACAAGAAAAAGATAGTCGCCGCTTCGCGAGCGTTCAATGTCGATGCGGAAGCGCTCGTCGGTCTCTTCGAAAAGGAGCGTGTCGGGTTCAAGTGAGCCGACGACGTGGCGGTAGAGGCGGTAAGAGCGCTTCGAGACTTCGTCCTCGATCGTATAGAAGAGCGTTTTGTTGTCGGTGGCCCAGGCGGCGCTGGTCGCGCGTTCCGCTTTCAACGGAAGCAGCGCGCCAGTGTCGAGATTCTTGATTTGGAGCGTGAATTGGCGGTAGCCGGTAACGTCGGTGGAGTAGGCGAGGAGAGAATTGTCGTCGCAGACGTCGAAGACGTCGAGGCCGAGAAAAGAGTGGCCCTCGGCAAGGGCATTTAGATCGAGCAGGAGTTCGTCGGAAGCGTTTTCGGCGTTGCGCCGGCGGAGATGCGCCACGTACTGTTTGCCTTCTTCGGTGCGCGTGAAGTATTGGTAGCCGCGCAGCGTGTAGGGGACGCTGAGGTCGGTTTGCTGAATGCGAGAGAGCATTTCGTTGTAGAGCGTGTCCTGAAAAGGCTCGGTGGGTTTAAGAAAGGCGTCCGTGTAATCGTTTTCGGCGTTGAGGTAGGCGACGACATCGGGGTTTTGTTTTTCGCGGAGCCAGGCGTAGTTGTCCGTGCGGCAGTCGCCGTGCAGGATGGTTTCGACGGGGACGATTTTGGCGGCAGGCGCGGTGGCAGTCTGAGCTCCGGCGGCGGCCGGGATGGATGATTTTGGCATGAGTTTTGGGAGCATGCTCGGCGTAAAGTGGCTGCAACGAAGGGCGGAGCGCGCAGTGGATATACTAACGGAGATTTAAGATTGCGCCAAACCGGCAAGCAAAGCGAGAAATGGCCAACGAACGAGAGATCAAGCTGCGGGTGAACGACGCAATAGCGATGAAGAAGGAGCTGCAGCGCCTGCGTGCAAAGCCCATTGGAGTGGGAAGCGGGCGTGTACACGAATGGAATGTGGTTTTCGATACGCCGCAAGGTGGGTTGGCCAAGCATGGGCAGCTTTTGCGGATTCGAACCGAAACGCCGCAAGGGAAGCGGAAAAAAGGTACCGGACAGAGAATTGTGCTGACGTTTAAGAAGCCGGCGATCGCGGCCGAAGGCGATGGGAGCGGGCACAAGGTACGAGAAGAGATTGAAACGCAAGTGAACGACGCGCCCGCTCTGCAAGCGATTTTTCAAGGTTTGGGCATGAGCGGGTGGTTTTCGTATGAAAAATACCGGACAACGATGAAGCTGCCGTCCACGGCGAAATGGGCCAAGGATTTGGTGATTGAATTGGATGAAACGCCGGTTGGCACGTTCCTGGAATTGGAGGGGCCGGCGGAGGCGATCGATCGCGCGGCGGCGGAACTTGGGTATTCGAAACGGGATTATGTCGTAAAAAGTTATCTGGCGCTCTATCTAGAGGAATGCCGGCGCCGGGGTGAAACGCCGAAGAATATGGTGTTTGAAAAATCGAAGTAGAAATTTTTGAAATTTTCGATTTTTTTATCGAAAAGTGCATTCTTTGGTTGACTTAAATGCTTTGTCGGCTTATGTATACGAACGGAGTGCTTTCCCGGCGATGAAGTTTGCCCAAGAAAACGAGCCTGGCCCCGCGCGTTCGAGTTTCATCCGTTCGGCGGGAAGTGGAAGTTCAGGCGCGGTGGCGGAAAGGGATTTTGCGGCGCGACCCGCGCGCGGCAAAAGGGGCAGGGGAGGGCGCGTTCGAGGCTGACGGTAAGTCCATTGTTATGAGGCTCTTGCCCGCGGCCGAGGAGTTCCGGCACGCGGGTTTTTTGTTTTTTGCCGGATGGTAAAAGAGGTGAGCGATGCTGACGGCGACGGAGTTGATGGGCGCGAAGACGTATGACGCGCAGGGAAATTACGTGGGGAAGGTGCGCGAGTTTTTTGTCGAACCGGCGGAGCAGCCGAATCGCGTGGCGCATTTTTTGCTTTCGCGCGGAAGCTTTCAGCCGCTGGTCGCGCGGCACGACCAGGTGGCGTCGATCGAAGCGGGAAAACTGGAATTAAGCGTGCCGGAGCGGGCGCTCGAGGCTTACCTGCCGAACGAAGGTTGGCTGGCGGTCACAAAGGATTTGCTGGACCAGCAGATTATCGACACCGCCGGGCGGAAAGTCGTGCGCGTAAACGATTTGGATTTGACCGAGCAGCGCACAAACGGCAACGTCGAGCTGCGAATTACGCAAGTCGATGTCGGACTTCCCGGCGCCGTGCGGCGGCTTTTGCAGGGCATTGCGCCGCAGCGGATGATTCGCAGTTTGCAGAACCGCTTGCCGGCGCGGACGATTCGATGGGAGTTTGTGAATTTGGTGGAGCCCGACCCGCTGCGCCGATTGAAGCTGCGAATCACGCACGAAAAATTGGAAGACCTTCATCCCGCGGATCTGGCGGACATCATGGAAGATTTGTCGCCGGCGGAGCGGCAGGGAATTATTTCGTCGCTGGATGAAGAGACGGCGGCGGCGGTGCTGGCGGAGTTGGACGCGCGACTCACCACGCAAATCGTGGAGAAACTGGATCCCGAAAAGGCGGCCGACATTTTGGAGGAAATGGCGCCGGACGCCGCGGCCGATGTCCTCGGCGGCCTGCCGAAGGAGACTTCAGACGAGCTGCTCGACGAAATGCCGGGGCAGGAAGCGAACGAAGTGCGCGAGCTGCTGGAATTCGATCCGGCAACGGCGGGCGGCATGATGAACACGGATTTTGTGTTTGTGGGCGATAAGTCGACGCGGGACGAAGTGCTCGAGTGGATGAAAGAGCAGGATCTGAACCTCGATCAACTGGATACGATCGTGCTCTTGGATGGCGGGGCGCAATTTTCCGGGTCGGTTCCGGTGGCGCGGCTTTTGCTGGCCGGATCGAATCAAGTGCTGAATGAATTGAAGATGGAGCCGCTTCTGAGCATTCAGCCGAATGCGGATGAGAAAGATGTATTTGAGTTGTTCGACAAATACAATTTGCGCATGTTGACGGTGGTGGACGAAGATGGCAGGCCGCTCGGCGTGATTACGGTCGATGACGTGGTTTCGAAACTTTTGAAGTAAGAGAAGAGCTGACGATGTGGAGCCGGGAAAGTCTGGAGGCGATGGGCGAACGGTGGACGCAGCGCGTCCAGCGCGTGCGCGATGCGCTGCGCCCGTTCCGGCGGAGGATCGTGCTGTTTTTGGCGGTGGTGGGGCCGGGGCTGATCGTTTCGAACGTGGATAACGATGCGGGTGGAATTTATACGTACGCGCAATCCGGCGCGAAGTATGGCAATGCCGTGCTGTGGTCGCTGATTCCGATGACCATTGCGCTCTACGTTTCGCTCGAAATGTGTTCGCGCATGGGCGCGTTCACGGGCAAAGGCTTGTCGGACTTGGTGCGCGAGGAGTTTGGCTTTCGCGTAACGTTTTTCCTCATGGCGGCGGTCGTGGTCGTGAACCTGGGCAACGTGATGGCGGAATTTACCGGCGTGTTTTGGGCGTCCGAGGCCATGGGCGTCAGCCGGTTTATTTCCGTTCCGATTGCCGCGATTTTGGTGTGGGTGCTGGTCGTGCAAGGCACGGCCAAGGTCGTCGAGCGAATTTTTCTGGCGATTTGCGTGGTGTATTTCGCGTACGTGATTTCGGCGTTTTTGGCAAAGCCCGATTGGCTCATCTCGCTGCTGCATTTGCTCCCGCCGCAGTTGATGCAATATGTGCCGACGGTGAAGCCGTTCCTGGAAGTACCGAAATTCGATGCCGGCTACGCGGTAATTTTGGCGGGACTCGTGGGGACAACGATCGCGCCGTGGCAGCACTTCTTCCTCCAGGCGGCGGTCGTGGAAAAGCGCGTCGGGCCGCGGCAATATCCCGCCACGCGCAATGACGTGCTGGTCGGAAGCATCAGCTGCATGGTGATCGTTTTCTTTATCATCGTCTGCACGGCGGCGACCTTGCACGTGAAGGGAATCTTGGACGTGGACAATGCCGGCACGGCCGCCATCGCGCTGCGCCCGCTGGCGGGCAAATTTGCCAGCCTCCTTTTTGCCATTGGCCTGTTGAATGCGTCGTTGTTCGCGGCGTCGATTTTGCCGCTCTCGACGTCGTATGTGGTGTGCGAGGCGCTCGGATTCGAATCGGGCATCGACCGTAAATTCGGCGAAGCCAAGATTTTTTACGCGCTGTATACGGCGCTGATTTTTCTGGGCGCGTTCATGGTGCTGGCGTTCGGAAAGTTCGCGAACACGATTTTGTTGTGGTCGCAGGTGCTCAATGGATTTCTGCTCCCCGCGGTGCTCATCTTCGTGCTGATTCTCGTCAATCGGAAAGACCTGATGGGCGACCAGGTGAATTCGCGTGGCTTCAATTGGGTCGCGTGGATTTCAACCATCGCGATGATCGTGCTCACGCTCGTCGTTGCCTATACGTCGATCCACGATCTGTTTGCGCATCCCGCCGGTTAGTTTTCTCGCTCAGCCGCCGATTCTTCTGATGACTGACACGAAACGCACGCCGGATTCCGTTGCGGCCCCGCGTACGCGCGTGTACACTTTATGGCGTAAAGGATAGAGGCGAGTCTCGTGTCGCAGCACACTCCATCACCGAAAACCCTTCATGTTGCCGCGTCTCATCCGCTTGGCGCGGTCACCGCGGAAGAGGCTTATCTTCTCGAAAAGCTCGATTTAAGCCAATTGCCGCGGCACGTCGCCGTGATTATGGATGGCAATGGCCGCTGGGCGCAGCGGCGCCATTTGCCGCGAATCGCCGGCCACAAAGTGGGCACCGAAACGGCTCGCACCACCATTGAAACCTGCTCGCGATTGAAGATTGAAGCGCTCACTCTGTATGCGTTTTCCGTCGAGAATTGGCGGCGGCCCAAGGCGGAAACCGATTTCCTGATGCAACTTCTCCAGGAATATTTGCGGCAAGAGATGCCGCTCCTTCAGAGAAACAATATACGGATGAGATTTCTGGGCCGGTCGGACGATTTGCCGGAAGGCGTGCAGCGCGATACGCGAGAGGCGGAAGCGGAAACAGCGAAGAATACGGGAACCGTGCTGTGCGTGGCTTTGAATTACGGCGGCCGCGCGGAGATTGTGGATGCCGTGAACCGGATTTTGGAAGAGAAGAAGAAGGCCGGCGGGGCCGGCGTCACGGAAGAAGAATTTGCCGAGAAAATGTACACGGCGGGTTTGCCCGATCCCGATCTGCTGATTCGAACGAGCGGCGAGATGCGTGTGAGCAATTTTCTGCTGTGGCAGATCGCGTATGCGGAGATTTATGTGACCGAGACGCTTTGGCCGGATTTCAATCGCGCGCGGTTGCTCGAGGCGTTTGTGGATTACCAAAAGCGGGAACGGCGGTATGGCGGAATCGGCGAAGGGAACGCGGGGAATCCGGTTCGCGCGGCCGGAGAATGACGGATGCAATTCCGGAAATGAAAAACTTTTTCAAGAGTTCGGTTTAGAATAGCCTGCCTTACAAACGAAGACTTCAAGTACATTTGTTGCCTTCCGGCGCCGTGCACGAACGGTCGTGCGCGAACGGCACGGTGCGGACAGGCTGCGAGGAAAATAAACAGAATGACGTGGAAACGGATTGCGACGGCGGTCGTGTTGATACCGGGTGTCGTCGCGTTGATTTTGAAGGGTTCGACGGCCGTGGTGGCCGTCGCTCTGGCGCTGGTGATTTTGCTGGCGTTGTTTGAATTCTTCGCGCTCGGCGACGCGATTGGACATCGCGCGTACAAATTCTGGACGGCGTCATGCGCGCTCGCAATCGTTTACGTGCAATGGCTGCAAGTGGTGTTGCGCCCGCGCGACTCCGGCGAAGGCGTTTTGTATTCCGGCCCCATTCAGTTTGTTTTATTGTCCGGCTTGCGCGTGGAAGATGTTTTCTTTTTCTTTTTGATTGGCGTGGCGGCGATCGCGCTCGCGACGAAGCGGCCACTGGTCGAAGGTTTGCCGGCGGCGGGGATCAGTTCGAGTGCATTGTTGTTCGTGGCGTTGCCGTTGAGCTACGCCGTAAGGTTGCATGGCGCGGGTCCGCTCGGGCCGTGGATTTTACTCTTCGCCATGGTGATTACATGGGTCGGCGATACGGCGGCGTATTTTGTTGGCCGTGCCATCGGCAAGCGTCCGTTTGCGCCGCATCTAAGTCCCAAGAAGACATGGGAAGGCGCGATCGCGAGCATGGCGGCGGCTCTGTCGGTCGGTTGGTTTCTTTCGACGCGGATCAACGTTCCTGCAGGAATCGTGCTGGGGCTCGCGGCGGTGGGAAACATAGCGGGGCAAGTTGGAGACCTGCTGGAGTCGGCATTCAAACGCAGCGCCGGCGTGAAAGATTCCGGAACGATATTGCCGGGCCACGGCGGTGTACTGGACCGGATTGACGCGCTGATTTTGACGATTCCCGTTGTCTGGTATTATTGGATTTGGTTTTGCTCACCGCGCATGTAGATCCCAGGCGTCTCCAGAACGCACAAAAAGGAAACCGGGCTTCGTGAAACAACTCACGATATTGGGTTCGACCGGCTCGATTGGTCGCCAGTGCCTTTCGGTCGTGGAGGCGCTGCCGGGCCGATTTGGCGTTGTTGCCCTCGCAGCCGGAGCGAATCTGGACGAACTGGTGGGCCAGATTGCGCGGCACAATCCGGAAGTTGTGTCCGTCGGCGACGCGCAAAAGGCAAATGAACTGGCGACGCGGCTTCGCGAAAAGGGCATCGCGCTGCC
This sequence comes from Candidatus Acidiferrum sp., assembly GCA_035310365.1. Classification (GTDB taxonomy): domain Bacteria; phylum Acidobacteriota; class Terriglobia; order Acidiferrales; family UBA7541; genus Acidiferrum. Next base: position 9,229 of record DATGEI010000014.1, read on the forward strand.
CTCGATTCATCATGGCCGAGAGGGAATGCTTGCCGTCGGGACGCATCCCGCGGCGCAAATCGTTGTTTCGGCCGCGGTCGGAGTCGTGGGGCTCGAAGCCACGTACGAAGCCGTGAAGCTCGGACGGACGATCGCGCTTTCGAATAAAGAAGTGCTGGTGGCGGCCGGTGAGTTGGTGATGGCCGCGGCACACAAGGCGGGAAAAGAACTTTTG
>DATGEI010000015.1:0-23731 GCA_035310365.1 Candidatus Acidiferrum sp.
CCCGGAACGTGGGCTGTCCGAAAACAATTGAAACGCCGTGTCGAAATAAAAGATATACGACGCAGCAAGGCCGCCGCTTGCGCCGTAAATCGGGAACACGGTGTTGCCATTGACTTCGTAGAAGTCGATGTCCTTCAACACGGCGCGTCCCCAATGGGAGAGGTCGAGGAAGTCCACGCGCGTTTGATCTGCGTTCACGCTTGACTTGATCGGAATGCCGCTCATCGTTTTGCGCCCGCTGAAGAGCAGATCCAGATCGTTCGCGGCGCCGTCGCCGCCTTCTTTAATGATTTGCGAAACGGTGATGCCCAAATTTTCCCAGGCGTGTTCCTGTTCGACCGCCATGTACGCAATCAGCTTGCTCAAATGATTGATGCCAAGAGCTTTGCGGACTTTGTTGATGGCGAGGCGAACGTTCGCGGGAGTCAACGCGGCGTTGCCCGCATTGACGCGGGGCGTCGCGAGTTGCACCGGATACGTCGCGCGGTTGAGGTTGAGCCACGTGCCGGTCGTCGCGTTGTTCTGGTGATACTTGATGCCGAAGAGCGAAGTTGGCTGCGCGCCGCTCAGGCCGTCATGAACAATCACATCGCCGTTTGTGAGGCCCGCGGGATTCACGTCGACGGTAATCGTTTGCGTCGGGCTGATGGGATCTGCCGCAACAACGTTTGCCGTGCCGCGGTTCGTCGTCAGTGTCGAATCGTAAACCTGAATCGTCTGGCCGACGTAAACGAGCGCCGCGCCTGGAGGCGTGGCCATCGTCCACGTGGTGCTCGCGAAGGAGCTGACCGAGCCGAGCACGCCGTTGCCGGCGGTCTGGCTCAGCTTGTCGAGGAACGAGCGGAACTGCTTCATGCCGTTCACGACTTCGCGTTTGGCGGCGTTTTCGACGGCGCGCTCGCGGCCGTTCGTCGCATATTCCACGAGCTTCGTGATTTCAATCGCGAAGCGGAAGAAAATCGGCGAGACGGTGGCGACGTCGTACGCTGTGCCGGACCCGCGGCCCATGTCGCCGCCGTCGGCGTTATAGGAACCCGCTTTGCCGCCGGGATTCACCTGGAGCGGCAGTCGCATGGCGCGGCTGGAAATTTTCTCCACGTCCCCGCGCTGCTGGATCATGGTGAGTAAGATGTCGTCGCGCTCATAGAGCAGGGGCACTTTGTCGCGCACCTTCTCGAGCTGCAACGCGACGACGTTTGCGTTGGCTTGTGCTGGCATTTCTTTTTCTCCTTGGAAAACCAGTTGTAGGTTTTAAGTTCTAAGTGGTAAGTAAGGCAGCCCGATGCGCGAACGTTGCGCGCGCGCACACCGCGTTGCGTGCGCACGGCCCGCGCGAATCCCTTGCTGTTGAGCGGAAGGTGTTTGCTTTTACTTAGGACTTAAAACTTAAGACTTACAACTCCAAAATCTGCTCGTCGGTCAGCTTCTTGTAATCAATGCGACCGCGTGATGGCGCCGGAGCTGCGCTTCGCGCCGTCGTTTTTTGTTCGCTTCCGGCGGCGGCTCGTTCTCGTGCGGCTTGTGCCGGCGCCAGGTCGGTGCGTTGGCTTGCCGCCTCTTGCTTTTGCGTTTTCGTGCGGTGCGCCGCCAATGCGGTTTGCGTCCAATCATTCAGAACTCGTTTCGTCGCGCTCGGCACCAGCTGTTGCGCGCGCTCGTTGATCAGCCGCACGACTTGCGCCCGCGCCGTTTCGTCGAATCGCCGCGCGGACAAAACTTGCGCAACCTGTTCGCCCAGTTGCCGGTCGCCTTGCAGCGCTTTTTCAATTTCCTGGCGAACTCCCGTTGCAAGCCGCAGCTTCAATCCATCGCTGTCGCCGCGACCGGCATTCGGCAACGATTGCTGCAGCGCGCGCTCAATCGTCGCGCCAACGCTTTTTTCCAAATCGTGATTCGCCGCTTTCTCAAATTCCGAATAAGCCGCCAGGTGCCGTTGCGTTTCCGCGTCGGCCGTCTGTCGGGAAGCGTTTTGCCGCACATCGGTTGCCGAAGGCGCGCTCTTCGTCGTCACCTCATTATTTCCTTGCTTCTTCGCGTCTTCGAGCGCGCGTACGCCCGCCTGCACCATCTCCTCGAACGCCGCCGGATCTTCCCGCAGCATCCGCTGCGCCAAGGCCGCGCGCGAAGCGGAAGTTTCTTCCGCCGACTTCCCCGCCCCGCCAAAATACGCCGCGTCAAATTCATCCAGCGCCCGCGCGCGCTCCGCCGCCGCCCGCGCCGCTTCCGGTTTTTCAAATACTTGTTTGTACTCCGCCGCTTCCGCTTGCGCGCGTTGAACGCCTTCCCAAAGTTCCCGCGCCTCTTCGCCGGCCCAAGGATCCTTCATCTGCCGCGACAACCAACCAGGCGGTTCGCGTAGCGCCGGCGCACCAGCCTGTGCCGGTTTGTCCGTCGCCGAGGACTTTGCCGAAGCCGCGGACGCATCGCCCCGAGTTCCGTCTTGAATTGATTTGTCCCGGCCGTCGTTTTGCGCCGAAACATTCACAATCGGCTGTTCCGCCGCAGCGGGTTCCGTCGCATCGAGCGGCTCAATCTCCAAGATCTGTTCGTCCGTCAACGCAAACAAATCACGTGAAGAAGAAGCGCCGTTCGCAGCCGTGGTGGGTAAAATTGCTGCCGTCGTCATTTTGTGGCTCCCGTGGCCGCGTTAAGCACCGCCGCGGCATTTAACGCGCGCAAATGCGCTTCCGCGTGCGCGCGGACGTTGGCGAATCCCGCCGGGTTCGTCAAGTGCGCCGATTGTCCCGCTTCCGAATTTGCCCAGCGCTTGCACTCCTCAAATTCCACCGAGTGATCGTCAAGCAGCGCATCCACCGGCACGGACGGAAGAATCAGCGTGCCATGTGTCGCGCCGCCCTCGGCGGCGGAATCTCCCGCGACGGGCGGCGGCCCCTCGCCTCCCGATGCGGCGCTTGCGCTTGGCGCCGCTGCGGCGGCCGCGCCGTGATTCGTGTGCACAATAATCGGCGCGCTCCCGAGCAATTGCTGAATTTCGCGCAGCTGCTTGTTCCGCGAATCCTCGCCCGGAATCACCATCTCCGCGAGGCCCAGCACATTTTTGATGTAGCCCAGATTCGCCGGCTCGGTGAGCGCCTTCTGGATCACCGGATCGTTCACGCTAAAAAGCTGCTGCAGCACGCCGCGCTGCTGCGATTTCAAGCGCGGAAAAGTTTCATCCGCTTCCGGATGCACCGAGATATTTCCCTTGAGGTCGACTTGCCGGATCACGCGCGCGTCCAGCACGCCATCCGGCCCGAGCAGCGGAATCTCCACGTCCTCCGGCCGATTTTTGCGAAACGAATCCACGCCCAGCAAAATCACGTCGGCGTAAAATTGCTTCATGCGCCGCCAAACCAAACCCAATCGCCCGAGCGCCTGATCGCGCGCCAGCGCATAGCCGCTCGCCGTTTTCACGTCTTCCATGTTTCCGCCGAACACCGCCGGAAACAGTCCCGACAAAAATTGCGAAACCGGTCCGATCAATTCCTGCTGATGCTCGAGCATGTCCGGAGAGACGCGCGCCGGCGCCGGTTGAAAAAATCCCGCCGCAAGCGGCTGCCCCGGCCGCGCCCGCGCCGGAAAATGCGCCGCGGGTTCCGCCACTTGATTGGCCAGCGCATCGAAATCCAAAACTTGCGGATCGGCGTAAATCGGCGGAATGCCGTATTCATACGTCTCCGCCTGCATGTTGGAAAGCACGTTGTAGCGTTCCTGCACTTGCACCAGCGAATCGCCCACGCTCGGCCGGTTCTGCCCGTCGCCAGGAAGCGCGTGCAACACGCGCCAGTGATCGTCCATGCTTTCATTGCGCGCTTCGCAATACGCCTCGCCCGCGAACGCCACGTAGCAGCCGTCGGGAAAGAGTGCAAGCAGTTCGTTGCGCGTCGCTTCGTCTTCCACCGCGTAAAACGCCCACGGCCGCAGCCAGGTGCGGTCAAACGTAATCAAATTCACCAGCGCGTCGCCGGGTTGAATCGAAGGCAAGCCCTGTTCGACGCTCAGCCGCGACACGCGCGCATACACATCTTCCGCGCCTTGCGACGGCGAAGTTTCAATCTTGTTCGCCGCATGCGGAAACGCCGCTTTCAATTTCGAGCGATGCACTTCCGTCTGCCATTGCAGATAGGGATATTCGTGCATCTCGTTCGCCCAAACGGGCGTGTTCAATTCCAGTCCGCCGGCGATCGAAATCACTTCCTGGCCGTTTGCCACGCGCCGCGTTCCCACCACGCGCGGCACGGTCACGCGCTCGGCCTTGCGCACATCGTTTTCCGTCAACTCCGCGCCGCAATCCGGGCAACTTTTTGTATCGCCGATTTCCGCGCGTCGATCGTGATCGTCGTATTCATCTTGTGCGGCGCCGCCATGCGCGCCGCCATCTTCGATTTCCGCGCCGCCCGCCGGCCTTACCGGCGCTTCCTTGCCGCATTGCGGGCAAACGTGAACGTCCTCGCCCAGCGGAATCTCGATCGCGTCGAGCACCTGCTCTTCGTGAAATCCGAATCGTTGCCCATCCGCCACATAGCGCACGTACGCGCCGAGCTTTCCATCCGTCCACAAAAAATAGCCGATCGACGTCAGCAGCTCTTCCACATGATTGTTCTGCTCGATCAGCTGCGCCACATCGCTTGCCGCGCGCGCCGCCGCAATATCTTGCAGCGATTGCGTCGACTGCGGATAAAACCGCACGCTCGGCACGTCTTGCGAAAGCACCGCGATGAACGAAAGCCCAAATCCCTGGTAAAAATTCGTGACGAACTGATACCGCGGCATTTCCTCAAGCTCGCGGTCGTCGCCGAATTTCGACTCGAACGGCAAATGCCAGTTCATGTCGCTCGGATTCCACCACGCGTATTGCAGTCCTTGCCAAAAAAGCCGCGCCTGACGAATCCGCCGAATCTCGTGCCGCCGCGCCACCACGCCTTCCTGGCGATATTGCAGCACCAGGTCGCGCAGCGCGTTCACCACGTGCGGCTTCGCATCTTCCAGCCGCTCGTTGTTCGGCCCAAGCGCGGCCGGCGCGCGGCCGCTCGCTTGATCCAAGTTCTGCAATGAACCATCCGCCGGCGCAATCGCGCCCGGTATTCCATTTTCAATTGAATTGGTCATAAAAGTTTTCTGTGCCGGGAAATTAAAGCAGTCCCGGCAAATAATCTTGCGCGAACGATCGCGCGCGATGCCCGAAGCCTAGCCGCGGCCGGAGCGATCCGTTTCCGCCGCATCCTGCTTCGCGCTTTGTTCCCGCCACGCTTGTATCTGGTGCCAGCTTCGCCGCCTCGTGCGCGGCAATTCCGCCATCTTTGGCGCTTCGGGAAAATCCACCGGCGGAAATCCCGCCGTGCCCAGCAGCGAATTCGTCAGCGCGCGATTTTCCGCGCGCAGACGCACCACTTCTCCCTCCAGCAAGCCGACGTACCTCGACCGCAGGAGTTTTTTGAAAAACTCGATCATGTTTTTATGTTTTCGTGAAAAGAGAATTCGTTACTTGATTGCCGCGCGCGCCGTCGCACGAACGTTCAGAAAAAATAGCGCAATCGACGCGCCGAGCAGCAAGTACAGCTCAAACGTGTAGTTGTCCATCAACAGGTCCGGCAGGCGCGACGTCAGCGACCACTGCGCCAGGATCACGATGCGCACAAAATCGATCAGCCACGCGAACGTAACGCCCAGGTGCACCTTGGTCATCCATTTGTCGTACGGCACGCTGCGCCGCCCGGCCAGCAGCCAATACGCCAGGGAAAAAATTCCGAACGGCACCGCGCAAATCCACCACAGAATGCCCATCGGTACGAAGTGCTTTTGCCCGCCAAACAAAACGAGGAAGCGCGATTCAGGCAACGCCAGCCAGATCAAGCCGCCGCCTGCAAAAAGAAAAATCCACGTCACACCGAACTTTTCCGCCGCGTTTTCCGGCTTCAACCAGCGTGAAACGTCGAACTTGAACCGTTTCTCGGCTTGCAATCGCGCCGCCGGATGCAATTCCGCTTGCCGTGGCGCGGGCTCGATCGCCTTTGGCGGAGCCATCGACAAAGGCACTGCCGCCGTCGCGGGTTGCAACAACGTCCAGCAAATATTGGCGACGAACAGCGCCTCGCCCAAAATCGCGATGGTGATGGCCATGTTGTCGGCGGTGAATTTCGGCGACGCGCTCATGTCCGAAACCCACACCGGCAAAATTCCCAGCAACAACAGCGCAAGACACAAAAACGCCTGCACAAATCCGAGCGCCAGGTTCAGTGGCCGCCGCAAAAGCCGCGGAATCCAAACGTACTGCCCGTAAAAAAGCCCGAACAAAAGAAACGCAAAGAAAAAGTATCCAACCGTGTCAAACAGCTGCGCGCCATATTGCAACTGCGGCCCGATATGCTTCGCGCGATAAATCATCGCCGCGCCCATCGCCACCAGGCTGAAGAGCGCAATTCCTCGCAACACTTTGTCGGGCAAAATCGGTTGCTTCACGGAAGTCGTGTCCCATCCGCGAATTTATCATTCGCGGTGGGCCGTGTAAGTCCGGCGCGGTACAGGTGCGGCGTATTTACCAATGCCGGCGCCGCGGCAATCCCTTTGGCTTAAAAAATTTGTTTGCTTCGCCTTCGAGGCGTTGAAAATGAATCGCGCGCGAAGTTGGATCCGTTGCGCTCACTTGTCGCGCAATCTGTTCGCCCAGCGGCATGCCGTGCACGAAATGCGCCTCGCCGCTCCCTTGTGTTCCCAATCCATCGGCCGGCGCGTCTTCCGCGGCCAAAGCGTGCAAACCGGCCAGCCGCGCTCCAGAAACCAATCCATATCGCGCCGCGTCCGCCGCGTCGTCGCCGTCCATTTTGCGAACGTCTTCAATGCGCCGGTCGTCGCACACCAGCAGCGGAATGCCTTCGATCAGCTTCGCGCAATTTTCCGTGATCGTCCACGCGTCGTTTTCCAGCAATTGATACATCCATTGCCAGCCGCCCACGCGATCGTCGTCCGCCGGCGCCGGCCGCGGCAAACCGTTCGCCACCAGCACATCGCCCAATTGCTCCGCGATCGACGCTTCCGCCGTGCGATGCGCAAACGCATCCGGCGAAAGAAATACCTCTCGAATCTGTTCCCGCCCGCTTCGTTCCACAATCGCTTGCGCCAGCATCCGCGGCGAAAGCCCGTTCTGCAAAAATTCCCGGTACGTTACGATGCGAGCGCCGCTCGCCGGCGTCTCCCGTCGATTTTCCGGCACCGCGCAATGCCAATACACCGCGCTCGGATGATGAAATCCCCAATCGATCGAAATCCAGCGCGGCAGCCACGGTTCCAATCGCAAATCTTCCGGCCGCGCCGTGTGCCGTCCGATGTCGAACACATCGAAATACTGCCCCGCGAAAACGTTCCAATCGCCTTCCAAAAACGCGCGGCGCAAATGTTCCGGCAACGCTTCGAGCGTCTTGCGGTACTGCGCGTCGTTCGCGTAGATCGGATTGTCGTCAAGCCGCGCGCGAATAAAATCGTACTCGCTCGCGTCGTAAAGCTCCGGCCGCTCAAATCCCGCCGGCGGCGCATGATCCACCCAAAGCGCCTTTACCCACGCATGACCGATATTCCCCGGATTCGTCGCGCCCGCCATGCACGGAAAACTTCCCCGCACCGGACACCGGTTGCGCGACGTCAAAAATTGCCACTGCTTCAGCGTAAAATGCGTAAGTTCATCGAGCCCGATGAACAGAAACTCCGCGCCCTGATATTGATAAACGTCGTTCTCGCCGCGGCAATATCCAAAACGCGTGGTCGAACCGTTCAGCCACGTCACCACGTGCTTCGATTCGTTGTAACTCTTGTAAAACTTTCGCGGCACATCGCGCCGGAAATACGCCAGCAGCGAACTCTCCAGCTCCGGATACGTCCGCCGCAAAAGCAGCGTGTCGCAGCCGTCCACACGATTGGCCTGCGTGATCGCTTCCCAAAGCAGAGCCTTGGTTTTTCCCGGCCCCGCCGCGCCGCCAAACAGCCGGTATTTCGCGTGCGATTCATGAAACTCGTGCTGCCGCTTGAACGGCGAGTAGTGGTCGCCGAGCCGCGGCCTCTTGCTGCTTCCCTCTTTCGGCGCGTGGAACCATTTAACCATTTGCGTAGCACAGCCACTCCTGGCTGTGCGCGATGTAATCCCCGCCACAAAGCAAACCGCACAGGCAACCGTGCCCGTTCTATTGCGCCCGCAACTTCTTTCCCACAAAAAACGCCGCCGCTCCGCCGATCAACGCCGCGGCGGCCGGCCAATGATGCAAACTCATCACCACGCCCGCCACCGCGGAAATCACCCCCGCGATCTGCGCGATCTCTCCCGCAAACACCGATTTCGGATTGCTCATACTTCCCTCCTCCAAAAATTCGCCCGGGCCTTCAGTCTTTCGGTTTCGGCAATTCCCAATCGATGCGCTGCGGCTCTTCCGCGCTCACCGGCGCTCCTCGCCCGTACCGCATCTCCAGAAGATATTCACAAGCGCGCTGTTTCACTTTCAGGTCGCTTGCAACCAGCAAATCTTCCACGACCGCATACAAATTCACGCGCGCGTGCATTTCGTCCACGAATCCCGGGGCATCGAACGCCAGCGGCTCGCCGATTCCCGTCGGATATTTCCGTGCCGTTTTCGTTTCGCCTGCCGCCGCTTTATCCGCCGGCGGCGGCGCCGTCGTTGATTTGTCTTTTCGTTTCAAGTCGTCCGGAGCGCGCAGTCTTCGATCATCAACGGTCCCGCTCTCCTCTTCGTGCGCGGCTTGGAAACCGTTCACAGCCACCTCAGCGCATGCATCCCGGCCCGTGCAGGCCGCCGTGGAGGGTGGCCCGGCGTCCCCTGCAGGGGTGGTTCCGGTAGCATCGTCAGACGCAGCCGTGTTTTTGCCGGAAATTTCCCGGCCGTTTCGTTTGCCATTCGCGTTTGCCCCGGCAAGGGGTTCGTTGAGGGAGGACGATTCGCCGGCCAGGCCGTTTGCGCCTGTCTGCCCTGCGGGCGCGGCGCAACGGTCTTTTATTTTTCGGCCGGCGTTTCGTTTTGTTCGGGCCGGATCCCGCGTTGTTTGGGAGAGACCGCGCGCCTCCGGCGACTTTTCGTCCACGCCCGCGGACACACCCGCTGCATGTAGTCCCGCGGAAGGGGACGAATCTTCTGGTTTTTCTTTCATGTTTTCTTTTTCAGAGCTTCGGAGCGCGCGAAATGCCGCTCTTCTCTTGCGGTGTGCAACTTTCTTTTACGCCAACGATTGCCGCCCGCCGCTTCGCGCAGCTCTTTTTCCTTGGCCGCATCGCTTTCGCCGCGTGCAGGCCAAGCAATGCGCCGTCCACCGCGTCGCGGTGCGCCAGGCAAAACAATCCGCGTCCTTTCACCGGAGCGGTGCACGGCATCCAAAATTCCGGCGACACGCTGGATGGCACAAATGCGGCGCAATGTTTCACGGCAATGGCGCGCCCGGCGCTTCGCTCCAGCCCACGGCCGTCGGGCTCGCATGCGCCGATATATTTCCCACAATCACGTCCAGTCGTTGCGGCACACCCGCCACGACAGCTTTTTTCCAGTACCGCACGCTCGCCGCCGCGCTGCCCGCCGCAACGTCCGTGCACGCGCCACCCGCAAAGCAAATCGAAATGCCTTGCGTGCAGCTCGCATCGCCGGGTGAACATTCCACGATCGAAGCGAGATTCGACTGATCCACCGCAACCGAAAATCCGCAACACGCCGCCCTTTGCACCAGATGCAGCGCCGGCGGTGGCGAACCTGACCCTCCGGCTCGGCCGCCATTCGACGCAACCATTCGCGGCAAGAGCGCCGGCAGCAGCGCCGCAACCAATATTGCGCGCCAGTTCGCACGCGCTCGATTCATTTCATGCTTCATCGCAGAACCGCCCTCACCCACACTTGCTTAAACCAGAATCTTCGCCGTCAATCCCGCTCCACCCGTCGACGAAACAAATCGCACGCGCAAGAATCGCGCTTGCACGTTCGCCACGGTCCGCGCTTCTCCCGTTGTCGCGGTTGACGCGTCAATTTGCTGATATTCCGCGTCCACGTCGTTGATCGCGCCTTGCAGGATGATGCTCACCGCCGTTGGCGCCGTGCCAAACACCGTCTGCCAGCGCACGGCGGTTCCGCCGTCCGGCAAACCCGTATAACTCGGCAGCGCAAACTGCGAGCCTGACGTCGCCGCGCCCGGAAAAGCCTCGTTGTTGAAGCTGAAACCCACGTCCCCCGAAAAAAGTGAACTCGGCGGCAGCGTATTTTGATAAACAGGCATACTCTCTCCTCTTTGCGCCGCGTCGTTCGCGCGCAGTTGTTCCGTTCGCCGCACAGTCGCACGGCGTAAATGGTTGTGGCGGCGCAAGTTAGAGCGCCGGCCAGGCTTGTCTAAGGTGTGAATCGACATGCAACGGGACGCAGACTATATGTTCGCGCTGGCCCCAAAAACAAAAACGCCTCCGAGGTCTCGGAGGCGGCTAGCTACACTTCTCTATGTGTGTAAGTATAGCAGATGATAATGGTTTGTCAAGCCTATTTTTGCTTTTTTCGCAAAATCTTTTGCTTTTCCGCGAACTCGTTTCTTTTCAACGCGCTTCGTGCTTTGCACGTACAACTTCTTTCTCCGCCATCAACGAGAAAAATATGTTCTACCCATCGAAGGCCCTTACGCCGCGCTCGCCACGCGCCTCGGCCTCGCCACCACCATCCTCTGTCACACCGCCGACCACTACGGCCAAATGGCCCTCTACCTCCGCCTCAACGCCATCGTCCCGCCCTCCAGCCGCCCCAACCCGCCGAAACTCCAGGCCACGTATTAAGTTAAATTAAACGAAAAAATGTCATGTATCTTTGGGCTCTCGTGGCAAACTCAACGGCGCATGACAGGTTTGTTCCAGTTACCGCGCTTATCAGGAAAATACTGCGATACCTTGCTAGTTGAGCTACAATCCGCATGGAATTCAACTCATGAGACAACAAGTTGCCGCGACCGTAAGTCCGATTTCCTATCCAACACCTAAACCCGATAGAGAGTATTTACGCAGCCCAGGGTTGCGACTATTCAACGTCATCCTGTTTTCTGTCTTTGGCGGGATGTATTTAACCGAAGGGTTCCACGATCTCAGATCCAAGAGTGAATACCATTTGGCCTTCGACTTCGTGATAGTAGCAGCACTTCTAATCATCGCAACCGTCCATGGTATTCGGTTGCTCAGAGCAGACAAGAAGTGAAGGCTCGCAGTAGATGCGGACCGGGTCCTTCGAGTCACTGATTACCGTGCGCCATAGTTAACTGAAACCCGTTCGCGCTCATTCTCACCTTGTGACAAGTCGCGCAATCGCAGACCAATCCGGTGTCAATAGAAAGCCATCTCTTGACTCCCGCTTCCCCGCGGCGCATAGTCGCCCTCTCCCCGGTATTTCTTCCACAAAGGAGTCCTTTATGCCGTTTTTTCTTCACCAAGTCAGTTACACGCCGGAAGCGCTCGCGCGCCTCATCGCCAATCCACAGGATCGCTTTGATGTCGTGCGCGCTCCCATCGAAAAACTCGGTGGCCGCATCATGAACTCGTACTTCGCCTTCGGGCAGTACGATGCCGTGCTCATCACCGAAATGCCCGACAGCGTTTCCGCCGCGGCCATCGCGCTCGCATTCGCCGCCGGCGGTTCGTTGCGCAATTGCCAGACGACCGCGCTCATGTCCAACGCGGAAGGCCTCGAAGCATTCCGCAAAGCCGCGCAATGCGGCTACAAACCCGTCACGGCCGCCGCCAGCGCCGCCGCCGCAAAGCTGTAGTTGCAACCGCTCGCAACGTGAAGTTCCATAACGAAGCTAAATTCGTTCGCTGCCACTAGCGTGCGCAGCAAGGCGCGCGGCCGGAGGGAACTGGGTGTCTCTCCGGCCGCGCTGCAAAAAAAACGGTTTCTCGCTATTCCACTGTCACGTGCGACTTTCCGCACAAGCTCGCCACGCATTTTTCTTCGTGCACAAGCGCAGCGGTATGCTGAAGCGGTAACGCAGCTTCGCGCCGCGTTCCGCGAGGAAAAGCCGTGGGCTCCGACCGGCAAACCAAAACCCGGATAAAGTATGCCGTCGTCGCTGCATCCCTGCTTTTGCCAGGGGGCTGCGTGTACGGATGGTTCTACTACACCAGGCATTTCTCCCTGCCCGATCCTCCATTCCGCGAATCGCAGCGCGCCGAACGGCATCCCGCCGCCGCAATCGTCCTTGCCGCGCCTCCGGCCACCGCCACTCCTTCCGCCCCGGATGAGGCGCATCCGTCAGACTCCACCGAGCCTCGCCCGCCGACTTTCATGCTGCCGGCCGATGCCCTCGACGAATTTCATCAGGAGGTTTTCACCAGCCTCGTCGGCATGTTCGGCACGGACTTTCCCGATTTGCGAGTTGCCATGGAAGGGGAACCGAGTTCCGCCGACGTAAAAAGCCCAATCTTCCGCCGAACCACGTTGCAGCTCCTCGCAGCCGCAAGCGCCGCGCCGGCTGAGAGGAAGCCCGCATTGCTCCTGGTTGCGGACATCGCCGCAACGCATCTTTGGTGCGACGCCTCTCGCGATTCGTCCACGCCGCCGAAATCCACTTGCCCCGACGTCGAATCCGATCTTGCGAAATACGGCCTGGCCTTGCACTACGATGAACTTGGCGGGGGCTTTTACTACAATCGCGAATTGCTCTGGCGCGTTTGGGAAAACTACGCGGATTCAACCGCCGGCGAACAAGCCTTTGTCACCCTTTTGCAAAGCGGCTGGGACACAAGCGCGACGTGCAGCAAAGGAGCGGACGAAACGCGCGAGGTGATTCGCCGCGGCGAAGAGTTTCTGCAAAAACATTCGGCTTCGCCCTACCGCGCGGCCGTCACGTTCCTGGTCGCGGAAGCGTACTCTTCCTGGTGGTCGCTCAGCAAAATGGACGGGAATTCCGGCATGGGAGACTATGTGGACGCCAAGGACTTCCAAGCGGGCGCGGAGGGTGCGCGGCGCAAAGCCATCGCCTATTTTGAGCGCCTCACGGCGATTGCTCCCGGCACGAAGTTCGATCAATCTGCGCGGCTCGCCGCGGCATCCTTGCGCGAAAAAGAAGTGCTCGAAGTGCCGCCCTTTTTCTGCGTCTACGATTGATTTCCTTCACCCGCGAAACATAATGTGCATGGATTTGTACAAGCCCATTGTTTTGTACGTCTTTGTGCAAATAATAGTTCTTGTACGTTTATGTGCATTTTGCTATTCTGCGCCGGGAAGCCGCTGTGGCCGCCAAACTCCATGCCGTACTGATCGTCGACGTGGTCGCCTCCACGTCCCAGCAAAACCTTCCGAAGCGCCTCGGAAATACGCTCGCTTTGGCTTCGCGCCGGCATCTGCGCGAAAAACTCATCCGCCTTCCCTACGCCGTCACCGCCGGCGATGAATTCGAGACCGTCTGCCTGAGCCTCGACGCCGTCCCTCGGCTCATTCTCGATCTCCGCACCCTTCTCCAGCCTCTTTCCCTGCGCATCGGCGTCGGCATTGGCCGCGTCGCCGACCGCCTCACGCCGCCCGTCAACCGCCTCGGCGGCGAAGCCTTTCAATTCGCGCGCAAAGCCATCGACACGGCAAAATCCGGCGGCCCATTTAAATTCGGCACTCTCACTCTTTTCTCCTCGCCGAACGACTCCTTCAACGAAACCATCAACTTACTCTACGGCCTCCACGACACGCTGCTCGCCGGCATCACCGCCAAGCAATGGAAAACCATCGCCGCATTCTCGCGCACGCCGGAATTGGCCAAAGCCTCGCGCCGGCTGAAGCTCGACGCTTCCACCATTTCCCGCAATCTCAAACGCGGTTATTATTGGCAACTGACCGCCACTGCCAAAGTCGCGGCGTCGCTCATCGAACGCTCTTTCGCCTAATGCCAATCTTCTTCCGCACACTTCTCGCGATTTATCTGGCGCATCTGCTCGCCGATTTTCTTTTTCAGCCTGCCAGCCTCGTCGAGCAAAAACGCCGCGGCAAACTTTCCGGTTATCTTCTCCACGGCGGCATTCACTTTGTCACGGCAATCCTGCTTGTCGGTTTCTTCGTTCGCGCTTCCGCCGCTTCGTTCCGCACGTATCTCGTTCTGCTACTTCTCACCGCCATTCACCTCTTGCTCGACGCTGCAAAAATCCGCCTCACCGCTCGCGGCCTTTTGCGCAACGATGCGCTCGCCTATGTTTCCGACCAGCTCATTCACTTCTCGACCATCGTTTTCGCGGCCTGGCTCCTCGCGCCCGGCCTCGCTTTCACGCAACTTGTCGCCTTCGCCGCCGTCTCCCGCGCCATCCAAACCAAATGGTTCGCCGTGCCGATCGTTTATATCGGCGTCGTGTTCGGCGGCGGCTACTTAATCCGCGATCTCACTCGCACCATGGCCGAAAGCCTCAAGAATCAATCGCCCCGTGAAAGCGGCGAAGAGCTGCAGAACGCCGGCCTGTACATCGGCTGGCTCGAGCGCTTCCTCGTCGTCACCGCTCTGCTCCTTCATTCGCCGGCCACCGTCGGCCTCATCCTCACCGCAAAATCCATCGCTCGCTATCCCGAGTTCAAATCCAAACGCTTCGCCGAATATTTTTTAATCGGCACACTCCTCAGCATCAGCATCGCCATTCTCGGCGGCGCCCTGCTCTCCAAGCTGCTCTTCGGCGCCGTCGAAATTCCCTGAGCCGCGCCACTCCTTCGCGGCGGCGGATTTTTTCGCCCTCTGCTAAACTTTTCTTCTGACCATGACGGAACCTTCTCCGCGTCTCGCCGGCATTCGCCTTCATCCCATCAAGTCGCTCGATCCCGTCAGCGTCAATGAAGCGCGCATCGGCCCCAACGGAGGCCTCGAACTCGACCGCGTCTGGGCCCTCTATTCCCTCGACGGCAAATGGATCAACGGCAAACGCGCGCCGGCCATTCACCTTATTCGCGCCACGTTCAAACCGGATCTCACCAGCGTGCGCCTCGCCGCTCCCGAAGATCACCGCAACATCGAGCCAATCCGCGTCAAATTTCCCGCCGAAACCGAGCTCGCCGCAAAATGGTTCAGCCAATATTTTGAACAGACCGTCGTCGTCCGGTATGCCCGCGAAGGCTTTCCCGATGACGGCCTCGCCTCCGGCCCAACAATCGTCTCCACCGCTTCCCTCGAAGCCGTCTGCAACTGGTTTCCGGCCATCACGCTAAACGAAGCGCGCGAACGTTTTCGCGCCACGCTCGAAATTGACGGCGTCCCCGCCTTTTGGGAAGACCATCTCTTCGGCCCCGACGAGAATTACGCCGTGCGTTTCAAAATCGGCGGCGTCGCGTTTGAAGGCAGCAATCCGTGCGCCCGTTGCCCCGTTCCTCCGCGCAATCCCCGCACCGGCGAAGAGATCCTCGGCTTTTCGCGAAAATTCAGCGACATGCGCCGCAATTCCCTTCCGCCCGGTGCCTCCGCATCCCGCTTCGATCATTTTTATCGCCTCTCCACCAACACTCGCGTTCCCTCCATCGAACAAGGCAAACTCCTCCGCCTCGGCGATCCGCTAAGCTTGTAACGCTTTGGACCTCGATACCCTGTGCTACTCGAAGGGATTTATTTCGCCTAACGACGGTAGATTTGCGGAGTAGATTTGGACGACCATGGGTTTTCGGTTAGGTAAAGATGGTTTGTGCGATTCTGACGATCCAACCCAAGACACGCAGTCTCTTCATATAGAGAACAGGGCTTCCGTATTCAGCGACATGCGGGAAGGGCCCATAAGATTCCAGCGCATCGAGTGTGAAGTGGGTTATATCTTCGTCCCCGCCGCATTTACTGGTCCAAGAGCCGTCTTTTAATTGGCGCGCCATATGCTGTGGCTCATCCACATGCTCATAGAGCGCAACTTTCTCAAAACCAAATTCGAGCGAGGAATGATCGCAGACACGATAGCCTAGCCACCGGAATGCTTTCACAAAATTCTCGCGTTTCGGTTCGCGCTCGCTCCAAGGGGGCCAATACGCATCCTCGTCTGGCCACCACCATTTAGTCGAGTCGGACGCTGCCCAAGCAATGCAGTTGTACGCTCCAGGCGCGGGCGGGCGATCTGTTCGATTGCTGGTTTTCAAATACCCAGCCGCTCGCAATTTAGGAAAGATCCGTTCCAGGTTCCAGCAGCGCACAGTAGTCTAAATTAGACCTTTTTTCCGGCCCCAATCCAGCCACGCTCGTGTCATGAGTCGACTGTTACCAGCGGCTTTCTCGTCGAACGGACGAATGCCGGTGATTGCGCTCAGAGCTGGGTACCAGAATCCGCGATTTTCCTGTAAATCTTGCAACATAAGAGGCACGACTTCCCACCCTAGCTTGATTATTGCCTGATAGCTAGGATGCGCCGTCAATTTCGACACAGAAGATACATGAGAAGTTTCCACTGACCACTGCGAGGAGAGTTTACGAAATGTATCGCTAACGTTGAGTTCAGACGGAGCATCTAGTTGATGAAACTCGCCGACGTCGACGGACTTCTGGTCGGTGCTCGCGGTCACGGTGGTTTGCATGAATTCTCGATTCGCAATCCGATACTCTACTGTTTCTGAGCAAAATTGAATTACCTCGTCCGGTTCATCTGTTCGGCAGGTACGAACCGGAGGAGATGATAGCGCGAAGGACAAAACGATGACGTCCAACATAAGATTCCCTTAGTGTTTAGTCTGCTTCAAGTTGTCTGGGGAGATTGAGTTAATGATCTGCTGTGCGCTAAAGACATATACTGGCTCCCCAGTCGGACCATATTCACCGTTCAGGCGCACAACCTCCAGCAGTACGGTTTTCAACTTAAGTATTGTACCATCAGCAAGCTGGTAGATGTTGAATGATTCGACGGGTGGCGTAAAATCGATAACCTCTCCGACGACTTTCCTGCCCTGATAATCAACTGTTTTGTGTTGCGCCATTTCACCAGGTCTCTCTTCTGGGGAAAAATAGTATACAACAGCCATCCGTATCATATTGCCAGAAGGCATCGCTGTCACGGTTTCAATCAAAGCGTGTGTTCTTTACACATGTCAACCAATTCATCGTCTAAGACTCCCTTAAATTATGCTAACGTAGTGCTACCATTCGCATCAGGCTCCGCGGTCGCAGCGAATAATCCATAACAAGCTACGCTCCAAAGTACTTCCTCGGCGGAAACATTCCCCTCCGCAACATCTCCGCCCCGCACCGCCGGCGAATCTCTTCGCTCCATTGCACCCAATTCGTTTCGCTCAGCCCCAGGAAATGCCGCGCCGTCTCATACGGCGCCATGCCGAGGTAATACATCCGAAACATCACCATGCGCGACGCCCGCACCGGCTCCTCCAGCGCCGCCTGGCCCGCAAGCGCGAAGTCCGCCACCCACTCGTTCAACCGCGCATGCACATCCGGCCGCCACAAAAACTTCCCGGCCTTCTCCGGCTTGAGCGCGGAAATGCCCCGTTTCGTCTCCAGCACTTCCCGCGCCCCGCGATACACCTCCCAGCAAACATCAAATGCCAGTTCTGGCTTTACGGACACTGGCCACCTCCGGCTTCACGCTCATCGCACCCTCCGCGCAATGTGGAATAGCCTTTAGGCTGTTCCGACCGATACAGCACCGCGATTCCCGCCGTTGCAGACCAACAAATCGATCAACAAATCGCTGACGTCGCGCAAAAATCCGGTGGCGCTGCCGTCACCCCGCGCGTCGTTTTTCCCATCCCGTCGGCCGGCCCCTTCCGCCCGCGCGCCCTCGCCCGCACCACCCGCCGCCGCCGCGTCAACCGGTACTCCCACTCCACGCCATGCCCGGTTTCCGCGTCCGCCGCCACTCGCGGTTGCTTTTCCAGCTCGTAATTGCCAAACTTCGGCTTTTTCAGGTGCCGTAGCTGCGCCGAAATGCTCGTCGCCGGATACCGCGTCATCGCCCCCAGCTCCGCCAGCGTCAGCCACGCCCCGCATTCGTTCGCGCTGAGCATCACATCCCGCACAACATCCCGCTGCGTCCGCACCCTCACCCGTACCCGCATCACTTTCCGCTGCTTTTCCCTCCGCATACCCCCTCCTTATCCCTGCGGCATCCTTTCGCCGTTCAGGAAACCCTCCGCGCCGGCCCGCCCCTCGCGCCAATCCTCGTCTTCGTCCTCCGCCGGCTCATCCGGGGGCGCCGTCCGCTCCGGGTCTTCGTAGTCCCCGGCGCACGCGCTGCACGCCCGCAAACTGCCTGCCCCCCGCCCCTCCCGGAATCCGTCCACACTTTCCACAAATTTCCACAGCCCCTTCCCTGTAGTTATCTATTGACTAGTATTACTGTACTTGTACTATGCACGCATTACCGTCACTCAGGAGCTAAGCCATGCCCAGCCGTCACGTACTGCCCCCGTGGGAGTTCCTGTTGTCCGCGTCGCGTAACAGCCTGCAAAGCTACGAGCTTTCTCGCCTGGGCCACGCCGCCAATCTGCGTAAGGAGGTGGCTCCGATGCTCGATCAATGGGTGGAAGAAATTGCCGCCGCCATGCTCGCGCGCTGGGTCATGGAGCACCGCGAACGCGAGGTTGTGGCCGCGGCCGATCCCGCCGCGAGCGCGGAAGAACGCGGCACTGCGTCCGATAACTTCTTCCCGAATTCCGCGCCGCCGCACCCCGCTTCGCGCAGCGCAACGTGAATTCGGAGCCGAAATCGCACGCCTCGCTTCGCCGAAAGTACTTCTTTTCGCGTTACGGCACGGCAAGCCGAGTCTGTGAATGGGTGTGTTTCGTAGAGGAGAAAAAATGAACACTCGGTCTGCTTCCACGCGAAGCGCAGCGAAGTGCGCCCCAACCCGCGCCTCCAACCGCCGCCCTTCCCCGCTCCCTTGCGCTCCAAACATCGTCGCCTCCCCTTCGCCGCCAGCGCCAACCCACCGCGCTTCACGACTTCTGTCTTGGCAACTTTGTATTAGTTATGAGAACCGGCGAGAGACACAACGACCGGGGAGCGCGACACGATCGAGCGCGCGCGTCGCAGCTTCGGCAGCCGGCAACTTAAATTAATTCAATTTGAAATTAGTGAGCGGCGGGTTTTTTCGGCAAAATATCTTTTTCAAGCATCTGCTCTTTGCGGTAGACCAGTGCGTTGATGTCGTACGTCGCCAGTTCAAATCCGTGGCCATGCGTGATCGCGTCCGTCGGGCAGGCTTCCACGCAATATCCGCAGAAAATGCAGCGCGAATAATCGATGTTGTAAACCGAGGCATAACGTTCGCCCGCGGAGATGCGGTTCACATCCGTGTTTTCCGCGGCCTCGATGTAAATGCAATTCGCGGGGCAAGCCGCCGCGCACAAAAAGCAGCCCACGCACTTCTCCAGCCCGTTCTCATCGCGATGCAGCACGTGGATCCCGCGGTAGCGCGGTTGAAAATGCACGGGCTCGTACGGGTAATTTTCCGTGACCGTTTTGCGAAAGATATTCTTGAAGGTCACGCTAAAGCCCTTGACCATGGTGCTGAACGTCGCGATCACTTCGCCGATGGGAGATGCCATAGGCGAAAAGTTTAGCAGAGGCTTCGCGCACGGGCAAATGCGCCTTCCGCACTCGTTTGATTAAAATTCATCCGCGGCGCACCCGCACCTGCCGAAAAACAAATCTCATTTCGCGATTAGGATTTCAACGCGTTCACGATCTGTTTCCCGTGGAAGCGCCCGTTCTCGATAAATATCTCGCTCGTGTGCCGCCCGCCAATCACCACCCCCGCCAGATACAGCCCCGGCACATTGCTCTCCAGCGTCTCCGGATTCTGCGCCGGCTTTTTCGTCTGCGCGTCCAGCTTCACGCCCAGGCTCTCGATAAACGAGAAATCCGGATGATATCCCGTCAACGCAAACACCTGCTTCGCCGGCAATCGCTTTTCGCCGGCGCCATTTTGCACGATCACTTCGTCCGCCGTTATCCTCTTCACTCGCGTATTGAACAGCGCTTTCACTTGCTCCGCTTTAATCCGGTTTTCAATGTCCGGCCGCACCCAATACTTGATCGTCGCGCCCATCTCCGCGTTTCGATGCACCAGCGTCACCCGCGCTCCGTTCCGGTACAAATCCAGCGCCGCCTCCGCCGCCGAATTTTTCCCGCCGATCACCACCACATCCTGATTCCAGAATTCGTGCGGCTCCGTGAAGTAATGCGAAACGTGCGGCAGTTCTTCGCCCGGCACGTCCATCGTGTTCGGCAAATCGTAATAACCCGTCGCGATCACCACTTTCTTCGCCTGGTATCTCCGCTCGATTCCCTTTTCCGTTTTCGACGTAACCGTAAAATTCCCGTCGTGCCCATCCAGCCGCAACACGGTTTCATACAGCCGCAACTCCAGCCCAAAATGTTCCGCCGCTTTCCGGTAATACTTCAGCGCCTCCACTCGCGTCGGTTTTTCCGCCGCGCACACCAGCGGCAGATCGCCGATCTCCAGCAATTCCGGCGTCGTAAAAAAATACATGTTCACCGGATAGTGGAAAATCGAATTGCACAAACAGCCCTTGTCGATCACCAGCGGCTTCATCCCCGCTCGCACCGCTTCAATCGCGCACGCCAGGCCCGTCGGCCCCGCGCCAATGCAAATCAAGTCATAAGTCGTCATGGCATTTCAGTTTGCCGTCGCTCATTCGGAAATGCAAACGGCCGTTGATTCATCGCGCCAATTTGTATTTTCGTTGTATCCTCGGTCCAATGAAACCGATTGGCCAATGGGTTCTAATCGCAGCGGGTGCAATTGCTGCCGCGATCGCTTTACTGTGCCTCGCCGTAATCGTCGGGGCTCGGTTGGCCTTTTTCGTGTTAGCCGTTCCGATTAGCGAACTTCGGCTTGCTTCTGCATTTAGCGCACTTCTCATCACTTTCGGCGGCATTCGGCGGTATCTCAGTCTTCGCCGGCAAGACTCGTTCAAACCTTCTGCATCGCCAGAGTCTCGCTAAGCTCGGTCGCAAAAGTCTCGAGATCCTTCAGCCGCTCCGGCGTCGCTTCCATCTCTTTCTGCTTGAACACGAAAACTTCTCTCTCGCCGCGCTTCACGCGCACGCCAAATTTTCCGTCAACCAAAAACGAGGCCGGCGCCAAAATCTTGAATCCGCCTCCGTCCACCGGCGCCAGCACCGCCGCGCATTCCCCGCGCCGCAAACACAGCGCGCTTTCATACGGCGGAATCGCAATCGGCCGAAATCCCGCCGCAAACAGGCGCTCCATCGCCTGCATCTGCCGTGCCGTCAGTTCCATTGTTTGTTTTCTTCTTTGCAGTGGCCGATCTTTCGATCGGCGTTTTTGCGGTTACGCCGCCGTCGAATCCGCTGCCGATCCTTCCGCGCCTTCCAGCTGCGACAATATCTCGCGCAACGTCACAATCAGCTCCGTCCGCGACACATGGCTCTTCTTGAACTGAATCCGAAACTTAAACGATTCATTCTGCGGCTCAAAATGAAAAATAAACGGCTGCGGCCGCTGCGGCCCGCCCTGTTCTTCTTTCCGCTCCCGCCGCGCTTCATCCCGCGTCAATCCGCCTTGCAGGATGCGTTGAAACATCTCCGCCATCTTCTTTTCCGTCGGCTGCCGCGCAATCTGCAGCAGCAGCGATTTCGACGTCACCCCGTGCTCGACGCATTTCTTCCGCAACGATTCCGGTATGTTCCGCAGCGAAAGCGTCTCCGTCACCGAAGACCGCGCGCGTCCAATCTTCCGCGCCACGTCCTCGTGGGTGTACTCGAACTGCGTGGCCAGCCGGTGCAAGCCGTCCGCCTCTTCAAACGGTGTCAAATCTTTCCGCTGAATGTTTTCGATCAGCCCGATTTCCAGCGTCTCCGCGTCGTCCGCGGTCTTTTCGATGCACGGGATTTCGCGCAAACCCGCCGCGCGCGCCGCGTGATAGCGCCGCTCTCCGGAAATGATGTAGAAGCAATCCTCGCGCGGCACAAAGCGCACCAGCAACGGCTCCAGCACGCCTTTCTCGCGCACCGAATCGGTCAGGTCCCGCAAATCGCCAATGGCCTTGCGCGGCTGATCCGGATTGGGGTGCACCTGCTCCACCGGAATCATCCGCCCGATGGCCGCTCCGCTATAGCTTGTCAGTGACTCGACGTAGTGCGAGTCATGCCGCATCTTCAGCGTGACGGGTAATCCGGCTCTCTTCAACACGTTGAATGACCTCCGCTGCCAGTTTCTTGTATTCGGTCGCTCCGGGTGATTTCGGGGCGAACGTGAAAATCGTTTCCTTGTACGCGGGGCTTTCTTCCAGCCGCACATTTTTGCCGATCTTGGTCTTGAACAGCACTTCCCCAAACACCGTGCGAATCTGCCCGTGGGTGTCGCGCGAAATATTGGTGCGCTTGTCGAACAGCGTGATGACCACGCCCAGCACTTTCAGTCCCGGATTAGGCCGCGCGCGGATCCGTTCGTAGGTCTCCAGCAAATCGTCGGTGCCTTCAATCGCGAAGTACGCGGCTTGAATCGGCACCATCAAATGCGTCGACGCCACCAGCGCGTTCACCGTCAAAATTCCCAGCGACGGCGGAGTATCCACAATCACGTAGTCGTAATCCTTCAGGATCGGCGCCAGCGCGTCTTTCAAGCGATAAGGCGCGTCGAACTGCCCGGCCAGCACCTGCTCCAGCTTCGCCAAAGCCAATCTTCCCGGTCCCAGAAACAAATTTGGATTCTTCGTCGGCTTCACCATCGCCGCCATCGAGGCCCGGCTCTCGTTCAGCACCTCGAACATCGACGTCGCAACCTCGCCCATGTCGTAAAACGCGATCGTGGAATTGGCCTGCGGATCCAAATCGATAAGCAGCGTGCGCTTCCCGCGACCTGCGATGGCCGCCGACAAATTAATCGCCGTGGTGGTTTTTCCCACGCCGCCTTTTTGATTCGCTATGGTGATGATGGCAGTCATTGATTTCTGCCTCCGCCCGAGCGAGCAGGATGGTGCCGCCAACCTCCGGCAACCCCATTGCTATATATAGGTGCTGCCTGCAGAAAACCCCCTAGGCCTAGAGCACACTCTACGTTTCCCGCCTAGGGCAACGCAAGCAAAAAGTACACCGGCGCTCGGCCTTCTCAGTGGAAAACTCCGGGGGAGGGCGTGGCTTCCCTGAGGACCACCATCATAAGCCGCCGCAAAGAAACCGGAGTCCTTTGTGTCCAAGCCAGCACTACCGTGCCCAGCCCGGTGGAGTCCAAGCGCACATCAGCCCAAGGCCATCGCACCATGGCCTTGGGCTCGGTTCACATCCAGAATTGTGCGGCGGGGCGGGTTCGCCAACGCCGCCTCTACTTCATCGCCAGGCCATGCGGCCGCGCCGGGCCCGTCTGGAACGCGGTGTTGAAATCCAGCCGAAACCTGGCATCCAGGGTCAAACCTCCAGCACTAACTTTGGCGACATGGATCTTGTGGTCCCCTTCCGCGTGCACTTTGCCAAATGAATCTTCATTGAGAAAATAGTCGGAGATCACCAGCCGGCGCTCATCCCCCGTCAACCGAAGATAATGCGGCCCCGCAGTTGCGCCTAGCTCGAGCACGCTCAACACCCGTGGAGCCGAAGGCTCAGACGTATCAAACATCACCACCTTTCCCGCCTGGTTCATGGTGATGAACAAGCGCCGTCCGTCTTCCGTCATGCGCATCAGTTGCGGCCATCCGCCCTTGGCAATGGACGCGAAATCGAACACCGCGCTAGCCGTTCCGTGCTGCGTGTCCACCAGGTAGAGCTTGTCGTCCAGCATTCCCGCCGTGTACGCCCG
>DATGEI010000016.1:0-94625 GCA_035310365.1 Candidatus Acidiferrum sp.
ATTTGCCGGCTATTTCGGCAAGTCCCCTAAAGACATTCGCGCCATCCTCGAAAAGAACGGCCTCACCGCTCCCTCCTGCCACGTCCCGTATTCAACTCTTGAAAAATCCTGGTCCGAGGCTCTCGACGCCGCTCACACCATCGGCCACAAAATTATCGTCAATCCCTGGATCGAACCTTCCCAACGCGACTCCGACGACGGCTGGAAACGCGCCGCCGAACTCTTCAACAAGTGCGGCGAATCCGCCAAGAAAGCCGGCATCCAGTTCGCCTACCACAATCACACTTTCGAATTTCAAGCCGCAAAATCTCTCAACGGCGGCCTTCCCTACGATTACCTCCTCAAAAATTGCGATAAGAACCTCGTCAAAATGGAACTCGATCTCTGCTGGATCACCGTCGCCGGAAAAGATCCCATCCCTTATTTCAACGCCAACCCCGGCCGCTTCCCTGCCGTCCACGTCAAAGACATCAGCCAGCTCCCCAGCCCCGAAGACGCGCCGACCGCAAACCCCGACCGGAATATGGGTTTCCTCACCGAAGTCGGCGCCGGCAAAATTCCCTGGAAAAATATTTTCGCTGGCGCAGGCAATGCGGGCATCGAGCACTTCTTCGTCGAACACGACAATCCGAAAGACCCGTTCGCCAGCATCAAGTCCAGCTACGATTTTCTAAGCAAGCTGGACTATTGATTTCGCGCCGTCGTTGGCGCCGTTGTAGCGCCGTCGTACGCGCCGTCGTTGGCGCCGTTGTAGGGGCCAACTTCCGAGTTGGCCCTCTTCGTAGCGTAGGCTTCAGCCTGCGTGCCGTTGTAGGGCCGGCTTTCTGAAGCCGGCCTCTTGTAGCGTAGACGCCAACTTCCGAGTTGGCCCTCTTCGCAGCACCGTTGTAGCGGCCGCCTTCCGAGGCGGGCGCTTTTTCAAAGGAGGCTCACGCATGATCCGCAAAGTCTTCACCGCTCTCGCCATTCTCGCCATCGTCCTGATCGTTTTTCTTCACCGCACCCGCGGCCAATCCGGCGAATGGAAACAACTCTTCAACGGCAAAGACCTCACCGGTTGGAAACACGTCGGTCCCGGCGGCGTCACCGTCGAAGAAGGCCTCATCAAAACGCACGGCGGCATGGGCCTCACCTACTGGACCGGCGGAAAAATCGGCAATTGCAAACTCCGCGTCGTCTACAAAATGCGCGACTTCAACGACAATTCCGGCGTCTTCATCCGCATTCCCATCGAGCCGCGCGAAGAATGGATGCCCGTCCACTACGGCTACGAAGTGCAAATCGACAATCATCCCGAAACTTCCAAGGAAGACGAGTTCCACATCACCGGCACCCTCTATTCCCTCACCAAACCTCTCGCCAAACCCGGCAAGCCCGGTCCCGAATGGAACACCATGGAAATCACCGTCGACGGTCCGCACACCGTCGTCCTCCTCAACGGCGTCAAGGTCACCGATTACACCGAAGGCCAGCCCGTTCCCGATCGCAAATTCGATTTTGAGCCGCAGCGCGGTCCGCGCCCCAGCGAAGGCTGGTTCGGCCTCCAGAATCACAGCGACAACGACATCGTCTACTTCAAAGAAGTCGCCATTCAGCCTCTGAAGTAGTTGTAGGGGCCGTTGTAGGGGCCAACTTCCGAGTTGGCACTCTTCGTAGCGTAGGCTTCAGCCTGCGTGCCGTTGTAGGGGCCAATTTCTGAGTTGGCACTCTTCGCGGCGCCGTTGTAGGGCCGGCTTTCTGAAGCCGGCCGCGCGCGGCACAAAACGCAATCGCTGTATCTGATTTTTCTCGCACTTGTTTCTGAAATTCTCTTCTCTCGGAGGAAAAAAATGAAATCTGACTTCACTCGCCGTCAATTCCTAAAGCGCTCCGCCGGTTTCGCCGGCGCCGCCACCATCGCTCCAAAACTCCTCGCCGATCCCAATCCCATTCCCCCTCGCAACTCTTACGTTCCTCCAAGCGACCGCGTCCGCTTCGGCATCATCGGCATCGGTATGCAAGGCTCCGGCCTTCTCGCCGGCACCATGACTCTTCCCGGCGTCGAATGTGTCGCCGCCGCCGATCTCTACGATGGCCGCCATCAACTCGCCAAGGAAATCACCGCCAATCCCAATCTCTTCACCACTCGCCACTACAAGGAACTCCTCGATCGCAAAGACATCGATTGCGTCATCGCCGCCGTTCCCGACCACTGGCACAAGCGCGTCGTCGTCGACGCCACCGCCGCCGGCAAAGACATCTACTGCGAAAAGCCCATGTCCCACACCGCCGCCGAAGGCGTCGCCATGGTCGAAGCCCAGCAGAAAACCGGACGCATCGTGCAAATCGGTTCGCAGCGCGTCAGCTCCGTCATTTGCGCCAAAGCAAAAGAAATGATCGCCGCCGGCGCCATCGGCAAAGTCACCCTCATCGAAGGCACCCTCGGCCGCAACGATCCCACCGGCGCCTGGGTCTATCCTCCGCCGCCCGATCTCTCGCTCAAAAATTTCGATTGGGACACCTGGCAAAGCGGCGCCACCACTCGCCCCTGGGATCCCGACATGTCTCCCAAATGGTTCGCTCGTTGGCGCCAGTGGAAGGAATACGGCACCGGCGTCGCCGGCGATCTTCTCGTTCACCTCGTCTCCGGCATGAACTACATGATGGGCTGGAACGAGCCGCCCAAAAAAGTCATGGCTCTCGGCGGCATCATTCGCTTCCAGGATGGCCGCAACATGCCCGACGTTCACGCCGCCCTTTACGAATACGCCGCCGCCGCTGGCGCGCCCGTCTATCTCCGTCTCAATCTCGGTTGCGAAAATCCCGAAACCTACCGCTTCCAGGGCTCCAAGGGAATTCTCGAAGTCACCGAATTCGGCCTCGCTCACTATCCGCAATCCGGCGACGATATGTCGCCCAGTTATTACACCGCCAGCTATCCCCAGGCGCTTCGCGACGCGTATCAAAAACAATGGCACGCCGAACACGACCCGCAAATCGGCAAAGAGCCTCTCTTCGAAAATTACGTCTTCCGCGGCAACGATTTTGACGACGTCCGTCCGCATCTCTGGACCTACTTCTCGTCCGTCAAATCCCGCAAGCCGCTCACCGAAGACGCCGTCTTCGGCCACAACGCCGCCCTCGCCTGCCACATGGCCAACGAATCCTATTTCCGCGGCGGCGTCGCCGTCACCTGGGACGCCGCTTCCGCCACCATCAAATCCTAGCGTCACGCGGGAACGCCAATCTCCCGATTGGCGCTTCTCCAAATCCTCTAAAAATGGCGCCGGAAACGGCGCCATTTTTTTTAGGACTGCGGCGGCCTGCCCTCTTTTTCTTGTTCCTAACTTCGCCATTGTTGGCGCCGTTGTAGGGGCCGTTGTAGGGGCAGTCGTTGGCGCCGTTGTAGGG
Organism: Candidatus Acidiferrum sp.; assembly: GCA_035310365.1. GTDB lineage: Bacteria > Acidobacteriota > Terriglobia > Acidiferrales > UBA7541 > Acidiferrum. Next base: position 3,391 of record DATGEI010000016.1, read on the forward strand.
CCGGCTTTCTGAAGCCGGCCGCTGCCACCTCACCCACACCCCGGCACTTGCAGGGTCGGCTTTGCGCCTGCCCGCCGTGGCGGGAAGCCGGCCCCTCTTCGACTTGAGCCCATCGCACGCTTGTCACTCCCACCGCGCCTCTTGTCGTCCGAATCTCCCATTTCCTGCTTTTTCTTCGCAGCAGCGGTTTTACGCCGCCTTCTTTTTCTCGGTTTTTGACTTCGCACTTGTAGGGCCGGCTTTCTGCCTGCACACCGTGGCGGGAAGCCGGCCCTCTGCCACCCCACCCACAACATTCCATGGCGAACGACCTTCTCGCAATTGAATCCGTTATAGGGACCGCTTTTGCATCGCCCGCTCTTGTCGACCCGGCTCTCACATCACCGGTTCTTGCGTGGCACGCACTTGTAGGGCCGGCTTTCTGAAGCCGGCCGCCTTTTATCCCCCGCGCGAACTTGCAAATCGAACCTCCCCATCCCGCCACCCGTCTAGTTTCGTCAAGCAACTCCTTCTTCACCCTCCCGCCCGATTAACTCTTTGCTCGCCCTTTCTTCCTTCCCGATTGGCTCAATTCTCATTCTGTGCAAACTTAGACCATGCGCCCGCTTCTCTTCACTGTATTGCTCGCTACATCCGCCTTCGCCGCACTTCCTCCACGAGCGCCAGCACAAGCGCAGCAGGCCTTTAACTTCAACGCCAAAGGCTCCCTCTCCGTCGACAAGACCTCTCTCACCCTCACTTCTGCCGTCGCCGTCAGGGAATTCCGCAAATATCCCGCCGGCTATTCTTGGCTCCGCATTCACTTTTATTCTTTTCCTTTGACCGCCACCGACCTCGCCGCCGCCCGCAGCGGCAATGTCGATCTCATCGACAAAAAGTCCAACAAGAATTCGAGCGATCCCAATGTCGGCTCCGCTTCCTTTGGCGTAATTCAGCTTTCTCTCGACGAGAAACTCGCCGTCTCCCAGGTCGACATGTCCATTCCCGGCCATTCCTGCACCATCGCCCCATTTGATAAAGACCTCCGTGCTTTCCTCGAAACGTACCGCTTCGACGGCAAAACCCTTCGCCTCAAAAGCAAAGGCTCTTATACCTGCGACCTCAAAGCCGTCGGCGCCGGCGAAAAAACCTACACCTGGGACATTGACGTCTCCCTTCCCGTCTTCGACAAACCCGGCCCTGCAAAATAACCAACTTGTCGGGCCAGCATTTGCATCGCCCGCTCTTGTCGACCCGGCTCTTGCACTACCTGCCCTTACATCACCGGCTCTTGCATCACCGGCTCTTGTATCACCGGCTCTTGTAGGGCCGGCTTTCTGAAGCCGGCCGCTTTTCCCACGCGCCGCCCAGTCCTACACTAGACAGGTTCGCTTTCGATTCTTACTACCCCTATTATGAATCCCCGAAAAACCATCCGCCTTTCCGCGAAAAACTACCTCGGCCAAGCCGCCATTTTCGTCACCCTCTGTTGCCTCGAGCGCCGCCGCCATTTCGAACATGCGGACTCGTGCCGCGCCACCCTCGAAATCCTCCGCGAAACCTCCACAACCCGCTCTTTCGCCCTCCACGCCTACTGCTTCATGCCCGACCACCTCCATCTCCTCGTCGAAGGCCTTTCTCCAACTTCCGATTTCCTCAACTTCATTAAGGCTTTCAAACTGCGATCGAGTCGCGCCTTTACCCGCAACCACCACGCCCCTCTTTGGCAAGATAAATTCTTCGATCACATCTTGCGCAAGCCGGACGCATACGAATCCGTCTGCCTCTATATCTGGATGAATCCCGTCCGCGCCGGTCTAGCCAAACAACTCGGCGAATATCCCTTCGCTGGCTCTTTCACTCGCCAAATTCTCAGCTCCGCCTCGAATATCACACCGTGGTGTCCGCCCAAATCGCAAGGCCCGCTTCGGAAAGCGGGCCCTACAAAAACCTAACCCCGCGCCAGCTCTTGTCGGCCAAGCTCATGCGAGCGGCTCATGTAGGGCCGGCTCTTGTAGGGCCGGCTCTTGTAGGGCCGGCTTTCTGAAGCCGGCCGCTGCTACCCCACCCAGTCCTCTCCACCCCGCACCAACTCCCCTCCCGATTTCTCCTCTTCGTTCTCTCCGCGACCGCAGTTGTAGGCCCGGCTTTCTGCCTGCCCGCCGTGGCGGAAAGCCGGCCCTCTGCCACCCCACCCACACCACTCACTCGCACACGATCTCCCCTTCCGACTCTCGCCTCCGCACTCCTTTCTTCGGCCCTCCCCGTCGCCCACTCTACCCCTTTGTTTTCATCAACTTACGCGAACGCCGTTCGAACGTCTCCTTAACCCCTTTTCTATCTATTACTTATAAATTATCTTGACATTTAATTATTTACGTGCTACCATGCCTCATGAACCTCGCGCGCCACATCCGCATTCTTCTCTCCCCTAACCGCTCTATCTCCCTTCTTTCCAACTCCTTACGCACACTCTCCGCAAACCGCCTCTCCCCAAATCCACGTAACTTCTTTGCTTTCTTTGCGTTTCGCACACTTCACCAAAACATAGGGGATGTCATCACTACCTCCCTACCCTACCGAGGACTATCATGAATAAATCTTCCGCTAACTCCAATATCATCAACGACTCCGCCCGTTGCCAGCATCGCACCGCTTCCGGCAAACGCTGCCGTCTCCGCGTCATCGACCCTGGCTCGGGCCTCTGTTTCCGCCATTCCGCGAAACAGTCCGAGTTCCTCCATGCCGCTGACCTGCGTTCCGTCCTCGCCGGCAAACTCACACAATTTGAGTGCGCCCACGACGTCAACAAATTCCTCTCTAGCCTGCTTCTCCTTCTCGCCGAAGATCGTGTCTCCCCGCGTCGCGGCGCCGTCATGGCCTACACCTGCAACCTAATCCTCCGCACTCTCTCCGTCCGCATTCAGGAGTTGCAAGCCGACTCCGGCGACGAACCCGTCCGAATCGATTTAGGCGGCCTTCCCCACCCACACCGCAATCAACCCGCCGGAATCGCAGCCGAATCGAGCCAGCCGTGATGATCTTTCCCGGGAACATCCGGCCACGCGCGGGCGTATCTTTACTCAACCGCGCGCGCCATCTCCGTGTGCGCAGAAGAGGTGTCTCCATGTTTCATTCATCGCAGAAACCCTTGCTTGCATCCCTCGCCGCCGTCGCCCTCGCCTTTCTTCCCGTTACCGCTGGCGCCGCCGACAAAACCGAAATCTCCGAACGCGGCATTCCCCATTTTGAAGCGCAGCTCCCTTCCGGCGCTCGCATCGCGCTTCACATTCGTTCCGGCAATATACGCATCGTCGGCAGCGACGACGGAAAACTCACCGTCGACATCTCCGGCAAAAACAAAGACAACATCGACGACCTCCGTTATCGTTTCACCCGTTCCGCATCAAGCGCCGAACTCCGCGTCTCCGGCGGCCCGCGCAACGACCTCGACATCGAAATTCGCATCCCGCGCAATTCCGAACTCTTCGCCCGCATTCCCGCCGGCGACGTCACCATCGAAAACGTCACCGGCAGCAAAGACGTCGAACTTCACGCCGGCGATCTCACCATCTCCGTCGGCAATCCCGCCGATTATTCCCGCGTCGAAGCCTCCGTCATGGCCGGAGACTTGCAAGCCAGCCCGTTTGGTGAATCGCACTCCGGCCTCTTCCGCTCTTTCACAAAATACGGCACCGGCAAATTCACCCTTTACGCCCACACCGGCGCCGGAGACTTGACGCTCAAGTAGCGTAGCCACTCTTGGCTGCGCCAACCGTAAGTAAGGGCAACAATCGCATGTCCTCGAAGCATGCAAAACCAAAATCCGTGAAAAAGAATGCGGCGAAGACGAAGCGCCACAAGTGAGATAAACTTTTTTTATGACCTCTTCCTCTCTGCCCCCTTACGTCACGATCGATGTGAACTGGATGGGCCGCCCAAAATCCATCGCCGCCGCGCTCGTCCAATCCGACGGCGTCAACGCGCTCATCGATCCCGGCCCCGCCTCCACGCTCGAAACGCTTCGCGCCGAACTGCAACGCCACGGCCTCGCCATTCGCGATCTTCACGCGATCTTGCTCACGCACATTCATCTCGACCACGCCGGCGCCGTCGGCGCTCTCGTCAAGGAAAATCCAAAACTCGAAATCTTCGTCCACGAATTTGGCGCCATGCACATGGCCGATCCGTCCAAATTGCTCGCCAGCGCCGGCCGCCTCTACGGCGCGGAAATGGACCGCCTCTACGGCTCGGTGCTTCCCGTTCCCGAAGACAATTTGCGCGCGCTCGAAGGCGGCGAAACCGTCACCATCGGCAAACGCGATTTTGAAATTCTTTACACGCCCGGCCACGCTTCGCATCATTTGACGTTTTGGGACGCGCAGGACGGAACCGCGTTCATCGGCGACGTCGGCGGAATCAGCGTCGAAGGCGACGAATTTATTTTGCCCGCCACTCCGCCGCCCGATATCGACATCGAAATCTGGAATCGCTCGCTCGACACGATCGCCGCGCTGGGCCCCGCGAAATTATTCTTGACGCATTTCGGCTACGCAAACGATCCGCACGCGCACATCGCGCGCTACCGCGAACGCCTCGCCGCCTGGAGCGCGCTCGTGAAAAATCTCCTGGCCGCCGGAAAAACGGAAGAAGCCGCCGCCGAGGAATTTGTCGGCGCCGTCGCCGGGGAAACCAAACACGCCGTCTCCAGCTCCGAAGCCGATCACTACATTTTCAACGGCGGCCTCTATCTTTCCTGGCTCGGCCTTCTTCGTTACACGAAAAAACGCAACGCAAAAACGCAGCCCGCTACTTGAGCGCCTGCAGCGCCGGCTCCAGCCAGGAGAAAAGCACATTATTGATGGCGGGAAATTGCGAAGCCAGCAAACTCAGCACCGGAATCGCGCCGGCGGAGACGAACTTGATCCAGAAATCCCAGCCAAGTTCTCCCGCGCTCGTCTCCGTCAGCCGGCTCAAAATCGCGTCGCGATGCATTTGCGAATAAACGTAGCCGACCGCGAAACCGAGTACGACCAGCGCGACGACGGAAATCGCCTGCAACGCCGGATGCGGCTCGAAAGGATAAACGGTAATCGAAAGCAGCAGCAGCACATACATTCCGACGGCGCTGTACACCAGCGTTCGCATGCGCAGCAGCGCGCTTACGAGGAAATTAACGTACACCAGCGACACGTATTCCTCGGCGAGCAGCGTGACGAGCGACGGCGAATCTTTTTCTTTGCGCGGATCGTCGGAGGCAACAAGGCTCGCGGAATTTTTCCAGGCATCGCCGAGGAATTCCTTGATCAACATTCCGGCGGCGGCGGCGATCGCCCGTTGAAGATCTTCGACGCTGAGCAGAATGGAATCGAGCGCTTCCTGTTTCTTCTTGTCGTGCCTCAGAAATAGCAGCGAGCGCCAAGTCCACTTTTTCTTTTCCGTTCCGCCGCCATTTTGCGCGGCGCCGTTTTCGGCCGCGGCGGAGCCCGTGAGCGCGCGATAAGTTTCAGAGATTTTTTCGCGCTTTTCCATCGCTTGCAAAATCGCGCCGTGGATCGGATCGCCTTTCGCAAGGCACTCGCCGCCCCGGCCGGAATGCAGCGCCGCATGCAAACGGTCGAGATTTTCCAGCGCGCGAGAAAGCACGCGATACGATTCGCGCAGCGTGCTGCCGCCGGGATTCCAGATCGGCTTCCAGGAAAATCCTTTCAGCCGCGAGAACGCTTCACGAATCGCCTTGCGGTCGAGGCCGGAAAGAATTTGCTGCGTTTCGAGCCAGGTGCGAACAAGCTTGAGAAGCGTCGCGAGAAAAATCCAGGTGAGCAGCGCGAGAGCGGAAGTAAATCCCCAATCGTACGCGCGCCCTTCAATCGTTTGCAGCGGATGGCCGTAATCGAGCAACGTGAAAAGAACCACCGCCAACGCGATGAGCGGAGCGATTTGCCAGGCGGAAGAAGTGAGCGGATAAGCGGTTTGCCGCAAACGTTCCGCCTCGCTATCGGAAATGCGAAACGCATCGCCGGGCAAATCTTTCAAACGAGGCAAACGAGGACGGCGCAGATCGACCAGGGAAACGCCGCGGAGGCTCATCCAGAACCACCAGTAAAATGCGGCGGCGAGCAACAAAACCGGAAGCACCGGAGAAACGCCGGAGCCGAAGTGCAAAATTCGCGTGGACCAATACACGCGATGGTAGCGAAGAAAATCGAAGGGAGCGACGACGAGGAGAACCTGAATAACCGTTTGAAGAAGCGCCAGCCACGAAAAAATTGCGGCCACCGCCGGCGCGTGGCGCCATTTCTTCAGATCCCATGCCGTGGCCAGCGTGAAAAGCGGAAGGGGCGCCCACAGCACGAGGGCCCAAAACGTTCCGCCGGACCAGGTTCCGAGCAAAATGCGCGAGCACATGACGAGCGCGAATGCGCAAGTGAGACACAAGGCGCCCAAAGCAAGAATAATCGCGCCGCGAGTGCCGCCTTCGTCGCGGACGCGGTGCGGCGGAGTGGCGCGCGCGAATTGCGCCATGGATTCGGAGTCGGAAAGAATCGTGCCCCGGGCGCTGAACCACACGTGCACGATCATGATCAGCAGGCAAATGTAATACGCGATGCGCCACGCTCCGGGAGTTTGCATCGTTTCCGGTTCGGGCGGCCACGCCGCTCCGGAAATATGTTTGAGCGTGCTGTGCGAAGAATTTTTTGGAGAAAATGTCGCGACGGGAATTTCGGAGCCGGCGTCGGTCAATTTTTCGGAAGTGATGCCGACGATGGGCCAGAAACCTTCGCGGCCAAGAAGCGTGAGCCACAGAAGCGGTTTCAGGGACGGTTGAAACTGTTTTTGCGAGTTGCGAAGCATCGGGCCGCCGTAATCGGAATACGGCGCGGCGGGAACCGGAGAATCGTTTGCACAATAATTCGGCCACTCGCGCGAAGAAAGCATTGCCGCGGAAAGCAAACCGGCCATTGCGTTGTAGGTGCCTTCCGTGAGACTGCTGACGAAAATCCTGTCTTCGTGAGAAGAGGGAGAAAACGCTGCCGGCTTGTTCAAACGATCGTTCAGGCCGGGAAGAAGCGGATAGGAATTGAGGCCGATGACGCCGTGAAGAAGCGAGTCTTCTTCGCGCGCGCTGAGCAAGTCCGGCGTGGTGACGACGATTCTGCCCTGCGGATAAGATTCGCGCAGGTAGCGGGCGAGAAAAAGTTCGTCGAGCGGATCGGTGGCAAACAAGACGACGAATTTCGCATGATGTTTTTGCAAGGAACTGACGATGCCGAGCATCACCGCTTCTTCGGAAAGGGTGGACTGCGAAGGAGCAAACGGAGCGACGGTGTCGTCGTTCGTTCCGGTTTCGGCGAGATCGAGGGGGAGAACGGGAAAGCCGGAGGTGGAGGGGATGCCGGGTTTGGAGTCCGCGGCGGTGGCCGTTTGGCGCTGGAAGGCGGCGCGAAACTGGGAAATTTCGCGCGGAAAATGGAGATGTACTACATCGTGATAATCATTTTGCGTTAACTGCTTTTCACAAGGGAACGAGCAGGAATCGGCGGGCGGCGGAAGCGGCGGGCAATTTGCATCGGCGGCGGCCGGGTGGCGAGTGGAATTTTCGCAGGCGCTGGGAGCGGCCAGGCTGCCGTAGGCCGTTTCGTCTTCGGAAAGCACGGCAATTTCATCCGGCTTGTAACCGCGGCTGTAGGCGAATTCGATGAATTCGGCGAGCAGATAATCGTCATTTTCGAAAAAGGATGCGAACTGCCCGTGACCGGGAAGATTTGCGGCGAAAGTTTGCGCGGCGGATCCGGTGACGGTGCCACTGTAAACGAAAGTGAACTCGGAGGGATTTTGCGCCAGTTCAAACCGGAGCGAAGAGAGCGAACCGGAAAAAGTGGGGCCGAGAATCAGAAACGGATGCGGCGAAGCGTTCGAAGCGGCGGCCGCGCGAATGCCCGCGATGATGTTGCGCGCCTCTTCGAACTGCGATTTGCGCAGGCCGCTCGTTGGCGCTTCGCCGACGATCCAGACAAAGAGCGGCGCTTCCTCGCCGGACGGCGCCGGTGAAACGGCGGGAACACTCAATTGTGAGGATTCTTTGCTGGTCGATGAACCGCCGGCGCTGCCGGTGACCGCGACTTTGCGAAAAATCAGCAAGCCGGGATTGGATTCGCGTTCGATTCGGCTGGCATCGGCCCGCGCGCGAACATCGGGGTCAGTCGACTCGGGATGAGTTTCGCGTTCCCAGGGAAGAATGGCGCGGTCGAATTCGTAGCCCTGTTTTTGCGCGGCGATTTGCAGCGCTTCGATGCTGCGGTCGAAGAAGAGGGCAAGCTGGGTGTGAACCGGGTCGGGGAGGATGGCGATGACGTGGGTGGAATGGGCACGGGCACGGAGCGGAACGCCCCAAGCCTTGGAAAGAACGTCCGCGGACGAATCTTTTTCGCCGGCGAGCGTACCAAAGGATTCGCGAATGGTGCGCTCGATGTCCGCGGGAAAGCCGGTGCGCGCCGTGGCAAAGTGAGCGGCGGGTTTGGTGCGGTGAACGGAGTCCTTAACAAAGGAACGGGAAGCTTGCTGGCGATTGGCCGGGGAAACGGGAGCCGGAACGCCGATACGAAGCACGCTGCCAACGAAGAGCAATGCCGCGAGAAGCATTCCGCCACGTTTCATGCCGGCGTCACCCTAATCCGTCGCGCGAATGGAGCGAAAAAAGTGCGACCCGCTCGGCAAAAATGGCCGCTTGCTGAATCGTGTCTTGCGCGAATCGCCGGGCTTATCGAAGTCATGAAAAGCTCCATCGGCGCCAGCCACGCGGACAAGACACGGATTCGCGCGAACGCTAAATGTGGAGGGCGTGAAGAATAGTGCGGAAGCGAAATGAAACGTTACAGAGGGTGGCAGCCAGACGAAGAAAGATTGCAGAAAAGGACGAGAGTTCGAACGGGGACGGGAGTTACACGGGTGAAGTGGACGACTCGGCAGAGGGCGGTTGATTTACCGGCTCGGACGGAGCGGCGGCCGGCGCTTCCAGGCGGACGGATAAAGATTCGACGAGGAGGTCGACGAGTTTTTTTGCGGCGGAGCCGTCGGTGTCTTTGTCGGGGTTGTACTGCGTGATGGTAAGGCCGACGAGATGGGTGCTGCGAACGGCCTCGGTGAGGGCGTCGCGGACGGCGGCGAAGGGCAAACCGCCTTCGGCGGGAACGTTGACCGCGGGAAACTCCGCGTTCGAAATGATGTCGGTGTCCAGATGGACGAAGAATTCGCGGGAATCGGCGTGAAGGTGCGTGAGGACTTCTTTCGCGGCAAGGGATGCGGACTTGCGCTGGACGTCGGCGGCGAGGATGTGGCGCATGGGCGACTTTGCTAGAAATTCCTGTTCGGGCGGGTCGAGGCGCTCGATGCCAAAAAGGTAGAGGTCCGGCTCGCGAACGAGCGGCGGTTCGCCCCAAAATCGGACGAGCTCGGGCGCGCCTTTGCCGATGATGCAGGCGACCACCATGCCGTCAATGCGGCCGGAAGGAGTGGTGGCCGGAGTATTGAGATCGGCGTCGCGATCCATCCAGAGAAGATTGAGATGTTTGTAATAACGCCGGCCGGCGGTGAGAAGGCCGATGGTTTGCGCGCAATCGCCGCCGAGAACGAGGACGAGTGCGCCACTTTTTACGGCAATCTCGGCGCGCGCTTTGAGGTCGGTGAGGCCGGAGACAATTTCGGTGACGTTGCGGGCGCGGCGGTGTTCGTCGTCATCGGCGAAAAGACGAGGCGCGCAATCGCCGTGATCGATGACTTCGAAACCGGCGGAGGCGAGCCGCTCGACGAGACCGGCGGCGCGCAGTGCGGCGGGAGCTTTTTCGCTGCCCGGTAAGAATGCGGCGGCGCTGGAGGGCGCGCCAATCAAGGCAATCTTCTTCTGCTGACGGGCTATTTTGACCGCCAAGACTCTCTCCTGAAGTTTGCGTTAACAGGCCCGGGACCGCGGCCGGATGATCCCCTGTTGCCGACAACAAAAACCGGAAAACTGGTTGCCCGTAGCTTACACCGTTCGGGCCATCTCGGAAGATGGCCCCTACAAAACCGTTGGCCGCCGTTGTAGTTTGCGGTGCAGGTCTGCCCCGGAAGGCGGATCCTTTGCACCGGTGGCCGGCTTCGGAAAGCTGGCCCTACAAAACCGCTCACCGCCTTCGTTTACAGCGTAGGTCCGCCTCGGAAGGCGGACCGTACAGAAGCCGTGGGCGGACTTGCGCAGGCTAAAGCCTACGCTACAAAAGCGGACCTGCAAAACCGCCGGAAACAAGAAAACAAAATGCTTCAGCGGCGCGGAGCGGGCGCGATGGTGGCCAGTTCCGGCGGCAGCGTGAAGCGAACGTCTTCGCGGATCAGATCGAGATCGCGCTGGTCCGTGAAACCGTGTTCGGCGAGGCGCTGGCTCACCTGCTCGACCAAAACTTCGGGAGCGGAAGCGCCGGCGGTGAGGCCGACGCTTTTTACGCCTTCGAGCCACTTGGGATCAATGTCGGATGCGGAATCGATGAGAGCGGCTTTGACGCCGCGGCGCTCGGCGACTTCGACGAGACGATTCGAATTGGAGCTGTTTTGCGATCCGACGACAAGAATGAGGTCGACGTCTTGCGCAACCTGTTCGACGGCATCCTGACGATTCTGCGTGGCGTAGCAAATGTCGTCGCTTTTGGGGCCGACGATTTTGGGGAATTTCTGGCGGAGACGGGCGACGATTTCCTGCGTGTCGTAAATGCTGAGCGTGGTTTGCGTCAGGAAGGCGAGTTTGTCGGGGTGCTCGACTTCGAGCGCGTCAACGGCTTCGACGGAATCGACGACGATGGTGCGGTCGGGCGCTTCGCCGGAAGTACCGATGATTTCCTGATGGTCTTTGTGGCCGATGAGGATGATGGTCTTGTCTTCCCGGGCGAACTTGAGCGCTTCGAAGTGCACTTTGGTGACAAGCGGGCAAGTGGCGTCAATCACTTTGAGGTTGCGGGCCTTGGCTTCTTCGCGGACGGGGGGAGGAACCCCGTGGGCGCTGAAAACAAGAACCGCGCCGTGCGGAACTTCTTCGATGGTTTCGACAAAAATGGCGCCGCGGCGGCGAAGCTGCTCGACGACGTAAGTATTGTGAACGATTTCGTGGTGGACGTAGACGGGATTGCCGTAGGCTTCGAGGGCCAATTCGACGATGTCCACGGCGCGAACCACGCCGGCGCAAAAGCCGCGAGGGCGGACGCGCAGAAGTACTTTTCCGTTGGTTTCTGTCGGCATCTTCTTCCTAAGTCAGTGGTTTAGCAAAAGACGATTATACCTTAGGGGCGGCGTTTGTTGGATGGAAATTGGTGGGGTTGCGTGTGCTTGCGGCAGCGGCCGGCTTCGCGCCATGGCGGGCAGGCGGCAAGGCGGGCCTACATTTACTTGTACTTGCGCACAGGCGGCCGGCTTCGGAAAGCCGGCCCTACAAGAACCGGGCGGCAGGGGCTTGTTGTGCGGAAATTGGGCGGAGCTTACATCGAAGAAGGCCGGCTTCGGAAAGCCGGCCCTACAAAAACCTTTTGGGTAGGCGGAAAGGCGGAGTTAGAAGAAGCGGACGAGTGGCGTTTTGTGGAGGGGAATTCCCTTTTTTCGTCGAAACGTAGGACAATTCACCGAGCCAGGTTAGGCTTTGCCGAAACCCTTCCCGCCCGGCCACTGCCCGGGTTCCGGCGCGAAACGAGCGAGGAAAATGTCCCCTTTCGAAGGCGCAACCCGCCGTCGTAGCGAGCGAGTGATGCTGCAAATTCCCATTGTGGTGATGACGGAAACGCTGGAGCACGAGCAGCTGCGCGAAGAGACGCAGACGATGATCGTGAATGCGCACGGCGGGCTGGTGAAATTGCAGATGGACGTGATGGCGGGTCAACCGATTGTGTTGATGCATCCGCGGTCGGGAGTATCGGCGGCGGCGCGGGTGGTGCGGGTGGAAAATCCGCCGGGCGGATTTACGGCGGTGGCGTTTGAATTCAAGGAGGCTTCGCCGAAATTTTGGCCGGTGGAGTTTCCGCCGGCGGATTGGGCCGCGGCGGGTTCGTAGCTTGTCGGTATGCGTGCGCTACGAATTCGATTTTGTGGCGCGGCTTGGATTGCGCTGCGGATTTAGAGCGGGGTCGTAAGAGCACAGGCTAAAGCCGATGCTACCGGTGGCCGGTCGATTGGCGCGCGGGCGACAGAATGAAGCGGTGCGGCGCATCCCGAAAAAGCGGAAAACGCATCCAACTTTTTGTGCGCAGCCGTGTTTATGGGAAGTGGAGAGGCTTGCCATGAGAACAATGGGATTTACGAAGGGCCGCGCGGGGCTAATGGGCGTGCTGGCGCTCGTTTCGATGGCGTTTTTGGCGGGATGCGATGAACACGTGATTGTGGATCGCGATCCGAGCGTGAGAGTGCAGCGAGGAATGACGTGGGCCTGGCGCCCGCAGCCGGCGCAGGCGCAAGAGGCTCGCGCGGAAGGCGGACGAAAAGTGATTTCGCGCGACGTGATTTCGCCGCGAGAACGGCCGCAACGGGAATTTCCGCGTTACAACGACCCGCAGAAAGACCTTGTGCATCAGCGGACGCGGATTGCGATTGAGCAGACGCTGGCGTCGAAAGGATTGACGCAAGTGACCGATCCGGCGGCGGCGGATTTTCTGGTGGACTATCAGGTTGGAATTCAAGGACGGCGCGAACGAGTGGCCGTGCCGGTGGATCCGCCGGTGCTGGTGTGCGGCTACTACGGCTGCTGGAATTCGTGGGGATACTGGGGACCGGCGGGATATGCGGTGAGGACGGTTCGCTACCGCGAAGGAACGATTATTTTTGACCTGGTGCGGCGCGCGGACGACAAGATGGCGTTTCGATCGTCGTATGAAAAACCGCTGGATTGGAACGGGCTGGATCAGGAACACGTGAATAAAGGCGTGAAGAGAATGTTGCGGGATTTGAAGCCGCAGAGGTAACCACGAAAAAGGCGCGGAAAAATTAAAACAAGGCGAAGAAGGCCGGACTGTGCTCCGGCCTTCTTTTTTTTCGATACGTTAACACGCGTATACCTGTCGCACGCGTACTCGGATTAATTAGCGGTGGCTGGACCGATGAAGTGCGTCTAAGATACGCGAAACGGATCGACACCCGTTCCCAGGTTGCCGTTCGAAAAATGACACGGAGGAAATACGATGAGTGCTGCCAATGCAGCGGTTCACGGCGGCGGAAGCGCGCCTGCACAGACGACAGAGACGGGAGCGCAACCGGTAGAGCAGCTGTTTCAGATGGGGCTTGGGTTCATGACGACGGCGGCGCTGGGCTGCGCGGCGGAACTCGACATTGCGGACAAGCTGAAAAATGGGCCTAAAAGCGTGGCGTTGTTGGCGGCGGAATGCGGCGTGAAAGAGGAACCGCTCCATCGCGTGCTGCGCGCACTGGCGACCGCGGGAGTTTTTGCGGAGCAGGCGCCGAAAACGTTTGCGCTGACGCCCGCGGCGGATTTGCTTCGGCGCGATGCAACGGGATCGATGCGCAACATGGTGCTCTTCCTGGCGACGCGGATTCACTTTGAGATTGCTCCGGAAATGATGCACTCGCTGAAGACGGGCGAAACGGTGGTGGAAAAGGTCCACAAGGTTTCCGTTTTCGAATATTTCGAGAAAGACAAAATAACCGGCGAGATTTTCAACGATGCGATGACCGATTTCAGCGCGGCGGTGATTCCCGCGGTATTGGAGGCATACGACTTCAACTATTTGAATGGGAAGACGCTGATCGATATTGCCGGCGGACATGGCAAGGTGCTGACGGAAATTCTGGTGAAGCATCCGGAGATTCGCGGGAAGCTGTTCGACCGGGAACATGTTGTGAATGGCGCAAAGCCGCGGATTGAGTCGCTGGGACTCGCGGGGCGATGCAGCGTTTGTTCGGGCGATTTTTTTAAGGAAGTGCCGCAAGCCGATGCATACATCATGAAGCACATCATTCACGACTGGGACGACGCGAAAGCGACGACGATTTTGAAGAACATTCACCGGGCGTCGCCGGCGGATGCGCGCGTGATTTTGCTGGAAGGCGTGATCGCGCCGGGAAACGCGCCGAGCGTCGGAAAATGGCTTGATTTGGAAATGCTGCTGATGCCGGGCGGAAAAGAGCGAACGGAGGAAGAGTACCGCGCATTGTTTGCGGGTGCGGGGTTCTGTGTGAAGCGGATCGTGCAAACGAAGTCGCCGCTCAGCGTGATCGAGGCCGTGAAGGCGAGCTGACCTGTGCGCGCGCTTCTCGCGCGGCAAGCGTGAGATAATCGGCCGCGGGCGACGGAGCCGATTGGCGTGGCGAAAAAGAAAACGACCGATCCGAAAAAACTGGCGATCGAGCTGGCGGAGACGGGCCGCGCGTTTCATGCGCGGGGATGGGCGCTGGGGACGAGCGGAAATTACAGCGCGGTGCTGAAAACGCAGCCCGTGCGGCTGCTGATTACTTCTTCCGGCGCGGACAAAGCGCAACTCGGCAAAAAACATTTTTTGCGCATCGACGACCACGCAAATATTTTGGCGGGCGATGGACGCCCTTCGGCGGAATCGCTGCTGCACGTGGCGGTGGCAAGAGCGCGCGGAGCGGGATGCGTATTGCACACACACTCGGTTTGGAGCACGATTCTTTCCGACCGGCACGCGGCCAAAAAAAGCTTGGCGATTCGCGGCTACGAAATGTTGAAGGGCCTTGAAGGCGTGAAGACGCACGAGCATCAGGAATGGATTCCCATTTTTGAAAATTCGCAGGATATTCCGGCGCTGGCGAAGGAAGTCGAGACGCTGCTGAAACAGGATCAGCGGCCGCACGGATTCCTGCTGCGCGGGCATGGGTTATATACTTGGGGCAAAGACGTGGCAGAGGCGCGGCGGCACGTGGAGATTTTTGAATTTTTGCTGGAAGTGGTGGGACGGCGCGAGCTGGCGGAACACACGAATTAAGCGGCGGAGCGGCTTTGATGGCGACACTGCACATTCCCGGCGAAAAGAAAACGCTGCGCGCGTTTGCGGATGTGCGGACGCGTCTCGAGTCGATGGGAATCGACTACGAGCGATGGAAGCCGGCGCACGAAGTGGCGGCGGACGCGTCGGCTGCGGAAATTCTGGCGGCCTACGCACCGGAAATTGCGCGGCTGAAAGCGGAAGGCGGGTATGTGACGGCGGACGTAATCGACGTGACGCCCGAAACGCCGGGGCTTGACGCAATGCTGAACCGCTTTAACAGCGAACACTGGCACGATGAAGATGAGGTGCGGTTCATTATCGAAGGCCGCGGGATTTTTCACATTCATCCGCGCGAAGGAAAAGTGGTTTCGATTACGGTGGAAGCGGGAGATTTGCTGCGCGTGCCGCGCGGGACGTGGCATTGGTTTGATTTGTGCGAAGAGCGTCGGATTCGCGCGATTCGATTGTTTCAAGACGCGAGCGGATGGACGCCGCACTACACCGAGAGCGGCGTGGATCGCGGCTACGAACCGGTATGCTTTGGGCCGAACTATTTTCCCGGCCGGGCGAATCTGAGCTGACCTTGACGTCCTTGCCGGAAAAATCTTGTATCGATCGCCTTTTGCTGGACATCGAAGGAACGACGAGTTCGGCCGAATTCGTGTACAAGACGCTGTTCCCGTACTCTGCCGCGCACGTGGAACCTTTTTTGCGCCGGCATTCGGCGGACGCGGAAGTGAAACGGTTGATGAGCGAGCTTCGCGCGGAACAGGCCGCGGATGCGGCGAAAGATCCGCAGCTTGGCATCTGGATGCGAGGGACGGCGGGGGAAGAGATTGCGACGGCGGCGGATTATGCGCGGCACCTGATTGCGATCGATCGGAAAACGACGCCGCTCAAAACGCTGCAAGGGAAAATCTGGGAAGAGGGATTCCGCGCGGGCGAGCTGCTCGGCCATGTGTACGACGATGTGCCGCGGGCGTTCGAACGATGGAACGCGGAAGGAAAACGGATTGCGATTTTTTCTTCAGGAAGCGCCGAGGCGCAACGGCTTTTGTTTCGACATTCCAAGGCGGGAGATTTGACGAAATACATCGAGGCGTATTTCGATACGACGACGGGGCCAAAGCGCGAAGCGGCGAGTTATGCGGCGATCGCGAAAGCGCTTGGCGCAGACGCGGCACGGATATTGTTCGTATCGGACGTGGAAGCGGAACTGGATGGCGCACGCGGCGCCGGAATGCGGACGGCGTGGATGCTGCGGCCGGGCACGGCCCGGCCGGAAGCTGCGCGTCACGCGACGATTGAAAGTTTCGACGAAGTTTTTTGAGGAGGAATGAGCGATGAGTGCAAATCGACCGGCGGTTTTGATTACGGGAACGAGCAGCGGCTTTGGCCGGCTGTTCGCCGAGAAATTTGCGAGGAATGGTTATTCCGTTTTTGCAACCATGCGCGGCGTGACCGGCAAGAACGCAAAATCGGCGGAAAGCCTGCGCGCGTTTGCGGCGCAGAATTCGCTGCCGATTGAAGTCGCGGAAATGGACGTGACGGACGACGCGTCGGTGAATGCGTGCGTGGCGGGCGTTGTCGCCAAGGCCGGCCGGCTGGACGTGCTCATCAACAATGCGGGTTTCGCGTACGTTGACCTGATGGAAGCGATCACCATCGAACAATCGAAAAAGATTTTCGATACGAACGTGTTCGGCGTGCAGCGCACGATGCGCGCCGCGCTGCCGCAAATGCACAAGCAGAAGCGCGGACTGGTGATACAGATCAGCAGCGGCGCGGGCCGGCTGGTATTCCCTTCGTTCGGAATTTATTGCGCTTCGAAATTCGCGCTCGAAGCGATTACCGAAGCGTATCGCTGCGAATTGGCGGAGTCCGGCATCGATTGCGTGTCGATTGAGCCGGGCGCGTACAAGACGGAAATTTTCGGCAAGATCGACCGCGGAGACGACCCTTCACGCCTCGCCGCGTACGGCGGAATGGCGGCGGTGCCCGGCAAGATTCACGCCGGGCTCACGGCCACGACGGCGGACCCGAAAGAAGTGGCGGATCTTGCGCTGGAGATTGCCGAAACGCCGTTCGGAAAGCGCGCGTTGCGCTATCGCGTTGGCACGGGCGGACTGGGCGTGGAGGAAATTAACAAATTGACGGACGAAATACAGCAGCGGCTTTTGAACGCGCTCGGCTTGACGGAGCTGGCAAAGCAGGCGAGCGGTTCCGCGGCGAACGCGTAAGCTCGCCTGCCGAAGGAGCACAGGCAAGAGTGCCTGTGCTACCTTGGGCGTATGCTCCTAAAAAATAAAGTTGCGTTGATTACCGGGTCGGGGCGCGGGATTGGGCGCGCGATCGCCAAAGTATTTGCCGCGGAAGGCGCGGCGGTGTTTTTGACGGCGCGTTCGGCGGCGGAACTTGCCGCGACGACGAAAGAGATTACGGCGGCGGGCGGAAACGCGATGTTCGCCGTCGCGGATGTCGGTCAGGTCACGGACTGCCGTGCCGTTGCGAAAGCGGCCGAAGAAGAATTTGGTCGCGTGGATATTTTGGTGAACAACGCCGGGCATTACGGACCGGTGCTGCCGGTGGAAGAGTATCCGCTCGAGGAATTTGAGAAAGTGGTGGCGGTGCATCTGCGCGCGGCGTTCTTACTGAGCCAGCTTTTGTTGCCGCAAATGTACGTGCGAAAGAGCGGCGCGATTCTGAACATTTCGAGCATATCCGCGAAAGCCGCGTTCGGATGGGGTTCGGCGTACGCGGCGGCGAAAGCGGGGATGCTGGGCTTGACGCGCGTGAACGCAGCCGAAGCGGCGCGGAAGGGCGTGCGCGTGAACGCAATTTGTCCCGGTCCGGTGACGGAGACGGTGATGTCGAAGGAATTGGGCGCGGAGCTGGCGCGGAAATTGAACGTAAGCGAGAAAGACCAGCTTGCCGGTTTTCTCGAGTCGATCTTGCAGGGGCGCGGACAGACGGCGGACGAAATTGCACGGGCAGCGCTATTTTTGTGTTCCGACCAGGCGAGCGCGATCACCGGACAGGCGATCAACGTGGACGGCGGCGCGGTGTTTTTCTAGCCGCTCTAAAAAGCCAAGTGGACAGAAAAATGTTAGGATTAGACAAGGATAAGTATCTTACGTGCCATCATGCAGATTTTTTTCAGCTACGACGCTTCGGACAAAGAGTTCGCAAAGATACTCGGCGACCAACTCAGTAAGCGCGGGCTGTCACCCTGGATCGTGGATGCGGAACTGATGCCGGGCGACAATTGGGCGATCGCCATTGGAGAAGCTCTCAAGAGATCGCGTGCCATGGTAGTGCTCCTTTCACCAGATTCCGTAAAGTCCGAGTATTTGAAACGAGAGGTGGAGTTTGCGCTGGGAGATTCCAAGTTCGAAGGAAGAATCTTTCCGGTAGTCGTTCGCCCTACGAAAGACGTGCCATGGATTCTTCGTACCCTGAGGGTTCTGGACGCGAAACAAGGACCTAATCGGGTGGCAGCATCCATCGCCGACGCGCTGAAGATGGTCGCTTCTCCCAATTAACGGCATGGCACGGCGCCGCCGCAAAATAGCGAGAATTTTCCTCTCACACTCCGCCAAAGATCGGACCTTCGTAGTGAAACTGACGGAATTCTTGCGCCGTCAGAAAGTAAACTATTGGTATAGCGCGCACCACATCGCGGGAGCGGATCAGTGGCACGACGAAATTGGCCGAGCACTCCAGCGGTGCGACTGGTTCCTGGTGGTACTCTCTCCGAACTCCGTTAGGTCAACCTGGGTGAAAAGAGAGCTTCTGTACGCGTTGCAAAACGAGAGCTACAGCGGCCGAATTATTCCGCTTTACTTCAAGCGATGCGACTACGCGAAACTTTCCTGGACTCTGTCCAGTTTTCAATTCGTGCAATTCGACATGGATTTCGACAGCGGTTGCCGGCAGCTGGTGAAAGCGCTTGGCAAACGCCGATAACGGAGCTTCTCTGCCCGCATAACACAAACTTCCAGCCCGTAATTCTGCGCATTGCGCGCGCGCGGCTGAGTTTATATACTTTTGTCGTTCCACAGCCTCTTCGCACGAATGTGCCCGGAAAAAGCGTGGGTGCGGCGCGACGCGATCGCGAAAGCGATTGCGCTCGTTCGTATCCCCGTTTATGAGACCCATCCGTAGAGGCGGAGCGGAAACTTGAGCCAAGCTTTTTTTGGAACGCCGGCCCGCGTCCACTCGGGAATTGAATTGCGCCGCAGCACTCGCATCGAGCGGTCGGTGCCGATTTTCATTTCCGGCCGCGATTCGAAGGGCCAGGATTTTCTCGAGCGGACTTCCGCGATCAGCGTGAATTTGCACGGGTGCCGGTATCCTTCGCGGCACGATTTGCACGTCGGCAGCTGGATCACGCTGCGGCTGGGCGAAGCGGCGATGGGCGAAATATCGACAAGCGTCAAGGCGCAAGTGAAGTCCGTGCACATGCCGCAAAGCCCGCGTGAATTGCATCACATCGGCGTGGAGCTGGAAACGCCGGCAAATATCTGGAGCGTGGCGGCGCCGCCGGCGGATTGGCTCACCGCTCTCGAGCGCGGGTTTCGTGGAAATGGCGAAACGGCTTCCGCCACCGGGCCGGCGCGATCGTCGGTGCTGGTGGAAATGCCGAAGCCGCAGCGGACGGAAATGGACGAAGAAGCCGCGAGCCCGTCCAGCGAAAACGGCGAAGAAAAACAGGCCACGGCGGCGGCCGACATGCCGCAAGTTGCGCCAAAGCAAGGCCGCCTGGTATTGACGCAGGACCAACTGGTGCGCGTGATGCGCGGCAAGATGCAGCAAGCGGCGGAATCGGCGGTGCGCGAAGCGCTGGATAAACTGCTGGAACCCGCGATCCGGCAGGCGATGTCTTCGATTGAAGAGACGCGGCAAGGCAGCATCGTGCAAGTGGAAGAAGCTTCGACGCAGCAGAGGAATACGCTGCTGCACGCCACGCGCAGCGAACTGCTCGAACGCCTCGAAGAGCGAATTGAAGACGTGCGCGTGCGCTGGGAAGCGGAACTCGATGGATACCGCATGCGCGCGGAAGAGATTCTGGAGCGCGTGGAAAAACACACCGCGGCGGCGCGGCGCGACCTGGAAGAAGCAAAAGCCGTCGCCGAGCGCGCGGTGCGCGAACTTGAACCGCTGCTCGCTTCGCACATGGAAAAAACGCAGCGCAAGGCTGCCGAAGCTTTCGATTCGAACGCCGCGCAAACGGCGGACCGTCACCTCGTGCGTATAGCCGAAGAATCGCGAAACATCGCGCGCGAGACGACCTCGCACATGGAAGCGAAATCGGCGGAAGCGCTGGCGGCGGTGGAAAGCGCGGCGCGGCAGGCGTTCGGCGAATTCCGGCGGCAGAGCGACACGCACGCGGCAATGACGATGTCCGATACCGCGCAGCGCGTGACTTCTTCCCTTGCGTCGATCGAAGCGCAGCATAACGCGGCTTGCGATGCGCGGCGGCAAACGCTTGAAGAAGAAGTGGGCCGCGTGGGCGAAAAAATCACGGAAGAGTTCCGGCAAAGTTTTCGCGCGTTTTTTTATTCGTGCCTGGTGGCGGCGGTCGGCGCGGTGGAAGATCATTCGCGTTCGACGCGGGAAGGCATGACGCCCGACCCAAGCAAATTCCTGCCGCCGAAGTTCTGAATTGGGTGATGTTCGGCGTCGTCAATTTGAGTTATCGATTTGCGACGTTTCGTCACTCTCGAATGCGCACGCGAGTGACTTCGACCACCAGCAGCTTTCCACGGTAGTGCTCCCTTGCAGGTTGTACTCGAAGATAGCCGATGAGCCTTACGATCAATTGATCGAGAATCTCCGCGTGGTTGCGCATTTGAAGCGTAACGATTCCTCGGTAGTTTTGCGGCGGGTAGGTCACAATGTCCGCGAAATCCCCGTTTAGCGAAAGCAATATCGCGTCTAATTCCTGAGCCTTTGCAATCACCGCCGCATCGGGCGATTCCACGGGCAAAACATCCTTGAGGCGTACCACTTCATGGGAAGCATCTCGAAGCGCTCGAATGGTTGTGTTGGAGATACAGTGATCGGCCAGGAACCGCAGGGCCATCAGACGACGGCCTCAAATTCAGCCAGGTCGCGCGCGTAGTCGAGGCAAGCGGAAATTTGCTCGTTCGTAAGATCGGGAAACTCGGTCCGAATGTCCGCGGAAGTTTTGCCAGCGGCCAGGTAACCCAACACCAGTCCGACGGGAATACGAGTTCCATTGATCCGCGGTTTTCCCCGCAGAATCTCCGGGTCGCTCACGATGTACTGCTTCCACTGCACGGTCATGTGCCGATACTACCGCCATTCCGCGGCAATTTCAAAAGGTGAGTGGAGAACGCTTGTGAATGTGCCATTGAGGTGCGAGTTAAGGAGAGAAGATCAGTGAAAATCGTATTTGTAGACGACGCCCGCCTTCATCACAAATTTCACGTGCTGCAACTCCGTGATGTCTTTAAGCGGATCGCCGGAGACGGCGACGAGGTCGGCCCATTTGCCGGCTTCCACCGTGCCCAATTTTTCCTGCCATCCCAAAAGTTCCGCCGCCACGGAAGTTCCCGTGCGAATGGCCTGCATCGGCGCCATGCCGTAGTCCGCGTAATATTGGAATTCGCGCGCGGCGTTCAGTTCTTTCCAATCGAAGCCGCCGGCGTCCGTTCCAAGCGCGATTTTCACGCCCTTCCTGGCCGCTTTCTGAAACGCGGTCTTTTCAAGGTCGACCATCTTCGTCCAATTGCCGCCGCGGCCGGGCGCAACGTACGCGCCGACGACGATTGTGGGCACCCAATAAACGCCGCGCTTCACCATTTCATCCATTTCCGGTTCGGTGAGGCCGTCGCCATGCTCGATCGTGTCCACACCGGCGCGCAGCGCGGCGGCGATGCCGTCGCTGCCGATGGCGTGCGCCGCCACTTTTTTTCCGAGGCGATGCGCTTCGTCCACGATTGCTTTCGCTTCTTCGTCCGTAAAATTCACCATACTGTGCAAGACGCCGTCCGCTTCGAAGTGATACCGCCGGTCGGAGTAATATTTGATCCAATCCGCGCCATACATCACTTGTTCGCGCACGGCCTTGCGAGCGCCGTCCACTCCATCGACATATTGCACGCCGGTCGGCACCTTTAATTCCCACGAGTATCCGAGCAGCGGATACATGCCGGTGGGAGTCATCGCGCGCGTTGCCACTTGCATGCGCGGACCGGGCACTTCGCCATTGGCGATGGCCTTCTTCACGTCGACGTCGGCATACATGGCGCCTTCGGTTTCGAGATCGCGAATCGAGGTGAAGCCGTTTTCGAGCGCGATGCGTGCATTGCGCGCACCGAGAATCGCGCGGTATGGAATCGAATCTTTCAAAAGCTGCTTGTCGTAGTCCTCCGCCGTAATGTCGCCGTTTAACATCACGTGCGTGTGCGTATCGATAAAACCGGGGAGAATTGTGGCACGGGAAAGATCGATCAGCTCGGCACCCGCCGGCGGCGTTCCATTGGGCGTGACGGACACGATCGTGTCGCCCTTTACGACGATCAGCACATTTTCGAGTGCCTTCTCGGCCTTGCCGTCGATCAAATGCCCCGCGCGAATGGCGAAGGTCTTCGCCGGCGCAACGGGGGCGGGTTGCTGCTGGGCCTCGGCGGGCCCGACGTTCGTCCAAACCAATGAAACCACAAACAAAACAGCGCATCTGACACGCAGCGACATGGGCACTCCTCCGGGCGGAGAGCGTACCAGCAGGAACCCCTCCGCGGTCAACAATTTCGCAAAATTTCCGGCGCGGCGGTTCACGTTGACTCTGCGGGTCGATTGGGGCGCCTTTCGAAGCTAAATCGCGGCGATGGGACTATTCCGCTCTTCGCAGCGACACAGGAGACTGATAGAAAAGTCGCGACTTTCGCGTATAGTAAGGGGGACTATTTTAACGACGGGACTCTACCGCTACCCCCGTTTGCAGTGTGCCGACCCCGTCTCGGAGCCAAACTAATTTAAGAGGAGTACCACGCCCGAAATGCCGGCCGCAGACTTGTCTTCCCTAAAAATACACGATTCCGCTCGAACGAAAGGTTCGGCGGGAAAGGTCTTGGCCTATGTCTCGGCGACCATTGGCGCGCTGGTTTTGCTGGGCGGCGGGGTGCTGGCGTTGCGCGGGCGCAAGCCGCAAGTGGAAGTGGCGGTGGCGCGCGCGGCCGGTGGCGCGGAACAGGTGACGGCCTTGAACGCCAGCGGATACGTGACGCCGCGGCGGCGCGCAACCGTGGCCGCAAAAATCACCGGCCGCGTGACCGGCGTTTTCTTCGATGAAGGGAATAATGTGAAGGAAGGCCAGCTTTTGACGACGCTGGACGATTCCGACGCGCAGAAAGCGCTCGCGGCGGCCAGGGCGGATAAAGAATCGGCGGCGGCGGGCATCGCCGACCAGCAGGTTCAATTGCGCCTGGCGGAAATCCAGTTGAAGCGCACGCAAGGGCTGGTTGAGGCAAAAGTGCAGACGGAAGAGGCGCTGGACAACGCGAAAGCCTCCGTCGACAGCCTGAAAGCGAAGATTGCGCTGACGCGGCAACAAGTGCTCGGAGCCGAAGCGCGCATCGCCGAAGCGCAACAGGCCGTGGACAACTGCACGATTCGCGCGCCGTTTGCCGGACGAATCGTTTCGAAAGACGCGCAGATCGGCGAAATGGTCTCGCCCATTTCCGCGGGCGGCGGCTTTACGCGCACCGGCATTGCCACGATTGTGGACATGAAGTCCAACGAAATTGAAGTGGACGTGAACGAGGCGTACATCGCCAAAGTGAAGGAAAAGCAGCGCGTGGAGGCGCGGCTCGACGCGTATCCAGACGATAAAGACAAGTACACGGCGCGCGTGCGCACCGTAATCCCCAGCGCCGACCGGCAAAAAGCCACGGTGAAAGTGCGCATTTCGTTCGACAAGCTCGACGACAAAATTTTGCCGGACATGGGCGTGAAAGTGGCGTTCCTCGAAGACGAAGCGCCGAAGAAAAAAGATTCGAACGCGGTGGTGGCGAAAGCGGTGATTCCGCTCGGCGCGGTGCGCAAAGAAGCCGGCAACCCGTACGTGCTGCTCGTAAAGAATGAAGCACTCGAACGGCGCGGCGTGACGCTCGGCGCCGAACGCGGGACGGAAGTGGACGTGATCGCGGGTGTGAGCCCCGGCGATTCCGTCGTCGTGAACGGTCCGGAGACTTTGAAAGACGGTCAAGGCGTGGAAATCAAACAACCTTAGGAGCAAATGATGATTCGAGTGGACGGCAAAGGCGGTTCGAACAGTTTGATCCAGGTGCGCGGCCTGAACAAAACATACAAACGCGGCGGCGAAAGTATTCAGGTGCTGCAGGGCTTGAATCTCGACGTCGAGAAGGGCGACTTCGTGGCGTTCATGGGGCCGAGCGGCTCGGGCAAAACGACGCTGCTGAATTTGATGGGCGGGCTGGATGTGCCGACGTCGGGCACGATTTCCGTCGATGGCGACGAAATCACGCACATGTCCGCAAGCAAGCTCACACAATGGCGCGCGCGCCACGTGGGCTTCATCTTTCAGATGTACAACCTGATTCCCGTGCTCACCGCGTATCAAAACGTGGAATTGCCCCTGCTCTTGACGAAGCTCTCCTCCGCCGATCGCCGCAAGCACGTGGAGACGGCGCTGAGCGTCGTCGGCCTCGCCGACCGCATGAATCATTTTCCGCGCCAGCTTTCCGGCGGACAGGAGCAGCGCGTAACCATTGCCCGCGCCATCGTTTCCGATCCGACCTTCCTGCTCTGCGACGAGCCGACCGGCGACCTCGATCGCAAAAGCGCCACGGACATCATGGCGCTCGTCGAAGAACTCGTGGCCAAGCACGGAAAAACCGTGCTGATGGTGACGCACGACCCGGTCGTCGCGGCGCGAGCGCACACGACGCTGCATCTGGAAAAAGGCGTGCTCGTCGAAGGTTCCGCGAATCGCGAAGCCGCGTTGGCGGGAGGTGCCGCTTGAAATTCAGCCGTTTGATTCTCGCGAATCTTTTTCGCAAAAAGATTCGTTTGATCCTCACCCTCGGCTCATTTGCCGTGGCGCTTCTTCTCTTCGCATTTCTTGCCGTCGTAAAAGACTCCTTCCGCCGCGGAACCGACATCGCCGGCGCCGACCGCTTGATCATCATCAATCGCACTTCGATCATCAATCCCCTTCCGCTCTCGTACCAGGATAAAATTGCGCACATTCCCGGCGTGAAAGTGATTACTCACAACAATTGGTTCGGCGGCGTCTATCAAGACGAAAAGAATTTCTTCCCGCAATTCGTCATCGATCCGGACAATCAGCGGCAGGTAATTTCGGAATTGATCGTGCCGGACGACCAGTGGGCCGCCTTTTTGAAAGATCGCCAGGGCGCAATCGTCGGCGCTCGCACCGCCGCGCGATTCCATTGGAAAATCGGCGACCGCATCCCGTTGAAGAGCACGTTGTGGGGCGGCAGCACGCCGGAATTCAACATCGTCGGCATTTACCACGGCAAGCGCGAGCAGGACGACGAAACGCAATTCTGGTTTAAGTGGGACTATTTTGAGGAAAACGTACCGGCCCGCATCAAGGGAAACGTGGGATGGTACGTGTTGCGCCTCAATTCGCCCGACGATGCGGTGCGCGTGGCCAAGGCCATCGACGAAGAATTTGCCAATTCGCCGTACGAAACGAAAACGCAGACCGAATCCACGTTCATCGCAAACTGGGTCAAGCAGTTCGGAAACATTGAATTCCTGATCGTTTCGATCGGCACCGTCGTCTTCTTTACGCTTCTCCTTGTCACCGGAAACACCATGGCCATTTCCGTCCGCGAACGCATCGGCGAACTGGCGGTACTAAAGGCCATCGGCTACGGAGACCGCACGGTATTATTTTTTGTGCTGGCCGAATCGCTCGCGATCGCGCTCGTGGGCGGTTTGCTTGGCTTGGCTCTCGCCAAGTTGACGGTTCCCCTTCTCGATAAACTGCTCAACGGACGTTTGCCGAATCTTATTTTGTCGCCAAGGATTCTCGTTTCCGGCCTCGTTGTCGCGGTTCTCGTGGGAATTGCAAGCGGCCTGCTGCCCGGCATCAGCGCCATGCGCATGCGCGTCATTACCGCGCTGAGGAGGGTCTGAAATGGCGATTCCGCTGATTTACAACGTGCGCAGCGTTCGTGCCCGCTGGACGTCCACGATTGTGGCGATTCTCGGCATCGCGGGAACGGTTGGCGTCTTCGTCGCGATGCTTTCCCTCGCGCGCGGATTCAAAGCCACGCTCGTGGCATCCGGTTCCGCGGGCAACGTGCTCGCGCTGCGTGCCGGTTCGCCCACGGAAATGATGGGCGGCATCACGCTTGATTCCGTGAAGCTCTTGCAGGACAAGCCCGGCGTGGCGCGCGACGCCAATGGCGCGGCATTGATCACGCAGGAAGTGGTCGGCGTGGTGCCTTTTCCTCTCATCAGCACCGGCACGGACGCCAACGTGCAAGTGCGCGGCGTTTCTCCGAACGTGCGCACCGTGCGGACCTTCGTGAAAATGGATCAAGGCCGAATGTTCCAGCCGGGCCTCACGGAGCTCATCGTCGGCAAAAACGCATCGAAAACGTACCTGGGAATGAAGCTGGGCGATACGCTCAACCTCGGCGGCGGACACTGGAAAGTTGTCGGTGTGTTCGACGCGGGCGGATCGTCGTTCGACTCCGAAGTCTGGTGCGATTCGAAAATCCTGAACGAAGTTCTGAAGCGCCCGGATAACATTTTTCAGTCGGCCACGGTGCACCTGACTTCCGCGGCCGCGTTCAAGGATTTCAAAGACGCCGTCAGCCGAGACCCGCAGCTCGACCTCGACGTCGTTCGCGAAGTGGACTACTACTCGAAACAGTCGGAGTCCATGACGGTCCTGATCAAGGTGCTGGGCGGATTGGTCGCCTTCATCATGGCCATTGGCGCGGTTTTTGGCGCGCTCAACACCATGTATTCCGCGGTCGCGGAACGCGGCCGCGAAATTGCCACCATGCGCGCCGTCGGCTTCGGTGGAGGCGCGGTGATTTTCTCTTTTCTCGTGGAAGCCCTGCTGATTTCGTTTCTCGGCGGCGTCCTCGGCTGCCTCGCGGTCCTTCCGCTCAATGGACTCACCACGCAGGCCCTGAATTTCCAGACCTTCTCGAGCCTCGCCTTCGCCTTCAAAATTACATTTGACCTGCTCGTCGGGGGCGTGGTCTTCGCGCTCATCATGGGTATTCTCGGCGGCTTGCCACCGGCGATTCGCGCCGCAAGCCGGCCCGTCGCGGCCACTCTCCGCGCTCTGTAGCAAGCGCGGCAAAAAAAACCTTTCGCAAAAGAAAAAGGCCAACCGCTCTCTCAGGACGGTTGGCTTTTTTTCTTTCGATCGCTTCTCAGAGAGTCAAGTCCGCTCCTGAAGGAGGCAGGAGGAACTTCATCCCCGTGTGCTCCGGCCGTAGCCAGAAACTCTTACGCCGCTTTGCTCAGCGGATTGCTTGCAGGCGGCCGTTGCAGCGGTCGGCGTGCCAGTTCACCGGCAGCGCTCACTCCGCGCCGCGCAAAGCCTTCCACCGTGTTCACGCTCCGGCGCGCCAGATGCACGGCCGGATGGTTGCTCTCGGCAACGCGGGCCACCGCCAGCTCCCAGCTCTTCTGCGCGACATAAATTCCGACGGCAAAGGTCGCGATCACCGCGAAAACCACCGCGAACAGCGCGAACGCCGCCAAAAGCTCGCGCACAAAGTACATCTGGAATAGCGCGATCGCCCCCAACAACCCCCACATCCATTTCCGCCCTTGATCTTGTGTCTTCATCCCTTCCCCTATCCCCTGCTTCTTGCTGAACACCGCTTGGGTAGTGACCCCTTACCCTCTAACGTTTCTCTACGGTTTCGCCATCTACTTTGATGCGGCGAACTGTCCTAAGTTCCAGTCGCCTTACCTGTCCTATTAGACAGGAGGCTCGAAGCAAACGCGATAGTACAGTGGGCACATTTTGGGCCATAAACCAGTCGCCTAGTACCTCCCCTGTGAAAAAATACGCCGCATAACCTATTGAAAATAAGCAGCTTGCATCACAACACCGCGTCTCATTTTGATTCGCACTTTCTTTGCTGTCCTTGCTATGCAATACCTGTCCCTTCGTACAGGCTTTTTTCACTTTTTGGCAGTCCATTTCCCTTGCCATCTGCCCGCTGCCTGTCCTGTTGTATCCCTTAATTGGCTATGGTTTAATCCGTGCCGAGACGCCCAGTCCATGGAAGCACCTCTCATCATCTTCCTTGTCCTTCTGCTTTTGGTGGGACCCATCCTCGGCATCATTGCTTTTGTCGGAATGCGCCGGCTGGACGAGGCGCTTCGCCGCCAGAATTCCCAGGAATTGACCGCGCGCCTCTACGCGCTCGAGCAACGCCTTTCAAAGCTCGAAAAATCGGGCATAGCCGCGCCTTCGCCCGTTGCTCCCGCGTCGGCTGAGCCCGCGCAGGCAACCGTTCCCGCCGCGTACCAGCCCACTGTTCCACCGCCGCCCATGCCCGCCGCCGCGCCGCCAAAGCCGCGCGAACTCGCTCCATCCGCTCAGCCTTCGCTCACGGGCTTTGCGCCGCCGCCGTTGCACACGTCTCTTCCTCAGGACTCCGATTCGGGCGATCTCGAAACCGTGATTGCCGGCCGCTGGTTCAATCGCATCGGTATCGTCGCACTCCTCATCGCCGTCTCGTATTTCCTGAAGCTGGCCTTCGACAACAATTGGATCGGCCCCTCCGGCCGCGTTGCAATCGGCATTCTCCTTGGCGCGGCGATGATGCCGTGGAGCAGTTGGCTGCTCGGCCGCGGCTACTCGTATTTCTCCGAAGGCATCGTTGCCCTCGGCGAAGCCACTCTTTTTCTCTCCGTGTGGGCCGGCTGCAGCTATTACAAGCTCTATTCGCGCGACGTCGGCTTCTTCGGCATGATTCTGATCACTTCCGCGATGGCCGCCATCGCTCTCGGCCGCGATTCGCAGCGCATCGCCGTCCTCTGCCTCATCGGCGGCTACCTCACGCCGATTCTCGTCAGCACCGGCAAAGACCAGCAGATCGTCCTCTTCACCTATCTTCTGATTCTTGGCGCCGGCATGCTCGTCATGGGCGAGCGCAAAGATTGGTATTCGCTTGCGCCGATTTCCTTCGTCGCCACCGAAATTTATTACTGGGGCTGGTACACCGAATTCTTCCACCGCTCCACAACTCATCCGCTCGAGCGCACGGTTCTTTTCGCAACGCTTTTCTTTTTGCTCTTCGCCGCCCTGCCGGCCATGCGCGCCATCCAAGAAGGCACGCTCACCGAAATCGATATCCTGCTTACCACCGTCAACGCCTTCGCTTACGTCGGCGCGCTCTACGCACTTTTCTGGCCCGACGATCGCTGGCCCTTCACGCTGCTCGTTCTCGCGCTCGCCGCCGGACACGTTGCCGTCGCGCGCGACGTGCCGGATGCCAAAGAAAAAGCCGGCTCGCTCGCGCGATATCTTTTCGCCGGCATGGGCCTCACCTTCGCAACCATGGCCATTCCCATTCGCCTCAATGGAAAATGGATCACCTTCTGTTTCGCCGTCGAAGGCGCCGTGCTCATCTGGTCCGGTTTCCGCGCCGCCAGCGGCTTTTTGCGCCAATTCGGCTATCTCTTGCTCGCCATCGCCGCCGTCCGTGTGCTCATTTTCCCGCCGCCCGCCGGGGCCTTCCTTTTCAATCAGCGCTTTGCCGCCTATTTGCTCGTCATTATTTGCTTCGGAGTCGCGCTTTGGTCCGCGCGAGATCAATGGGCGGGCACGGGAGAGCAAGAAAAAACCGAACTCGGCATTTTCTCCGTTCTGATCAATGCCTTCGCTCTGATCGCCCTTTCGCTCGAATTTTGGGATTACTTCGGCACGGCCGCAACCGCAATCGACGCCGGCCTCGCCCGCCACCTTTCCCTCTCCGTGCTCTGGACGGTTTACGCCACCATTTTGATTCTCGTCGGCGTCCAGCAAAAATCCGCGCTCCTCCGCTGGCAAGCGCTCGCGCTTTTCGGCCTCGTCGTGTGCAAAGTCTTCCTCTTCGACCTCGCTTCGCTCGACCGCGCTTACCGCATCCTCTCGTTTCTCGTTCTCGGTTCGGTGCTGCTCGTCGTTTCCTTTCTTTACACGCGCCGGGCCGCGAAGGGGCGCCGCGCTTGAAGACAACTCACCAACCGCGAATCGCCCTCGTCGCCTCGGTCGTTTTTCTGGCCGCCACCAGCGTCCTCGCCTCTTCCCTTCCCGATCGCTGGAACAAGTGGCGCTACTCGCGCGAAATTTCCGCCAGCCATCCCGGCGCCTTGAATTTCATTCCCGTCGGCCCGGACGTTCTCTCGCACTCCACGTCTTATCTGGCGGATTTGCGCATCCTCGACGAAACCGGCGCGGAAGCGCCGTACGTCGTTCGAACCACCGTCGGCGTCGCAAAAACCGAATCCTGGCAAGCCACCATCCGCGAAAACAGTTTCGTTCCCGGACAATATACGCAGCTCGTCCTCGACCTCGGCGCGTATCCCCGCTTTCACAACGCCGTTCGCCTGGACACGCCGGAAACCGATTTCATTCTGTGGGTCGAAGTCGACGCCAGCGACGACGCACGCACCTGGCGCATCGTCAAAACCCGCGCGCCGATTTCCCGCTTCCGCAAGGAAGGTCTTGCCGGCAATCAGACCGTCCACTATTCGGAAAACAACGCGCGTTATCTTCGCGTGCAGATTCGCGAAACATCCCGTCAATTTCCCGTCACCGCCGCCGCCGTTTTTCCTTCCTCGCAATCGCAAAAAGACGTCATTCCGCAGCAATGGATTTCGCTGCAAACCGCGCGCAACCCCGACGCGGACACGCCCGCGAACGCCACCACGTGGACGCTCGATCTCGGCGCCACCAACGCCCCCGTCAATTCACTCGATTTCACAACCGATCAGCAGGAATTTTTTCGCGGCGTGCGGCTTTCCACAAGTATTGACGGAAAGGAATGGTCGCCCGCCGGCGGCGGAGAAATTTATCGTTACATCGGCGATTCGCGGCGCGAAGAATCGTTGCGCGTCTCGGTTTACGGCTATCCCGGCGTGCGCTACTGGCGCGTGGAAATTCTGAACGGAAACGACGCGCCGCTCGCCAATCCCCGGCTTTCCGCCTCCATGATTCCGCGCTTGATTCTCTTTCGCCCCCTCGCCGGACATTCTTACCGTCTCGCTTACGGCAACGAAAAAGCTTCGCCGCCGCAATACGATCTCGAGCGCACGTTGCACGTCAGCGCCACCGAAGATGCCTTTCCGGTTTCCCTCGCAACGCAAGAAGAAAATAGCGGCTACCACGACCCGCGCCCATTTTCCGAACGCCACCCCGCCTTGCTCTGGACGGCGCTGGCCCTCGCCGCCCTCGCGCTTGCATACACGGCGCTTCGCACCATGCGCACGCCTCCGCCGCAATCCTGACCATCACATTTTTATTTAGAGATTTCGCGCCGGAAGAATTCCGGATCGCGATCGAAACATTTCTTCCGTCCGGCCACGCCTTCGCCGCGCCCTGGCAGAACTTCGCGACGTCCGCAAGAGCCACATCGTTTACTTTCCCGCTGTCTTACGCTTTTTTGATCATCCGCGTCAGCCACACCAGTATCACCGCGCCGACAAACGCCACGATAATTCCCCCGATGATTCCGCCGCCCGGCCAGATATGCAGCAGCCCAAATACCCAGCCGCCGACAATTCCGCCGAGAATTCCCAGCACGATGTCCATCAGAATTCCGTAGCCGCCGCCCTTCATCACCACTCCGGCAAGCCACCCCGCAATCAGCCCCACCACGATCCAGTAAATCATGAAGCCTCCTTTTCGCTTTGGGATACGCCCTCGGTGAGACCTCCATTTAGAACACGCTCGCGCCTTTCGTCAACCGCAATTCCCTTCTCGTCGCACATCTTCGCCTTTCCGCGCGTCTCCCCTATACTGAGTCGGTCAGGGGCACTTCAATTTCATTTCCGTGGGAGATTTTTTTCATGCAACGCCGCCGACTTGTGTTCTTTTTCGCGCTCGCCGCGTTCGCGCTCTTCATCGCGTCCTGCGGAAAATTCGGCGCCAAATCCGATGGCGGCGCGGCCGCAATCGCCCCGCGCCCGACCATCGTCTTCCTCACGGACTTCGGCACCGCCAACGACGCCGTCGCCATCTGCAAAGCCGTCATCCTTGGCATCGCGCCCGACGCGCGCATCATGGACATCACCCATCAGGTCACGCCATTTCGCATCGAAGAAGGCGCGCGCTTCCTCGCCGCCGTTTCGCCGTACTATCCCGCCGGCACCGTTTTTCTCGGCGTCGTCGATCCCGGCGTCGGCACTTCGCGCAAAGCCGTCATCGTCAAAACAAAAAAGGGCCAGTATTTTGTTCTGCCCGACAACGGCCTCATCACTCCCGTCCTCGATCGCGACGGCCTTGAATCCGCTCACGAAATCACCAACACCACCTGGATGCTCACGCCCGCCGTCTCGTCCACCTTCCACGGCCGCGACATTTTTTCTCCCGCCGCCGCTCACCTCGCCGCCGGTTGGGATTACACCATTGCCGGCCCCGTCGTTCCGCAACTCGTTCGTCTCACTCTCAAGACCGCCACCGTCGAAGAAAAAGGCATCACCGGCGACGTCATCGGCCTCGACGATCCCTTCGGCTCGCTCGTCACCAATATTCAAGGCGACGATTTTCGCGCCCTCGGTTACGCCGTCGGCGACAAAGTCAGTTTCCAGCTAAACGGCAAAACCCTCGTCCTTCCTTTCGGCAAAACCTTCATGGACGTTCCCGTCGGCGATTCCCTCCTCTATCAGGATTCTCGCGGCCGCATCGGCGTCGCCATCAACCAGGGCAACTACTCCAAAAAATTCGCCATCGAGCCGCCCGGAACCATCTTCATCCCCCGCAAAGCCACACCCCGAAAAAACTAAATCTCACACGGTCTCATCTTTTCCAAAATGCGCAAACCCGTTCGTGTAGCGGAGGGGCTTTAGCCCTGTTGTGCTTGGCACCATCTCCAGATGAACCGCTCCGCGGTTTTCATTGCTGCCCAGAATGATTCCCCTTCTGCCATTCCGCCCGCATCATCGGCGTTATCCAAACCACTTTGGCGCCTACTCCTTGAATCGTATCGATCGCCGAAACGGTCTCGCTGAAAGTCGTGTCATCGTCCGCTTCCAAATAAACCGTCCACACAGCGCGTCGGGCCAATTCCGCTCGTAAGTTTTTCTCCAATTCCTGCCGCTCGATCGCTTTCCCATTAACGTAAACCTGCTTGTGGCGCCCAATGTAAACGCTCATCGTCTCCGGCCAAGGACTCTCGACGGCAGAAATATGGCTTCGTTGCGTCCAATCGATTCGCAGTCCGTTTCTCGGCGGTGGGTTAAGGATCATAAAGATCGTGACCAACGTCATCAACACGCAGATCCACGACACCGAAAACGCGTTCCAACTCGCCGCCACAAGCGAAGTACGATCGCTTCGCTTCTTCCACCGAGTAACATTTTGTAATTTGAGTTCAGGAAAGATTCGCGGGAGCGCAGGCCTCGGCAATTCCCCGCCGAGAGCCAACTTCAATCCTCGCAGGATCGAAACAAATCCTCCGCCCACGAGCGAAATAACCAGAAATTCCAAAAAGTTCGCTTCAACCCAATAATAAAACGGCCTCCAGGGATCTGACCGGATTGCATCCCCCAGCATGCATCCAACCGCCACCGCCAGCAAAATCAGGCCAAGACCGGCCAAATAGAACCCTTTGGGAGACATA
The DNA here is from genome assembly GCA_035310365.1 of Candidatus Acidiferrum sp. GTDB lineage: Bacteria > Acidobacteriota > Terriglobia > Acidiferrales > UBA7541 > Acidiferrum. Next base: position 37,169 of record DATGEI010000016.1, read on the forward strand.
GGCACTATTTGGACTCCACCGCGACACCTCCAGTGCCCGTTTCAGCAGCCCAAATCTCATTCGAACAAAAATCCCCGCTCAACTCGCTGCAAACAAACGCTTTATAATAATACATTGACAAATATGACGTTTATGATATCATAGGCTGTGATATCTTGGCGGGCCGTTCTCTCTCACCCGGCCACGGCAGTTTCTGCTCGTCGGCCATCGCCCGAATCCCTCGCGCCGATTTTTCCCTCCCTTATCCCCTTTACAATCAACACTTACAGATGTGTAGGCAAACAAATCACTTTATCCCCCTTTAGAATCAACACTTACGTAAAAACCGGGGAGGGGGGCCGGTTATGGTTAACTCGCCCTCGCTCAACTTGTTCTCCGCCGTTCCACAACACTATAATTCCGCCACGCATTCTCAACAGGAGACTCCTTTGCCCGTCGGAACCCCTTTTCACGAACGCACTCTCGCCCTCTGCGAAAGCCTCAACTATCGCGAGTGGTCCGGCTATTACACCGTCAGCGTCTACGAAATGCACCACGAGCACGAATACAACGCCATCCGCAATTCCGCCGCGCTCATCGACATCTCTCCGCTCTACAAATATCGCGTCACCGGACCCGACGCCACGCGCCTCGTCAATCGCATCATCACGCGCGACATCGAAAAAGTCGCCGTCGATCAGGTCATCTATTGCTGCTGGTGCGATTCCGAAGGCAAAGTCATCGACGATGGCACCATCACTCGCCTCGGCGAAAACGAGTATCGCTGGACCGCCGCCGATCCCAGCCTTCGCTGGTTTGGGCAAAACGCGCTCGGCCTCGACGTCCAGCTCGAAGACATTTCCGAACAGCTCGCCGCGCTCGCGCTCCAGGGCCCCACGTCCGGCAAACTTCTTCACGCCGCCGCCGACGCCAGCATCGCCAACCTCAAATATTTTCGCGTCGCGCACGGAAAAATCGCCGGCGTTCCCGTGGACATCTCCCGCACCGGCTACACCGGCGACCTCGGCTACGAAATCTGGGTGCCGTGGAACGACGCCGTCAAAGTCTGGGACAAGCTCATGACCATGGGCAAAATCTTCGACATTCATCCCGCCGGAATGATCGCGCTCGACATCGCGCGCATCGAAGCCGGCCTGATTCTCATCGAAGTCGACTACACTTCCAGCAAACGCGCGCTCATCGATTCGCAGCGCTACTCGCCCGCCGAAATCGGTCTCGGCAAATTAGTCGATTTGAAAAAAGAAAACTTCGTCGGCCGCGAAGCCCTCGCCGCCGAGGCAACGCGCGGTGCGGCACGCGCCCTCGTCGGCCTCGAAATCGATTGGAACGAAGTCGAAGCCGTCTACGAAAAAATCGGCATGGCGCCGCAAGTTCCCGGCATGGCCTCGCGCGTCGCCGTCCCCGTCTATCGCGGCGGCCGCCAGGTCGGCAAAGCCACTTCCACCACCTGGTCCCCCACCCTCAAAAAAATGATCGCCCTCGCCTGCGTCGATCGCCGGCACTCCGCCCTCGGCACCACGCTCCACATCGAAATGACCGTCGAAGCCGCGCGAAAATCCGTCGCCGCCAAAGTCGTGCCCATACCTTTTTTCAATCCGCCCCGCAAAACCGCGGTGCCAATTTAATGAATCAAACCTTTCCAACTCGAAAATACAAACGGTGGCCGTCTGGCCGCCGTCGCCCTCTCATGAAGTCGTACACAAACCGACGACGCTTCTTTCCTTCGCGCAGCTCCGTTCCGTACTCGGCGGCCGGCTACAACTCACTTCGTGATGAGTGCGTTGGAATTAACGTTGTAACCCAGAAGTCGAATGACATTGCCGTCCTTCCTCCAGACAAACACTTCCTGTGCGTCTCCTTCGGCGTACTTCGTCGTATAATTCAGGCGAATCGTGGTACCCGACGTCGCGAAATTTACGAGATATCCCTGCTGCATCGCGGATTGAACATTTCCAAGTTTCTTGTGGATCGCAGTCAGCAGAGCCAGAAACTCCTCGGCCTTCGTGACTTCTCTCAACTTTGGATCGGCCTGATTATAGATATTCAGAAAATCTTGAGCATCAAGTTGCCGGTGAAAATTGGCAACGCGCTCTTCGGCCGCTTTAACGTCCTCGCTCGTTCCACATCCGGCTTGGGCGACAAGAATCACAAAGGAAAAAATCAAATTCGCAAGTTTTTTCAATTCTCCCCCTCGGTTATCAATGGAATTGGGACATTAGCAAATTTTAGCAGCCAACAAATACTCGTTTTGAAACGCGATAAATTCTCTCACGCTGGTCAAGCTCCAACGCGCGATGACTCAATGATTCACCGCGAACGCGAGACCGGAATTGAGAAGCGCGTCAAGCCGGGAACGATCCAACACCTCGCCACGCACGATGACCGCGCGGATTTTTTGTGTGTTCTGGATATTATCGAGAGGATTTGCGTCGAGTAAAACTAAATCGGCGTTTTTGCCGGCGGCGACGGTTCCTTGCGAATCGAGATGGCCGAGAAATTCCGCGGGATTGCGCGTCGCGGTTTCGAGCGCTTCCATCGGCGTCAAACCCGCTTTCACGAGCAACGCAAGTTCTTCGTGCAGGCTGAAGCCGGGAACGACGTACGGAGCGGCGCTGTCCGTCCCGGCAAGAATTTTCACTCCGTTTTTTTGCATCAGTCCGGCAAGCGCGAGCGATTTTTCGAGCATTGCGGCGCGCAGAGAAAATTCTTCGGCGGAGATATTTTTCATTTGCGCTTCGTCGCTTTTGCGCCAGTTTTCCAGCAGTTTCGCGGGCACATATTTTGCGTTCGGATCGGAAGCCAGATTCAAGCTCGAGGAAGGAAAAGCGTCGTTGCGCAGCAGAATTAAAGTCGGCGTCTGCCACGTCTGCTGCTCGCGGAATTTTTCCATCAGCGCCGCGGCTTTTTTCTCCGAATAGTTTTCGAGCACTTCCCGCTGCCACGCAAGCTGCCGCGCCTTGGATTGCGCTGGTGTGGCTTTCCTGGTGAGAACGCGAAACTGCTTTCGCATCAAGTCCGCTTCGTCCGCGGAGCAGGCGCGAAGTTCGCACGTCAGGTGCTCGATCGAGCGTTGCCCCGCGTCGGAAGCTTCCCACGCCGTCACGCGGTCGGGAACGTGGCCGGAAAAAGTGCGATGCTCCGCGCGGCACGTTTGCGCGATCGCGAAATACGCTTCGCGCGAAAGTTGCGATTGCACTTTGATGAAATCAACGCCTTTTTCGACGAGCGAGTGGATCGCAACCGGAGCTTGTTTGCGGCTCGCGACAACGAGCGACGGCTGAAACGACGGAGGATTGCCGTCGAGATACGGCCCGGCAAACACGATGCGCGGCCCGATTCGCTTTCCTTCGTCAATTTCCCGGCGAAGCGGGATCAGGTAATCGAGATAGCCGCCCATGTCGCGAACGGAAGTAATTCCATTCGCAAGCAGCAGCGGAAGAAAAAACTCGCGGCTGCCGCCGGGTTCGCCCGCGCCGGTGAGGTGCAAATGCATGTCGCTCAAACCGGGAATCAGAAATTTGCCGCGGCCGTCGATTACTTTTGCGCCGCGCGGAACGCCGACGGAAGTGGAAGCGCCAAGCGCGATGATTTTTCCTTTGTCGAGCAAAACCGTTTCGTCGGGCGCCGCCGCCGCGCCGGTCATGTCGATCACGGTTACGTGCGCGATCGCCACCACGGAACTTTGCGGCTCTTTGCACGCGCCGAGCAAACAACACGCCGCAACAAGCATTGCAAACAGTGCAGCGAATTGTCTGCGTTTCAAGCGGGCCTCATGGATTCAATCGATTGTATTTTTTCAGAACGGCGCGAAGCTTTTCATGATCGAGCGCGATCGCGCGGTGATTTTCAATTCCAGTCGTCGTTTCCGCGGCGACCATCGCGTTCACGATCGCTTCTTCCACGGATTGCACCGTGGCGGCAAAAATGGAATCGAGATCTGCGTTGGGAAGCATCTTCAAATCCGCGATGCCCTTTTCCTTGCTCGCGCCGGAATTCGCGGTGGAAAACGCGATGAAAATATCTCCCGAGCCGTCGCCGGAAATGCTTCCGTTGCGGCCAAGCCCGAGCGAGACGCGGCGCGCAAGCCGTTTGAGCTGATGAGAAAGAAGCGGCGCATCGGTTGCGACGACGACGATAATCGATCCGCGCTCCGCATCGTTGAAACCGGCCGAGGCGTACGCCGGATCTTCGGGAATTTCCTTGCCGACCGGAACTCCCGCGATACGAAGTTGCGGACGGCGGCCGTAATTGCATTGCACGAGCGCGGCAACGGTGAAAGTTCCTTCGCCGAGTTTCACGACGCGCGAGGAAGTTCCGATGCCGCCCTTGAATTCATTGCAGATCATTCCGGTGCCGCCGCCGACTGAGCCCTCTTCGACGGCGCCGGAATGTGCCGTGTCAATCGCGTGAAATGCGTGTTCGGGTTTTACGTGAAATCCGTTGATGTCATTGAGCCAGCCGTCCCAGGTTTCCGCGACGACGGGAAGCGACCACCAATAACCGGTCGGATCGGGCTGTCCGTGTTTCACGCGCCACTCAATCACCGCGTCGCGGACGACGCCGACGCTGTGCGTGTTCGTGATCATCACGGGCCCTTCCAGGAATCCGGATTCTTCGACCCAAGTCGTGCCGGTCATTTCGCCGTTTCCGTTTTGCGAAAACCATCCGGCAAAAACGGGCTCGGTCATGGAATTTTTTCCGCGCGGAAGAATCGCGGTGACGCCGGTGCGGACCGGTCCTTTTCCCACCTGGAGTTTTCCTTCGCCGGAAATAATCGTGGTGTGGCCGACGAGAACGCCCGGAACGTCGGTAATGGCGTTGTTCGGTCCGGGCGCGCCGTCAAAAGGAACGCCGAGATCGCGCGCGCGCGGTTTTGCTTTTTCCTGCGCGCGTGAGGCGGAAGAAAAAAGAGACGCGGAGAGTAGAAAAAAGAAAATGACGGAATGACGGCGAATCATTCTGGCTCCTCGGCGGGAAAAATACGCAACACGGAATCGCCGGACGAGTTTAACCCAGCTCGGATGCGAAGACGTGTTCTAAAGCGAACCGGAGCGCACCGGCGATGAACCGGGATTCTTCGGAAGCGAGAAGGAACGGAGGAGCGAGAAGAATGTGATCGCCGCGCAGGCCGTCCACGCAGCCTTTCGCGGGATAGTCGAGAACATTTTTCCAGAGCATAGCTTGGCGGATTTTTTCTGCGACGTTTTGCTCTTTTGGAAATGGCTCGCGCGTGGATTTATTTTTTGCGGATTCGATGCCGAGAAGAAGACCGAGGTCGCGACTTTCGCCGACGTTCGGATGCGCTTCGAATGGTGATATGAATTGGCGAAGTTGTTTGGCGGCGGATTTGACGCGCCGAGATAGCGTTGTCCATCTGTCGAAACGATCCACGAGCCTTCGCCGCGAACGGCCGTGGGCAACGCTTTTTTAAGGTTTCGAGGGAAGAGAGCGGAGGAATCAGGCATTTTGCCGGATGGAATTGTAACAAACGGTGAAGCGCGATTGCTTGCATCGGAAAGCCAACGCCCGCATCGCCGAGTTTTCCCGGCCGATGCGGCGTTGTTTATTTTCGTGTCCGAAGCGCAAAAAGAGCGTGTCGGTTTTAAGGCAGGACGGTGATCTTGCCCTTCATTCCCAGTCCATCGTGGAGCGCGCAAATATAAGGAAACACACCGGCATGCGTAAACGTCACCCGGAATCGCGTGACGCCTAGAGGAGTCATGGGAAGAAACAATTGATCCTGTGGCGAGGCGCCGATGAGCCCGGAATGCACGCTATCGGCGGAGGAGTTGATCGTGCCGTGTAAAGCTCCGTCCGGATCGAGGGTTGCGTTGACGGGCGGAACGGGGTTTTGCGGCTCGACGCCAAACGTAATGGTGTGAGGAGTTATCGGATCCAAGTTGGTCCATTCCACCGTGTCGCCGGCGTGGATCACTTTTTCCGAGTCCATGAATCGCATGATGGAGAATGTCTCGGATCCTCCACCGGTCGCAATAATTTCGCCTCCGCCCGTTGTGACGGCATTCCTGTCGGCGAGCGAGTTGTGTTGTTCGTGTTCGTTGTCGTTGTCAGCGTCCGAGAGAAGATCTTCACGCTGGTCGGCGGCTTGATCGTCGTAATAACCCTGCGCATGAGGAAGCGGCTGGGAGAAATCAAGAACATGGACGACGCCAGTCATATTTTGGTGAACGAGGCAAACGAGTTTGAAGTTGCCGGCGGTTGGGAACGTGACGGTGAATTTCTGGCCATTGACTAAAGGAGGCGTGGTCAAACAAGTGGAGCCGTCAAAGCTGGCCGATGCTCCCAACGAAAAACCGGGACAGCCGACTTGAAACGGAAGGCGTGTCTGGCCGAGTTTGAGGAAGGTGACGGTATGGATTTCTTCGACGGCGGAGGTCCAAGTGACGGTGTCGCCGACGTGAATCCAGATTTCGTTGGGTAGAAATGCGAGCGCCTGATGCCCTAACGATTTATCTTGCGCTCCCACAGTCGCGCGCCATTGCGCACGAACACCCGGCGGAAAGACAAAGAAGGCGAGTGCGGACATGCAGAGAAATATTGCGGCACGGTGAAGCAGTTTCAGAACATTCATTTTTTCTCCTAAGGTAAACAGTTGTGTCGCGGGAAGAGTCGGACCAAGGACCCGATTGAAGAAAGAGCAAGGCGAGCGCGAGACGTTGCGCCGAATGCACCTCTCTACGTCCCGCAAGTATAGGAATGGCCGATGGACAATACTGTTCGAAAGTGCACACATTGACCCTTATTCCGATATTGAAGGAAGCGAAAGCGGAACGGTGGAGGCTCGGAAGGCGCGCTGTATTATCAGGGCGTGGCATACGGACCAATCTTGGCAAGGATTACTTTGGGCACGAACTGAAGTCTCTACGACTTGGATGATTTTATAAGTGTGATAGGCTGGCGCGGCAATTTTTTGGAGGACGTGAATGCGGAATTCATTGCGGGCGGTAGTTGGATTGGCGGCGGCTTTGTTGGCAATGGCGGCGAGTGCGGCGGCGCAGCAGGGCGGGAAGCCGGTGAAGCTGGAAGTGGATCTGCGCGAAGCGGCGCGGCGCGTTTATCACATGAAGATGGAATTTGCGGTGAAGGCGGGGCGGTTCACGCTGGTTTATCCGAAATGGATTCCGGGCGAGCATGCGCCGAACGGGCCGATTGTGGATGTGACGGGCGTGAGATTTTTTGCGAATGGGAAGGAAGTGGCCTGGCGGCGGGACACGGTGGATATGTACGCGTTCTCGTGCGAAGTGCCGGCGGGAGTGGAAACCCTCGAAGCGACGCTGGATTATTTATTGCCGCAGGATTCGGGGACGGCGGGAGTGGCGTCGTCCACGGCGCAAATCGCGGAATTGCCGTGGAATCTGGTGGTGCTGTATCCGAAGGATACGAAATCGGATGACGTGAACTTTTCCGCGAAGCTGCGAATTCCGGCGGGATGGAAATATGCAACGGCGCTGCCGGTGACGAAGGAATCGAGCGAAGGGATTGAATTTGAAACGGTGTCGCTCACGACGCTGGTGGATTCTCCGGTGCTTGCGGGCGCGTACTTGAAGACGTACGACCTTGCACCGGGACAGAAGCCGGCGCACAAAATCAATATTGCCGCGGACAGCGCGGCGATGGCGGAAGCGACGCCGGAAGAACTTGCGGCATGGCGGCAGCTCGTGGCCGAGACCGGAGCGCTTTTTGGCGCGCGGCATTACCGGCACTACGATTTTTTGCTGGCGCTGACGGATCATCTGGCGCCAAACGGGCTGGAGCATCACGAATCGAGCGACAATCGCGTGCCGGAGCGGACGCTGCACGATGCGGATTTGCTGGAAACGCAGATGGATTTGCTGCCGCACGAATTTTTTCATTCGTGGAATGGAAAATACCGCCGCCCTGCGGGACTTTCGACGCCGAATTATCAGGAGCCGATGCGGGACGAGCTGCTGTGGATTTACGAAGGGCTGACGCAATACTACGGCGTGGTGCTGGCGGCGCGGAGCGGCGCGTGGAAAGCGCAAGGGCTGCATGAATATATGGCGGTGACATTTGCGCGGCTTGATCGAAGGCCGGGGCGAACGTGGAGAGACCTGGAAGACACGGCAATCTCGTCGCAACTTTTATATACGGCGCGGGAGGCGGGAAGTTCTTGGCGGCGGCCGGTGGATTATTACGAAGAGAGCGAATTGATTTGGCTGGATGCGGATACGCTGATTCGGGAAAAGACGGGCGGAAAGAAATCGCTGGATGATTTTTGCCGCGCGTTTCATGGCGGAGAAGGCGGCGAGCCAAAGCTGATTCCGTACACGCTCGACGATGTGGTGGCGACGCTGAATGGAATTGCGCCGTATGACTGGAAGAAATTTTTTGAAGAGCGAATTCATTCGCACGGGCCGGGCGCGCCGCTCGCGGGACTGGAGCGGAGCGGATGGAAGATTGTTTTCAATGCGACGATGAATGAGCATGAGAAATCGGAGGAAGAATCGGGGCACGTGATGAATGCGGAATTTTCGCTGGGATTTTCCGCGCACTATCCGGGCGGCGAGAATGCGGATGAAGTGGCGGAAGTGATTGCGGGTTCGCCGGCGGAGAAAGCGGGATTGGCGGCGGGAATGAAACTGGTGGCGGTGAACGGACGAAAATGGACGCCGGATATTTTGCGGGAAGGGATTCGCGGCGCGAAGGATGGGAAAGAGCCGATCGAGTTGCTGGTGGAGAATGATGAGTTCTATCAGACGGTGAAGATCGATTGGCATGGCGGAGAACGGTATCCGCATTTGGAAAAGATTGCGGGGACGGCGGATGTGCTGGCGGAGGTTGCGAAGATGAGGGCGGCGGCGGTGAAGTGAGTCGTACGTTTTACGTTTTCAGTTGTAAGTAAAAACAAAAAGAAAGTGTTTTCGCGTTTGGATGAGCTGTGAGGGTTGGCGGACGTTTTTTCTAACGCAGAGGACGCAAAGAGCACGGAGGACGCGAAGAGTTTCGGTGGTGTTTGATTCTTTGAGGCGACGGCTAACATCGAAGAGAGATTATATTTTCCACAAACCGAGCGATTCCTCGAATTGAATCGGAGAAGCAAAAGCGCCGGTTTGTTCCGCTCGAAATGACGGAGACAGTTTAGTTTGCATGGCAGACGGCCAAAATGGCGGGGGATTCCGTTGCGGCGGAAGCGGAAATGAAAAGCGCGATGGGCGATCGCGGCGTAGGCTGAGCGGTGGCGCTAGTATCGAACGCACGACACAGGTTGCTTGGCGCTGGATTTCGCGCGCGCAAATACTTAGGCAGAAAAAGGATGACCGTGACGAAGACGCGGACGGGCGAAGCTTGGATGGCGGCGGATGAGTATGGAAGAAGGCTGCCGAAGTTTACGTTGAATTTGTTGGTGAAGGATGTGGCGAAGGCGATTCCTTTCTATAGAGATGTTTTGCAGGCGACGGTGCGGTATGCGGATGGGGATTTTGCCGCGCTGGAGATTGGCGGAACGGAATTTATGTTGCACGCGGATCATGCGTATGACCGGCATCCTTTGCATGCGCGGGTGCAAGGTGTTGCGGTGCGCGGGGTGGGAGCGGAGATTCGAGCGATGGGAATGGATCCGGATGCGGCGGAAGCGAGAGCGAAGAAATTTGGGGCGGAGATTGTGCAGGAAGCGCGGGACTTTCCGCATGGGTGGCGAGACGTGATGCTGGCGGACGCGGATGGATATGTTTGGGCGGTGGGAATTGCGATTGGCGGGAAGTGAAAGGGCGAGCGTTATTGCCGCCGATTTGGTTGGCCGGTACAGTTGACATCGAAGAGGGCCGCTTCAGAAAGCGGCCCCAACATTTCGGCTGCGGATGGATTGTGGCCGAGCAAATGTTGCAAGAAGCGCCCGCCTCAGAAGGCGGCCGCTACAACGGCTTTCCAGGAGAAATGTTGGCGATAGAGTTTGTGGAGTGGACGCGGCCTCGATCCAGCGACTGGAGGCTAGACTTGAGACGAGTTGACATCGAAGAGGGCCGCTTCACAGTGCGGCCCTTACATGGTTTGGTGGTCCGAGCGTGGATATGGCGGTGGCACATGCTGAGGTCGTAAGAGCGCAGGCAAGAGTGCCTACGCTACCAAGAGGCGTGGAAACGTGGCAGTATTTTCGGGCGAGGAAATCCATGAAAACGATGCGGAAGATGTTGGCGGTTGCGGCGATGTGCTGCGCGATGGCGCGGGGATTGAGTGCGCAGGAAGCGGCGAAGCATGCGATTACGTTTGACGATTTGATCAGGCTGCAGCGCGTGGCGGAGCCGGCGATTTCGCCGGATGGGAAATGGGTGGCGTACACGGTGGCGGTGCCGGACATGGAAGCGAACCGGAATGCGAGCAATATCTGGCTGGCGCCGGCAAGCGGCGGCGAAGCGATGCAATTGACGCAGAGCGGAAAGGATTCTTCGCCGGTGTGGTCGCCGGACGGAAAGACGATCGCGTTTATTTCGTCGCGGAGCGGAGAAGGGCAAGTGTATTTGCTGTCGATGGAAGGCGGCGAGGCGCATCCGCTGACGAAACTTTCGACGGGCGCGGATCTGGCGATCTGGTCGCCGGACGGGAAGACGATTGCGTTTACTTCGGGCGTGTACCCGGAATGCAAGGACGACGAGTGCAACAAGAAGAAGGACGAAGAGGCTGGGAAGAATAAGGTGAAGGCGCATGTGGCGGAAGCGCTGCTGTACCGGCACTGGACGCATTGGAACGAAGGAAAGCGGTCGCATTTGTTTGTTGTGCCGGCGGATGGAAGCGGCGCGGCGAAGGATTTGACGGAAGGCGCGAATTACGATGTGCCGCCGGATCAGCGGGGCGAGGCGAGCGACATAAATTTTTCGCCGGATTCGAAAGAGATTTGCTTTACGGCGGTGACGGACAAAGTGGAAGCGGCGAGCACGAACGCAGATTTATTTGTGGTGCCAGCGGGCGGCGGCGAAGCGAAGCGGATTACGACGCAGACGGGATTTGACGGGAATCCGGTGTATTCGCCGGATGGAAAGTACATTGCGTATCACGCGCAGCTGACGGCGGGATATGAATCGGACCGGTGGCGCGTGATGCTGTACGACCGGGCGACGGGAAAAAATGAAAATTTGACGGAGACGTCGTTTGACAGAAGCGCGGCGAATCTGGCGTGGTCGGCGGACAGCACGAAGATTTATTTGAATGCGGAGAATGAAACGCTGGACCCGATTTACGAAATGGCGCCGAAGGTTGGCGCCGTGCCGAAGAAACTGATCGATGGATTTAACGGCGCGGTTTCGATGAGCGCGGATGGAAAGACCTTTGCTTTTACGCGGACGACGCTGACGATGCCGGCGGAAGTGTTTACGGCGGCGAGCGATGGAACGGGAGTGAAGCAGTTGACGCATCAGAACGACGCGGCGCTGGCGAACATCGAGATGAATGCGCCAGAGAAATTCTGGTTCGAAGGGGCGGAAGGCACGCGGGTGCATGCGATGCTGATCAAGCCGCCGAAATTTGACGCGACGAAAAAGTATCCGCTGCTGGTGCTGCTGCACGGCGGACCGCAAACGATGTGGGGCGATTCGTGGGGATACCGATGGAACGCGCAGGTATTTTCAGGCGCGGGATACGTGACGCTGCTGATCAACCGGCGGGGATCGACGGGATTCGGGCAGAAATTTACGGATGAGATTACGAACGATTGGGGAGGAAAACCTTACGTCGATGTGATGAAAGGCGTGGACGCGGCGCTTGCGAAATATCCATTTATCGATGGGAAGAAGATGGCGGCGGCGGGCGGATCGTACGGCGGATACATGGCGGACTGGATTGCGACGCACACGGACCGGTTCAAGGCGATCGTGAGTCATGCGGGGATATGGGATAAGAACTCGATGTATGCGACGGAGGAGTTGTGGTTTGAAGACCACGATATGCAGGGGACGCCGTGGAGCGCGCCGGACAATTACAAGAAGTGGGCGCCGATGACGTATGCGACGGCGCTTTCGAAATACAAGACGCCGACGCTGGTGATTGGCGGCGAGCGGGATTATCGAGTGCCGTACACGCAATCGCTGGAATTTTTTAGCGCGCTGCAGAGGCAAGGAGTGCCGTCAAAGCTGGTGATTTTTCCGGATGAGGGGCATTGGGTGCTGAAGCCGGTGAACAGCCAGTTTTGGTACAAGACGTTTTTGGAGTGGGTGGATAAGTATACGAAGTAGTGATTCGGCGGGTTTTATTCATAGCGCACTGAATTGCGCGCGATCATGCCAAGGTTCCTCCGCTCCGTGGCCCCGCGCGCAAACACCGCGCGACGGAAACGGCGGGGCCAGTTCGGTCGGAATGACAGGTACATGGGTTTGGCGCGCTGCGGATGGATTGTGGGCGAGTGAATGTTGCAAAAAGCGCCCGCATCAGAAGGCGGCCGCTACAACGGCTTTCCGGAGAAATGTGGGCGATAGAGTTTGTGGAGTAGACGCGGCTTCGATCCAGCCACTGTACGGATAGATCTGCGATACGTTGAAATCGAAGAGGGCCGCTTCGGAAAGCGGCCCCTACAAAACCTTTACAAGGTTTGGAGAGCGGTGCGGAGGAAGTGGAAGAGTTTGAAGAGAAGGTAGAAGCAGAGGATTGAGAGAAGAGCGACGAGAACGATCGCGAGGATGGGATGAGCGGTCGTGAACCAGGTGAGCCAGACGGCAAGAAGGTCTTCGCCGATGCTGAGCGCCCAATTGGAAAAAGGCTCGGGAATGGTGTTGACGGCGGCGCGCGTGCTGGCTTTTGTTCCGTGCGAAGTGAGCGCGATGCCGCCGGCGAGGAGGGCGGCGAGCCAACGCCATTCGGAGGCGAGATTGACGGAGACGGAGAAGGCGAGCACGGCGGCGGCGGGCGGGCGAATGAAGGTGTGGAGAAAATCCCAGACGGTGTCGAGGTAAGGAACTTTGTCGGCAAGAAATTCGAGGATGTAAAGAGCGACGGCGAAGCCGAGGACAATGGGATGCGAGAGGACGTGAAGTTTTTCGGGAAGATGAACGACGTGGAAGCGTTCGAGGAGGCCGAGAGTGGCGACGGTGGCGTAAAGATTGAGGCCGGAAGAGAAACCGGCGCCGAGGGCGAGCGAGATGGCTTGAAGGGGATTCATGCTGGCGCGAGTATTTAGTTTAACCGCGGCGGAGCCGGCGCACAAAGGGATTGCGGATCGGAAAAGAGAAAGCAGATTCCGAACCCGGCAAAAAGCGCCGGGTTCGGAATGACACCGTATTGCGTTGATTGCCGCGCAGTACGAATATCGTTCGCGGTGAGCAACCGAGCATCCATCTTATAAATCGCGAAGGGATGCGTAAGTTCTTTCTTCATGTGCTGAAGGCCGCATTTTCCGCGCCGCTACGTGGAGGCTAAAGACACGACCTCCCAAGATAATTATTTATGAGATTTCTTCGAGTTATTGCCGGCGGGAAGCCGACGTTACAAATGGTCAGGTGAGTTTGCCGGATTTGGCGAGTTCGGCGTACCACTTGCCGGAGTCTTTGACGGTGCGCTTTTGCGAGCGGAAGTCGACGTAGACCATTCCAAAACGCTGCGCGTACCCTTCGGCCCATTCGAAATTGTCGAGCAAGCTCCAGTGATGATAGGCGCGGACGTTGGCACCTTGAGCGATGGCGCGGCCGAGGGCGCTGAGATAGCCGCGCATGAAATCGATGCGGCGATTGTCGGGAATGCGGCCGTGCTCGTCGGGCGAATCGAGATAAGAGCAACCGTTTTCGGTGATCTCGATGGGAATTTTGTAGTCGTTGCTGATGCGAAGGACGAGATCGCCGAAGCTGTCGGGCCAGACTTCCCAGGCGAAATCGGTGAGTGGGCCGTCGTGGCCGTCCCAGTTATGGACTCCGGTGCCGTCACCTCCGGCGGGAGCGGCGGCGACGATTTGGCGGCGATAGTAATTGATGCCGAGAAAATCGAGCGGGGCTTTGCAAAGTTCCATATCGCCGGATTTGACGCCCATGGTGTCGTATGGATTTTCGCCGAGGAAGGCTTTGGGATACGAGCCTTTGATGGCGGGATCGATGAACCAGATGTTGCCGAGGGCGTGGGCGCGTTCGGCGGCGGATTTATCGGCGTCGCTGGAGGTGGCGGGTTCGCAATTGGCCATGCTGAAAGCGGTGCCGACCTGGAGTTTGGGATTGATCGCTTTGATGGCTTTGAAGGCCTGGCCTTGGGCGATGTTGACGACGTGAGTGGCGCGCAAACACTCGGCCATATTGGAACGAGCGGGGGCGTGAATGCCCCAAGCGTAACCGAGGAAGGTGAAGACCCAGGGCTCATTGAAGATGCACCAATCCTGGATGCGATCGCCGAGGGCCTTGACGACGAGTTGAGAATAATCGACGAAGCGAGCGGCGAGATCGCGATTGGGCCAGCCGCCGGCGTCTTCGAGGGCTTGCGGAAGATCCCAGTGATAGAGCGTGCAGATGGGACGGATTTTTGCTTCGAGGAGGGCGTCGGTGACGCGCTTGTAATAGTCGAGACCTTTTTGATTGGCGGGGCCGGAACCGCCGGCTTGAATGCGGGGCCAGGAGACGGAGAAGCGGCAGCTTTGCAGATTGAGCTGCTTCATTAGCGCGACGTCTTCTTTGTAACGATGATACGAATCGCAGGCGACATCGCCGGTGGCGGCGCCTTTTACTTTGCTGGGAGTGTGAGAGAAGCGATCCCAGATGGATTCACCTTTGCCGTCTTCGTTCCAGCCGCCTTCGATCTGGTACGAGGCGGTGGCGGAGCCCCAGAGAAAGTTTTTTGGAAATTGAAAGGGTGTGAAGGGAGTTTCGCGGGCGGCGAGTTCGCGGAAGAGGCGATGGCCGGAAGGATAGAGGGAGAAACCGGCGGCGGCACCGATGGATGTGCCGAGAAAATCACGACGAGTAAACGTGCGAAATTGCCTGCTATTCAATGTCAGGTCTCCGATGGCGAATCGATATTTTACTGGGAATTTGCGGCGTGCTTCCCAGGAAATAATACATCAAGAAGGACGAGAATGGCACCGATGGTGATGGCGGAATCGGCGACGTTGAACGAGGGATATTGATAGGTGCCGAACCAGACCTCAAAAAAATCGGTGACGGCGCCGTGAAGGATGCGGTCAGTAAGATTGCCGGCGGCGCCGCCGATGAGGAGCGAGAGACCGGCGAGGGTGCGCCAGGTGACTTGCTTGCTGGAGACGAGGAGCCAGGCGAGAGCGGCGATGAAGACGAGCGAAAGGACAATGAGGCCGGTGCGAAGCCAAGGGGATTGGGAGTTTGCGAAAATGCTGAAGGCGATGCCGGGGTTTTTGGAGTGAACGAGGTAGATGAAATTGTGGATGAGTTCTTGGCGCCAGCCTTCGGCGGTGCGCGATTCGATGAGGGCTTTGGTGAGGCGGTCGGCGACGACGACGAAGAGGGTGAGAGCGAGCCAACGGAGGCGGGCGGGGAAGGTCATGTGTGGGAACCTAAAGCGATCGTGTTGTGGACATTCCAGTGAACGAGTTGGCTTAGGGATCTAGCCACGATCCCTCGCTCCGGTCGGGATGACACGGTTTTTTGTTGGTTGCAAAGGTTCACAATTCCAGAAAAGAAAGAGATCAAAACGCCGTGAACGTGCCAAGCACGGGCACGATATATCGTGCCCCTACGAACGGAATAGGATTCTGCGATCATGCGGGGAGGGCGCCGGAAGTTTCGCGAGCGGATTCGATTTCGGCGAGGGCGGCGGTGCAGCGTTCGCAGACGGTGGGGTAACGGGAGTTTTCGCCGACGTGGGTGGAGTAGTTCCAGCAGCGGTCGCATTTGGCGCCATCGGCTTTTTGTATGGAGACGGAAAGAGATGGAACGGCTTCGGATTTGAAATCGCCGGCGCCGGCGGTAAGAAAATCCGCTTGCGAGACGATGAAGAGGCCGGGCAAGTGAGCGAGTTGGGCTTTGAGTTTTGCTTTGAGTTCGAGATCGGCGCCGAGAAGGACTTTGGCTTCGAGGCCGGAATTGATTTTCTTTTCGTTGCGCGCGGTTTCGAGGGCTTTTAAGACTTCGGCGCGGACTTTGGCGAGAAGTTCCCACGTGTTGACGAGGGACGGAGCGATGCCGGTGCGAAGTTCGGCTTCTTCGGGGAAGAGCGCGATGTGGACGGAATTGGGTTCGGTGGTGGATTTGGGCAAGAAGCGCCAGATTTCTTCGGCGGTGAAGACGAGGATGGGAGCGGCGAGACGAATGAGCGCGCTGGAGATTTTATGGATGGCGGTTTGGGCGGAGCGGCGCGCGGGATTATTGGGCGCTTTGGTGTAAAGGCGGTCTTTGAGGACGTCGTAGTAAAAAGCGCTGAGGTCGACGGTGCAATAATCGTGGATGGCGTGGTAGACGCGGTGAAATTCGTAGTTGGCGTACCATTCGCGACATTTTTTGACGAGGTCGGCGGTGCGCTCGAGCATCCAGCGATCCATTTCTTCGAGCTGATCGTTGGCGACGGAATTTTTTGATGGATCGAAGTCGTTGAGGTTGCCGAGAGCGAAGCGGAAGGTGTTGCGGATTTTGCGATAGGCTTCGCTGAGCTGCGTCATGACGCGATCGGACATTTTTACGTCGGCTTGGTATTCGACACTGGCGACCCAGAGGCGGAGAAGATCGGCGCCCCATTTTTCGCAGATCTCGCTGGGCAGGACGACGTTGCCGAGCGATTTGGACATCGGGCGGCCCTGTTCATCGAGGGTCCAGCCGTGAGTGACGATGCCTTTGTACGGGGCCTTGTCTTTCACGCCGACGGCGATGAGGAGCGAGCTGTGAAACCAGCCGCGGTATTGGTCGGGACCTTCGAGATAGACATCGGCGGGACGCCAGTCTTGCCCCGGCTCGACCAAACCATTTTTCGGAGCGAGAACGGCAAGGTGCGAGGAGCCGGAATCGAACCAGACGTCGAGAATGTCGTTTTCTTTGCGCCATTTTGATTGGCCGCAGGAACATTTTGTGCCCGGCGGAAGAAGCTCTTCGGCGGAATGTTTGTACCAGGCGTCGGCGCCTTCTTTCTTGAACCATTCGATGACGTTGCGAAGGGCTTTGAAATTTTCGAGGCGCTGGCCGCAAACTTCGCAATAAAAAACGATGATGGGCGTGCCCCAGAAGCGCTGGCGCGAGACGCACCAATCGGGGCGATGCTCGATCATTTCGTACATGCGGTCTTCGCCCCACGAAGGAATCCATTTCACGCCGTGGATTTGTTCGAGCGCCTTTTCGCGGAAAGTTTTCGATTCTCCGTTTCCGATTGCATCCATTTTGATGAACCACTGCTCGGTGGCGCGGAAGATGACGGGATTGTGGCAGCGCCAGCAGTGCGGATAGGTGTGCTTGTACGGATGGTGGCCGAGAAGCGCGGCGTGATCGGCAAGAAGTTTGACGATGATGGGATTGGCGGTGAAAACGTCTTTGCCTTTGTATTCGGGGAGGCCTTCGGTGTAAACGCCGCGGCCGTCGAGCGGGGCAGCGGTTTCGAGATTGTATTTTTGGCCGGTGTTGAAGTCGTCGACGCCGTGACCGGGAGCGGTGTGGACGATGCCGGTGCCTTGATCGAGCGTGACGTAAGCGGCGAGGACGCCGGGAACTTGAAACGGCAAAAAGGGATGCTGAAATTTTGCGTGCTCGAAATGGTGGCCTTTGCATTTGACGAGGACGCGAGCTTCCTTGATGTCGCACTCGGCTTGGAGCGCGGCGACTCTGTCGGCGGCAAGTAAAAGCTTGCCTTTTTCGGTTTCGACGACGGCGTATTCGAAATCGGGATGGAAGGCGAGCGCGCGATTGTGCGGAATGGTCCAGGGAGTGGTGGTCCAGATGACGGCGGAGATGTCGGTACCAAGCTTTGCGGCTTCGCCGGTGGCGCCGCCAACGAGCGAGAATTTTACCCAGATGCTTGGGCTGGAGTGATCTTCGTATTCGACTTCGGCTTCGGCGAGCGCGGTGGAATCGTAGATGCACCAATAGACGGGCTTGCGGCCGCGGTAGACGTAGCCTTTTTCGATGAAGTCGAGGAAGGCGTTGGCGATGGTGGCCTCGTACTCGTGGCTCATGGTGAGGTAGGGATCGTTCCAGCGGCCGAAGACGCCGAGACGCTTGAAATCGCGCTTGTGCTGCTCGACGTAACGCGTGGCAAATTCGCGGCAGAGGCGGCGAAATTCGGCGGGAGGAACTTTGCCTTTGCCGCCGAGTTCTTTTTCGACCTGCGTTTCGATGGGAAGGCCGTGGCAATCCCAGCCGGGGACGTACGGGGCGTAATGGCCGGCCATGGATTTTGTTTTGACGATGAGGTCTTTGAGGATTTTGTTCAGGCCGGTGCCGAGGTGAATGGTGCCGGTGGGATAGGGAGGGCCATCGTGAAGAACGAAAAGAGGCTTGCCGCGGCGCGCGGCGAGAATAGATTCGTAAAGATTCGAGTCTTGCCAGGCGGCGAGCTGTTTTGGCTCGTTCTGCGGCAGACTGGCTTTCATGGGAAAGTCAGTTTTGGGGAGATTGAGGGTCTTTTTGAGTTCAAGTGGTTCGGGCATATTGGAGCGAGAGCGAATCCCCTTTTTACGTTTGTTTTCCCGAAGTGAATGGCGGGAAACATCGGAAAGCGGTGTAACTACGTATGTTACAATAAGGGCTGGAGCGGTGTCAGCCGTTACGAGCGTGTTTCGGCAGGTGGATGGTCTGAATTTCCGGCTTTAATGTGTCACGACCGAGGAAATTCAGTACGAACCCGCCGCCCGGGCATGTGCAACCAATCCCGGGCCCTCGGAATCGTAACGGAGAGATACCCAATGGGAGTTTGTGCGTCTAACTAGAAGGTGAAACAGGTGACGGGATCAAATTTCAAGCTCGTACCGGACGACGCGATTCCGAAGAAGGCGAGTCCAGAAGCGGCAGTGGCCGTGCCGGCGCAAGCCGTGCCGAAATTCGGGCGTCCGCAAATTCTGATGCCGGACGATTTCTGGTCAAACGTAAAACAATTCCTCTTTGAAAGACCGGTGAAGATTCGCGGCGACTACCGTTCGCCGTTGATGCCGACGCAATATGGCGGAGGCTTCTGGAATAATTTTGCGGAATTTTTCAACTCGAAGCCGGTGCCGAAGGGATCGACGAAAGGGCAACTTGCGGACCGCTGGGGAACGAGTTTTGGCGGATTTGGCGACCGCTTGAAAGAGCTGTTCTTCCCGGTGAAGCAAGCGCCGCTGCCGTTTGAAGTGCGGCCGGTGAAGGTGAAAGAGATCTGGACGAAGGATGAAAACTTCGGCTGGACGCAAACGATTTCGATCGGCGTGCACGCGGGCGTGATTGCGCTGATGCTGGTGCCGTTCCTCTGGAATTTTACTAGTTCGACGAAGGCGGTTGAAAAGTCGAATGTGACGTCGATCGATCTTTCCGATTACATTTCGAAATTGCCCGCGGGAAACAACAAGGCGGGCGGCGGAGGCGGAGCGAACGATCACACGCTGACGCCGGTGAACAAAGGCAAGCTGCCGAAATTCAAGATGACGCAGTTTACGCCGCCGCAGGTACGGCCGACGAATCCCGATCCGAAACTGGCGATGGACCCATCGCTGCTGGGGCCGCCGGATTTGAAAGTGGCGAGCCCGAATTTGCCGACGTTTGGCGATCCGCTGGCGAATGGAAATTCCGATTCGCTGGGACACGGAAACGGGACGGGAATTGGAAGCGGAACCGGCGGAGGACTGGGGCCGGGCGAAGGCGGCGGTACGGGCGGCGGAGCGTTTCGCGCCGGCGTGAATGGCGTGGGCGTGCCGAAGTGCTACTACCAGCCGGATCCGCCGTACTCGGAAGAGGCGCGGAAGGCGAAGTACCAAGGCATCGTGGTGGTGGAAGCGATCATCGAGACGGACGATCGCGTGACGAATATCCGGATTGTGAAGAGCCCCGGACTGGGCTTGGACGAGAAGACGATCGAAACGGTTCGGCAATGGCGCTGCAAGGCGGCGAGCGGACCGGGTGGAAAACCGGTACGGACATCGGTGCCGATTGAGGTGAGTTTCCGGTTGTTCTAATTTGCAGCACAGGCCGCGGCGCGGCAAGAAATTGCAAGCAACCAAAATTGAACGGAGCGGCTCACAGATGACAACGTGAGCCGCTTTTGTTTTTGGGGCGGAGGGCACGCCGGTCGAGTTGAATTTGAATCGGACAGAGGGGGCCAGCCATGGGCAATTCCCTTTCGGTGCGCCTCTGCGGGATTTTCCAAAATAAAAAAGAAGAGAGTTGGTGGGAACGAGTGACGGAAAATGCGCGAGCGTTTTTTGCGTTGCGAGGGACGCGGGCGTTTGCGCATGGAGGCGCGGGCGCGTTTGATTTGTTGGAGCAAGGGCCGGCGCCGGGGGCGCGGCAGAGGCAGGCTGGTTCGCTGGTGGTGCACGCGGTGGCGATTCTGGCGCTGCTTTGGGCGGGCGGACACGTGGCGAATCGTCCAACGAAGCCGCCGCAAATCAAGGATGGACACGAGCCGTTTGTGTATTCGGGACCGCCACCGAGAGTGGAAGCGGAAAAGCCGGTGGGCGGACGCGGCGTGGGCGGATTTATGGATACATTGCCGCCGACGGTTGGCGACTGGGCGCGACGGTCTCGGACAGTTTTGCTGCATCCGCGAGTTCCAGACGGCCGGGAACATGTTCTACCGGTTGAACCGACAGTGACCGGACTCGAAGAGACACGGCGCGTGCTGGACATCGGATTGCCGTCGATGAAGGACCATAACAATTCAAACGGACCGGGAAAGTTGGACGGCATCGGGCCAGGGGCAGGCACCACAATGGGAACCACGGAAGGCGACGAAACAGGAGATTCTCTGTATAGCGGGCGGCCAGGGGCCGGAACATCGACGGTGAAATGCGCGTATTGCCCCGATCCGGAATATACGGATGAGGCGCGGCACGAGAAATTGCAAGGGAGTGTAACCTTGCGCGTGCTGGTGACGGCGGATGGACGAGCGGGACAAGTGAAAATCGTGAGAGGGTTGGGATTTGGATTGGATGAACGCGCGATGGAAAAAGTGCGGACGTGGCGATTCGAACCGGCGCGCGACGGGAGCCGGCGGCCGATTCCGCAGTGGGTGACGGTGGAAGCGACGTACCGGTTGTTTTGAGATGACACCCGCGACATTGGAAGAAGCGGCCGAGGATGGCAGATACGCATTTGTGAGCGAATAGGCGAGCGAGATTGGCCGGCAGTGCTGCTACGATAAAATTCATGAGAAAAGCGAACCGAATTTGGATGAGTGTGGTGGCTGCGTGCGCGATTGCGGCAACGGCACGAGCGCAGGAGCAGGCGGAAACGGGCGCGCTGGAATTTACGGCGTACGTGAGCCCGACGGCGGCGAAACCGGAGCCGGTGCGGGATTTTACGTTTTACGTGCTGACGAGGAGTTTTGAAGAAATAAAGCGCGAAATCGAAGAGAAAAACGGCGCGCCGGACCGCGAGAAATTTATCGCCGCGCTGAAACTCTCGCCGGAATTGAAGGACTGGCTGAAGGCGCACGACGTGCTGGACCTGACGATGCCGGGGCTCGATAAAGTGCTGACGCCGGAAGATATTCTGGGAGTGCCGGAGTTTCTGCTGGGATACCAGCGATCGAACAGCGGCGGAGTGACGAGCGGAATTCCGAAACCGAAATATCGCGACGCCGACAAGAAGGATCACCCGGAACGATATGAGAAGGAGCACCAGGAGTATTTGACGGCGCTGAAGAAATTTATTCAGACACATCCGGAAACGGTGGCCGGTATCGAACTGGAGCTCGACGGGATCAATCCATCGCGCAAGTGGGCGGAGGCGCAGAACGGCTATAAGAAAAAAGTGCGGCAACAAGCGCCGATGCAAGCGCAGACAAAGTATCTTGCGACGCGAGTGGACACGAATCTGGAAGGAAAGGCGCGAGTTTCCAGAATTCCGGCGGGAAATTATTGGTTGAGCACGCTCGATCTGGAGGCCGGCGCGGGAGACTCGCGGCTGATTTGGGATGTGCCGGTGACGATCAAAGCGGGCCAAACAACGACAATTGAATTGACGAATCTGAACTCCACGGACGCGTTGAAGAATCAATAGAGAAGCCTGCGCGAGGCGTAAAGTGGAGAGCGGCGAGACGGCCGAGGCCCGGGTTCGCTGGCGGCCAACGGAAACGGCGCAGTACACTCTGACGGAGCGATGAACTCACCGATTCACTGGATCGAATTCAATCTATTTGTGTTGCTTGCGGTGGCGCTGGACCTGTTTTTGTTTCACCGGCGGCCGCACAAGATTGGGCTGCGCGAAGCGGTGGCCTGGAGCGGCGTGTGGATTGGATCTGCCGCGCTGTTCGCGCTGGCGATTTATCATTTTTACGGTACGCAGCCGGCCTTGGAATTTTCCACCGGGTACTTGATCGAAAAATCGCTGAGCGTGGACAATCTTTTCGTGTTTCTGGTTTTGTTCCGGACGTTTGGCGTTGCGCCGGAATATCAACATCGCGTGCTGGCCTGGGGCATTTTGGGCGCGCTCGTCATGCGCGGATTGATGATTTGGACCGGTACGGAACTCATCGCGCGATTCGCGTGGATCCTGTACGCGTTCGGTGGATTTTTGATTCTTGCCGGCGCGCACATGATGTTCTCGGGCAAGACCGGAACGCATCCGGAGAAAAACTGGCTTGTGCGGTTCCTTGCGGCGCATCTGCGAATGACGAAGGGCTTTTCGGGCGAGCGGTTCTTTGTGCGAGAGCGGGGGCAGTTGTTTGCAACGCCGCTGTTTCTGGTGCTGCTGGTGGTTGAAGTGACGGACGTGACGTTTGCGGTGGATTCCGTTCCGGCGGTGTTCGGCATTACGCGCGATCCATTTATCGTGTATACGTCGAATGTGTTTGCGATTCTGGGACTAAGGACGCTGTACTTTTTATTGGCGGGTGTGCTGGACCGGCTGACATACATCAAATTCGGGCTGGCGGCGGTGCTGGTGTTCGTGGGCACGAAGATGGTGGCGGAGCGGTGGGTGCATCTTTCGGTGGCTGGATCGCTGGGAATCGTGATGGGAATTTTGACGGTGGCGACGATCGCTTCTCTGCTTGCAAAGCCCAAACAACTCGATTAAGTAAAACGTTAGAATTGAATTTTGAAAAACATGGCCCTGAAAGAACAGATCGTGCGGTTGGCTTCGCCCGACGGCAAAGAGCGAGATGCGGCGGCGGAAGAGATTTACATTGCCGGAAGCATTTTGGCGAGGAGGGCGGCGAAGGCCTGGCTGAAGGATGGGGAATTTGTTTCGTTGGTTGGAGCGGAACCGAAGATAACGGTTGGCGTGGCGGTTCCGAGGACGCTGTTCGAGCGAATTCGAGCGGCGAATGGAATGCCGCGGCTGGCCGAAGTGCCGCCGGATCAGGATGCGGAGGAATTTGAGCTTCATTTTCCCGGGCTCTCTTTTGACGTGCTGACGTCGAAAGCACCGGAGGGAAATGGCGCGATTGCGCGGTATTTGGGAAAGTTTGGGGCGGGGATACAGCAGGTGGAGTTTCTTTGCAATGACGTCGATCGGGCGACGAAGGTTCTGCGAGAACGATTTGGCATTGCGCCGATCTATCCGGAGACACGCGCCGGCGCGGATGGGACGCGAGTGAATTTTTTTCTGGTGACGACGCCGGAAGAGGAAAAAGTATTGATTGAGCTGTACGAGAAGAAAGACGCATAGAGAATTGGCCGGCAATTCCCTTCCGCGACATATTCACAAAAAAGTTAGGACAGGAGATTCCAGACGCGAAGCATTTCCGCGACGGTCCAGGCCTGGGCGATGCAACCGGCGGGAGCGAAGGGTTTTTCGGCGTCGCAAACTTCGGCGAGCGAACCGAGGCCGTAAAGATGGATGGCTTCGGCTTGCGGTTCGAGAAAGCGGCGCGCCGCGGCTTTATCTTGATAAACGCGGAAATGCGCAAGGGCGAAAGGACCCGTGAGCCAACCCCAGACGGTGCCCTGGTGATAGGCCGCGTCGCGTTCGCGGGGAGCACCGCGATAGTGGGCGACGTAGCCGGACTCCTGCGGACCGAGACTGCGTAAGCCGAAGGGAGTGAGAAGTTCGGCGAGGCAAACATCGACGACGGACCTTTGCTGGGCGGCGGTGAGCGGGCTCGACGGAAGAGAAACCGCGAGAATTTGATTTGGCCGCAGCGAGGCGTCGCTGCCGATGCCGGGCGAATCGATGACGTCGTAACAACAGTTGCGATTGGGATTCCAGAATTTTGGAAAGCTGGATTTTGCGGCGGCGCTTAATGTTTCGTAGCGCCGGCCGGGAAGATTCAGTAATTTTGCGAATTGAGACATCGATTCGAGCGCGTTGATCCAAAGCGCATTGATTTCGACGGGCTTGCCGGTGCGCGGCGTGACGACCCAATCGCCGATTTTGGCGTCCATCCAGGTGAGTTGAACGCCGGGGCCGCCGCCGTAGAGGAGACCGTCGGCGGGATCGACGTGAATGTTATAGCGCGTGCCGGCGACGTGCGCTTCGACCATTGCGGCAAGAATTGGAAAAAGTTTTTGCAACGTGGCGAGATCCCGGGTGGCTTCAACGTATTGGCGAATGGCTTCGAAATACCAGAGCGAGGCGTCGATGGTGTTGTATTCGGGCCGGCCGCCCGTGTCGGGGAAATTGTTGGGAAGCATGCCCGCGTCGACGAATTGAGAAAATGCGAGAAGAATCTGACGCGCGATTTCGAAGTGGCCGGTGGTGAGAGTGAGACCGGGGAGAGCGATCATCGTGTCGCGGCCCCAATCGCCGAACCAGTGATAACCGGCGATGACGCTGTGTCCGTTGGGTTCGCCAGGGAGGGCGCGCTTGACGACGAATTGATCGGCGGCGAGGACGAGTTGCGAGAGCCACGCGGGGTCCGAGGTTGTTTTGTGAGCCAAGGGAGAGTGCGCGAAAGCTTCCAAAAGGCCGGCGTCGTGGGCGTGTTGTTCGGAGAGAGCGGAGTTTCCGTCAAGAAGAGTTTCGCCATCGGTGGTGAAAACCAGCGTGATGGGCTTGCCGGGTTCGAGGGTGGCGCGGAATTGCGCGGCGAAGAGGTGGTCCTCGCGGTCTTCGAGGCCGCGATCGCGTTCAGCCTGGAAAAAAAAGTCGAGATACCAGGTGTGTTGCGGCTCGGCCAAGGCGTCTGCGCTGAGGAGATAGAACGGAGTTGCGCCATTGTAGGCCAGGACGCCAACGCCATGATTGACGGGTTCAATGCGCATGCGCCAATCGCCGCCGTGGGTGACGCCGTGATCGTCGCGATAGTTGACGAGGGCTTTTGCCTGAAACTGTACTGGTGAAGAAGCATTAAGCAGCGTGTAACGAATGTACGTTGTGTTTTCGCCCTGGCGCATCCAGATTTTTTTCTCGACGCGGGCATCGCCGAAAGCGTAGAGCCAGGTTGGAATTGTTCCATCGAGGCGGAAACTTTCGAGATATTGGAAACCCTGCGGGGCGACGGCGCCGCTGGCCCATTTGTGCGTGGCGAGTTCGTAACGGGCGCCAGCGTATTCGATGAGTTCGTCGAGCGCGGCGACAAGCTGGGTGCGGCCGACGGGCGGTTGCAGCGCGGCGAGGAGAAGGCCGTGGTAACGGCGCGTGGCGCAGCCGGCGATGGTGCCGGAAGCGTAGCCGCCGATGGCGTTTGTCACGAGCCATTCGCGGGAAGAGGCGGCGGCAAAATCGTTGCAGACGTTGCGGCCGAAAACCACCACGGGATGGGGAACGGCTGTCACGGCTTCCGCTTTCTCCTTGTTCGACGACGTTTTCTGAAAGCGCTTTATTGAGGAAGTTGTAGCCATTTTGTCATCAAAAACCGGTTGTGATCCGCGAATCCCATGCGGCGATAGAGTTCGGAAGCGGCGGCGTTGCCGATGTCCACTTCCAGATGTACCGCGTTGACGCCGATTTTATTCGCTTCGGCTTCAAGAAATTCGACGGCGCGGCGACCGAAACCGCGGCGACGATACTCGGGCACGATATACAGCTCATCGATGAAGGCATCCGTGCCGAAAAATTCGAAGCTGAAGCCGAGCGTCAGGACGATATAGCCGACAAGGCTTTGGTCGACGGCGAGAACCCAGACGCGGCCGCGTTCCGGATGATCGAGCAAAAAATGAAACGCTTTGCCGACCAGAGATTCTCGAAACGCGCCGGGATTGGGGTTCGGCTCCTGTTCGGCGAGAGCGCGCATCAGGGGAAACAGAAACGGCGCATCGGCGGCGGTTGCTGCACGAATTACAAGATTTGTTTGGTCACTCACCGCTCTGCTCTAAGAGTTTTGCGACAAGGCCGGTCCAGCCGGTTTGATGGCTTGCGCCGAGACCGGCGCCGTTGTCGCCATGAAAATATTCATGAAAGAGGACGAGATCGCGCCAATGGGGATCGTTCTGGAATTGCTCGATGCCGCCGGCGACGGGCCGGCGTCCATCTTTGCCACGCAAGAAGATACGGCCGAGTCGTTTTGAAATTTCGGAAGAGACTTGCCAGAGATCGGTGATCTTATCCGTTCGGGCCGGGCATGGAACTTTGAAATCTTCGCCGTAGTAGTGATGGAATTTCTGCAGCGATTCGATGAGCAGGTAATTGACGGGGAACCAGATCGGACCGCGCCAATTGGAATTGCCGCCGAAGAGTCCGGTGGTGGATTCCGCCGGTTCATAGTCCACACGATTTACGCTGCCGTTGACGTAGACCTCGTACGGATGTTCGTTGTGGTAGCGCGAGAGGGCGCGGATGCCGTAGTCGGAGAAGAATTCCGTTTCGTCGAGCATGCGGCCGAGGACGCGCGTGAGCTGCTTGCGATTCACGAGCGAAAGCAGGCGACGCACGCCGCGCGCGGAACGCTGCGTCATTTCAATGTGCTCGGGCATGCCGGGATGGTTGTCGATGAACCATTGCATGCGGCGCTTGAAGCCGGGCAGGCGGTCGATGATTTCGGGTTCGAGGGTTTCGACGGCGAAGAGCGGGATCAAGCCGACCATTGAGCGCACTTTCAGGTAGTGCTCTTCTCCGTTCGGCAGGTGCAGAAGGTCGTAGTAGAAGCCATCTTCGTCGTCCCAAAGAGAGACACCGTCGGTGCCGAAATCGTTCATGGCGTGAGCGATGTGCACGAAGTGTTCGAAGAATTTGCTGGCGACGTCTTCGTAGGCAGGATCTTCTTTCGCGAGTTCGAGCGCGATGGCGAGCATATTGAGGCAATACATGCCCATCCAACTGGTGCCGTCGGATTGTTCGAGATGGCCGCCGGTGGGAAGAGGCGCGGAGCGATCGAAGACTCCGATATTGTCGAGGCCAAGAAAGCCGCCCTGAAAAATGTTGGCGCCGTCGGGATCTTTGCGATTGACCCACCACGTAAAATTCAAGAGCAGCTTGTGAAAAACTTTTTCGAGGAAGCCGCGATCGCCGACGCCACGAACGCGGCGTTCGATTTTGTAAACGCGCCAGGCGGCCCAAGCGTGAACGGGAGGATTCACGTCGCCGAATGCCCATTCGTAGGCAGGCAGCTGGCCATTGGGATGCATGTACCATTCGCGAAGAAGAAGGATGAGCTGTTCTTTGGCGAAATCGGGATCGACGAGTGCGAGGGTGATGCAATGAAACGCGAGGTCCCACGCGGCGTACCAGGGATATTCCCACTTGTCCGGCATGGAGACGATGTCGTCGTTGTAGAGATGCGTCCAATCCTTGTTGCGGCCTTTTTTGCGTTCGGCGGGCGGCGTTGGGCCGGCGGGATCGCCTTCGAGCCAGGTTTGCACGTCGTAGTGATAAAACTGCTTCGACCAGAGCATTCCTGCGTAGGACTGACGCATGACATTTCTTGCGTCGGCGGAAAGTTCGGCCGGGATGCGCGAAGAGTAGAATTCATCGGCATCCTTGATGCGCGCCGCGAATAAAGAATCGAAACCTTTGCCGAAATCGTTGGTGCCGGGCACGCCGGCTTCGCGTTCGGCATGAGCGGGAGAAGTGATGATGCCGACCATGGATGAGTCGGGGTCCATGCCGCCGAGCGGCTCGACGTCGGTGAGGCGGAGTTTGATGGTGACGGATTTGCCGGCGTCGATCGTCAGCGAATAATGAGCGGCCATTTTTGTGCCGGACTGGGCCGGATTTACGGCGTCCTTGTTTCCGCCGATGAGGTATTCATTAAACGCGTCCTTCACGTACGGCGTGCGATTTTTCAAATGGAAGAGACGCGCGTTGTTCGTTTCATTTTCGGTGAAAATCATTTCCGGTTGGCCGGCGGCCAGGAGCCAGCGCTTGCCGTACTGCCAATGCTGAAGTTCGGCGCAAACACTGCCGGGAACATCGGTGGCTTTGCGGACGATGGGACGGCGAAGATCCTTGCCCCAGGACCACGTATTGCGAAACCAGAGTGTAGGAAGCAAATGGAGCGGCGCGGCCTCCGGCCCGCGATTGTGCGCGGTGATACGGATGAAAATGTCTTCGTCGTCGGCTTTGGCGTACTCGACGAAAACGTCGAAGTAGCGATTTTCGCGGAAGACGCCGGTGTCGAGCAGTTCGAATTCGGGCTGCGAACGTCCGCGGCGCCGGTTTTCCTCCACGAGCCAGCCATAGGGAAATTCGGCTTGCGGATATTTGTAAAGATATTTCAAATAGCTGTGCGTCGGCGTCGAGTCCAGATAAAAATAATATTCTTTGACGTCTTCGCCGTGATTGCCTTCGTTGCCGGTGAGGCCGAAGATGCGTTCTTTGAGAATGGGATCGCGGCCATTCCAGAGCGCGAGCGCGAAACAGATCATCTGATGGCGGTCGCTGATGCCGGCGATGCCGTCTTCGCCCCAGCGATACGCGCGTGAACGAGCGTGATCGTGCGGAAAGGCTTCCCACGCCGTGCCGCCGGGGCTGTAGTCCTCGCGAACGGTGCCCCATTGACGCTCGGAGAGGTAAGGCCCCCAACGCTTCCAATAGCCCTTCCTGGTGCGATTTTCCTCGAGCCGGCGGTCCTCGGTGGTTTGCAGTCTGGGCATGAAATGGGCCTCAAAAAGGGCTGACGTTGCCAGTCTGGCTGGAAGCGCAATTTCAGGCAAGAACCGAGAAAAAGATAGTTTCCTGAAGAGGCGTGGCGAGGGGCCGGACGTTCGCCAAGATTTCGATGCAGGCGCAAGAGAAATTCGTTTTGCCGGCGACGGAGCGAATGGAAATGGGGCGAGGGTGAAGCAAAAAAAAACGGACCTCGAAATTCGAGGTCCGTCAGGGGTTCACCGTTGAATTGGACTGCAACTACACTTGTTGGCGAATCAGCCGTTGGTTTGCACGACGACGGAAGTGGCAATGTTGCGGCCATCGGCGTCCGTGCGGTATTGAACGCTGACGGTCGAGCCAACGCTGAGGCTGCCGGTTACTTTTGTTTTTCCGTCCGTGATGAACTGCAAGGTGGACGAAGAATCGCCGGCTTTGACGTCCAGCGAAAAACCGTCATTGGAGACGGCGGAAATTTTGCCGGATGCGGATTGATTGACTTTGGCCATGGTTTGTTGCGGTTCCTGCGAGTGAATCGGTGCGGGAAACGCGGACGCCGCCAGCGCGGCGAGAGAAGCGGCAAACACACCGATACGAACAAGAGAAATACTCTTCATGGTACTGCCTCCTTCGGTTGTTTGCTGGGATAGGCAAGAAGGAGCACGCCGCTTGCCAAAATCGTTGCGCATTTCGATCCGACTGTAGCTCTGCTGATATCAAGCAGTTAGCGGACGGCCATTCGGAGTGTGCGGTTGAAGAATAAAAGCCAAAGGGTGCAAAGATTCATGCACGCGAGAAAGTTTTTACACGGAGCAACGTCAGGTAACTACTGTATTTTGCGGACACTAAAATAATTCGCGAACGGCGCGGAATGCTTGGTCGATGGCGGTGTCGGTGTATGCCCCGGCCGCCGCATCGGAGTTAGCAATCGCGATTCGGCCAAACGGTTTGCGGGCAATTTCGCATGGGCTCTGCCCGGCCGGCCACTCCGGATCGAAAAGATAGTTGTACTCGTACGCGTAACCGTGCGGCCAGCGATTGACGGTGATGGCGTCAATATCGCGTGCGGGATCGAAGCCGCCGGCGCCGAGCACGCGGCCGAGCTGATCGCGAATGTTGCGTTCGAATGTCTCAAAGGAAGTGGACAGCAAATCGCCGCGACCGATCTTGTGCTGATCGCGCTCGGAAAGCCCGGGATAGCACGGAGTTCGTTCCATGCGCACCAGGATTGGTTCGTCGGGCGTTTTTGGCGATTTGTAATCTCCAATATCCACGGGAAGATCCAAATTCATCTGGTAGTGGTACATTCCGGGACAAGCAACGGATTGAACGCCGAGGTTTTGAAACGACGTCCAATTTTTGATGGCGACCGTCGTATACACGAGAGGAACTTTGACGCCGTAGTGCAGCGCTTCTTTTTGCGCGTCGGGCAAATCCGGACAAAGATACGGAATCATCATATTCCAGCAAGCGAGGACGGCCGATTTGGCGCGGACGGTTCTGAGCTTGTTGTCGCGGAGGTAGGCGATTTGCACTTCCTTGGCCGACTTCGCATCGCCGGCGTGTTTTGCGCCCACGACAATGCTGCTAAGGCGGATTCGCACCGGTTGGCCGGCTTTATCGAGCTCTGTGTAGTCCACCTTTGCCGTGACGATATCCTCGACGGTGGCGCCAGGCGTGGAATTGGGCAGCAAGCGGCGAACGAGCAATCGCGCGATCGTGGCATTGCCATCGGGAAAATGAAATTCGTAGCCTTCGCGAGGAGTGGCGTATCCCATCGGCGTGTAACCCATTCGCCGATACGGGCCCGGCTCCAGCTTCAACCCGTTGAAGCCCGGCATATGCAATGCCCAGCAATCGAGGGCGGCAACGGCGTCAATGCCAACGCCGAAGAGCGAGTGAGTGCGCGTCTGATAGATGGGAATGACGCGAGGATCGACTTTCACGACGTCGAGCAAAAATTTTTTGTAGCTCATGCGGCTGAGCTTGTCTTTTTTTTGCTCGGAGGCGAGGCCCGGAAAGAAATCCCGATCGAAGGTTTCAAGTCGTTGCACGTCGCGGAAGACTTCCGGCGCAAGAGGAATCCCGTCGGCGGTGCTGACGTCGCCGCCGAATGTGTCACTTGCGAAAAGGCCTCCGGCCTTTCCCTTCACGAACTTGTCGCGCCCAAATGTTTCTTTATCGAAAAAAAATCCGTTGGCCAGGTTTTTATAAACGCCGGCGACGTTGCATTTTTTTGCGAGTGCGGCGGGATCGATGCCGAGGTCGTCCAGTAAACCGTGCGCGACCTTGCTATAAGGAAACGGCGATTCAATCGCCCACGTGCCGCCGTTGGCAAGGAGCAATCGACCACCCGGGCGAAATTCGTTGCGTTTGGCGTGACCGCCAAAGTCATCGTGATTGTCGAGGATGAGAATGCGAGCGTCGGGCTTTTGCGCGCGCCAGAAATAAGCAGCGGCGAGGCCGCTGATGCCACCGCCGACGATGACGAGATCGTACGATTCGCCGGTGTCCGCCGGCTTCCCCGCGGATTTCCAGAAATTGCCGTCGCGCAGTTTGTGCGCGTCTTCAAACGAACCGGCGTGGCTGCCACGGAGGCCGGTCAGAGCGGGTGGATTGTAGCCGGGCGCGTCTTGCGCGGCGAGGCCATCGCTAGCCCAGGCAAGGCTTGGCAGCATGGTTTCCGCGGTCGCGGCGCCCACGCCGATGGCGACGCCGTTTAGAAAATCGCGGCGCGTGATTTCGCGAAACATTCCCAGTTCGCGATCGCGACTCTGACTCATACGGTGGCCCTCACGATGAAATGGTTAGTGCGACTCAGGCTTCGGCGCGGCGGAGTAGTGAAGAAAGACGACCTTCCACTGTCCGCTTCGTTTGAAGAGAACGTCGGATTCCTGGTTGTCTTCGTCGGTAATTTTTCCGTCTTTGAGCTTGGTGCGGACGTGAATGATGTAGCTGGCGACGGCGCTATCGCCGCTGGGACCGACTTGCACGTGCATGTCGCTCAATGCGACCTTTTCGACTCGATTGCCTTCCCCGATGTAGCCGGTCCATTCTTTTTTGTAGGCGGCGAGGTCGGAGCGGCCTTCGGGCAGATACTGCGAAAAATCGTCCGCATAGAATGAAAAATATTTGGGCAGGTCGTTGGCTTCGTACGCGGCGTTGGCGCGCTGCTCGGCGTCACGGACTTCCTGCTCCGGATTGGTGGCGCCTGCGTGCGATTTGGTCAGAAACAATGCGGTAGCGGCAAATGTGACAAAGGAAAAGAAGATCACTCGTTTACGGTTCACGGAACACCCTCCCAAGCGACCTATACCTTACTATAAATCTGCAATGTTGGGGGAGTGGGAACTCCGGCGCGCCCGGCGGCGTGCTTTTCTTCGCTATGGCTATTGCTTCGGGTCGGCCGGACAGCCGGCCTTGTCCAGTTCGCCCAGCTTCCTGATGGCGTCCGCATTCTTTTTCTCGGAGGCAACGAGCAGCAGCACTCGCGCCTGCAGGCAGTTCGCGGGCACTCCATCGCCGCGCAGGTAGCGGTCTGCCAGCACGACCGCCGCATTTGTATCCCCCACTTGAACGGCGGACCAGAGTTGTTGTGATGAGGCTGCTTTCTTTGGGAAATTCGGCGCCGGCGGAATGGCGTCACGCCGAACTGCCGGCACGGCGCCGGACTCGCGCTGTGGCGAGTTGAAGGGCGCAAGCTCCTGGCCGGCATTGGATTCGCTTGCGACGCTTGTGGGACGCATTCGAGCTGCCGTGACCGACGATCGCCTGGGAGCGGGAGCAACTGTTTGTGGAACGGGCGGGGCGGAAAAGTGCGTGTCTGCTGAACTGGGCACTATTAGCGAAGAAGGCTCCGAGAGTTTCGCGGCCGCCGCAACCGGCGAACGCAGCACCCAAAACCGGTACGCTGCGACCGTGACAGTGGAAGCCACAAAAAGTCCCACAACCAGGCCGAGGACAAATCGTTTGCGACACACTTCCCTGTGCCGCTGCCAGGAGATCAGTTCCGTCGAATCAAAATGCTGCGGGCTTCTAAGCTCGTGTGGTGTAAGAGGTGTTATGCGCGGAGCGTCCGCTATTTTTTGTTTTGCAAGAATATCGGCAAAAAGCGCGCCCCTCCTTGAAATGCCGGGTGAGCGCACCTGTTTTGCGTAACATCGAATGTGCTCGACGAGCCGATCTGAAGGATTTACAAAACGCAGACCGCCAATTTTCGTTCCCGGATCGAGCCAGACGACCTGGCCCATCGCTTCGATGCGGTCGCGAAGATTCAAGGAGAACCAGAATTGCAGAGTTTGGAACTCTCCCAGCGGCGCGAAGGACTCAAACGACAGTCCAGACTCCGAGATGTTGAGGATTTTTCCGCCATCGTCGCCGCAGATTTGTATGAAGCCGAGATGGGCCGGAGAAGTTCTTGGGGAAAGACGCGTGTTTCTAGACATGACGAAACAAATTCTCCATTTTTCAGCGGATCTTCAGCGGGAGGGGAGGCGAAGAGTTGCCGCAAAGGCGGGCCTGGGCGAGGGTTCAGCTCGATTGTAGTTGAACCGGCTATTCCATTCTACTTAGACTCGCTGCCGCTGAAAATGGTTTTGTGTGGGACGTAGCTTTTTACAATTCGTCAAAAACCGAGGGAAAAATTTGGCTGGGAGGCCTGGACTCGAACCAGGATACCCAGAGTCAGAGTCTGGTGTCCTACCAATTGGACGACCTCCCAGCCGATGGAGGCGTGGCAACAAAAACGAATCGCGGCGGGGACCCGATGATCGGGGCAGCCACGATTCATCCTCAATAGGTTAAACGGGAACGGAAAATCCGTCAACCAAACCGGGCGAAAGATCGATCGGGAATCCATCAGGGATTTCGCACGGGAATCATCTGGCCGTTTTTCATGATGAACTGCGCATCGCCCCACTTCACGCGATTGGATGCGAAGCTGGCAAGCCAGACGACGAAATGAATCGCGTCGCGAACGGGAATGAGCCACCAGCGGCGGCGGACGGTATCGTCTCGAAGCACGCCCACGCCAACGATAAAAGCCACCGCCAATCGCAGCACAAGGTAAGCGGCGAGGCACAGTGCAGCCGTGGCGGGCGCGGGCGCAAGCAACGCGGCGAGCAGAGCCCATGGAAGGCCGTGCGTGAAGATGAGCCCGAGGTAAGAAATCGGCCGGCAAAGGCGAACCGTGCGCGCCCAGCGCAGCTGATGATCCCAAAAGGCGCGAAAGGTTTGCGCGGGATACATCGTGGCGACGACTTCGCGGGACAATACGACCTTTCCGCCGGAGTTGGCGATGCGATGACCGAGTTCGTAATCGTCTGCCAGGAGCTTTGCGATTGGTTCGAAACCGCCGATCCGCTGAAGCCAGGATTTCGTTGTGACGATCGAAGCGCCAAGCGCGAAATTGAGTCCTTCGGTGCGTTCCGCCACCAGAACGCCCGCGGCGAAATCGGTGGCCGCGCCGAGCGCTTCGAGCTCGCCGAAGAAGTTTCGCTCGGCGACGCCGCGGTAGAGGCTGGTTACGGCGCCCGTTGCGCCGTCTGCAAAGGGAGCGACGACGTTGCGAAGATAATCGGGGCCGACGCGAACGTCGCCATCGGTGATGACGAGTATTTCGTGGCTGGCTTCTCTGGCCATGCGGGCAAGATTGTTTACTTTGCGATTTTCGCCGTGGAACGGAGCGCTGGTGAACAGCCGGATTCCCAGGTCGGGGTGTGCGGACATCAGCGCACGGACGAAAGGAATGGCCGGATCAGATTCATCGTTCACGGCGAATAAAACTTCGTAGCTGGGATAATTTTGCGTACAAAAACTGGCGAAGTTTTCGGCCGAAGCGAAGTCGGTTCCGTGGACCGGCTTGAGCACACTGACACGCGGCGTGTATTCAGGATCTGGCGCCTTTCGCGCGCGCCGCGAAAAGCGGAGCGCGGCCAAGGCCGCCGCGCCATAAAAGCCGAGCGAACAGAAGTACATCACCCAAACGACGTAGCGCGAGAGCAGAGATGCGGCGTGCACAAGCTCCGAAGAATGAGTGGGCAGGGACATATCGGCGCAGCCAGTAACGGCCAATGCCGCGCAAAACCAAGTTTAGCCGCTCGCGGCTGCGGTGTGAAATGGATTGCAAGCGCTGGTGGCGAAGCGAGACACGCCCTGCCCGTGAGCCAACTTCTTGCGCGCTAAGTCGCCTGGGGCAACATCATGCGATAACGAAGGGCGCGGAAAATCGCGTGCGTGGCAAAAAGGTGAACGTCTTCAATATGCTGCATGTTGTCCGACGGCACGACGAGGCACAGGTCGGCGAGCGGCTTGACGCGGCCGCCAGAAAACCCCGTGATCGCAAAGGTGTGCAGCCCGATCCGTCGCGCCTCTTCCAATCCCCTGACGACATTGGGCGAATTGCCGCTGCCGGAAATGGCGAGAACTGCGTCACCTTTCGCGGCGAGGCCCGCGAGTTGTTCCGCAAAAATTTCCTGATAGGCGAGGTCGTTGGCCAGCGCCGTCATCAGCGCGACATTGTCCGCAAGGGAAACGGTGCGCAAGCGCTTGCGGTTCGCCACCACCGTTCCCTTTCCAAAATCGCAAGCAAGGTGAGAAGCAAGCGCGGCGCTGCCTCCGTTTCCGAAAATATAAAGCGTTCGGTCTTGTTCGTAGTTTTTCCAAATCGCGTCGGCCATTCGATCGACGATCGATAAATCAAGCCGCGCAATCACCGTTTGGAGCGAAGCAAAGTAATCCTTGGCGCTTGCCAGGGCGCTTTCCGCCGCGATCGCGCTCTTCGAATCGTTCACACCCGACCTCGCAGATCCTCTTGATTTGAGGAGTATAGCTTGCCGCGGCAGGAGCGACAATCTTCGCCGAAGAAAATCACACGCGAACCAGCATCCCTTTCTTGACCTTGTACTTGATGCCGCGCCATTCGATTTCACTCGTAAAAAATCCCGCAATCCACGTACAGAAATTGACCGCGTCGCGCAGCGGCGCAAGCCACCAACTTTTTCGCGTGACGGGATCCTTCAATCCCCATGCGCCGGTGAACCAGACTTGAAAACACCGGAGCGAGAGATAACCGGCCGCGTAACCCGCGGCAAAAAGGAGCGAAGGCGCGATGGCAATCGCAAGGATCGTCCACGGCAGGCCAAAGGTGAACAGCAAACCCCAATAGCCGGCGGGCCGAACGTTGCGCAGCCCGATGGCCCACCGGAGTTCGTGGCGAAGATAGGCGGCGAACGATTCTTTGGGAAAAATCATGTCGACCGGTTCGTTGAGAAGTTCAATCGCAAGACCCTTCGCGGCGATACGATTGCCCAACTCGAAATCGTCGGAGTGAACATTCACCATGCCTTCGAATCCGCCGATGGCGCTGAGGTGGGTTTTAGTGGTTGCCATCGTCCAGCCGAATGCGAACTGGACCTTGCCTTCGATTTTGCGCGCCACCAGCGCGTTGGGCACGGTTTCCGTCGAAAGCACCAGCGCTTCGAGCTGCGCGCCAAGCGAGCCGTGCGTTACGCAGCGAAAAAACGCCGTCACAGCGCCGACCTGCGGATCGGCGAAGTGCGCCGCAACACGGCGCACGTACTCTGTATCCACGCGCACGTCGCTGTCGCTAATGACAAGAATTTCGTTGACGGCTTCGTGCGAAAGCCGGGCCAAATTGTTTAATTTACGGTTCGCGCCAAGCTGCTCAACGCCGACAATCAGGCGCACCGAAACTTGCGGAAAATCATTTCGGATCTTTTGAATTACCGGAATTACGGGATCATCCTGGTCGGCGACGGCAAAAAGAATTTCGTACCGTGGATAATTCTGGCGGCAGAAGCTCGCGAAATTTTCGTAGGCATCGCGGTCGACGCCGCGTACGGGCTTGAGCACGCTGACGGGCGGGCAAAAATCGAAATGGCTCTCTGCGCCGCCATCCGCCTTACGAAAATAGTCCCACGTGCAATAGATGGCGAGGAGGTAGTAAGCGGAGGGAGCCAACGCGGCGATCAAGAGAGCCCAGCGCAATGCGTGCAGCGCCATTGCCATCAGTCCTTCGCTTTCGAGCATTGCATTGGTTCGCCCGGCGAAGGCCGGTTCGAATAGGCAACTTTTCCGCCACTTTCGGCGATCGTGCAAACTCTTACACCGGCCAGCCGGCCGTCTGCATCGTGGCGCTTCTCCGGCGGAACAAAGAGGAAAACGCGGTTCGGGGCGTTCCACCGGCGCAGAAATTCTTCATCGGCAAGAAAGATCGCCGGCGTGTCGGGATAGCGCGAACCGGCTTCGAGATTGTTGTAACGCCCGTTCCAAATAAGGAGCCGCCGGCCGGTGTAAAACGCCACACTGGAACTCGCATCGAATTCCCCGTAAATGGCGACGGCGTCGGCCGGCGCGATCTGCGTTTTCACTTTATCGACGAGCGTTTTTGTGGACAGATAAGGACCGAAAACACCGAGCGCGATATTGGCGGCAAAAAAGAAAAGCGCCATCGTCGCCGCCATTGTGAGCGTCGCAAAGATGTGGCGTTGCGTTCTTCTGAGCCACCACGCGGCGCTCAAGCCAGCAAGAAGCGCAATTGCGGCGAGCGAGGCGGGCAGGCGCAACAGAGCGAACGCCTGCGGCGTCAAATCCAAAATGTGCGCCATTGACACGCGATAAAAATCGTTTTCATGCTGCGTGAGCAGGGTCGAAATATCGCCCGCCACCTGCACGTGCGCGGACTTCACAATCAGCGCGATCAGAACGACGGCGATCGCACAACCGACAAGGGCGAGCGCACCCTGGATCGGGGAAAGCCAGCGATTCCCATCCTCTTCCGCCTTCGCGAGGCCGGCACCGAGCAACATCGCCATCGCGGGCCAGCCGCCAAAGCTGTAGTACTCCATTCGGGAACCGAAGGTCAGCGAGAAAAACAAAAGGATAAAGCCGGCCCACAAGAGCAAAAGTAATCGAGCTTGCTGCTCGGCGGAAAGATTTTTCCACGTTGAAGGCTTTCCGACGCCTCGCACCGCTGCGGCAAGAAACATGCTCCACGGGAAAAGCCAAATCAGATGCGCGCCGAGCCAAAGCCAAAGGGGCACGGCTTCATAATCCGGCGGATAGCGGGTGCCGACCGCGCGCTTGAAATGTTCGTTGATGAAGTAGGACCACAAAAACGTCTTCGCTTGCAGGCTTGCAAGAATGTGCCACGGCGCGGCGATCAAAAGAAAAATGAAGGAACTGGAAACGAGACGCAATTCGCCAAGCCGGCGCCATCCGCGCGTTACAACGACGAACAAGCCTAAAATTCCAATCGGAAAAATCACCCCGACGAGGCCACGTGTAAGCATGGCAAGCGCCGTGGCCGCCGCAGCGCCCCAATACGCCAGACGCGGATCGAGCGAGCCGGTCCAACCGCGCAGGAACAGATAAAAGACCGCGGTAAATTCAAGGGCGTAGATTCCTTCTGGAATCATGATGCGGGTAAATAGAAAAAAGCCGGCGCCCGTCAGCACGGCGAGGCCGCTGTACAATCCCGCGCGGACGCCGAAATAGCGGCGCGCAAACGCATTCGAGAGCGCGGCCAATCCAATCATCGCCAGCGCGACCGGCAAGCGCGTTGCAAATTCATTGCGGCCAAAGATTCCGTAACTGGCGGCCACGGCCCAATAGTGCAATGGCGCTTTTACCAGGTAGCGGATGCCGTTCATGTACAGGATCACGGCGTCGTGCCGCTGCAACATCTCCCACGACACCATCGCGTGCGAAGCATCCGCGTCGTCCAGAAGCCCGGGAAATCCGGCGTTGCCGATATAGACGATCGCGCCGAGAAGCAGAACGAGCATCGCGGCCGTGGCGCGGCTAAGCTTGCCGTCGCGTCCCGCCTGAATGGGTGAGGTAGCCATGAATCAGCGAACGGGAATGCTGTCTAGCGAAACAAGCGCGACGCCGATGCAGACGAGCAAGACGCCAGCCCACCGCGCCACATCGACCTCTTCTTTGAGGATATATTTTGCGCCGAGCGTTCCAATCACGTTGCTCAATGCCGAGGCGGGAATCACAAAGCTGATCGGCTGCCAGGACAACAGAATCAGCAAGAGGTAAAAGGAACTTGCCATCAGCGGAATGCCGACCCAGAACCAGCCGTTAGAGACCGCGCGGCCAAGAAATTTGAGCACTTGCTTCGGTCGAAGTCTTTCCGGTTCGCCCGTGGCCTTCATGCCGTAGGTCATGGCGATTTCGCCGCCAGTGGTGGTACACACAAATAACGCCAAAAGTACGAACGTGGCCATTACGCGACCGCTTTCTGCGGAGCGGCCGCTTCCGTTGTGCGCGGCTTTGTTTGGCCCACGAGCATCACGCCGATACAAATCAGCGCCACGCCGCACCAGCGCCGCGGCGACACGCTTTCGTGCAGGAAGATCACCGCCAGAAGCGTCACGCCTGCATAACTGATCGCGCTGGCGGGCATCACGTAGCTATAGTCCGCCCAGCTCAGCACGGTCATATAGCAGATCATAAAGCCCATCAGAAAAAAGATGGCCAGCCAAATAATTGGATTCGTAGCGGTAAGCCTTAACGCATTCGCAAGGCCGCTGGCGGTGAATTGCACCGCGCCGATCGTCGCCATGCCGCGTTTCAGCAGCAAGTCGCCGACGTTGGCGCACACAACCATCGCCAAGACCATGGCGAGCGTCTTTATCCTCAGCCTGCTCTCGCGTCCCATCGTTTGCGTTCGTGTTAATCGTTGCCGGATGCAGAAGTCGTTCCCGGCACGCTGACCATGGGCTTTGGAGCGTCGCCGCCCTGACGGACCCACTTCCAGCGTTCGGAACGCAACTTCAGAAAGCTCGTCGCCTCATGGTAGAGCCGTTTGCGCTCATGGCTGTCCCACAGCGCTTCGCGAACGATTCTCCAGGCAACACGCGGCCGGAAATAGTATTCGTCGTAGAAACGATTCACCGCGCCCATCATTTCCGTTTTCGAAAGGTGCGGATACTCGATGTGCGGCAGTTGATGGCCACTGTTGTCGGCCAGCGCCTCGACACGCAAGAAACCTTCCTTGGACATCTGGTCGTGAAGCTCGGTGCCGGGCATCGCGTGAGCCAGCGACACTTGAATTGTTTCGCAATCCAGTTCCTTGGCAAAATCGATCGTCTTTTCGATCGTTTCCTTGGTCTCCCCGGGCAGGCCGATGATGAAGTCGCCGTGGACCTTGATGCCGACCTTTTTGCAATTCTTCATGAACTCGCGCGCCATCTCGACGGTCGCGCCCTTCTTGATGTTCTTCAAAATCTGCGCATCGCCGGATTCAAAGCCGACGATAAACAGCCTCGCGCCGCCATCCGCCATTGCCTTCAGCTCTTCGTATTTGCTGTGGCAACGCGCGGTGCAGGACCATTGAAACTTCAGCGGCTTGAATTTTTGACTCAGCTCGATCGCGCGATCCTTGCGAATGTTGAACGTGTCGTCGTCAAAGAAGATTTCCTTCATTTGCGGAAAGTATTCCAGCGTCTTCTTCACTTCGCTGACGACGTTATCCACCGATCGCGTGCGCCACGCGTGGCCGGAAATCGTCTGCGGCCACATGCAGAAGGTGCACATCGCCGGGCAGCCGCGCGTCGTGTAAAACGAGACGAACGGATGCAGCAAAAACGGCACGTTGTAGCGCTCGATCTGCAGGTCGCGCTTGTAAATGTCCGAGGCAAACGGCAGCGCATCCAGTTCTTCCGTGTGCAATTGCGGCCGCATCGTGTTGTGCACGATTTTGCCGTCTTTGCGGTAGCTGGCGCCGGCGATCTGCTCGAGCGGCTTGCCGTGAGCGTATTCGACAACCGCATGGTCGAACTCGCCGCGCACGACGAAATCGATGTCCTCGCTGGTCATCAGCGTCTCGTCCGGACGAATATGGCCGTGCGGACCGACGAAGGCAATCTTCATTCCCGGGTTTGCTTCTTTAATCTTGCGAATCAGCTTGATGTCGCTGTGGAAACCCACGGTCGAAGTGTAAAGAACGAGAAACTCGTAGGCTTTGCTGATCTCGATCGTCTGCTGCCAGTTCACCTTGTGTGGCGAAGCATCGAGCAGGCGGCTGCCAGGAATCATTCCCGCCGGATAGGTCAGCCAAACGGGGTACCAATACGACTCAATCTCACGCGTCGCGGGCCATCGCGAACTGGCTCCGCCGTCGAAATTCTCAAAACTCGGCGGATTCAATAACAACGTCTTCATTACATCAGGCATTCTTCATCCTCAGTTTCCTGCAAACTCTTCGCCCTAAATCGCTTGCGCTGTGCTTTTTGCCGGTTTCTGCTCAACCGGCGTTCGTACGGCTATTCCGCTACTATTCTAGTGTACCCGACTTGCAAGCGGAGCCAAACTCCAATTCGCGGGTGTTGCGAACGCAGAAACGTTGCGCGGGCAGGCGCCGGCGTCGTGGTTTTTCTGCGCTTTTGCTACGAAAAATGAAATCGCGTATCGGAGTGTGCCTTGTTCAGCCTCTCCACGATTTCGCCGGCCCATTCCCTGTGCTCGGGTTTCATCAAGACGGAACGCAGGCAGGTCACTGTCTCCGAATTTGCTATGATTTCGAGGCCTGCTTCCTTCCAGAATCGGCTCGGAAGTTCGGCGACGGCCAGATGCAAATCGTGCTTCGCAGCCGCGTCAAAGATCTTGCGGGAATGGGTGAAAGCCTTCGCGCTCGTCGCCTCGCGTGGGAGAAAAACAAGGATGTCGAGCTCCGGTTCGAATGCCGGCACAAACTTGCCTTCGTGCTTGAGCCGTTCGTAGATATGAAGGGCGGCTTCGCGCCCCGCTTCGAGGCCCTTTGCGAACTCACCGCCATGCGCAAGCGGCAACAGCTTCTGCGTTGCCCAAAGCGCCGCGGCGGCGGCGCCCGGCCGCGAACATTCGAGACTAATCTCGCCAAGGTGCAATTCGGCGGAGCTGAAATACGTGTACGGCGATTCGTGCTTGTACAGCTTGCCGACCGCCGCGTCGCGAAATAGCACGCATCCGCAACCGTACGGCTGCAGGCCGTGTTTGTGCGGATCGATCACGATCGAA
Source organism: Candidatus Acidiferrum sp. (assembly GCA_035310365.1). Classification (GTDB taxonomy): domain Bacteria; phylum Acidobacteriota; class Terriglobia; order Acidiferrales; family UBA7541; genus Acidiferrum. The sequence continues at coordinate 79,183 of DATGEI010000016.1, forward strand.
TCGCCGCCGGCAATTTTCGCAAAAGAATTCTTCGCAGGGGGAGCCAGGTTTGACACGAGCTTGAAGTAGCCGCCGTACGCGGCGTCCACGTGAACTCGAAATTCGTAGCGCTCGCGCAAAGCCAGAATTTCCGGCAGCGGATCGACCGAACCGGTCGCGGTCGTTCCCAGAGTGGCCACGACCGTACCCACGTCGCCTTTCTTCACCCGCGACTCCAAAGCTTCCATGTCCATTCGGCCGCGGTCGTCGCAGGCGACGGCTTCAAACTCCAATTGCAGCACCGAACTGATCCGTTTGTGAGTGTAGTGCGCCTGTTCGCTGGCAAGAATTTTTTTGCGCGGGTGGATCTGCCCGGCGACCCACAAAGCTTCCAGATTCGCCATCGTGCCGCCGCCGGTCAGGTGTCCGAGAAACTCGGTCCATCCAAACATCGCGGCGATTTCCGCGACCGCTTCCTTTTCCATCGCGGACGTCGCTCGCCCGCCGTCGAGCGCGTGATTGTTGGGATTCACAAACATCGAGAGCGCATAGGCCAGGCGCGCAACCGGATGCGGCGGCTTCAGCATCTGCCCGGCATAGAGCGGATGGAAATAGGGAAAATTGTCTTGCAATTTTTCGGCGGTGGCTGTCAGCACGTCTTGCAAACGCTCATCGCTTGCTTGCCGGAATGCAAAGTCCGGCAAATGGCGGAATCCCGCGTTGAGTTTCGCCAGCGCGTCGGCCAGAATTCCGAGGCTCTTGGTATCAAGCATTCGAATGGGCGTTATTCGCGCGTCCCGTTATTCCATCACCTTATCGAGCTGGCCTGCCGTCCGCAGCAGCTCCACTTGCGACCGCTGCCGCTCGAACGTCGCGTCGAGGTACGCCATCCACCGGTCGTTTTCTTCGAGCCTGGCCCGCTCAACGTCGCGCAAATTCGTTTTGCCCTCTTCGAATTGCGATTGCAAGGCGCTCACACTTTGTTGCGCCAATTGCAGTTGCAGCCGCGCGACTTCTTTCGCGGCATCCATTTCGCGCAGGCGCCGCGTCTTCTTTCTCACGTCCGCGCTCACCTGATTCTTTTTGTTCTCAAGATTGGCCTTTGCCACTTGCAGATTCACGTCGGCCAAACCGATGGCGGCCTTCGTCCGCGCGCTGAAAATCGGCATCTGCACCTGAACTCCCGCGTTCAAATTGTTCCGCTGAAAGGTCTGAAAAAACTGCGCGTAATTGTTGAACTTGGCCAGCAGGCTATAAACGCTCACCAGTTCCACCGTCGGCAGGAGCCCGCCTTTTTCCCCGCGATAGCGGAACTCTTTCGCGCGGACGTCCGATTGCGCCAGCCGAATGTCCGTATTATCTACCATCGCCATGGCCACCAAATTCGCGCCCTCCTGCTCGGCCGCGCCCGGCAGGTCGTCCGCGTTCAGGTCAAACTGCTGCTCCGGCGCAAACCCCAATTGATCGCGCAAATAAGTTTCCAGTTCGTCTTGCCGAGATTCCAGCTGCAGAATTTTCTGCGCCACCTGCGCTTTCGTCAGTTGCGCCCGCGTCACTTCCATTGGCAATTCAAATCCTTCGCCGGCTCGTTCCTGCGTTACGCCGAGAATTCTTTCCGCGCTTTCGTTTTCCTTTCGCAAAAGTTCCAGCGAATGCCTGATCTTCGCAAGTTCCAAATACCCTGTCGCCGTGCCCGCAATCACCGCGCTTCGCGCGTCCTCCAAGAGAATTTTTTGCGCCTTCGCCTGCTCTTCCTGTTCTTTCGCGGCGCCGCGCAGCGGCAAATTAAACACCTGCTCCGTGTACGTCACGTTGAAAATCGAAGGCGCTTGTCCTCCCGGTGTTTCCGGAATGCCATACGTATAGCCGGCGCCCGAACCAACATATAAATTCGGCAGGAAATCCGCCTTGCCGATCATCGCGGCGCGATCCGCCACTGAAGCCTGAATCCGCGCAATCTTGATGTCCTTGCTGTTTTGCAGCGCGAGTTCGAGCGCGCGCCTCAGCGTCAGCGAAACCGGCGCCGGCGCTTCTTGTCCAAGCGCTGCACTCGCGGCAAGTCCTGTGAGCAGAATCGCCGTCATAATTCGGTGGAATCGTCGCATTGTCATGCTCCGTAAAATAATTGTCCGGAAACTATTCGTAACGCAGAGATTCGATCGGCTGCAAGCTCGACGCGTTGTTTGCCGGCAGGTAGCCGAAAAAAAGTCCCGTCGAGCACGACACGACGAACGCCACCACGACGCTCAACGGAGAAATCGGCACACGCAAGTTTCCCGGCAAGAAAAATTGCGCCGCCACCGGCACCGCCAGCCCGATCAGAATCCCCAACACCGCGCCGCCGCCGCTGATCAAAAACGCCTCCACCAGAAATTGATAAAGAATGTCGCGCCGCGGCGCGCCGATCGCTTTTCGAATCCCAATTTCGCGCGTCCGCTCCTTCACCGTCACCAGCATGATATTCATGATCCCGATCCCGCTGATCAGCAACGCGATAAACGCAATCACGATCAGCACGATCGTCAGCGCCAGCGAAATGTTTTGCGCCGCCACCAGAATTGCCGTCAGCGTTTGCACGTTATACTCGGCTTCCGGCGGATGCCTGCCGCGCAGCAGCGCGCCCACCTGTTTCTGCACTCGCTCGACTTCTTCCGAACTTCCCGCCTGCGCGTCCAGAACCCGCAGCACGTCGGCGCCCGTGTACGACTTCATCAAGCCAAACGGAATCAAGACCGATTCGTCTTGAATATCGGATAGCCCGTACGTCTCGACGCGCTCTTTGAAGACGCCGATCACGGTGAACGTCAGTTCTCCCATGCGCAATTGCTGTCCCACCGAACTTTCATGGCCGTACAACTTTTCCGCGAGCTTCGCCGTTATCAGGCACACTTTTCCCCGGCTCGCCATGTCCGTCGCATCAAAGTATCGCCCGCGAACGACGACCAACCGCTTGATGGTCTGATAGCCGTCCGTCACGCCAATCAACGTAACCGGGCGCACCCGTCCCTCCGCGACGACCGACATGAGCAGATCGCTCGTCCCCGCAACTTGCACAACGCCGGGAATCGATCGCGCCGCTTCCATGTCCTGCAGTGTCAATTCATGGCTCATCGGCTGCGATTTGTCGGGCGTCTTCACCACTTCCACCCACACCAGATTCGCGCCAACGCTTTCAATCTGCGAAATGACGAATTTCTTGCTGGTCAATGCAACCGTCACCACCAGCACGATCGACGCGCTCCCAATAATGACGCCGAGCGACGTCAGCGCCGCCCGCAGCTTATTCGCGCGGAGGGCATCGATTGCAACCGTAAACGTCTCGTGCAAATGCATCGTCTTATCGTTAGTGCTTCTTGACGCGTTTCAGCGCTTCATTCGCGTAACGGTTCTTCGCGTCCAGCTTCAAAGCCGTCTCATACTCCGTCGCCGCCTGCTGGAATTCATTTTGCCGCTCGTGCAATCGCCCGAGCCAAAAATGGCCCATCGCCGGCGAAGGATAAGTATTGCGCCGCGGAACTTTGGCAATGTACTCGCGAATGGATTTCTCCGCATCCGGCAATTGCTCGCCGCGCAAAATCGCCGCCACCGCCCGATAAAATCCGCCGCGTGGATCGCTCGGATTGAGCTTCTCGCCCGCCGCCGCAACTACGACCAGCCTGTCCGCTTCGTCCCGTTTCATGGCGTAGTCGCCGATGTCATAAACCAAATCCGCGGACGCCGGATTGCTCTCAATCGCTTTGGTAAATTCCGCGTCCGCCGCCGCAAAATCTTTCTTCTGCCGCCGGCAATTCCCGCGCGCATAGTGGCCTTCTGCCTCGTCGAGCGCGGCGATTTTTTCTATCTCTTTGGCGGCCTTGTCTTCACCGCCGCCCACAAGCCCCGGCGCGGTGCAGTCAAATTCAATCAGCGCTTGCATCGCGGAAAAATTGCGCTCGTCCAGTTCCACGGCCGTCGCGAATTCCTTCCGCGCTTTCTTCGCCAGCGAAATCGCGGCAAACCATCCGGCTCGATCGGCTCTTTCGCCCGATGCTCGCCCAAGCCACTCGTGGTTCAGCGAATTCTTCGGATCGATCGCGACCGCCTTTTCCGCGCTGTTGCTCGCGCGCTCGTATTCCTGCATTTCGTAATACGATTTCGCCAGCAGCAGGTAGATTTCGGAATTTTGCGGCTCCGAGGCGCTCGCGGCCTGCAAAATCTGAACGGCTTTGGGATATTCCCCGTCCATGTACGCGCGCAAAGCCGCTTCCACGGCCTCGCTTCGATTCAAGCCTCCCGCGGCCGTTGCGCCGATCGAAACCGCGAACGATATGCCCAGCAAAAACGCGCGTCTAATTCCCATTCGACCGGCCCAAGGAATCCGACGCATCCGGATTCGTGACTTTCACCAGCATGCCGTCTCGCAAATCAAAATCTCCGGGCAACGCCACCAATTCGCCCCCGCTCAACCCGGCGATCACCTCGTAATTTGCCGCATCCGCGATCCCGACCACGATCGGCCGTTTTTCCAGCGTATTCTTTCCCACGTTGATGCCGCCATCTTTCACCACAAATACATACCGCATGCCGCCGCTCGATCCGACCGCCGACCGCGGCACCGTCAGCACGCCGTTCCGCTCTCTTGCGCTGATGCGAACCTCCACATTGATGTTCGGCAGCAGCTCGAGCTTTTCGTTGTTCACCGAACACAGGAGCTCGCCGACGCTTCGCGAACCTCGCGGCACCACTTGCTTCGGAATCGCCGTCGTCTTCCCATCCCAGCTTCGATTCGGCAGCGCATCCCACGTGATGCGCACCGATTCATTCGGCTCCAGCCCGCCCAGTTCCGGCTCGTCCACAAACGCACGCACGCGCACCTGATGCAAATCCGCCATCTCGGCCAACAAATCTCCAACCTTCACAAAGTCGCCTTGCTTTACCGGCAGCGAATAAAGCGTGCCATCGGCCGGCGCCACAATCCGGCCGTCGCGAACTTTATCGTTCAGCGCGGCAACTTCGTTTTGCGCCTGCTGCACCGCCAGCTGATATTTTCCGGCGTCCAGCTTTACCGAGCGGTCGAACTCCTGCTTCGCCGCGCTCAGTCGGTCGACCTCCGCTTGCGCCTTCGTCAATTCCAGTTCATTCGCTGCAAGCTCGTCTTTGGTCGCCGCCTGTTGCGCGATCAATCTTTGCAAAGCATCGTGGTTGCGCTTCACCCGATCGCGCTCCGCCAGCGCCTTTGCTAAATCGCCGGAAGCCTTCGCCGCCGCATCCGATCTGCCGCCGCCGAGCGCCGCGCGCAAATCGTCTTGCGCTTGCAACAAACGCGATTGCGCCTGCGCCATCCGCGCCGCCGCATCCTTCACGTCCATCTCCAATAAAAGCTGGCCTTTCTTCACCGCTTGGCCTTCCGTAACGTAAATTCGCTCCACGAACGTATCGAGCTGCGCCCGCACGACGAACGGCGAAATGGGTTCGACTTTGCCGTTGCTTGAAACCGACGCCACAAGATTTTCGCGAATTGGCTTCACGGCCATGATTTTCGCAACGGGCTGCCGTCCGCTCAGCCGCACCAGCAAATACGCCACGAGCCCGGCAAGCGCCAGAAAAATGAGAATGCGATTTCGAAGTTTGCGTTCCATACGCTGACTGGTTTCGCCTCGCGCCGTTCCGGCACACGCCATTCGCAAACGCCGCCGGCGTTCTTCAAAAAACTGCCCCACTTTTTACAAAGCTTGCCTGCCGCCGTCCAGCGGAAATTCGAACTTTATCAGTCTACAAGAGCCTTTCCCGTTCCACTACACAAAGCCTCGCCTATCTTGCTTACACTCAAAGAGATGCGGGCGAGCCGGCGAAAGATGCAACTCCGGGCCTGCTCGGGCCCGCCGCGCTCCGCATCCGCCCTTTTTTGTTATGTTGTAATCTTTCCGTGCGGCTCGGCGTAGTAGAGTCAGCACGGTTGGGCTCGTGCATTCCGGTCTCCGGGTGGGGTGTGCCATTGATTGAAGCTCGTAATCTGTCCAAACGCTTTCAGGATAAAAAGCGCGGCGAAGTCCGTGCCGTCGAAAACGTCACGTTCACCGCCCGGCCCGGCCAGATTTACGGCCTCCTCGGCGCCAACGGCGCCGGCAAAACAACCACGCTCCGCATGCTCGCCACTATTCTTGAGCCCACCGATGGAACGGCGGTGGTTTATGGCCATGACGTGATCGAACAACCGGAAAAAGTCCGCTCCTCCGTGGGTTTTCTGTCGACCGCGACCGCGCTCTATCCGCGCCTCACCGCGCAAGAGATGGTGGAATACTTTGGCCGCTTGAATGGCCTCGATGAAGCAACTCTCAAGAAGCGTCTCGACGCCATCTTCGACCGGCTTGACATGAACGGGTTTCGCGATCGCCGTTGCGACAAACTCTCCACCGGCATGAAGCAAAAGACTTCCATCGCTCGCACTTTGGTCCACGATCCGCCGGTCATGATTTTTGACGAGCCGACTTCCGGCCTGGACGTCATGACCGCCCGTACCATCATCGGTTTCATCAAGGAATGCCGCGACCGCGGCAAAACGGTGATTTTTTCCACTCACGTCATGAGCGAAGTCGAAAAACTCTGCGATATCGTCGGGATCATCCAATCGGGAAAGTTGCTCACCGAGGGAACGCTCTCCGAGCTTCGCGAAAAGCACGGCGAGCAGGATTTGGAAGAGATCTTCGTCAAAGTCGTCGCGCCCTTGTACGTCGAACCGGAGGCCAAGTAAATGTCGTTCCGAAATGTCGGCATCGTCTACCGCAAGGAACTTCGCGAAGCGCTCCGCGACCGCCGCACCGTGATCGCCAGCGTCGTCATACCGCTTTTTTTGTTTCCGCTTTTGAGCGTCGGATTCGGCGCGCTCGTTTCCTCCATTGTCGATAAAACGAGAGAGGCGACTCCAAAAATCATGGTCATCGGCGGAGACGATTCTCCCGGCGTTCTCGGAAGCCTTCGGGCGACGCCGAAAGTTGAAATCGTTCCCGCCGCGCCCAATTGGAAGGATCTGGTCGTCGAAAAACAGATTCCGGCCGCCATCGAAATACCTCCCGGTTTCGACAAAAGCGTCGTCGACCAGAAAAAACTCGAAGTCACGATCTACAACTATTCGGGCGATCTGAAATCCGATATCGCGGCGGGCAAGATGGACACCGCATTGAAGGCTTACCGGGAAGACGTGGTGAAAAACCGGGTCGTCGCGCAGAAACTGTCCGTGGACGTGCTGGAACCGTTCAAAGTGACGCAAAAAAATATTGCTCCGCCGGAAAAGTCCGGCGCCGCTCTTTTCTTCGGCGGCTTCATCGCTTACATCGTCGTTTTCCTTTGTTTCAACGGCGGCATGCACCCTGCGATCGACCTGACCGCCGGCGAAAAAGAACGCGGCACGATGGAAACCATTTTATCCAGTCCGATTTCGCGCGCCCACCTCGTCTTCGGAAAATTCCTGCTTGTGCTCACCACCGCGCTCTCCACCGCCGCCCTCTCGGTCCTCTCCATGGGCATTTCCTTCGCATTGGTCAATGCATTTCACGCCAAAACGATTCAGGCCGGAAGTGAAGGGCCGGCGCTGCATATCGGGGTCGGCGCGGCGCTGTCCGTCTTCATCATGGCCGTTCCCCTCGCGGTCCTCTTCTCGTCCATCTTGTTGACGATCGCGTCGTTCGCGAAAAGCTACAAGGAAGCGCAGACCTACATCATGCCCATGGTCTTCATCATCATCATTCCCGCCATCGCAGCCATGTTGCCGGGCGTGGATCTCAACGCCAAGCTTGCGCTGGTTCCCGTCCTTAACGTGAGTCTCTTGTGCAAGGAACTCGTCATCGGCACTTACCACTGGAATTTCATCGCCATCATTTTCACCTCAACCTGCGCGTACGCGGCCGTCGCGTTGTTCCTGGCGATCAAAATGTTTCAGCGAGAATCGGTGCTTTTCCGCTCCTAGTCTCCGCGGCGGCGGAACCAGGCGCGTCCGTTCTGCGTATCTATTTTTTGGGGGCGTTGTGGCGTAGGGTGCATCAAAACGCAAGCCGTCGTTTGCGGCTCGCGGCGCATAGCCTGACAAGAGAAACGGGGCAGGAGAAGGGCGCAGCGAAACTTCACTTCGGAGCGGCCGACGCTTCGTGGTTCGTTTCCCATTCCTGGCTCAATCTCCGCACCGTTTCCCGCAGCCGCACGGCCAGCGCCGCAATCGTCTCCAGACGCATCTGCGCGCCCTGCGGCATTTTTCCGTCGTTCCGGCGGCGCACTTCGCTCAGCAGCAACTCCGCATTCCCCAAAATTCCCGTCAGCGGATTGTTCAATTCGTGCCGCAACAACTGCCCAAAATCTTCCACGCCATGCCAGCCTTCCGCCGACTCCTTCTCTTTTTGCGCCGCGCGCACCTGATCCTCCACTTCGCGCGACTGCCTCAGCCGCCGTTCCACCGCTTCCGCCGCCGCGGGCAAATTATGGTCCGGCGAGCCGATATAATCCGCCGCGCCCGCCGCCACCAGCGCGTCCAGCTCCACCGGGCGCGTCTCGTGTCCGAACACCACCACCGGCGCGTATCCCGCCAGTGAAGACACCACCGCGTCCAACGCCATCCGCGCGCCGTCGCCGCTCTTGCCGTGAATGGCGGCTTCCTCCAGCACAATCACCGCCGGCGCCTCCTCCCGCATCACCATTCGCGCCGCGTCCACCGTTCGCACCATCGCGATCCGCAGCTTGCTTTCCCGCAAATGCAGTTCGTCGCGCGTGCGCGCGCACAGTTCCGCGTCGTCGCTGATCAACAATACAGTTTGTTCCCGTGTTCCCATGGTTTATCCCGTCGTTGCCGTGTTCTTCCGCAGCGTACTGACTCGTCGCGCTCCGGAACGATCCGCCAGTTGCAGCACCTGGCGCACCTTTTCGAGCAATTCCTCCACTCGAAAAGGCTTCGCCACGTGCGGTACTCCGTTCTTCTTAAGGAAGGCTTGCGTCTTTGCGCCCATCACGTCGCCCGTCACAAAAAGAAATCGCGCCTGCATTATCTTTCTCGCCGGTGCCAGCGATTCGTACAGGCTCTGCCCATCCAGATTCGGCATCTTCATGTCGCAAACGACCAGATCGAATCGTCCCCGCGCAATCCGGTCCGGCGCATCCCTGCCGTCGAGCAGCGTTTCCACCTCAAATCCTTCGTCACGCAGCACATCGGCGATCAGTTGCGCCACCGTCGGCTCATCTTCCACGACCAGCACGCGCTGCACCGACAGATCGCGGTTTCGCGGCACCGCCGGCCGCGTTTCGTTCGGCACAAGCGAAGGGAAATTCTTCGCCCGCGCCGGCTGCGTTGCGCCGGTTTCCCGGTCTACGGCAACCGGAAATTCGACGGTAAACACCGCGCCGCTTCCCCTCGGGCTCGCCACATGCACCTGTCCGCCGTGCTCCCGCACCAGGCTCAGCACAATCGCAAGTCCCAATCCCGTCCCGACTCCCGCCGGCTTCGTCGTAAAAAACGGATCGAAAATCCGCGCCATGATTCCGTCCGCGATTCCTGGCCCCGAATCCCCAATTTCGAGCCGCACGCGGTTATCTTCCGTTTGGTACGTCCGCACACGGATCGTTCCGCCGTTGTTTTGCGATTCGATCGCTTGCCGCGCATTGCCGATCAAATTGATGAGCACCTGCTGCAGTTGCCCCGCATCGCCCAGCACATGCGGCAACCGCGCATCCAGCGACACTTCCAAACGAATCCGCTCCGCCGCCAGGCTGAATCTCTGCAGCTCGATCGTCCGCTGAATCAGTTGATTGAGCGCCACCGGCCTCCGCTCCGGTATCGTCTCCCGCGCCGCCAGCAGCATCCGCCGCAGGATGGCTCCCGCTCGTTCCGCCTCGGAAAATATCTTTCGCAGCTCCTCGAAGTTCGCTTGCGCATCGTTTCGCAGCAGCAATCGCTGCGCGTATCCAAGTATGCTCGTCAGCGGATTGCTCAATTCGTGCGCCACGCCGGTCACCATCTGGCCCAGCGCCGCCAGCCGTTCCGTCTGCAGCAGCTGCGCCTGGAAGACTCGTTGCGCGGTCAGGTCCTTGTACAGTTCGATCCGCCCCATCCGCGCGCCCTGCGCGTCCAGCACCGGCCGCGACGCCCGCTCCAGCACGCGCGCCGCCGGCCGCACCAGATGCACCTCTTCTCGCTCCCCGCCATCGAGCCGTCTTGCCAGGTCCCGCCATCGTTGCGCAAACACTTCGGCATCGGCGCTGTGGCCGCGCAATCGCCCGATCAAGCCCTCCAGCGTCTTGCACTGGTCCGCTTCGTCCGGCGCAAGCCCCGCCAGCTGCGCGAACCGCACGTTCATCAATCGTATTTTTTCCTGTGCGTCAAAAATCACCACTCCCTGATCCAGCCATTCCGAAAGCCCAAGCAGCTCCGCTTCCGCGCGCGTCCCCTCCTCGGCGCCGCTTGCGCCGCTCGGCATCAGCGTCACCGCCATTTGCTCCGGCGCAATCTCGCGCGCGTGCAACCGCACCCGCGCTCCGCATCCCAGTTCGACTTCCGCCGATTCCGCCGGGCCCCCGCCCTTGGCCTCCCTCGCCCTTCGCAGCCAGGCGCCCACTTCTTCGCGGTTTCGCGGCCGAAAATAATCGGTAAATCTCTTGCTGCGCGCGAGCTGCTCGTCTTTCGCCGCACTCTCTTCTCGGCCCCGGCCCGGTGCCGCCGTAAGAAGCGTCCTCGCCGCGCGATTGCTCGCGATCGCTTCCCCCGCCGCGTTCAATACGACCATTGCGTCCCGGCTTGCTTCGAGCAGCGACTTCTCGCGCTGTTTTTCGCTCCCCGCCGCGTCGCGCTTCCGCTCGGCGGACAGCACCGCGATCGCCAGCCTTCCGCGCATCTCCACGCGTTCCAATGCGGAGAGCGAAGCTTCCGTCGCGCGAAAACCGGCCAGCAATACGCGCTCCGCCGTTCCCTCTTTCCCGATCAACGGCACGGCCACAACGCGCAGCCGCCCATGCTCCGTCCCGCTCCGCTCCACCTCACTGCCCATCGTTCGCCGGTTTTCCAGCGCCTCGCGCGACAACTCTTTCACCGGCTCCCGGGTAAGCGCCTGTTGCGCTCCCGCTTCCCCCGCGCCGCAAACGATCGTGAGTTCCCTTCCTGCCCCGTCCGGCCCTCTTCGCACCAGCGCAATCGCCGCCGCCATCGCGCCGGGATTGTCGGGACTGCCGGCCTCCGCCACGCAGCTCTCCACAATGTCCTCGAGCAACATCCCCGGCGCCCCGCCTTCCTCGATGCTCGCCAGAATTTTGTTGTACAACGCGATGTCCGCGCGCCGCTCTTTTGCCACCTTCCGTTCACTTTCGAAGGCCAGCGCAATCGCCAGGGCGGTGGCAACCGACTTCATTTTTTCTTTCGAAATCGCGCCTTGGGGCGCCGCCGCGCCCGCCATCAATATCCCGTACAGTTTTCCGGCGTGCTCCACCGGTACCCACACCACTTTCCGCATGCCGACGAGTGGACCCATCATCGGCGCCGTCGAACTCTGATCCAGCACGGTTTCTATTTCCGCCCCCGCGACCAGCCGAGCCGGAGGCAGCGCCGCCTGCGGCGCGAGTACCCGCCATTCCCGCGGCGTATCTTCGTTTTCCCGGTCCCACACCAATCCATGAAACGATGTTTCCGCCGCGCTTCCCTGCTGTCCGGCCGCCTCGAGCCACACCCCGAGCCGGTCCGCGCAATTTCCCGCAACCATTTCCGCAAGCGCCTCTTCGATCAGTTCCGGGCGCTTTGCCCCTTGCAGCGTCGCTTGCCGCAACCCTTTCCCCGCCCGAAGTTCATCATGTCGCTTCCAAAACCGCATCAAGTCTGCCCGGCCCTCTCGGCACAAAACGCTGCCAAGCTTTTCCCATGCAGACTCGTGCCCAAATACAGCCCGCCAAATGTTTGCAATGAAAGGGGGTTACTGACGGCGGGCGATATTCCGCCATTCCATGTCGAGACTCGCCTCTCGGCCAGTTCCATAGTGGGCAGAAGCGGCAAGTTTTTGCCCGTCGCTCCATGCCCTTTCAACGCCGTGTGGGAACACAATTCAGAGCGGAAATCCGCTCCCTTGTGAGAATTCGCCGCCGCTACGCTTCCAGCTGGTCAAGTCTGTACTGTTTTAATTTTCGGTACAGCGTGGTCTTTCCGATTCCCAGCATGCGCGCCGCCGCCAGCTTGTCGCCATTCGTCTCGCGCAGCGTTCGCAAAATCGCTCGCCGTTCCAATTCATCCAGCGGCAGCAGCTCGTCTCGCTGCGGCGAGCGCTCGCTCGTTTGTATCTGCAGGTTCGAGGGCAAATCCGCCACGTGAATCAACGGTCCGGAACTCATCGCCACCGCTCGTTCGATCGCGTTCTCCAGTTCACGCACGTTTCCCGGCCAGTCGTGCGCCATCAGCCTCTGCATCGTGTCCGACGAGATCGTTCGCACCGGCTCGTCGCTCGGTGAATATTTTTCCAAAAACGCCGTCACCAGCAGCGGTATGTCGCTTTTCCGGTCTCGCAGCGGCGGCAGCTTGATCTGCACCACGTTCAGCCGGAAATAAAGATCCTGCCGGAATGCCCCCGACCGGATCGCGCTCTCCAGATCGCGATTCGTCGCCGCCACAATCCTCACATCGATCCGCCGCCGCTCGGTCGATCCCACCGGCTTCACTTCCCGCTCCTGCAGCGCGCGCAGCAATCTCGCCTGCAAATCCGTCGGCATGTCGCCAATTTCGTCGAGAAACAGCGTTCCGCCGTTCGCCGCCTCCAGCAATCCCTGCTTCGCCTGCATCGCGCCCGTAAACGCGCCCTTCACATATCCGAACAGCTCCGATTCGATCAGCGTCGGCACCAGCGAAGAACAGTCCACCGGTACGAACGGCCCTTCTTTCCGCCGTCCGAGCACGTGCAAACTCCGCGCCACCAGCTCTTTGCCTGTCCCGCTTTCCCCCAATACCAATACCGGATACTCGTGCCCCGCCACTTTCTCGATCGTTTTGTAGACCCGCTGCATCTTCGGCGACAGCCCGATCAGCTTCCCGAATCCCGGCTGCCCCTGGCTGATCTGCTCGCGCAGCAGCCGGTTCTCCTGCAGCAAATCCACTTCGTGCATAGCGTGCTCGAGCCGCGCGCGCAGTTCCTCGATCCGGAACGGTTTCGTCACATAATCGAGCGCGCCCGTCTTCGTCGCTTCGATCGCCGAGTCGATCGTGCCGTACTGCGTCAGCACGATTACGGCAATCTGCGGATTCATCTCGTGCAGATTCTTCAGCAGTTCCAGTCCGCCCGTGCCCGGCAATTTCAAATCCGTCAGCACGATATCGATCGCCGACTGGTCCACCACCTCCAGCGCCTCTTCCGCCGACGCCACCGCCGTGGCCTTCAGCCCCGTCTGCTGCGCCACCGCTACACACAGTTCTCGCGTCGTCTCTTCATCGTCCACAATCAGCAAATGCATCGGCGCCGTCGCGGAGCGCTTCGGCTCTTCCAAAGCTGCGTGAGCTTTCATGGACTCGTCCTCACCCTTTCCCCTGCAGCTACTGTTCCATTTCTATACAGTTCCCATTCTGTTCATAAATGAAGTAGTTGCCTTTCTCATTATCACACCGTAACGTCCGCGTCAATTCCGTTTTGGGGAAACCTTGCCTCGCCCCGAGCCCGATTCAGACTCGTAACCGCTTGCTTATCACGGCGGTGCAGAATCGGGATGGAGCGCCGTTCCATTTTGGGAATCAGCCCCCTTCTGGTCTCCTTCTTCCATCCCAATTTCCCCTTCCGACCCGCATTCCGCCCAACCACAACCCTTCCCTCGTGGCCGCAACAAGCCGTCCGCCCGCTGCCTGCAACACCAGCACTTCCGGCTTCACCGCCCGTTCTCCTCACAATTTTTCCTCTGCCAAAAAACTCCGGGCTCTCCGGTTTTTTGCCGGAGAGCCCGTTTACCTTCATCTCTTGTTCTGCTTCGCCGCCGCCGCGATCCGGCCGCTCGTTTTAGTACGTCGCGCCTTCCGGCACGATCACAAAGTCCACGCGCCGGTTCGCCTTTTCTTGTCCCTTTTCCGTGGACGCCGCGCCAACGCGCGTCGCAATGCGCGCCGCGTCGATGCCCTTTTCGCCCAGGTATTTTTTCGCCAGGTCGGCGCGCGTCTGCGCCAGCTTGGCCGCCTTCGGCTCCTTTGCATCGGCGTAGCCCACGATCACCAGCTTCGCCGTCGCGTCGTTCTTGAGCCGCAGCGCCACGTCGTCGCCCACGCGCTTGCACGCATTGTCAAACCGCGACACGCCCACCGCGTTGTATCCGCAGTCGCCCGCCTTGCTCGGCTGTGGCGGCGGCGGTGGCTGTTGCACGTCCACGTTCGTCGACGCTTCCGCCGTCCCTCCTCGCCCGTCGCTCACACCGCATTTCACCGTGTAGCTTCCCGGCGGCAATCCGGTCGAATCGAACGTCGCCTTCGCGCCGTCGCCGCTCACCTGCCCCGACGCCGCGCTGTACGTGTACGTCAGCGGATCGCCATCCGGGTCGCTCGCCACCGACGAAATTCCCGTCCGTTCGCCCGGCAGGATCGGGCTGCGGTCCGTCGTGCAGGAAATCACCGGATTCTGGTTCGGCTTCGGCTCCACCTTCAAATCCGCCGCGCAGCTCGCCGTTCCGCCTTTTCCGTCATCCACTTTCGCCGTCGCCGTATACGTTCCCGGCGTCATTCCCGCCGGGCTCCAGCGGCCATCCGCGCCGGTTCCTTCAATCGTTCCGCCCGTCGCGGTGTAGCTATAGCTCAGCGTGTCGTTATCCGGATCGCTCGCATTCACGTGCAACGTCACGGCATCGCTCGATCCCGCAAACACCGAAGCCGGATTCACCGCGCACGCCGCCACCGGTGGATGATTCACCGGTGCCGGCGCCGCAGCCTCCTTGATTCCAAACCGCAGCACCAGCCCCGAACCGATCCGGAAATTGTTTTGCCGTCCGCTCGATCCAACATTCGACCCCGCGAAATTCGTCATCAGGTAGTCGATCTGGGCAAAACGCCACGCCAGATTCTTGGTCAGCACCACGTCCACGCCACCGCCGCTCGCCATCGCGAACGTACTCTGCGTATTGCCGCCGGTCAGCTCAATCCCCGACCGCGCCGTGCCAAACAAAAATTCCGTGAATGGCACAAAGTGATCGAATCTCCGCAAATTAAAACGTGGACCAAACAGCAGCGTGGTAAACGAACCCTGCACCGGGTTTCCGCTCACGTTGCGCTGAAAATTGTAACCGCCGAGCTCACCGGTCAAACCCAAATTCCGCATCGGGTTATACGTAAACGAACCCGTCGCGCCGTGCGAACCAAACGAATCGAACGGATCGCCCGGATTCAAATTCACGTAGCTGTATCCCGCGCCAATTTCATACCGCGGCAGCAAATGCCCCGGTCCCGCCTCATCCGCCGTCGGTGCCGGTGCCGGAAACGGCGTCAGCCGCGGTGTCGCCGCCAGCGCCCACGG
>DATGEI010000017.1:0-54574 GCA_035310365.1 Candidatus Acidiferrum sp.
TTGAGCACGCCGAGCAAGTTTAAAACGAGCGGGGAATTCTTTCGATTCTTCGTTCCGTCGCTCACGGGAATGGTGGGATTTTGGGCGACGGTGGCGCTGAATATCCCGGACTTTACCCGCTACGCAAAATCGCAGAAGGCGCAAATGACGGGACAAGCGATCGGACTTCCCACCGCGATGACCATTTATTCATTCATTGGCGTGGCGGTGACTTCCGCCTCGGTCGTGATCTTTGGGCAAGCGATTTGGGATCCGGTGGCGCTCCTCGGGCGATTTCACGAACCGGTGATTGCGTCGATTGCGCTGGTCGCGTTACTGGTCGCGACGCTGAACACCAACGTTGCGGCGAATGTCGTTTCGCCATCGAATGATTTTTCCAATTTGAATCCGCGCTTGATTTCATTTCGCACCGGCGGGTTGTTCACGGGTGTCATCGGGATATTGATGATGCCGTGGAAACTTTTAACGGACTTCAATAGCTACATTTTTGGCTGGCTCGTGGGCTATTCCGGTCTGCTGGGACCAATCGCGGGAATCATGATTGCGGACTATTTCGTCGTTCGCAGCCGCAAGCTAGATCTGCAAGCGCTATACCGGCGCGGCGGGGCCTATGAATACAGCCGCGGCGTGAATTGGCGGGCGATGATTGCGCTCGGACTGGGAGTGCTTGTCGCACTCGTTGGATTGCTTTTGCCATCTCTCCGTTGGCTGTATGATTACGCGTGGTTCGTGGGATTTCTGATTTCCGCCGGCGTGTATTGCGTTTTGATGGGCAAGGCACACGCGGCAGAAACCAGCGCAATGCAAACCCGCGCCGTCGAACCTTGATTATCGATTTTATTCGGCATACATAAACGATTCTTACGGAAGACGAGGCATTTTTCGCATGAGCGATTCACTTACGTCGGCGCAAGTCGTCGAATCGACAAAGAAATTGAACTACGGAACGTGGCGATTTCAGAAAAGCTGGAATCCGCTGCACGTCGTTGACGCAGAGGGTTGCTACTTCATCGATGCGGCCGGCAAGCGTTATCTGGATTTTTCGTCGCAATTGATGTGCGTCAATTTGGGGCACAAGAACCCCGCGGTGATCAAGTCGATTGAAGAACAGGCGAGAGCGCTGCCATACATCGCGCCATCGTACGCGTCGGACGCGCGCGCGAAGTTAAGCAATTTGCTGCTGGATGTATTGCCGAAGGGCCTTGCGAAATTCTTTTTCTCTACCTCTGGGACCGACGCGAACGAAGCGGCGTTTAAGATTGCGCGGATGTACACTGGGAAAACGAAAATTATCGCGCGATACCGGTCGTATCACGGATCGACGACCGCTTCGATTGCGGCGACGGGCGATCCACGGCGGTGGGCAATGGAACCCGCCGGCAAAGCGCAGGGATTTATTTTTGCGCCAGAAGTGAATTGCTATAACTGTCCGATCAAGCACACCTATCCATCGTGCAACATCGCGTGTGTCGATTACATCGAGCACATGATTGTGAACGAGAGCAACGTCGCGGCCGTGATTCTGGAGCCTGTGACCGGTACGAATGGCGTGCTGATTCCGCCGGCGGAGTATTTTCCGCGATTGCGGAAGATTTGTGACGCGCACGGCGTGTTGATGATCGCGGACGAAGTGATGACGGGCTGGGGCCGTACCGGGAAATGGTTTGCAGTCGATCACTGGAACGTGCAACCGGACATTCTTGTCACTGCCAAAGGCATCACTTCGGCGTACATGCCGCTCGGACTTTGCGCGACGACTGCCAAAATCGCGGCGCATTTTGACGATCATTATTTTGCGCATGGCCACACGTATGAAGCGCATCCAATGACGCTTGCGCCCGCCGTTGCGACGATTCAGGAAATGCAGCGGCTCGGGCTCGTGGAACGCGCGAACAAAATCGGCGCCTATCTCGGCGAAAAGCTGAAAGCGCTCTCGGCGAAGCATCCTTCGATCGGCGACGTACGAGGCATCGGATTGTTCTGGGCAGTGGAGCTGGTGAAAAACAAACAGACGAAAGAGCCGTTTAACACGATGCGCGACAAAGTGGAAGGGAAGCCGCTCGTTGTGGATCAAGTGGCGGCGGAAGCGTTGAAACGCGGCGTGGCGCTGCAGGCTTGGGTCAGCCACTTCGTCATCGCGCCGCCGCTCATTATCGAAGAATCGGAAGTGGATGCCGGCGTTGCGGCGCTGGACGCCGCGCTTTCGATTGCGGACGCCGCACTCACCGCAAATTAACATCGCTCGAAGTGAGCGCCGTGCGTCCGGCTGCTGCCCCGGCGTTGAACTATTGCCGCGGATCGGCCGGCGCCGACGACAAAGTGCCTTCGCCGCGTTTTTCGCCATACGTTTGATTCCGATTCCCTGCGCGTTGCAGTTCAGCGAGTTCACTGAGACGCGCAAAAATGGCGCGCTCGGCTTCCGCTTTTTCCGGTTGATTTTGGCGCGCGTAGGCCTTGGCCAGATTGAAGTGAATTTCTGGGCTGGATGGCGCGAGGCGCGCCGCAAGTGCCAGCTCCGATGCGGCTGCATCGTTGCGGCGGAGATCGAGATTCACACGGCCGAGCGCATAGTGAGCTTCCGCGGATTCGGGCGCGAGCTGAGTGGCTCGCTCCGCGGGTGCGAGGGCTTCTTCGGCGTGGTGTTGTTGCAGTTGCGTGAGCGCGAGGTCGACGAAGGATTCCGAATCGAGCGGCGAAAGTTTCGTCTCCTGCTCGAATTGTGCGGCCGCTTCGTCATAGTTCGAGAGCGCCGATAATCCTTTGCCGTACAAGAAATGGAGTCGCGGCGCTTTGGGGTAATCGGAGACGAGGCGCTTCAATTCCGATAGGCCGTCGTCGTACTTGCTGACGTTCAAAAAAGCGATCGCCTTCCCCGTTCTTTCTACCAACGGTTTTTGCGCGGTGGAAACCTCCGCCGGAAATTGCTGAAGGTGGAGTGAGGCGAGCCCGCCAACAAATTGCAGTTCGTTGTCGGACGCCGCATTTAACGCGCGCTCAGAGAGAATCTGCGACGCCTTGGAAAACTTGCCGGCATGAACAAGCAGCATGGCGTAGTGATAGCGCGCGGTCCGTACGGATTCCGGGGAGCCGGTGAAGCCGAGCGAATCGGCGCGCGCAAAGTGGAGCAAACTGTTGTCGAAGTCACGCAGCGCGAATTCGCACAAGCCCATAACGGCCCAAGCCGTGCCGGAATTGGGATTGCGAGCCGTCCAAATCGAAAGCGCTCGCAGCGCATCAGCCGGGCGGCCCCGCGTGTAGCTCAGCATTGCGAGATTCCAGACGCCTTCGTCCCAGTTTGGTTGCAGCGCGGTCGCTTTTTCAAGCGAAGCGATCGCCTCGTCGAATTTGCCGGCGGATTGCGCCGCCGCCGCGTCGCGTTTGAGCCGTTCGAACGTTTCTTCAAAATCGGTAGATGCCGGATGTTTTGCTGCCGAGTGTGTTGTTGAATCGGGTGCACTTCGTGAATACAGTTTCGCTATGTCCGCATCTCGAGTTGTCGCAGAGTTTATTTTCGGTCGTGTGTTTGAATTGTCGCGCGTGCCGATTGTGCCGCCGCGTTTTGCTTCGAGATTATCGATGGCAGTTCGCGCGTCGCCGTTGGCCGGGAAAATATTCAACTCCTCGCGAAACTGTTTCAGCGCGCCCTCGTTGTCCCCGTTCGCGGCGAGCGCGGAGCCGTACGCGAAATGAATATACGGAAAATGAGCGTTTCGTTCAGCCGCTTCCGCATACACACGCGCCGCTGCCGCCGCGCGACCCTGAAGCTGCAGTGCGGCGGCCTCTCCAATCTTGCTTACGATTGCGTCTTTGGACGGGTCGATTTCCTGTGGCAGCAGCGCAACGTGAAGCGTCGCGATGCCAAGCGCAAATTGCGCTTCCGTCGGAAATGAACCCGTCGCGAACACCTTCGCGATCAGCGTAACGCTCCGATCGAACTCCCCCGCGCGATTCAACAGCAGCGCAAGATGGTATGCAGCGGCGCGGCCAGACTCTTCATCGTCGGGCTGCGCGGCTGTCTGTCCGTGCTCGAAATCCGTTTTTGCCGCATCGTATGCGCCCGTTTCGTATTCACACAAACCAAGGAAGTTGCGCGCCGCCGCGAGTTCCGGCATCAGCTTTGTCAGCTGCTGGAACGCCGGAATCGCTGCGCGAAATTGATCGGCGTCGTATTGCAGCGTGCCCAGGTACCACCAACCCTCGGCCCAGTCAGGCCTAAGCGCAACCGCTTTCTTGTAAAGTTCGATGGCTTCCGGGCGGCGTCCGGATTCGCGCGCGTTCTCGGCCGCCTTAGCCGCGTTTGCGAAGTCATCCGATTTCGTCGTTTGTCGAGCGCCGGCATCGGAAGAAGCGACGAGAAATAGCATCGTCGAGGACAACGCAGAGCGAAGCGCGAATCTCCAAATGTGACTTCGAAATGTTTCTGAACGCATAGAAAGTCGGCGCCGAATTTTCTTTTGCGCAGAGTAACACACTTGCGTCGTAAATCCTTTGCAAGACGCCACTCACGAAACACGGTGCGCTGCTTTGGCATGGTATGTTTACGCAATGCCTCGATCGCCCTTTTTTCCAGATACACCCGCGTACGCACCTTCGCGTCGTGCTTTCCTCGTACAATTGGGCTCCTTCGCCGGCGGGAATCTTTTTAGCGGTCCGCTTTCTGATTTCGCGGCAGCCGGAGCGCCGCCGCCCTTCGAGCAGATATTTCCGCGGCAAAGTGGAATTCACTGGGTCCACGTGGCCGGCAAATCGCCGCAGAAATACCTGCCGGAAACTTCCGGCGCAGGCTGCGCGTTTGTGGATTACGACAACGACGGCTGGATGGACCTTTATTTCGTCAACAGCGGGAAATGCAGTTTCTACAATCCTTTGTTTCCATTGCGGAATGCGCTTTATCGAAATAATCGCGACGGAACATTTACCGACGTCACGGAAAAGGCCGGCGTCGCCGGCGGCGGCTACGGTATGGGTGTTGCGGTTGGCGATTACAACGGCGACGGCTTTCCCGACATTTATATCACGCAAGTCGGCCGCAGCATTTTGTATCGTAATAACGGCGACGGAACGTTTACCGATGTCACCGAAAAGGCCGGTGTCGGCGCGCCCGGTTGGAATTCGAGCGCCGTTTGGTTTGACTACGACAATGATGGGCGGCTCGATCTATTCGTCTGCCAGTTTGTGGAATTCGACGAAACAATCCAGTGCGGAGCCGAACGCGACGGAACGAATCACTACTGTATCCCGCGCATTTACAAGCCGCGTCCCAGCCGCCTGTTTCACAACAACGGTGATGGCACGTTTACCGACGTGAGCAAAACAACGGGTATCGGGAATTTTCTCGGCAAGGCGTGGGGAGTCGTCGCAACCGACGTCAACAACGACGGAAACATGGATCTGTTCGTCGCGAACGACACGGTCGCCAACTTTTTGTTCATGAATCGCGGAGGACGTTTCGAAGAGGCAGGCCTTGCCGCCGAAGTCGCATACAGCGCGGAAGGCCGCGCGCGATCGGGGATGGGCGTGGATTCCGCCGATTTTGACGAAGATGGCTGGATGGACCTTTTTGTGGCGAATATCGACGAGGAGATTTTTTCGCTCTACCGGAATTTACACGATGGCACATTTGAGGATGTTTCGATTCCCATGGGCATCGGCCTCGACACGCGGTGGATGAGCGGCTGGGGACTGAAGTTTTTCGATTACGACAACGACGGAGACCTGGATTTGTTTCTCACAAACGGATTTCCCGACGACTTGATCGAGCAATCTTCGCATTTGGTCACTTATAAAGAGCCGCCCCTTCTTTATCATCGGGAAGGAAGGGTTTTCCGCAACGTCAGCGCGCAAAGTGGTCCGATTTTTTCGCAGGCGCTTTCAGCGCGTGGGATGGCGATCGGCGATTTTAACAACGACGGCGCGGTGGATGTCTTGATTGCGGTTAACGACGCCGCTCCGGTTCTTCTCAAGAATCATGCGGCCACGGGTAATCACTGGCTGGGTATTCGGCTGATTGGTGAAAAATCGAATCCCGATGCGGTCGGGGCTCGTCTGGCAATTCAGGCGGGCGATTTGCGGAGAAGCCGCATGAAAGTGGGAGGCGGCAGTTTCCTCTCGTCGCATGATCCTCGCGTCGTCTTTGGAATTGGAAGCCGCACAAAAATCGACTCGCTCGAAGTGACGTGGCCAAAACCGGCCGGATTTACGCAGCGGTTCACAAACTTGCCGTTGGATCGCTACATCACGATTACCGAAGGCATGGAAGGCTGGAAGTGACGGTCGCCGGCTGCACCGGTTCTCTCAGCGAACGAAGATATTCCTTGCGAGGAACCACAGATTGGCCGGACGTTCCGCCAGGCGGCGTACGAACCACGGATACCAATATTTCCCGTAAGCCACCAGCACCGCCGAGTGGTGGCCCTCTGCCGCCAGACGTTCCTGTTCCGCGCGCTGAATTCCATATAGCATTTGAATTTCCAGCGCCGCCTTTGCCATCTGTTCTTGCGCGCAAAATTCAGCCAAGCGTTTGATCATTGCGGTGTCGTGCGTGCCAAAGGCAGCGCGCAGCATGACGCCGTCGCGCTGTGCGCGCAGCATGGTTTCGCCCAGCGAAAGGTAGTTTTCGTCGACGTGCCTTTTCTCTGGAAAGGCCACGTCGGGTGGCTCCTTGTATGCGCCCTTTACCAGCCGCACCGAGGGCTTCAGGGGCAGGAGCGAGTCCAGATCTTTTCTTGTCCTGAACAAATAAGCTTGCAGGCAAACGCCCGTACGCGGAAATTCGAAAAGCGCCCGCCGATAGACTTCGAGGGTTGCATCGACGTACGAACTGGCTTCCATGTCGATCCAGACGGTTTTGTCGCCGTCCTCCGCTTGCAGAATGCGCCGTACGTTCGCACTGCACAGATCCACGGATTGGTCCAAACCAAGTTGCGTCAGCTTGACGGAGATTTCCGTTTTCAATCCGGCGGCGCGGATTCGTTCAAGAACGATCAAGTAGTGCTGCGTCACTTCGTCGGCTTCGCTCGCGTCGCGGATGTTTTCGCCGAGGTGAGTGAACACACCGCCAATTCGCTTTGCTTCCAGGAGCTTCGCGGCCGCAAGCGCATCGTCGATCTCTTCGCCCGGCATAAAGCGCGCAACGCTTCGCCGGACAAATTGGTAATGTGACGCATGCTCGCGCAACCAGGTATTTTGTGAAGCAGCGAGCAGCAGCGACCGCATCACGCTCATGAGCGTCTCCGAGGTACAAGAAAATCATTGCGGACCATAAATTGCCACAATGTCGTAGGTCTGCTATTGGATCGACAACAATTTCAAGGCCCATCCGGCCAACGCCCCGCCGGCGAGCGGGCCAACAATCGGAATCGGCGCATACGTCCAATCCGAGCCGCCTTTGCCCGCGATCGGCAAAATCGCGTGCGCAAGCCGCGGTCCGAAGTCGCGTGCGGGATTGATCGCGTATCCAGTCGAGCCACCGAGGGAAAGGCCCACGCCCCACACCAAGCTGCCTATCAGGTATGGTCCAAGCCCCGCGGCCGGTCCCGTCGCCGATACGCTCTTTGAGAAGATCGCACCGGCGACGAACACGAGCACGAACGTCGCAATCACTTCGCTCACCAGATTCGTCGCTGTATTTCGAATTGCCGGAGCGGTGCAAAACACGCCGAGCTTGAGTCCAGTGTCGGACGTCTCTTTCCAGTGCGGCAAATATTGCAGCCAAACCAGCGCGGCGCCAGCGATTGCGCCCAATACCTGCGCCGAGAGATACGGCAGAAATTTTCCATAAGCGCCGGCGCGCACGGCGAATCCCAGCGTCACCGCCGGATTCAAATGCGCATCGTTGCTTCCACACGCGATTGCCGTAAAAACGCCGCACATCACCGCAAACGCCCAGCCCGTGGTGACGACAAGCCAACCGCCACCTTCCGCTTTTGATTTCTTCAGCAGCACCGCGGCCACCACGCCGTCGCCAAGCAAAATCAGGATCAGCGTCCCCAGAAATTCTCCAAGCCAGGGAGATGTCATCCAGTTTCTCCTTTTAATTCTCTGCCCAGTCGAACGATCGCGTGACCGCCTTTTTCCATTCGCGGTAAAGTTTTTCGCGTTCCTGTTCGGCGAGCGTCGGCTTCCACGTGCGGTCGGCCTTCCAGTTTGCCAGCAATTCGTCCGTGCCCTGATAGAAGCCAACGGCAAGCCCCGCCGCGTACGCCGCGCCGAGCGCCGTCGTTTCCGCCACCATCGGACGCACCACTTCACGATTCAAAATGTCGCTTTGAAACTGCATGAGCAGTTCGTTCGACACCATCCCGCCGTCCACGCGCAGTCCAGCGAGCGGAATCTTCGCGTCTTTTTCCATCGCTTCAACGAGCTCGCGCGTCTGATACGCAGTTGCTTCAAGCACGGCGCGCGCGAGATGCCCTTTGTTTGCGTAGCGCGTCAGCCCCGCGATTATGCCGCGTGCGGATTCTTTCCAGTACGGTGCGTACAGTCCGGAAAACGCGGGCACAAAATAAATTCCACCATTGTCTTTCACCGTTCGCGCCAGCGTTTCCACATCCTGGCTTTTTGCGATCAGTCCAAGATTGTCTCGCAGCCACTGCACAAGCGCGCCGGTAATCGCAACGCTTCCTTCGAGCGCAAAGCGGGCTGGAGCGTTGCCAAACTTGTACGCGACCGTTGTCAATAATCCGTATTGCGATGGGACCGCCTGCTCGCCCGTATTCATCAGGAGGAAGCAGCCGGTTCCGTACGTATTCTTCACTTCGCCGGCGCGGAAGCACGCCTGCCCCACCAGCGCCGCTTGTTGGTCCCCCAGAATGCCGGCAATCGATACGCCTTTGGCCGGCCCGTCCGCCACGGTGCCGTACACCTCGCTGCTCGACATCACTTGCGGCAGTACGCCGCGCGGAATTTCAAATGCCCGCAGCAGTTCATCGTCCCAGGCCATCGTCTTCAAATTCAAAAGCTGCGTTCGGCTCGCGTTCGTCACGTCTGTCGCGTGCACGCCGCCGCGCGGGCCGCCGGTCAGATTCCACAGAAGGAACGTATCCATGTTTCCAAACAGAAGTTCGCCCGCTTCTGCGCGTTGCGCCGCGCCGTGGATATTCTTCAAAATCCACCGCAGCTTCAGACCGCTAAAATATGTGCTGAGCGGCAATCCCGTTTTTGCGCGAAAACGGTCCTGTCCGCCTTGCGCGCTGAAGTGCGCGACGTCCGGGCTCACCCGCGTGTCTTGCCACACGATGGCATTCGCCACCGGCTTGCCCGTTGTTTTCTCCCAGACGACGGTTGTTTCCCGCTGGTTCGTGATCCCAATCGCCGCCAAATCGTTGGCGGTCAATTTTCCCTTTTCCAGGGCCTCAGAGATTACTTCTTGCGTTCGCCGCCAGATTTCTTCGGGGTTGTGTTCCACCCATCCCGGTTGCGGAAAAATCTGCTCGTGCTCTTTTTGCGCAACGCTTACGATGCGCCCGGCTTTGTCGAATACGATGAATCGCGTGCTCGTCGTCCCTTGATCGATTGCTCCGAGATGGTTTTTCACGTGCTCATGCCTCGCTCAGTCCAAGTTCCCGCAAATATCCACGAATCCGTTCCACGTACTTTACGATCATTTCCGCTCTCTCCGATTCGCCCCAGCTCAGCTCGCGGCCAAGCAATTCGCCGACGACCGGCGCAGCCACAATGGACAATCGCCAATCGTAGAGTTGCAGCCCCAGCCTTCGCGCAAGCACGTCTTCGATCGTTTGCGCGGATTCTTCTCGCGCACAGTAAACCACTTCCGCTCGCAGCGCGGGAAAACCCTCAATCAGTGGCAATCTCAATTCCGCACGGTCGCGAGCCACTTCCAGCACGCGCGCCGCGTTCCCGCCAAACTTACTCGCAAGATGTTTCGCTGTCGCGACCGCCAATCCATTCTCTCTAGCCAATGTTTCGGCCAGATTAGCGGCAAATCCTTTCGCCCCGTCGAGTGGATGATCCTTCGTCGCACTCTCCACTACGGCTCTTCCTAACTTCCTCTGCACGGTGTTGACCGTATCTTCCGCCATCAACCGGTGTGTCGTCCATTTTCCACCGAGAATGCTGATGAGTTCGCTATTCTTATCGACTTCCACCTCGTGGTCGCGAATCAACTCTTTCGTCGAATGTTTGTCGCCTCCGGCCGCAACCAGAGGCCGGAGGCCGGCAAATCCGCTCACGGCTTGCTCGGCGCGCAATGGTTGCGACAGATATGGATTGATTTGCCGCAAAATATATTCCGCTTCCTCGCGGCCGACGGTCATCTTCGTTTCCGCCGTAGCTTCCTCTTCCGTTGTCCCGACCAGCAAACGCCCCTGCCACGGTACGGCAAAAATCACTCGCTTGTCTTCCGTTTCCGGAACAAGCAGCGCGTCATTCCCCTTAAATAATTCCGCGGGAAATAGAAGATGTGCTCCTTTGCTCGGTCGCAGTCGCGCCGAGGCGCTCGGATTCGCAAGCTGGCGGATTTTATCGGAAAACGGACCGGTGGCGTTCACGACGATTTTCGCCGGAATAGACAGGTTCGTTTGGCCGATGGCGTCGTGCAGTTCGACGCCATCAATATTTCCGTTATTCGATCGCCGGAAGCGCTCGACGCGACAGTAATTCAACGCCGTTCCGCCCGCCGCTTGAAAAGACCGAACGAGCGCCATCCCGTAGCGCGCATCGTCAAATTGTCCGTCCGCATAAGCGACGGCGCCGTAAAGGCCGGTGGCCTTCAAACCAGGCAATCGCGCGAGTGTTTCTTCTCTCGATAAAATCTTGCTCGGAAAAAGATTTTTCTTGCCCGCGAGCAAATCGTAGATCTTCAATCCAATTCGAAAATACGTCGCCTGAAACCACGAATACACCGGCACAAGAAATTCCGCTGCATGCGCCAGGTGCGGCGCATTTCGCAGCATGTACGATCGTTCGCGCAATGCGCCCTGCACCATGCGGTACTCGGCAAGGTCAAACGTTTTCACCGCTTGTTCGAGGTAGCGCACGCCTCCGTGCACCAGTTTGGTGGAGGCGCTGGACGTCCCGGACGCAAAGTCGCCCGCGTCCACGAGCAGCGTGCGCAGGCCGCGTAGTTGCGCGTCCAAGGCACACCCGGCGCCCGTCGCTCCGCCGCCCACAACGCACAGGTCGAACTGCACACCCTCAATTTCTTTGATCGTTTGCAACCGCGGATTCATGCCCAAGATCTTTCACGGCGGGAGTCGGACGGCCAATTACCGGGGACATGGTATATCTCATTTCCTCTCAGCCCGCATCTAAAGAATGAGAGGCTCCGTTGTACCGAGCCAGGAGACAAAAAAATGTCCACTAAATTCCCGCGTGTCGCACTCGCGTTCGCCATGGCGCTAGCGTCTCTCACCCCCGCCGTTTCTCTCGCGCAGCGGCCCGCACCCGCGGGCAGCGCAACGATCACCGTGACCGCAACCAGCAAGAAGGGCGCGCCCCCGGCCGTGAATCAAGGAGACGTGCAGCTTTCGCAGGGAAAAGACCGCAAGCAGATCGCACGCTGGGTCAAAGCCGAAAGAGGTTCGCTCGCTATTTTAATTGACGATTCGCTCGACAGCGAAGTGGCCACGCAATGGAACGACATGAAGCAATTCATCGAAGCGCTGCCGCCAACGACGCTTGTTGCCGTCGGGTACGCGTCGAACGGCACGGTTCGGCTGGCGCAGGATTTCACTGCCGATCACGCGCGCGCCGCCAAGGCTTTACGCATACCGCTGGGAGGTCCGGCTGCCTTCTCCAGTCCGTACCTTTCCGTAATGGATTGGATGAAGCGCTGGCCCTCCACCGGCGATGCCCGTTCGCTCCTTCTGATTTCTTCCGGCATTGACTATTTCCGAGGCGGCTTCAGTCCAATTTATCCAGACGTCGACACGGCCATTTCCATCGCGGAAAAAAACAACATCAATCTTTGGAGCATCTATTCGCCGGACTCCGGCCATCGCAGCCGTTCCTTTTTTCTTGTGAATACGGCGCAAAACAATTTGAGTAAGTTGTCCATCGAAACCGGCGGTGAATCGTATTACCTCGGCACGTCGGCGCCGGTCTCCTTCAAGCCGTATCTCGACGAGTTGCTGATGCATCTCAACAACCAATATCTGCTTTCGTTTGCCGGTGACGGCGGCCCCAAGGGAAAACTGGTCGGCATCCGGTTGCGTACGGAGCTGGCCCAGACGGAATTCATGCACGCCAACGCGGCCTGGTTGCCGCCCACAAAATAATCCAGCGCAATTCCGAGAAAGAAGGCGCGCGAAGTGTCCTGCCTTCTTTTCCTTCATTGCCCTTGTGCTGCTCCCGCCTTGCGGCTACACTACGCGGCGCTGGTCCACCGGTCCAGCGTTTTATGCTGTATTCAATCGGTTTAAATCGTAATCGAGGGCGGCGTATGCGACTCTTCGAACGGATTCGGCGGCACTCCATTCCCCATTTCATTCTTCGTTCGTTCGCGTGTTTCATTTTTTGCGCTGCTCTCTCTCCTTTTTTGTTCGCCGACGCCGGCTCCGTCTTGCGCGACGGTTGGAAAGTGCAATCCTCCGCCAAAATCTCCGCGCCGCCCGAACAAGTTTCCGCCGTGGGCTTCTCCACCGAGGGCTGGTATTCCACGTCCGCGCCAAAAACGGTCTTCGCCGTGCTTGTCGAAAATGGTGTGTACAAAGATCCGTACTTCGGCATGAATCTTCGTTCCGTCCCCGGCATCAATTACAAAGTTGGCGGCCAGTTTGCCAACGAAGAAGTGCCGGACGATAGTCCGTATGCTGTGCCCTGGTGGTATCGCAAAGAGTTCACCGTTCCCGCCTCGGACAAAGGAAAGCGCATCTGGCTTGCGTTTCGAGGAATCAACTATCGGGCCGACATCTGGATCAACGGCAAAAAACTTGCTGGACCAGATATCGTCGCCGGCGCCTTCCGGCGTTACGAGTTTGACGTCACCGATTTCGTTCGCGTTGGAGAGAAAAACGCTCTGGCCGTCGCCGTCACGCCGCCACATGCCGCTGAACTTGGTATCACCTGGGTGGATTGGAATCCCACTCCGCCCGACAAAGACATGGGCTTGTGGCAGGAAGTTGTTTTGTCGGCCACCGGTCCCGTAACCGTTCGCCACGCCACGGTCGAAACCAAGCTCGATCTTCCAAGCACCGATGCTGCTCATCTCACCGTTCGCGCCGAACTCACGAACGCAACCACGTCTCCGGTCAAAGGAACCCTCCGCGGAGTGCTCCACGGCGCCGCCGTTCCGGTGGAATTTTCGCAGCCCGTCGAGCTTGCCGCCTCCGAAAAAAAAGAAATCGTCTTTTCGCCGGACACCGCCAAATCCCTCAATCTCTCTAAGCCCAAACTTTGGTGGCCTTATCAAATGGGCCAGCCGTATCTCCATCATCTTCGCCTCGAATTCGTCGAGTCCAATTCCGCCGTCTCCGACGTCCAGGAAAAATCGGTCGGGCTCGTCCAGACCGATTCCGAACTCACCCCCGAGGGCTACCGCCTCCTCAAAATCAACGGCAAGCCCGTTCTCATTCGCGGCGGCGGTTGGGCGCCGGACATGATGCTGCGCGTGGACGAATCGCGCCGTGAAGCCGAGTTTCGTTATGTAAAAGAAATGGGCCTCAACACCATTCGCCTTGAAGGCAAACTCGAGGATGAATCCTTCATGGAGCGCGCCGACCGCGACGGCATTCTCATCATGGCCGGCTGGTGCTGCTGCGACGCCTGGGAAAAATGGGGCAAGTGGAGCGAGGAATCGAAACAGGTTTCCGTTTTTTCATTGCGAGATCAAATGCTTCGCCTTCGCTCTCATCCGAGCCTTTTGATGTGGCTCAACGGCAGCGATAATCCGCCGCCACACGATCGCGAGTTGGCCTATCTCGACGTCGAAAAGGAAACTCACTGGAATAAGCCGGTCATCTCGTCCGCCACGGCCAAAGACACCGACATCACCGGCAAAACCGGCGTCAAAATGAGCGGGCCATATGAATACGTTCCCGCAAACTATTGGACGATCGACACAAAAAACGGCGGCGCATATGGCTTCAATACGGAGACGAGTCCCGGCCCGGCCGTTCCTCCTCTCGAAGAATTAAAAACCTTCCTTCCGGAAGATAAACTTTGGCCGATTAACGATTTTTGGAATTTTCACTCCGGCGGCGGCCAGTTCAAAACGCTCGGCATTTACTCCGCCGCTCTCGAAAAGCGTTATGGAGAACCGAAAAGCGCCGCCGACTTTGCCTGGAAATCCCAAGCCATGAGCTACGAAGGCCAGCGCGCCATGTTCGAAGCCTATGGCCGCAACAAATACAAATCCACCGGCGTCATTCAGTGGATGCTCAACAACGCCTGGCCTGGCCTCATCTGGCATCTTTACAGTTACGATCTGCGTGCCGCGGGCGGGTATTTCGGTTCGAAGAAGGCGCTCGAACCGGTGCACGTGCAATTTTCCCTCGACGACCGCACGGTTACCGTCGTCAACAGCACGCAAGCTGTCCACAAGGGGCTAAAGGTCGTCGCGAAGCTCTACGACTTCACGATGACCGAGAAATTTTCGCGCGATGCGATTCTGGATGTCGATGCCGACGGTGTCGCCCGCTCGTTCGCTATTCCCGAGCCGGAAGGAATTTCCTCAACCTACTTCCTGACTCTGCAGCTGTCGTCGCCTGCCGGACAATTGCTTAGCCGAAATTTTTATTGGCTTTCCACAAAGCCTGACGTTTTGAACTTTGACAAATCCGAGTGGTATTACACGCCGCAGACCGACTTTGCCGATTTCACTTCGCTTCAAACGCTTCCCGCCGCCTCCGTCAAAACCACGTGGAAGTCGCTGCCCGGCAACGACCACGACAATGAATTCCAGGTGACGCTGCACAATGCCGGAACGGGTCTTGCATTCCTCATTCATCTGCGTTTGGTGAAGGCCGCGGACAAAACCGAAATCCTTCCTGCATTCTGGGACGACAATTACATTTCACTTCTTCCCGGCGAGCGGCGCGAAGTACGCGTCGCCGTGCGCAAATCCGACTTGGGCGCAGCACATCCCGAACTCATCGTCGATGGTTTCAACGTCGCGCCGCAAACCGTCCACGCCGCTCACTAAGCGGCGATCGCGAAGCTGCCGCTACCTTTTGTAGCGAATCTTGTCCGCCTGGTCGTACGCCTCGCGAAATCCGTCCAGCAGCCGCCCTTTCACGCGCGGCCCATCCGTTTTCACCAGGCCGGACCAAAGCGTCTTGCCAGATTTCACGTCTTGCAGCGTCACGCGCGTATAGCCGTTCGGCGCCGCTTCCGGCAGCTCCGCCGGCCGCACGCTTGTCCTTTTCGCGTCGTACGATGGCATCTCGCCGCTCGCCACCACGCGCACGAAGCTGCTCCCGGTCAGCACAATCGATAGGTCCGCCTTTGCCCGCGATTCCACCGGTTCGAATCGCGCCCAGCGCGAAAGCTCGAGATACGCCACGTTGGAGAGTTCAGGGAACCCCGATTGGTTATCCACGAATATCGTTTGCGCCGCGAAAATCGAATTCGGTAAATTCGATTTCGCCGCATTGGCCGCTGCCGCCAGGATCAACGCCAGCGTACCCGCCGCAATCCACAAGAGCCGTTTCGGGTTCATGGGCTCCTCCTCAGTGTCTGGGTGCGCTGAGTCTAGGCGCAGGGATGGAGGCAGGGAACTGGCCTCTCGGACCAAAACCGGGCAGGTGCCCTCGCGGGTCAATCCGTTTGTCGGAGAATCGTTCAGTCGTCCGCGGACGAAAGGGAAACCGCGCGCGTCGATTCGCGAATCACCAGCTCCGGGCTCGTGCGCTGGTGAGAAATCGTCCAGTCGCGCTTTTCCTGCGACGCCGTAATTCCTTCAAGAATCACGTTCACCGCAAGATTTCCCATCGTCTCCAGCGGCTGCCGCACCGTCGTAAGCGATGGCGACGACATCGCCGAAAGCGCCACATCGTCGAAGCCCGCCACGGAACACTGGTCCGGAACCTTTATCCCCGCCTTCGTCAGCGCGCGAATT
This sequence comes from Candidatus Acidiferrum sp., assembly GCA_035310365.1. GTDB lineage: Bacteria > Acidobacteriota > Terriglobia > Acidiferrales > UBA7541 > Acidiferrum. Next base: position 16,016 of record DATGEI010000017.1, read on the forward strand.
GCGCCGAGGGCCGTCAGATCGTCGAACGCCACCAGCGCCGTAAACTTTCTTCGCTTTTGCAGAAGCTCTTCCGTCAAACGGAATCCGCCGTCAAATCCCGAGCTCGGATCGAGTCCGTCCGGCAGTTGCGTCACCAGAGTTTGATCGATCTCATATCCCGCCGAACTCGCGAACTTCTGAATTCCTTTCCATCGTGGCGCGGAATCGATCAGCATCTTCGGTCCGCGAATGAACGCGATCTTTCGGTGGCCCAGTTTGTACAGATGTTCGAGCGCCAGCCGCCCGCCGGCTTCGTTGTCCACCATGACCGAACTCACCGTGTCCCCCGGCAATTCCCATCCGATCGTCGCCACCGGGATGTTTCGCTTGTTGAAGTCCGCAAGCACATGAATATCCACGAACGTCCAATTCGCCACCACGATCAGCGCTTCAACGTGCCGCTCCAGCAGCATTTCCAGCGCGCGCTCGAACCGGTTTTTCTGGTTGTGCGCGTCGGCCAGAATCGGCGCGTACGACGCCTGATACAGCGAATTTTCAATGCCGCGCAGAATCGGCGTGCAAAACGGGTCGGTAATGTCGATGAGCATCACGCCCACGCTGTGCGTCCGCTTGCTGCGCAAAAAACGAGCCATTGCATTCGGCCGGTATCCCAGCTTGCGCGCCGCTTCTTCGATTTTTTTCTTGGTCGCCGGCGCAATGTATTGCGCCAGCGGCGCATTGTTCAGCACAATCGAAACCGTCGCCGGCGAAAAACCGCTCGTCTGCGCCACGTCTCGCATCGTTACCGTTATGCCTTTGCCGCTCGTTCGTTTCACGCCGCCGTCTCTGTGGCCAGCATCATCCGGCACATTCGCCTCCGATTGCAATGGTGGCTTCATAAGGAACGCGCCGCCCTTTACTCGGCAGGCATTTCAAACGACAGCGGTTCGCGGAACCAGCGCGTCTTCCAGATGCCAAACGCAATCCCCACCGCCATCCAGATGGCGCCAACAATCTTGGCCTGATTGCTCAGCGTCCACCACAATATGCCGCACACAACAAATCCGACAATCGGCGGAACGAAATTTCCCAGCGTATGTTTTTTTTCGTGCACAAAATACCGCATGAACGCCGACGCATTCACGCCCATAAATGCAATCAATGCGCCAAAATTCAGCAGGCCGATGCCTTGCTCAAACGTCAAAAAGAACGCCCCGATCACCACGATGACGCCAATGAAAATCACGTTGTTTCGCGGAACGTGATGCTTCGGATCCACCGCGCCAAAAAACGATTTCGGCAACGCGTTGCTTCGCCCCATCCCATACAAAAGCCGCGCCGCGCCAATCTGCGCCCCCATCCCGGACCCGAAGTTCGCGATAAGCAGCGTAAACCCCACAATTTTAAATAGGGGAGCCCACGTTCGCGCCGCCGCGTACACATAAGCTAAATCTTGATTCGGAAACGATTGCGAAGCGGGCCAAATCAATTGCGCGATATAAACTTCCGACGCCGACAAAATTCCAATCACCAGGCACGTCAGCACCGTCGCATACAAAATATTTCGTTTTGGATTCTCCGCCTCTTCGGAAAGCGTCGAAATCGCGTCGAACCCGATGTACGTCAGCACCGCCAGCGACGTGCACCCGAACAAATTGCCCGTCGTATATGTCGCCGGGTCGTAAAAAGGCCGCGTGAAAAATCCGGGGTCATTGTGCGGCTGGCCCATGATGTACCGAATCGCGGAAACGAAGACCACCACCACCACGCAGCTCATTGCCGCCGTCAAACCCGCATTCACCCGCGCCGAAGTCTTGATCCCCTGCAGATTCAACAACGTGAAAACCACCGCAAAAAATATCTTCCATCCCCAAACAGGAATTCCCGGCGCAAACTCATGCGCCTGCCCCGCGCACCACACCGTGCAAATCAGCGGGTTCACAATGTAATCCATCACCATGCTCCACCCGGTGACGTATCCCGCCGCCGGATGAATCTCTCGCGCAACGTATGTGAACGCCGACCCCGCGCTTGGATAGATTTGCGCCATGCGCCCGTAGCTGACTGCCGTCGCCATCATCGCCACCATCGCAATCAGCACCGCCGTCACCACGTGCCCGCGCCCGCGGTCGCTCAACGCGCCAAATGCCGACATCGGTGCCACCGGCTGCAGCACGATCATTCCGTACAAAATCAAATCCCAAAGCGTCAAAGACCGGCGCAATCCAATCTTGGTTCCGGCGTTTTCGTTGCTCAAACGGTTCTCCTCCTCTTCCGTGTCTTTCTCAAAAAATCCGTTTATTGAATCGTTTTAAGCGCGATGATTGTGCCGGATGCCCTCCCGCCTCCGCAAGCCCAATTTTCTCGCCCGCAATCGGTTGCGCTCTCCCGTTTTCCACACCTGTACCTTCGTACAGCAGCGAAAGTTCTATCCGGACAGTATCCTTTCTCTCACACGCCTCTGCTTTTCGGCGAAACTCCAGGCGGGGTTTCAGGGTCTAATTAGATAGGTGATCCGCCCCGGCCAGAAAAACAATATGGGCGAAGCCTATCTCAAACCCGGACGTGGTGGCGCGACCCCTGCCTTTTGGCATGTCGTCGCATTCCTGTCCATTCTCCTGCTCGCCCTCTGGATCCGCCCTATACCCGTTGACGCGGACGCTGCCCTCCAAGGCTACCTCCAGATCGTCACCGGCCTCCTCGCCTTCGTTTTTTCGGCTGTCGCCTTGGTTCGTTTCCAGGGCACGCAAGACCGCATCTCCTTAATCCTTGGTTCCGGCTTTCTTTTGTCCGGTTCAGTCCTCGTAGCCTCCAGCCTCTTCTTTTTCGACCTGCCGGCACAGCCGGTCCTCAAGGTCCATTGGGCGCCCGTAGCTCTTTGGCTCGGCCGCATGATCCTCGCGCTCCTCTTGGTCGTCGCGCTCCTCGTTGAAAAATTCTTGCCGCGTTCGCGCCACCCCAAGGGCGAAATCGCCGGCGCACTTTTCACCGTCGTCCTTTTCACCTACATCATAAGCACCGCCGTCCGCAAGCTGCCCACGGAAATGTCGCCGCACCAGCTCGCCTTCATTCCGAGTCCGCAGCAGTTGCTTCCCGCCGCGATCTATCTTGTCGCGCTTGTCTGGTACCGTCGCCGCCTCCGGTACAACGATTCCGCCTTCGACCGCTCGGTCTACGCCGCCAGTTGGCTCAATTTTGCCGGTCAGCTCGCGGCCTCGCAGTCCGCACGCCTGCTGGACGCGCCATTCGTTCTTTCTCAGGGTTTGAGCATCATGGGATACGCCGTTGCTCTCGGCGGCGCGCTTCTCGACAACGCGCGCCTCTTCGAACAGGTCCGCCATCTCGCCGTCAGCGATCCGCTCACCGGCCTCGCCAACTATCGCCGCTTGCTTGACGTCCTCGAAAACGAAACCGAGCGCACCAACCGCACCGGCCGCCCCTTCGCGCTTCTCTTGCTCGATCTCGACGGCCTGAAAAAAATTAACGATGGCCACGGCCACCTCGTCGGTAGCCGCGCAATTTGCCGCGTTGCCGACACACTTCGCGTCAATTGCCGCGCCATTGATACCGCCGCGCGGTACGGCGGCGATGAATTTGCTCTTGTGCTGCCGGAAACAGAACAGGAAGAAGCCGAGCGCGTCGTGCAGCGCATTCACACCGTCATGGCGCAAGACAAGGAGCAGCCGCCGCTTTCGGCGAGCATCGGCATTTCCATCTATCGCGGCGAAGGCGAACGCATCGAGCGGCTCCTCTCCGAAGCCGACGAACATCTTTATGCCGAAAAGGCCAAGCGCAATCGTCGCCTGATCCCGGCTGCTCCGCCGCGTCGCCGCACTCCGCGCGCGGGCTAAACCCCGTCCGTACGTTCGCTCTTAGTGCGTTTGCGAATTGCCCTTCATGTACGGCGCCAGTTGTTCGCTCACCTGCGCCTTGTCGCCGACCACCACAATCGTCATCTGTTCCGGCTTGATGTATTGCGCCGTCATTTTTTGCACGTCGGCCGGCGTCACCGCATTCACCTTCTGCACGTACGTGGAAAGATACGCGTCTCCCAGCCCTTGCAGATTCACAAAGCGAAGCTGCCCAATCAGCGCGCCGCGCGACGAATTTTGCAGCACAAAAATTCCCGAAAGAAAGCTCTGAATGCCTTTCAGCTCCGCCGCCGAGGGCGCTTCTTTTTGCAGTCGTTCCACTTCGCCAAATATCTCCTTCAGCGATGCGCCGGTGAATTTCGTTGTCACGTCCGCCACCTCCGCCCAGTACGCGTCGTGATAGCGCCGCGAAATCTGGCTCGATGGCGAATACGTGTAGCCTTTTTGTTCGCGTATATTCGACGTGATGCGCGATCCGAACGATCCGCCGAGCAGCGAATTCGTCACCAGCAGCGGAATGTTGTCTTCGCTCGCCGCGTTCGCCACCGGCAATCCCACATACAACGTCGATTGCGCCGCTCCCGGCCGGTCCGTCAAGTCCAGCGTGTGATTCGGCTTCACTTGCGGCACATCCGGCGTCGGCGCCGCGCCTTTGGACCACGTCCCAAAGCTCGCCGCAATCGCCTTCTTCACTGCCGCCGTATTAAACCGCCCCGCCACGTACAGGTGCGTTCGCTGCGCGCCAAAATTTCCGTCGTAATACTTTTTCACGTCGGCCAGCGTCATTTTCTGAATCGCATCTTCGGTCGCAAACACCGTTCCGTACGGGTGATCGCCGTACAGCAATTTCCGAAAGCGCATCAGCGCGATGCTCTGTGGCACCGATTTCTGAATCGTCAGTTGCCGCAGCATGTCGTTCTTGATCCGCGCCAGTTCGCTTTCCGGGAAAAGCGGATTTCGTGTCACGTCCGCCACCAGCGCAATCGCTTTCGGCCCAAACTCCGAAAGCACGTCCGTCGAAACGTCGCTCTCGTCCACACCCACGTTCACTGCCAGCGACCCGCCCATGTCCGCGCTCTCTTCCGCCACTTGCTTCGACGTGCGCGTCTTCGTTCCTTCCTTCATCAAATGTCCCATCAAGTCCGCCAGCCCCGGCAGTTCCGCCGGTTCGTTCAAGTTTCCCGCGTTCACCACCGCGCTCACCGTCACCTTCGGCAAATTCCCGTACGGCACCAGCGTCACTTTCATCCCGTTCGGGAGCGAATACGTCTCATGCTCCGGCACGGTAAACGGTTTCGGCGTGCTTCCTTGCGGCGGCGCCTGTTTCTGCGCGCTCGCGCAGAAGCTCATCGTCAACATCGTTCCGATCGCCAATAAAGTTTTCCCGCTCCTCATCGTTTTCATCGTCCTCTCCTTTACTGGTTCTTCGCGGGGGCCGCAGCCGCTTCCGCTTGTTTCGGTTCGCGAATCAGGATCGTGCGATTTTCCGGCCGCAGATATTCCTGCGCCGTCTTTTGAATCAATTCCGGTGTCACTTTTTCAAATTGTCCGACGAGCGCGTTCACGCGCGCCGGATCGTCGTCAAACAGCGCAAAGCTCGCCAGCAAATCCGCCAGCCCAAAACCGGAAAACGTTCCAATGCTGTCGTACAAGCCCGACCGCAGTTTCACCAGCGCGCGATCCAGCGTCGCCTTGTCCACGGGCTTCGTTCGCAGCGGCTCGATCACACTGTCCGCCGCTTGCACGATCGCTTCCGGCTTCGTCGTCGGGTCGTATTTCAAATCCGCCATCCACAGCATCGGCCCCTTGTAATTGAACATGTTTCCCAGGTAGTTGATGCCGCCCTCGACTCCATCCGTCAGCCCGCGCTTCTGCACCAGCTCTTGATACAAAGCGCTGTCGTCCCCTTCGACCAATATCTGGTTGATCAGCCCCATTGCGTAATATTCCGGCGTATTCCGTTCCGGCATGTGGTACGCGATCGCCATCGCCGGCCGTTTTGCCAGCGCATCGCCTTCCGTCACGCGTTTCTCTTTTTCCTGCTTCGGTTCCGTCAAATCCGGCGGAGGCGGCAGTTGCGACGCCGCGATCTTTCCAAAATATTTCTCCACCCATTGTTTCGCTTCCGCCGTTTCAAAATCGCCCACAATCGCCAGCGCCGCGTTGTTCGGCGCATAGTACGTCTTGAAAAAGCTTTGCACGTCCGGAATCGTCGCCGCCTCGATGTCCTTCAAGTCGCCGTAAAAATTGTGCGCGTTGAACCAGTTCGTGTTCGCATACTGCGGCATTTGCAGCCACGGAAACCCGCCGTACGGCCGGTTGATCACGTTCACTTTCACTTCGTTTCCCACCACGCCCTGCTGATTCTTCAAATTGTCTTCGTTCACCGCGAGGCCGCTCATCCGGTCCGCTTCGGCCCACAGCGCCGTCTCCAATTTGTTCGACGGTAAAATTTCAAAGTAGTTCGTAAAGTCGAACCGCGTCGATCCGTTCAGCGTCCCGCCGTTCTGTTGCACCAGTTTGATGAACTCCATCTTTCCCAAATTCTGCGATCCCTGGAACATCATGTGTTCGAACAGGTGCGCAAATCCCGTTCTGTCCTTCGGCTCGATTCGAAACCCAATCCGGTAATACACCGCCACGCACACCGTCGGGGCCGTATGGTCTTGCGACAGAACCACCCGCAATCCGTTCGGCAGCTTGTAATATTCCACCGGCACCTGGAACGCCGCCGCCTCCGTCTTTCCTCCACCCATCTTCGCCGTCGTTTTCTTCTCTTGCGCCGCCGCGCACACGCCCAGCGCCGCGCACGCCGCCACGGCAAACAGGCTCCGCGCCGCTCGTTTCCCCGTAAAACTCATATTTCCTCCATCGGATCGTGGGTAGATAGGCCTTTTCGGGCACACCCTGCCCTGCCACCCTATAAAAGACGCAAACCGTCTCAAGAAGTTTCGCATCCAATGGCAATCTTCCCCTTTTTGCCGATCTTTTTCCGGCTTAAAGTCAAACCGAGGCGTTTCCACCATGACGCAAAAAATCGTTCCGCCCTTCACAGCAGAGACCGCGCTCGCCAAAGTCCAGGCCGCCGAAAACCTCTGGAACACCCGCGACCCCGAAAAAGTGGTTCTTGGCTACACGCCGGACTCCATCTGGCGAAACCGCGCTGAATTTCTCAACGGCCGCGACGAAATCAAGGCTTTCCTTCGCCGCAAATGGGACCGCGAACTCGGCTATCGCCTCAAGAAAACTCTCTGGACCTTCAACGGAAACCGCATCGCCGTCACTTTCGAATACGAATGGCACGACGATTCCGGCCAGTGGTTCCGCTCGTATGGCAACGAACTTTGGGAATTCGATCCCGACGGTCTCATGCGCCGCCGCATCGCCAGCATCAACGACGCCCCCATCTCCGCCGCCGCCCGCCGCATCGGTGTTTAGCTTCGCCCCGATTTGCGGTTTGTAACCAGTCACCTAACTTCTGATTTACGCCGCCGGGCAGGTCTCATATAAACTATTTTAGGGAGCGCGTGGGGACCATGTCGACCGATCGTACAAAAGACTCAGCTCAGGAATTCTTTGCCGAAAAACTCAGTCGTGATTTCGAAGCAGAAGAAGCCAAGCTGAATCACGAAGCGGCCGTGCGCCTCTGCCGCGTCGTTTGGGCGCGCCTCGCCGCCGTCGTTCAAGACAATTGCAAAAAATGGAACGAGGTTACCGGCGAAGAATCGCTCGTCTGCAAGGAAACGTTGATGGGCGATCTCCGCATTCGCTGCGCCGGCCGTCCGCACCAGCTCAGCATTCACTTTGATCCGGCCAAGCTTCTCATCACGCTCAAAAACTCCGCTCGCGCCGAACACGAAACCGACGTCGTCCTCCACATCGCAGGCTGCGCCACCGAATCGGGCCGCGACGCGCAAATTGTCCACAACGGTAAAGTCGCCAACGCCGACATCGTCATCCTCGGCGAACTCCGCGTCCTCGCCGGCATGACCCGCCAATAATCTTCACGCCCCGAACGCGGATTTCTTTTTCGCGAAATGGGAATAAACGCCGCCTTGTTTTGGTATCGTCTTTGAACCCGCGGTCTCGTTCTTCTCTTGCCGAGTTTTGTGTAAAGTCTCTTAAGATTCTAAGTGCTGGAGTCTTTCCGATGTTTCCGCTTCTTCGTTCTGTCGCCGCCGCCGCATTCCTCACCGCCGCTCTTGTTGTACCTGCATCGGCGCAGGACCAGGATTCCTTGTCTTCTCTCAACCGCAAGGCGGACCAGGTCTTCGCCGCCTTCGATAAACCGGACTCCCCCGGGTGCGCTCTCGGCGTCATCCGCGATGGCAAGTTCCTCTATAAGCGCGGTTATGGCACTGCGAGCCTCGAGCTTGGCGTCCCCATTGCTTCCGATTCTGTTTTCTATCTGGGCAGCATCTCCAAGCAATTTACGGCAGCCAGTGTTGTCCTTGCCGCCGAGCAGGGTTTCCTTTCTCTCGATGACGACGTTCGCAAATACATTCCAGAACTCCCCTCGTACGCAAAGCCTGTCACCCTTCGCGAAATGCTTCATCACACCAGCGGCTTTCGCGACATTTATACGCTTTTGTTCCTTGCCGGCCGCAACTTTGAAGACATTCATCCCACCGCCGAGCTCCTCGATCTTGTTTCCCACCAGAAAGCGCTCGACTTCGATCCCGGCGACGAATACCAGTACAGCAACACAAATTTTTTTCTGATGGGCATCGTCATTCGTCGCGCCACCGGCAAACCTCTTTCGCAATTTGCCGACGAAAACATTTTTAAGCCTTTGGGCATGTCTCACACTCGTTTTTATGACGACCGCACCGTCGTTGTTCCCGGCCGCGTCCCCGCTTATGACCCTGGCGCCGCCAGTGGTTTCCGCGTGAACTGGTCCACTAACTTCGAAAAAGTCGGCGACGGCGGCCTAATGTCTACCCTCGACGACCTTTTCCTTTGGGACCGCAATTTCTACGACAACAAACTCGGCAAAGGCGGTCTTCCTCGCGAACTGCAAACGCCGGGCGTACTCAATAACGGCAAAAGTATCGAATACGCTCTCGGTCTTTTTACAACCCGCTATCGCGGGCTCCCCGTCCTCGCCCATTCGGGCGCTCTTTTCGGCTATCGCACCGCCTTTTTCCGTTTTCCCGCGCAACGCTTCTCCGTCTTGTGTTTATGCAACGTGGGCTCTAGCAATCCCGTGGACCTGGCCGAACGAATTACCGATATTTACCTCGCGCCTCAACTTTCTCCCGCGCCTGCGCCGCCGTCGACGTCCGGCGGCATGGACCTTTCTTCGCTCGCAGGTTCGTATCGCGACGCCAGATCCCACTCCGTTGTCAAAGTCACCGCCTCCAAAGACGGCATCGAAGCCTTCGGCCTCCTCTTCCATCCTCGCGATTCGACCCATTTCACCGGACCAGAGGAAAACGAAATGACCGTGGAACCTCGGCCCAGCGGCGGTGTGCGCTTGACCTTGCTTGCCAAGGACGCTCTTCCGCAAATCTTCGAACGGTACGAGGCCGTCAAGCTCTCCGGCGAGGATTTGGCGCAATTTGCCGGCGAATACACCAGCGCCGAATTGGAAGTTACCTATCGCCTCTTCGTGAAAGAAGGCAAGCTTACGCTCGCCATAAATTGGCAGGAACCGCTTGCCCTCGAACCAACTATTCGCGACGAATTCCAGAGCCCGTACGGCACCGATTTCGTTTTCCGTCGCGATTCCGCCGGCCGCATCGCCGCCTTCGACGCTTTCGCCGGCAGCGTCGGCCCCATCACTTTCTTGAGAACTTCCAAATAGAAATCAGCACGCTAAGATGCGGAACGCTATAGCTCGCTTTCGTCGAAGGCAAGTGAAAAGCGCGGTTTTGCTCACGGCCTGGACCGGATCCCATCCACATGAGATTCAATTCTGGTGAGTCGCTGGTTTTTGTCAAAAATCAGCGACGCTGCGGGCCGATCGCGCGGGTCTTCTTCAAATCTGGCTCGCCATCTCTTCAAGTAGTATGTCAGCTTGTGGTTCTCGTATTCGTCGTCTTCGTCCGACCATACCTTTCGAAAGTCCCAATCCGCCGCGTATTCAATTACCGGCATTCTAGCCGACACTTCAAACTTCGCCCTCGCATCCGGATCTTGCGGATTCCCGAAGTTTCGCTCCATGAAGTAGCTTTTTCCGGTCCCGAGCTGCAAATTGTTAATGGCGCTTTTAAGCCCAGCAAGTTCTTCTTCGGGCATCGCGTAGAAAAACCAATTCCCGCCTTTCATGTCTTCACAAATTCCAGGCAACATTTCACACTCCGTGCAACTTGTTCCCGGCCATTGACAGCGAAGGTCTAGCGCGTAGGAAAAGCGTTCCGGCTCGTAGGTCGCGTCCGGCGCGATGTCTACCCTGATTTCCGGCGCTCTTGGTCCGCAGTCTCCTCCGGTGTGAAACTTTATTCGCGGTCGAACATTCCATGGCGTGCCACTGGAAGGGGTCCCATAGTGATGAATCACAACTTCCGGACACGTGCTCCGGTCAACCATACTCCCGGCCATTGTTACTGTTACCTCCTGCACGCGCCCGTCTCGCACTGTTATCGTTGGCGGCGCGATCGCTGTTAAAGGGATAATTAGCCGGACTATCCGCATAGTGTAAATCCTCCATACGGGCAGCCAGCTGAATAGCTTTGGATGCTCATAAATAAGCCACAATGGGGAAAGATGATAGGCACTCGGCGCGGGAATCGAAATAATGCAACCATCGCTCTTGCAGCGGTCAAAGGAAACATATTGATAATTCACAGACGGATCGATGATTGGCCGTCCGTCGCTGAATTTCACGTTCGCTATACCGCCGCGTCGCATCGCGAGCGAGATAACGGTTTCTACTGAAGTCTTCCCCGGTTCTATCTTGCTCACGTCTGTAAGTAAGCGCCTGGCCTCCCAATAGACAGCGACGTCATACGAAACAATGAATAATGCCAGCACCAGTAGGATTGCAGCGGCGAATTTCAAGGTATAGCGAAAGAGTTTGCGCAGCCCGAAGGTCTTCCCACTATCCGTCGTCACCCTTGTTTAGACACCAGTGCGTCCGAAAAGTTCAAGGGTTCGGGGAACTAGAAAACCGCGCGGTGCTGCACCGTTCCCTTCGTCGCAAGCGAGAAGCGCGGCTCTGCGGGACTTTCTCTCAGTAGCCGGCCCGCAACGTATTCCCCCACCGCCGGCCCATGTTTAAACCCATGTCCCGACCCGCCGCCCGCAAACCACACATTCTCCATCTCCGGATGACGGTCGATCAAAAAATCTCCATTCGAACTATTTTCGTACTGGCACACCCTCGTCTCCGCAATCGGCGCGTCGCGAAGGGCAGGGAATCGCCTTGCAACGTATTCTCGCATCGCGCGCGCCGATTCTTCCGGCACCACGCGCGATTGCGTGTCCGGATCAACCGTACCTCCATGCGCATCCAGCGCAATTTTCAATCCGCGGCTCTCGATGTCCGGCATTCCATAGCTCTCGTCATTCTGAAAAAGAAACGTCGGCAGCGCCGGCGCCGCAAAACGCGCATCGCCCGCCGGCAATCCGAAATAAAAAACTTCCTGTCGCGTCACAAAAAGTCTTGTTCCCACAATTTCCGGAAAAAGTTTCCCGAGCCACGCCCCGCACGCAAACACAAATTGTCCCGCCGAAATCTCTTCCCCACTCTTCGTCCTAATCGCGCGCAGCGGTCCTTTCGCCTTCGGCTGCTCCACAAGCGCATGCTGATACCTCACGCCCAGCCGCACCGCCTCCGCCACCGTCGCCGCCACCGCTCGCCGCGCGATCAACACACCGCTCTTCGGCTCCAAAATCGCGCTCCCAATTCCATCCAGCCCAATCTGCGGAAAGCGCGCTCGCAGCGCCGCCAAATCCAAATCCTCAAACGCCACCTCGCACCGCGAGAGCGTCGCTCGTGTTTCCTTCAGCCGCGTTTCCTCTTCCCCCGCCAGCCACAATACGCCCGTCTCATGAAACAGTGACAATCCGTTCGCCGCAAAAAGTTCTTTCCACTTCGCCAGCGATCGCTGCGACCATCGCGTATAAATCTCATCCTTCCCGTATCCCATTCGAATGATCCGCGATTCATCGCCCGAACTCGACCGCGAGTGTCCCGCGCCATACGCTTCCACCAACACAACGCTCTTTCCGCGCCGCGCCAATTCGAGCGCCGTCCACGCGCCAAACACGCCCGCCCCAATCACCGCCACGTCATAAGTTTTCATGATTTGGAAAACGTGCCACCGAGCATCTTCACACCACCTAATCCGTCATTCCGAGCGCAGCGAGGAATCCGCTTTTGAACTTTCCAGCGCGAGCATGTTCACTTCTTCCACGCCTCCGCCAGCGTCTTCGCCCAGTGCGACAAATGATTCAACGATTCATCATGCGTCGGGTCCAGGTGCAGCGGCGTCACGCTCACCTCGCCCGCAAACACCGCCGCGTAATCCGTATCCGGCTCCACGTCTTTTTCAATCTTCTGCTCGAAAATCCAGTAGTACGTCCGCCCCTTCGGATCTTTTCCCTCCGAAAGTTGATTCCGCGTAATCTTTTTCGATTGCCGCGTGAACCGCACGCCGCCCTTCCACGGCTCCGGCACATTTATATTCAGCAGCACCTGGTCCGGCAATCCTTCTTTCAAAATAATTTCCGCCGCGCTTCGCGCAATCCGCGCCGCGTTCAAAAAATTCTGCGTGTCTTTCCTCGCGCAAAGCGACATCGCCACCGACGGAATATGGTGCAGCGCCGCTTCCCGCGCCGCCCCCACCGTCCCGGAGTAATACACGTTTTCACCCATGTTCGCGCCATGATTGATTCCGGAAATCACCAAATCCGGTTTTTCCGCCAACAATTTATGCAGCGCCACGATCACCGCATCCGCCGGCGTTCCATCCACCGCCCAGTGCCGTTCGCCTTTCGCATGGCAAACAATCGGCTGCCGCAGCGTCAACGATTGCGCCGCCCCGCTCTTCTCTCCATTCGGCGCCACAATACTCACCGTCGCAAAATCTTCCAGCGCCTCCGCCAACGCCTTCAATCCCGGCGCGTCGTACCCATCGTCATTCGTCAGCAATATATGCGGCATGCTCCAAGTTTAGCGCAATGTCCTCCGCCAAATCCCAAAGCGATGCGTGTCACCAAAAAAATCGGCCAAAAACGAAACGCCGCCCGCTGTTGGTTTTACTGTGAACTGAAAACTCGGATCACTTCTGGCAGGTTCTAACCAGGAAGAATTTGGTCGGGGCGCCCGGATTTGAACCGGGGACCTCACGCACCCCAAGCGTGCGCGCTACCAGGCTGCGCTACGCCCCGACATTCCAGCAAGCCGCGCGAAATTTGCAAAGGGGAAGTGCGACGCGACTCCTCCAAGGCTATCACCTGCGTTCGAGCAGGGTCAAGAAAGCGCGCAACGAATCGCGCAAATCCAAAAGCATTTTTCTGTTCAACAACTGCGTCGCGCCGTGCCCCGGTGGAATCACCGCGGCCGCCTCGGCATCCGCTCCGCCGCCATCGCGCAAATGCCGCCGCGCCCCCGCAATCGTAAATCCCTCGTCGTACAGCAACCGTTTGATCTTCAGGACCATATCCACATCTTCCTGTCGATATAGCCGGTGCCCGCTCGCACTCTTGATCGGTTGCAGCATCGGAAATTCCGTTTCCCAATACCGCAACACAAACGGTTTCAGCGCCGCGATCTTGCTCACGTCGCCGATGCGATAAAATTCTTTTTCGGTTTGCGCCGCCGCGCCGTTGCCAGCCATTTTTTCCGTTTCCTGCAAAGGGGGACAGGCAAATTCTACCAGTTCGTGTCGCGCTGTTGTAGCGGCCGCCTTCCGAGGCGGGCGCTTTTGGAGTGCGGCGGCCCGGGCCGCCTTAGCGGTTTATCCGCGACGCGGACTTTTCCGTTGCACTTACACCGCCACACCAAGCGCCTTTAGTCTTCTTCCCGCACCCCGCGCGTATCCCGCTCCGCCTTCCGCAACCTCTGGACAAACCGCAGCGGCGTCCCAATAAATCCAAATTCCTCGCGCAGCTGATTTTCCAGAAATCTCTGAAAACTGAAATGCAGCGGCGTCTTCTGATTCGTAAAAATCACAAACGTCGGCGGCGAAGTCTTCGCCTGCGTAATGTAATAAATCCGCACCGGCCGCGATTTCGGCGTCGTCCCGCGCTGCAAATCAATCGACTTCAGCCAGCGATTCAGTTCCGGCGTCGCAATTTTTTTCTTCCGCGCCGCCGCCACTTCGTCAATCAGCGGATAAAGTTTCTGCGCCCGGTCTCCCGTCTTTGCCGATAAAAAAATAACCGGCGCATAGCTGACAAACTTCAATTTCTTGTGAACGAGTTCCTCATACTCGCCAAGCAATTTCCCCCGATCCACTTTCTCGACCGGCGGATTCAAATTCGCCGCTCGCTTCGCCTTGCCCCGCGCCGACGCCGAATCGCGGTCCGCCGCCTTTTGCGCCGCCTCAACCGCCAAATCCCATTTGTTCACAACGATGATCACGCTTCGCCCCGACTGCTCCGCATACATCGCAATCGTCGCGTCGCCCTGCGTCACGCCCTGCTCGCCGTCCACCACCAGCAGCGCCACGTCCGCGCGCTCGAGGCCACGCTTCGCCATCACCACGCTCAATTTTTCCGCCACCAGCTTCGTCTTGCCTTTGCGCCGGATTCCCGCCGTGTCCACAAACCGGTAAAATCGCCCGTCGTGCTTCACGTCCGTATCCACCGAATCCATCGTCGTCCCCGGAATCGGCGAGACAATCGATCGTTCTTCCCCCGCCATCCGGTTCAGCAGCGTGGATTTTCCCACGTTCGGCCGCCCAATTATCGCCAGCTCCGTCGCCTCTGGTTTCGTGTCCACTTCCTCATTTGCGTCGCCCGATTTCATCCGCTCCAGCGCCGCATCCAGCAAATCGTCAATTCCCGCGCCGTGCTCCGCCGCAATCGGAAACACCGGCACGCCAAACGAATGAAATTCTCCCGCCAGCGATTCCTGCGATGGCACGTCCACTTTGTTCACGGCAATCACAAACGGCTTCCCCGTGTTGCGCATCAGCCGCGCCAGCTCCTGATCGAGCGGCGTAATCCCGCTTTGCGAATCCACCACCAGCACCAGCAGCGCCGCTTTCTCAATCGCCACGTGCGCCTGCCGAAAAATCTCCGTCGGAATCAGCGCCTTGTCGTCCGGCAGTATTCCGCCCGTATCCACAATCTCAATCGCGCGCCCCCGCCATTCCGCCCGGCCATAAATCCGGTCGCGCGTAATCCCCGGCTCGTTCGTCACAATCGAGCGCCGCGTGCCCGTCAGCCGGTTAAACAGCGTGGACTTGCCCACATTCGGCCTTCCCACAATCACGAGCGATGGAAGTTTTTGCGCCATAGAATTGTCCGCGAGCACACAGATCGCCTCAGCGGCACGATCGGAATCTTCCAGTGTACCGTGTCTAGAGTCCGCTTGTCGAAGCGCAGCCCCGCTATTAAAGGGCCCTAACGTTGTACGGCCCTGCTATTGTACGGCCACGCCGTTGTACGGTACCGCCCTTGTAGGGCCCGCTTTCCGAAGCGGGCCGCCGTGGACTTCGCTTGTCGAAGCTAAGCCCCGTCGTTGTACGGCCCCGCCGTTGTAGGGCCCGCTTTCCGAAGCGGGCCGTTTCGAATCGTGCCGTGCCGTGCCCTGCCGCGCCGCCGCAAACCTCTACGCGCCCTTCGTCCCGCTCACAATCAAAATCTCCGCCGGAAAACTCAACCCCCGCTCCGTCGCATATTCTCCCATCGACGCCAGCGCCAGCCGCCGCATTTCCGCAATTTGTTCCCTGGAAAGTTGCGAAACCTTCTTACGCAACGCTTCGGACATCTCCAGCCGCAGCGTCAAAAATTCCTCCAGCGCCACCGCCGATTCGATCCTGCATTGCAACAATCTCTCCGTCGGCTCGGCCACGCCTGCCTCGCCAAAAATCTTCAGCAATTTTCCCCGCGCCGCAAACCGAAACGCGTCCGGTGCGTCCGGCTCCACCGGCGCCGACGGAACAAATTGGTCCATCACCCGCGCCATCGAAGTGTGAAACGGATTCCTCTCCGCAAAATGCCACACTGCCAGCGCCAGTTTTCTTCCCGGCTTCAGCACGCGCAGCATCTCGCGCACTCCATCCGCCGGCGAAGGAAAAAACATCACGCCAAACCGGCTGATCACCGCATCAAACGCATCGTCCGCAAACGGCAGCTCGTCCGCCGCCGCCACTTCAAACTTCGCATTTTCGAGCCCCAGCCGGCTCGCCGCCCGTCGCGCCGCCTCCACCATTCCCGCCACCGGATCGATCCCGCAAACCTTGCCGCTTTGCCCAACCATCGCGGCAACGCTCAGCGCCGGTTCTCCCGGCCCTGTCGCCACGTCCAGCACCGTCATCCCGCGCGCAACGTGCGCGTCCGCCACCAGCCCTTCGGTGATCGGCGCAAACATCTCCCGGATATTCTCCCGATGCTTCTCCCAATAAGGTGCCGATCCGCTCCACTTGTCGATCGTCTCTTGGTCTTGTGCCATGAACAGAATTATAGCCTTACCGCACCTTCTAGCTACGGGAGCTTAACGTCATCTTTTTCTTTCCGCAAAAGTTTCCTACTTCTTGATCCTCAACTAGTTTGGTCACAACTATAGGTACTTTGTTTTCGTAGCAATTTTCAGCCATTTCGTAGAGCTTACCCTTGAGCCATCGCTCGTCCAGCAATTCCCAGCCTCTCTTCGTAAAGTGATTCTTTAACTTTTCGCGGTCATGATCCGTTGCGATATGACCACAAGCCAGGCATAGCTTTACGCGAGGTTTTGGGCGACACGCGCCTGATTTGGTGAACTGTTTACACAGCCTTCCGAAAACGACTTTCCGCAAATGTGAATCAACGAAGAGCTTAAATCGTTTGGCGGAACCTTCACTAGTTCCATCGAGCGAAGCAAACGTCACTCCACGGGAATAGAGATAGCCCTTACACTCAACCACTCGCAAGAGATTGTCTCGCACGTTATAGGCAACGATATCGAGTTCCCATCGAGGCGCATTCGGCCGACCGATTGCCCGTTTATCCCTCGGAGTTAGCTCGACCTTAACAGAGGTGCGGACCCAATAGCCTTCAAACAATAGAATTTCACTAACTACTTGCTCGAATGCATCCACCGGGCCTCCGCTACGTGGGACATTAACACAATGACCGCTAAGGTAGGCCTCTAGAACAAATACCGCAATTTATCTCCGGTTTACATTCGATGCGATAGCTTAATCCCGCCAGGCAGCCCGTCCGCCTGAACCGGATCAAGCAGGCGCAAATAAAACGCTTTCAGTAACGTCTCAATCGTATCGGAGGAATCGCATGAATCTTCATCGTTTCGCACGTCCCGCCGCCACCGCACTCGCAATCGCGCTCGGCGCAATCACTTTGTCTCTCGCCGCCGCTCCCGGCTATCACCTTCTCAAAAAATATCCTTTCCCCGCCGCTCCCGGCGCCACGCGCGAATACTTTGATTACGTCTCCATCGATTCCGCCGCCCGCCGCGTGTACGTCTCTCACGGCACCGAAATCATCGTCCTCGACGCGGATTCCGGCAAGACCATCGGCAACATCACCGGCCTCAAGCAGGATCACGGCGTCGCCGTCGCCCCCGAATTCGGCAAAGGTTTCATCACCGACGGCGCGCAAGCCAAAGTCATCATCTTCGATCTCCAAACCCTCAAAATCACCGGCGAAGCCAAAGCCGATCAGGACGCCGACTCCATCCTTTACGATCCCGCCTCCAAGCGCATCTTCGTCATGAACGGCGATCCCAAAAGCGCGACCGTCATCGACGCCAAGACGGGCGCGGCCGTCGGAACCATCAATCTCGGTGGCGGCCCCGAATTTGCCGTCGCCGACGGCAAAGGCACCGTCTTCGTCAATATCGAAGACAAAGCCGAAGTCGTCGCCATCGATTCGAACACCCTGAAAATCAAATCCCGCTGGCCCCTCGCCCCCGCCGGCACGCCCACCGCTCTCGCCATCGACGTCGAGCATCACCGCCTCTTCAGCGCCGGCCGCAATCCGCAAAAGCTCGTCGTCCTCGATTCCGACAGCGGTAAAGTCCTTTCCTCCTTTCCCATCTCCGCCGGCGCAGACGCCGCCGCCTTCGAACCCGAAACCGGCCTCATCTTCGTCTCCACTCGCGACGGCATGGTCCACATCTTCCACGAAGACTCGCCCGACAAATTCAGCGAAGCCGAAACCGTCAAAACCGAATTCGGCGCCAAAACCATGGGCCTCGACACCAAGACCCACAATCTCTTCCTCTCCACCGTGGACTTCGGTCCCGCTCCCGCTCCCACCACCGAGCATCCACACCCCAACCCAACGCCCATTCCCGGCAGCTTCCACGTCCTGGTCTTCGGCAAATAACCGATCACGAGCGCCGCAGGCCAGTCAGCGTTTGTTGGACCGCCGTATAGAAGTCGTCTCATAAATGGTTCTTTAGGACGTGGGGGTTTAAGGGGTGCAGGCTTTAAGAAGTGGGTACTTTAGGACGTGGTGGCTTTAGGAGGTTTAGCCTTTACGACGTGGGTTCTTCAGGAGGTGGGGGCTCATAGCCCCCACGATGAAGCGAGGAAAAGCAGGGCTTTAGCCCCTGAAGAAACAACTTCCGTATTGCTCGGCGATTTATGAGCTAGCTTCTAGTCGGCCCAACTCAATCTAACCGGCTCATTTCTTCTCGCAGCGCCGGCATTGTTATGCAATCCAACTGCACTCAGCCGTCTGAGTAAGCCTGCGGCAAGCTCTCGCAATGCAACGAGAAGCGCCTCACGCAGCGTGGCTGTTGATGGTCAAGACGTTGTTCCATTGACGGTGCGGACTGCCCCGCCAGTAAAACCATTGCCAAACGGCAATTTTTCGCTTGCTTTCTGTTTATACTCGTGGTACTATACCCTGTGGTTAGTCGGCCCCTCCTGGTTAGCCTCGCGGCACTTCCCACTTTTCCGCCTCAAATTAAAAGCTCCCTTAAGTCCTCTGTAATCAACACTTACAGAAGTGTATGCAAACAAATGCCTTTAAGTCCTTTGTATTCCGCACTTACGCAAAAGTGCCCGAGGGGGCCTAGTTCTGTTAACCACCCCTCGACCCATCTTTTTTTCGCCCAAGCCCATCTTGCCCTTGGCCGCGGGCGCGTCTCCGCCGCGCCGCAATCCACGCCCTCTAGTGATAGAGTGCTCGACACACGCCGCAACCATTCACACCCCGCCAAGGGCTCCTTCGCCCGGCAGGGTGCAATTTTTGCGGGATTGGCTGCGTACTAGTTTATGGAAGCACCGAGACCAGGCCGGATGAGCGCGCCGGGAACAACCCAGTCGACGGAGGCAATCGCCCGGGCCCGGGCAGGGGACGAGGAGGCCTGGGGTGACCTCTATCGCGAATTTGCCCCGGCCATTTTCCGCTTTTGCCGCCGGGCGCTTCCCACCCGCGAAGATGCGGAAGACGCCACCACGGAAGTTTTTATGAAAGTACACGACAAGCTCCACCAATACGATTCGACGCGGCCCTTCACCTCGTGGCTGTACAAAGTCGCGGCGAACCATTGCTGGGATTTGCTTCGTCGCCGCAAAATCCGGCAGGATAAAGAAACCGAAGATGTGGATTCGTTGCCGCTCGAACACCCTGATGCGAATCAGCTCGAGCAATTGATCGAGCAGCGGACGAGCGAGGAAGTGCGCAAGGCCCTTGACAAATTGCCTTCGCGCGCGCGTATGGCGCTGGTCATGCGCTATTACTCGGATATGAGTTACGACGAAATTGCCGACGAGCTCGGCGTACGGCGCGCCTTTGTGGGCGTCGTTCTCTTGCGCGCTCGGCATGAGCTTCGGCAAGCGCTCGAAGGTTTGGGTACGCTGGCCGTCGGGGGTGCGGGATGAGCTCGCCGCCAGGAACCAATTTGCAAAACACGGGAACGCCGCATCTCGATGAAATGACGATTCTGCTCTATCTCGAGCGGCAACTCGACCGAGCGCGTGCGGCGGAAGTGTCCGCGCACACCGCGGTGTGCGGTTCCTGCCGTTTGCTCCTTCGCGCGCTCGATCGCGAATCGCGTTTGCTCACCCGCGCCATGCTCGAAGAAGAAGAGCCGCTCCCCGCGCGCCTCGCCAAATTCGAGCAAGCCGCCCGCCGCTCCTTGCAATGGATCTGGATGGTGACGTTCGGCCTCGCCGCCACCGGAGTGTATGCGTTGTACACAAGTTATATCGAACCCGTGCAGAATCGTCTGCAAGACGCGGGCTTCGGCGGTACCAATTTGCTCGGGCTTTTAATTTTCCAGGGCGCCTTCTGGAAAGGATGGCAATCGATGATTTCATTGGTGGAAGTGTTGGCGCTGGTAACGCTCGGAACTTTTACCGCAATGGTTTTGCGCCGCAGGCTGCGGCGCGGCTCCATGTTGGCCATGATGCTCACGGGAATCTGCGCCGTCCTGTTGCTGCCGGCCGGCGCTTCCGCCACGGAATTCCGCAACGGCCAAAATGCGGAAGTCACCGCGGCCGAAGTCATCAAAAGCGACGTTTTCCTGAGCGGCGACCGGCTGAGCGTCGATGGCACGGTCGAAGGCGACGTGTATGCCTTCGGCCGCTCGCTCGACGTCACCGGCCACGTGCTCGGCGACGTGATCGTTTTCGCCCACGACGTCCGCGTGACCGGCCAAGTCGACGGCAACGTTCGCTCGTTCACCAACAATTTGACGATGAGTGGAACGATCGGGCGCAGCCTCACCAGCTTCTCCCAGGAACTCAAGCTCGATAAAACGGGAAAAGTAAATCGCAGCGTCACCTGCTTCGCCGATCAGTTTTTGTTGGACGGTCAAATCGGCCACGACGTTCTGGCGATGAATCAGCGCCTCGATTTGCGCGGCCAGGTCCAGGGAGACATTCGTCTTCGCGCCGAGGTTTTTACGATCGAAAGTACCGCCCAGGTCGGCGGGCCAATTCGTTTCGATGGCGCGAAGCCACCCGAAGTTTCCGCGCAAGCCAGGTTGGCGTCCGCGGTCGCTTACGAACACATCGAGAAGAACGAGGACCACAGCCGCGGAGGGCACTACTATTTGTGGCGCCTGCTCTGGAGTTCCGCTTTTATTTTGTACGGCCTCGTGCTGTTCGTCCTCATGCCGCATTTTTCCTCGGATTGCGTCAAATCCGCCGAAAACGTCGGCGCTTCGCTCGGCCTCGGCCTCCTCGTCGGCATCAGCGCTCCGATTGCGGCCGCCATCGCGTGCGTAACGTTTGTCGGAATTCCGCTCGGCATCCTGGGATTCATGTTGTGGCTGGCCCTGTTGTTTTCCGCGCAAATCGTTATCGGCGGCCTGCTCGGCCGCTGGATTCTGGGGCCGACGGACGATAAATGGGGCCGCGTCGGCAGAATGGCCCTCGGCATGGCGATTGTCGGCGTGATTGTGCCCATCGTTCACTACGTCGGAATTGTGGAGTTGATCTTCAAGCTCGTCCTGATGACTTGGGGATTCGGCGCGATCGCACTCACCCTGTACCGGCGCCTGGCAACGACTCCAAGCATCCCGATACCGCCGCCTTTCGCCGCCTAGTTACGAGTTCAAAAAAAAGCGGGCTCCCCAATTTCTCGGGGAGCCCGCGCCTTTCGCGGAGGCGGAAAAAACTTTTAGTGTTTGCGGACTTTCGCCGCGTCGAACGGCACGCCATTTGGCGCTGTGTTCGGATTTAGGTACAGGGCCCGGAATGAGACGGTTGGATTGCCAGTGGCCAGATCGCTGAGGGTGGTAAAGCCGTCGAACGTGGTCACACCGGAAAAGGTCTGTACGGAAGGCGCCACGGTAAAGTTGTTGCCGAGGAATGGCGGAAGATTATTCACACTGAAGGTCGTGGCGCTGACGGTGTTCACTGTACCGGTCGTGCGCGTATACCGCAGCACAATTCGGTCGGTGAGGACATTGAGCAGGGTTCCCGAAGTGGCCGTTTTCACGTGGACCATCACTTCCTGTCCCGGAAAAATGTCGGTGTTGGAAGTGAAACCCGCCGGAACGGAAGCGAGAAGATTTCGCGTGTCGACATCGAATTCCACGGAAGTGTCGAGGGTGACGGCGATTCTCGCGCCGGCGCTGACGGCGTTGAGCAGCGAATTGTTAGTTGCATTTACTTTATCGGAAACGATTAAGTTATAAGTACCGGCGGTCGAGGTCGGGAAGATAACGCCTTCGATTTCGTCGATGAACGGCGTGTCGAGAAAATCGACTTCGGTGATGGTGACGACGCCAGCCGCGGAGAGCGTGGCGTCGACGCTTACCGTCTTGTTTACGGCGAGGCACGCGGCATTCGGATTTCCGGTGCATGCCGGATTTGCGCCCTGCTCGATTCCGTTGTAAGTGGTGGAAGAATTCACGGCGCCGGTCAAAGTGCCGCGCGTGCCGGAAGTAATCGTGACGTTGTTGTTGGTAAAGGCGGTGACGACGCCGGTGAAATCTTCGATGGCGTTTAGATTGCCAGTGGTTACGGGCGCATTGGGAATCGTAAGAATGTTGGTCTGCGTGAAGTCGATCGTGATTCCGTTGGCGGTGGTGACGGCATTGTTGAGATTAAAATCGAGGTTCAGGCCCTCGCTGGCGTTGCCCGCGACGACAATAGGAGAAGCAAAGGTAACGATTTGCGCTGGTGGCGTGCCGGAATTGAGCGAGCATACGGCGCCGGCGGCGCAAGTACCGATGGTGGCGCCGGTCGTATTTGCAAACGTTGCGTTAACCACGCCGAGCGAAACGGTGAGTTTGGTGTAGGTGTCCGACGGAATTTTGAACGTGCCCAAAGCCGCGGAGTCGCTCTGAAGGCGAACCATGTCCAGCACGATGGGTGTCGCAGGCGAGACGACATTAACGACGGCGCCGGTGCTGGAAGTGAGAGAGACGGAAGTGACTGGCACATTGAAACTGAGGAAAGAGACGCCGGCAGGGGGAGCGTCGGTGACGGTGAGAGTCAAGTTGGCCGTGCCAGGAGGCGTCGTTCCGTTTGTCTGCGGTAGCCCGCTGCAGGAATTCAACGAAAAGACGGCCAGAACGAGCAAGATGGTGAATCCGAGAGAGAATCGCTTCATGTGACACCCCGTGCCAGTAGGAAGAGGATTGCGGTGCGGCATGCTTGAGCATCCGCAACCGAACTATGTAAATCGTCGTACCAATCCACTTTACCGCCCCGGAATGGCGTGCGGCGGGCAAAGAGCGTGGCTTTGCCCAAGTGTTAACGGTCGGTCGGTTGGGGCGACTGCAGGGTGCTGTGATAAGTTGACGGGATAGTTTGCCGCGAGAAAGGGCAGAGGGGCACTTGGCCAAGGGTATAAAGAGCGCAAAAAAAGTTGCGAAGAATGCGCCGGCAATCGAAGGCACGAGCGAACGTGCCTACGTGCCGCTGGAGGACGAGGACATTGTGCGCTCGGCGCGGGATGTGCACGAAGATGAGATTGCCGAGCACGAGAGAGAAGAGGCCCGCGAAAAACCGCAAGAGGTGGTGCAAACGCCGAGCATGCAGGAGGTGTTTGGGCCGGGCGGACTGCTCGAACGGTGCATGACGGCGGGATACGAACACCGGCCGGCGCAGCTTGAAATGGCGGAAATGGTGCACGAAGCGTTTCAATCGCACCGGCACGCGATTGTGGAAGCGGGAACGGGAACGGGGAAAACGCTGGCGTATCTTCTGCCGGCGATTTCGAGCGGGCGGCGCGTGGTGATTTCGACGGCGACGAAATCGCTGCAAGAGCAGCTGTACCAAAAGGACGTGCCATTTTTGCAGAAATATTTTGCGCCGAATCTGAAAGTGGCGGTGATGAAGGGGCGCTCGAATTTTTTATGCAAAGCCAAGCTGCACCAGATGGCGGATCAGCCGATGCTGCGCGGGATGGAAGAGATGGATGCGTTCCGTCAGATTCGCGACTGGAGCAAATTCACGGAGACGGGCGACCGGGCGGAGCTGACGTTTTTGACGGACGATTCGGAATTGTGGCCGCGGCTGGACGCGCGGCGGGAAACCTGCACCGGGCAGAAGTGCGCGAATTTCTCGGAATGTTTTTTGACGCAGATGCACAAACGGGCGGCGGAAGCGGATTTGATCATCGTGAATCATCACCTGTTTTTCGCGGACCTGGCGCTGAAGCAGGACGATTTCGGCAGCATTTTGCCGGAATATTCGGCGGTGGTGTTCGACGAAGCGCACGAGATCGAAGATGTGGCGAGCGATTATTTTGGAAGGCAGATTTCGAATTTCCGTTTTGAAGAACTGGCGCGAGACGCGGACATCGCGCTGCGTTTGCTGCATTTAGGCACGCCGGCGCTATTGCGGAGGACGCAGCGGATTCGCGAACGGAGCCGCGTGTTTTTCGAAGCGTTTCCTTTGAAAGACGGAAGATTTCCGTTTACGCGAGGCGAGCGCGCGGCGTTTCTGGAGCAGAATCGCGAAGCGTACGACGAACTGGCGCAGGCGCTGAAGGGGCTGGAGACGGAATTCGCGGCGGCGGCGCAAAAGCCGGAAGAGCTGCTGCGATTGTCGCGGCGGAGTTTCGAATTGCGGCAAGAGATGACGTTCCTGTTCGAATCGAATGAAGGGAATTTTGTGTACTGGTTCGAACGGCGGAACAAGGGGGTGTTTCTGGCGGCGACGCCGATCGACGTGAGCCAAATTCTGCGCGAGCGGCTGTTCGAACAGTTCGATACGGCGATTTTGACGTCGGCGACGCTGACGGTGGCGGGACGATTCGACTACATCCGGCAAAGACTGGGGCTCGACCACGCGAAAGAAAAAGCCTTGCCGCCAGAGTTCGATTACGGCGAGCAGGCGCTGCTGTATTTGCCGAAGAAGATGCCGGACGTGCGCGACGCGGGATTTGCGGGCAAAGCGGCGGACGAAATTACCGAGTTGCTGGAGCTGAGCCAAGGGCGCGCGTTTTGTCTGTTTACGAGCTACGCGCAAATGAACGATTTGTACGAGCGAATCCGGACGCGCGTGGAGTTTCCGCTGCTGCTGCAAGGAACGGCGCCGCGGTCGGTGCTGCTCGAGCGATTCAAGAATACGGATGGCGCGGTGCTGTTTGCGACGGCGAGCTTCTGGCAGGGCGTGGACGTGCCGGGCGAACAGCTTTCGTGCGTGATCGTGGACAAACTGCCGTTCGCCGTGCCGAGCGATCCGATTGTGGCGGCGAGAGTGAAGGCGCTGCAAGAGGACGGACGAAACGCGTTTGCGGAATATCAGGTGCCGCAGGCGGTGCTGGCGCTGAAACAGGGGTTTGGACGGCTGATTCGGACGAAGACGGACCGAGGAATTCTGGCGCTGCTCGATACGCGGATACAGCGGATGGCGTATGGTAAAATTTTCCTGGGGTCGCTGCCGGCGTACCGGAAGACGCAGGAATTGTCCGACGTGGCGCGATTTATGGGCGGTTGATGGCGACGCCTCGTCGGTCCGTGGTACAAGCTGATATCGAAGTGAGATTTCTCATTGCGCAAGCCGGCCGATTCCTCGGAAGGAATCGGAAAGGAAAAATCGCCGGCTTGTTCCGCTCGAAATGACAGGCTGCCGGAGTAGTGGAGTTGGAGAACACAGGCTCGCAAGTTTTTGACTAGAAAGAGAAAGAATGTTTCGAGTAAGTGTGGAAGAGACGTTTTCGTCGGGTCACGCGCTGCGCGGGTATAAGGGCAAGTGCGAGAACGTGCATGGACATAATTATCGCGTGCAGGTGTCGATTGAAGGGCCGCACCTCGATGGAATTGGATTGCTGGTGGATTTTACGCACGTGAAGCGCGCTCTGCGGGAAATCATCGCGGAGATCGATCACCAGTTTTTGAACGATCTGGAGCCGTTCAAGACGGTGAATCCTTCGGCGGAAAACATGGCGAAGTATTTTTACGAGCAGATGGCGGCGCGACTGAAGGAAATGCCGGCCGCGGCGCGGCTGGTGGAAGCGGTGGTGTGGGAGACGGATACGGCGTGTGCGGTGTACCGGCCGTGAAAGAGATGGCGATCTGAAATCGCCGCCAGAAGATGAATCGCGCGTATTGGATTGTGCTGGGACCGACGGCGTTGGTGGCGATTGGGTATATTTTGGTTTTGCGAGAGATGGGATTGGAGCCGCCGTACGGGAAGCTGGTTGCGGTGGTAGCGGCGCTGGTCGTGGGATTTTGGTGGATTGGGAGAAGCGGGCGGAAGAACGAGAGAGTTTAGCTGAGTGGTTGCGCAGCTCTTGTGATTGAGGTCCTTCAGGCATCTTTGTGTAGGCCCTCAGGATGACAACGCACGCCAATCCGTCGGGGCCGGAGGAAGCGGCGTGGTGAGGCCGACGGCGTGAAAGCGGTTTCGAGTTGCCGGGCGGCTGCGGTTGCTTAAATCGTATACGGCCCCGTTTGCGCAGCGATCGAAGATGCCGCCCTAAAGGGACGCCGCGCATACTTCGGAGGATGACCGGAAGTTCGAAGAAGGGCCGCTTCGGAAAGTGTCCCCTACAACAGCCGAGGAGAACGGAGCGAGTTGGGCGGAAATTGAGATCGAAGATGCCGCCCTAAAGGGACGGCTCTACAACGAACGGGAAACGCGACGAAATGTTCATCACGGAGATATTCAAATCCATTCAAGGCGAGGGGACGCGGGCGGGTTTGCCGTGTGTGTTTGTGCGATTGACGGGGTGCAATTTGCGGTGTACGTGGTGCGACACGGCGTACGCGTTTCATGGCGGGAAGAAGATGAGTGTGGATGAGGTGATGGCGCGGGTGGAGGAGTTGGCGCGCGGGGAGGAGCGGGGCGACACGGAAGTCGGCCCCGACAAGGGCAAGAAGGTCGTGCCGCTGGTGGAGTTGACGGGGGGAGAGCCGCTTTTGCAGGAAGAGATTTATCCGCTGGCGGAAAGATTGGTGGCGGCGGGATATACGGTGATGATCGAGACGAGCGGAGAGAAGTTTGTGGGCCGGCTGCCGCGCGAGGTGATCAAGATTGTGGATGTGAAATGTCCGGATTCGGGAGAAGCGGACACGTTTGAGAGGAAGAATCTGGAAGCGGTGGGCGAGAACGATGAAATCAAGTTTGTGATTTCGTCGCGGAAGGATTATGAGTTTGCGCGGGCGTTTACGCGGGAGCACAAGTTGAATGAAAAGGTGAAACAGGTTTTGTTTTCGCCGGTGTTTGACGATCCGGAAGGGAAGTGGAAGGGGCTGGAGCCGCGGCAACTGGTGGAATGGATGCTGGAGGACGGATTGCCGGTGAGACTGGGATTGCAGTTGCATAAGTTTGTGTGGCATCCGTCGACGAAGGGCGTGTGAGGGAGTGGCTGGTGACTGGTGATTAGTGACTTGTGATTGGTGACTGGTGACTCGTTTGGCCGTTCGGGGGGAACGGATTTGCGCGGCGGTCGCGGAGAGGATTGAGGGCACTGAGAACATAGAATATAAAGAAAACACATAAACCACATAGAACACGGAAGACACAGAGAAGGAAGAAAAGGAAGAGAAGACAGAGAAAAAAGAGAAGAAAGAAAAAATAGAAGAAAAGAAGAAGAAGAGAAGAAGAGAAGAAGAAGAGAAGAGAATGGTTCGGACGGAAAAAGCGGTGGTGTTGTTGAGCGGGGGGATGGATTCGTGTGTGTGCACGGCGATGGCGCGGGCGCGGCATGGGGCGGACAAGATTGCTTTGTTGCACGCGGGGTATGGACAGAGGACGGAAGCGAGAGAGCGGCAAGCGTTTGAAGGAATCGCGGATTTTTATGGCGTGCGCGAACGGCTGACGGTGCGGCTGGAACATTTTCGCGCGATTGGCGGATCGGCGCTGACGGACGCGAAGATTGCCGTGCCGGAGAATGAATTGGACAAAGCGGGACCGGAGGGAAGCGCGATTCCGGTGACGTACGTGCCGTTTCGCAACGCGCATTTTCTTTCGGTGGGAGTGAGCTGGGCGGAAGCGATTGGCGCGAATTATATTTACATCGGCGCGGTGGCGGAAGACAGCTCGGGCTATCCGGATTGCCGGCCGGAATATTACAAAGTGTTTCAGGAATTGATTCGAGTGGGAACGAGGCCGGAGACGGAGATTGAAATTGTGACGCCGGTGATCGCGATGAAGAAGAAGGAGATTATACGGAAGGGCATTGAGCTGGGAGCGCCGCTGCAGCTGACCTGGTCGTGCTATCAAAGCGAGCGGGAAGCGTGCGGCGTGTGCGACAGTTGTTTGTTGCGATTGAAGGCGTTTGCGGAAGCGGGAAGCGCGGACCCGATTCCGTATAAACGGGATGTGATGAGGAAGGTTGCGGAGTAGGTATCCGCGAGGAAGAGGGCCGAATTGGAAGCCGTGGCGTGCGACGGCGAGGCGATTGTTGCGACGGGACGAGTTATCGGGTTGCGGAGCGAGGGCCGACTCGGAAGCCGGCCCCTACAACGGCGTTGAAGGCGTTTGCGGAGGCGAGGAAGAGCCCGCCTTGGAAGGCGGCCTCTACAAGATGCAAGGCGGCGCTACGCGCGGGGTTGGAATCCGGCGCGGATGAGATGATAATAGGGCGCAACCTGAGGCCACCTCCAAAATGTCCGGAGGAGGCTCCCCGTGAAAAAAAGAAGCCGCGAGGGCGGCGTGCAGGAAAAAGGAGAAGCGAGCATGAAGCAATGGGCTAGGACATGGCTGAGAACAGGCGCGCTGGCGGCGATGGTGGGCGCAGCCCTGTTGTTTGTGGCGGCGCCGAGAGCGAAAGCACAAGGAGGAATCGCGGGAACGTTGCTGGACCTGGATGGAAAGCCGTGGGCGGACACCACGATAACGCTTGAAGGCGACCAGGGCGCCAAAACGGATACGAAGACGGACAATGCGGGCAAGTATGTGTTCACGGGATTGAAAGCGGGAATTTACAAACTTTCGGTGATGCTGCCGTTTCAGAAAACTCCGTACGTTGCGGGACAGGTGAAAGTGTCCGGCTCGGACACGGTGACAGCGGAGCTGAATTTGCTGGAGCTGGTGGCGAAGAAGAATCCGGAATACGCGGCGGCGGTGAAGAAGCAAGCCGAAGATTTGAAAAAAGCGGGCGGAATGAAGGCGCACTTCGATGCCGGCGTGGCAAAGCTGGATCAGGTGAAGGATAAGAAAGCGGCGCTGGCGAAAGCGCCCGCGGAGCAGAGGGACGCGCTGAAGCAGGACTTGACGGACACGGCGACGCAAGCGGTGACGGAACTGGAAGCTTCGAAGGCGGCGGCGCCGGAGAAGGATTCGAATCTTCCGCTGATTTTGAGCCGGCTTGGCGATGCGTATGAAGCGGCAGGCAGGTCGGACGACGCGATTGCGGCGTACAAATCCGCAGTGGAGATCAAGCCGACGGCGCCGATTTATTTGAATTTGGGCGGCATTCAGGGCCGGGCGGGAAAGAGCGATGACGCGATTGCGTCGTTCCAGAAAGCGGCGGAACTCGATCCGGCGAATGCGGCGCAAGCGTGGCGGAACGCGGGAATCATTCTGTCGAACGCGGGCAAGTATGCGGAAGCGGTCGAGCCGCTGAAGAAGTCGACGGAACTGGACCCGAAGAGCGCGATTGGCTGGTACCTGCTGGGTGGCGCGCTGGTTGCGAACATCAAGTACAAGAAGGTGGGCGACAAAGACGTGCCGGATATTCCGGCAGGGACGGCGGAAGCGTACCAACACGCGATTGAGCTGGATCCGAACGGACCGTACGGGAAAGAATCGAAGGCCGCTTTGGACGCGCTGCAACAGATGGCGCCGGGCATCACGACGAGAGTGACCGAGAAGAAAAAGAAGCCGTAAGGAAAAGAAAACTTGATGGGGAAGAACCGGCGCTTTGGCGAAGCGCCGGTTCTTCTTTTTTGCGCGAGAAATTTCTTAGCGATGGGCGAGCGTGCCGGTGGATTTGGTGCGGCGGAGAGCGGCGGCGAAGGCGAACATGCTGAGCGGCAAGAGGATCGCGGCGAAGAGGAGCAGGATGGCGAGCGGATGGAGAATGTCGCGAAGATGGATGGAACCGAGAAGAGAAGCGCGCATGGCGTCGAGCGCGTAAGTGATGGGATTGAGGCGAGCGATGAACTGCAACCAATCGGGAAGAATGGAAACGGGGAAGAGCATTCCGCCGACGATGCTGGAGATGCCGAGCAAGAACCATTTGGCGGGATTGCCGCGTTTGAAAAGAAGCAGGTAGCTGGCGGAAAAAATGCCGAGACCGGAAAAAGCGAGAAGCGAAACGATGAGAACGAGAAAGACGGCGAACCAGTTGGCGGAATGGAGCGGGAAACCGAAAAAGAGCGCGCCCCAGACGACGTAAACGGCGATGCGAAGCGTGGTGGCCACGAAAGGATAGAGGGCGGAGCCGGCGAGGATGGCGGGGAGAGAGGTTTGCGTGACGAGAAGGTGTTCGAGCGTGCCGGAGTCGCGCGCTTCTTCGAGGCTGCGATCGAAGGTGTCGAGTGCGGCGTTGAGGTAATCGAGGAAAACGAAACCGACGAGAGCGAAAGCGAAGTAGCCGCCGGCTTGCGGAAGAGATTGGCGAAGCTGGGGGCTTTCGACGAAGCGCGCGACGTAATAAAAGGTGGCGGTGCCGAAGAGGGCTTGCACGACTTCCATGACGAACGGACTGCGATAGGATTTGGCGATGAAGAGGTCGCGGAGGAAGAAGAGCCAGAGTTCGCGAAGGAAGGAGATCATGAGCGAAGCTCGGGAGCGGGCGATTCGTGCGGGTGGCCGGTGAGGCGGAAGAAGGCTTCTTCGAGAGTGGAGGCGGAAGACTGGCGCTGGAGAGCGGCGGGAGTGTCGAGTGCGATGAGGCGGCCGTGCTGGAGGACGGCGACCCGGTCGGCGAGGAGTTCGATTTCGGCGAGGGAGTGAGAAGCGAAGAGAAGCGAGGTTTTGCCGGGACGAAGGACGTGGGATTTGAGGAAATGTCGGAAAGACGCGGCGGCGATGGCGTCGAGGCTGCGAGTGGGTTCGTCGAGAAGTAGAACGCGCGGGGAGTGGAGGAGAGCGCGGGCGAGGCTGAGGCGTTGGATGGTGCCGGAAGAAAGAGTGCGCACCTGGCGATCGAGGGATTCGGCGAGTTCGAATTGCGCGGCGAATTGGGAGACGCGATCGCGGGCGGCGGATGTGGAGAGTCGATTGAGGCGGCCGAAGAAGAGAAGATTTTCGCGTGCGGTGAGGCGCGCGTAGAAGCCCTGGTCGGAGCCGGCGTGGTAGCCGAGCGAGCGGCGGACGGCGCGGGGAGACGAGACCGCGTCATGACCGGCGATGGTGGCGCGGCCGGAGGTAGGGAGAAGAAGCGTGGCGAGAATGCGGAGGAGGGTGGACTTGCCGGCGCCATTGGCGCCGAGAAGGGCGATGGATTCGGCGTCGCGGAGTTCGAAGGAGATATTCTGGAGGGCGGGAAGAGAGGGGCGTTCGAACGGTTGGAGAAAGGCGCGAAAACCGGTGCGCGCGGGAGGGAAGAATTTGGTGAGGGATTCCAGGGAGATGGCGCTAACGGGCACCGCGAAGTTATAGCGCGTCCGGGTGAGAGAAACAACTTGGGAGATTGTGTGTTGTTAGAGAGTGTGCAAGGTGGCAAGGAAGTGGCGAGGTGACCGAAGGCGGGGAGAGGCATTAGAATAGGGGTCCGAAGAGGGAGTTGAGCGGGACCCAGCCTGCTGGCGTATGCCAGCCCCCGAAAGCGAGGCGGAAGTGGAAATGGTGACACTCGGAGATCGAGTTGTGGTGCCGCAGCATGTGCTGGTGCGGTTTATGGACCGGGAGTCCGTGCTGTTGAATCTGGAGACGGAGCGGTATTTTGGGCTGGATGAGACGGGCACGCGGATGTGGCAAGTGGTGACGTCTGCGCCGAATATAGACGCGGCGCTGCAGCAATTGACGGAAGAATATGACGCGCAGCCGGAAGTGTTGCGGAGCAATTTGACGGAACTGCTGGGAAGGCTCGTGGAGAACGGGCTGTTGTCGCTGCAAGCCGCCGATGTGGGAACGGCTTCGACGGTTTAGGGAGTTGGAGGCGCCCGCGCGGGGGATTTTTTTTCGCGCGGCGGCGCTGCTGCCGTGGGTGGCGCGAAAATTGAAGCGGCAGGGATTTGAAGCGGCGCGAAGAGCGTTGTTGCAAGGTCCTCGGAAAGAATCCAAACCATTGTGTGAAGGTGAATCGGCGCGGCGCGCGGCTCTGACGGCGCGGATGGTGCGCGCGGCGGCGCGGCACGGAATCGGGAATCCTTCCTGCCTGGAAGAGTCGCTGGTGCTGCTGCATCTGCTGGCGCGGCAGGGAATTGCGGCGCAGCTTCGAATCGGCGTGAAGAAAAATGTGGCCCAATTCGAAGCGCACGCATGGGTGGAATGCAACGGCGCGGCGCTGAATGAGACGGAGGCGCTGCACGATCACTATGCGCCGTTCGAAGCGGAGTTTTCCGCGCCGCCACGAGCGGAACGATGAGCGGGTACGCTGGAATGGTGCGCACCGGAGGCGGCGGAGAAGCGGCGGCCGAGGATGCACACCAGATTGAAAAAATGGCGGCGAGGATCGCGTTTCGCGGACCGGATGCGCGCCAAGTCTGGCATCACCCCGACGTTCATTTCTGTTTTTCCCTGCTGAAAACGGGACCGGCGCCACAAGCGTCCACGCAGCCGTGTACGTTGGATGGCCGCGTGTGGCTGCTCGGAGATGTGCGATTGGACGGGCGCGACGAAGTGATCCGCCGGTTTGCGCAACGGGGCGAAAAACTGCCAAGTGCGACGACGGACGAGGAACTGGTGCTTCACGTTTTTCACGCGTACGGCGAAAGCGGCGTGGCGGAGCTGGATGGCGACTATTCGATCGCGCTCTGGGACAGCAAGAATAAAAAGCTGCTGGGATTCCGCGATCTGACCGGCAGCAAGCCTTTTTTTTATTTTGCGGGCAATGGAGCGTTTTGCTTCAGCAATACGCTGGATGCGTTGCGAGAATCCGCCGGCTTCGACGGATCGCTGGACGAACATTTTCTGGCGGATTATCTGCTGGAGGGATGGTGTCCCGATGGCGAGAGAACGATTTACCGGCAGATTCGGAAGCTGGCTCCCGGGCATCTGCTGGCATATTGCAAAGGGGAGAGGAAAGTACGGCGAGCGGCGCAACTGCCAATCGAGGAGTTGATCCTTTACAAACGCGAAGAAGAATACGAAGAGCGCTACAAAGAGATATTGCACGAGGCGGTGAAGGATCGGCTCGCGAGCGAAGAGACCGTTGTGTTCATGAGCGGAGGGCTCGATTCGACGACCGTAGCGGCGGAAGCAAAACGGATTTGCGCGAGGGCGGGCGGCACGCGCAGCGTTTCCGCGCTGTCGCTCGATTACCGGCCCTTGTTCGAAGATCGGGAGGGAGAAGAAGCGCGCAAGGTGGCGCAGTACTTGAAGATACGGTTCGAATTGCTGCATGGAGGCGATTGCGAGCCGTTTTCGGGCTGGGACGCGGCTGGATTTCCGATGCCCGAACCTCGACATGAACCGTTTCAGGCGGTGCATGTGGCGTGCCATCGGGCGGCGGCACAGCGGGCGCGCGTGATGCTATCGGGCGATGGAGGCGACGATGTGTTACTCGGACAGGCGTGGCCGTATCTGCGGCGCCTTTTGAAGAAAGGGAAATGGATCACGGCGATTGGAGCGGTGACGAGTCACATTTGGAAGACTCGACGATTGCCGGTTCTGGGATTGGGAATTCGTTCGGGAATTCGCAACCGATTTGGGGAGCGCTCCGCGCCGGTTCCGTTTCCTGAATGGTGCCGGGATGAATTTGTGACTCGACTGAATCTGCGGGAACGATTTGCGGAACTGCAGAAGAAGCCGACTTCGGAGCATCCCACGCATCCTTTCGCTTACGCGATGCTTACCGGTCCATTCTGGCCGAACATTTTGGATGGGGAAAACGCAGAGTGGAGCGGCGCGGCGCTGGAAGTGCGTGCGCCATTGCTCGACCGGCGGATGGTCCGATACTTGCTTCGATTGCCGGCAATGCCCTGGTGCATGGACAAGCAGTTGGTCCGGCGGGCGATGGCCGGCGAACTGCCAAACGAAACTTTGCAGCGACCGAAGACGCCGCTGGCGGCGGATCCGGTGGAATTGCACATCAAAGAAAGGCAGTGGAATCCAGCGCCGGCTGGCGAACTGGCCGCACCGCTCGGCGATTTGATCGACAAAAATCGTTGGGAAGAGTGTCTTTTGCAAAGCACCGGGGAATCGATGTACGCCGCGCTAAGGCCAGTATCTTTAGACAGATGGCTAAAAAGCGTTGAAATGCCCAGAAGGATTCAGTACAGTCGTTAGGGGAGACCTCGCATGGAATCGCCGGCAACTGTGCCGCCGAAAAAGGTGTATCAGGCCCCAAAGTTGCAGGTATATGGGGACTTGACGGAAATGACGAAGAGCAAGGGCCCGCGCGGCCATCTTGATGGCGGCGCGAAATTGAACATGCGGCGTACGGGAGCATAATCTTTCGGGGAATCCCAGACCTCTCCTTCTCTCTTGTGAAACACGAATACACCGCCTATGGTTTGCCCTTGCGGTCTGACGTAGAGCTTCCCGGATTGCGGGAAGCGCGCGGAAAAGCCGCGCTCACGCCGGTCGTATTTACCTCAAAATCGAAGCCTGATTGGATGATCGCAGCGGCCGAGTTGCCGGCGCGAGTGGTGCACTCACTGCCCGCGGCGCCGGAATGCGCCGATCCGGCTTTTTTTTTGAAAGAGCTGGGAGGCGGAGCTTTTTACCGGCTCCTGTACGGAGACGGAACGGAATTCGTGGTCGACGCGAACGGCGAACGCGTGTGGGGAAATTGTCCGGAACCGCTGACGATCGAGGATCTGGCGACTTATCTATTGGGGCCGGTGATGGGATTTGTGCTGCGCAAGCGCGGTGTGACGCCGCTGCACGCGAGCGCGGTCTGCCTGGGCGATGTGGCGGTGGCGATTTGCGGCGACGCCGGCGCGGGAAAATCGACCACGGCGGCGGCACTGGCGCTGCGCGGCGCGCCGGCGGTTTGCGAGGATATTGCGGCGATTGAAGAGAATCGCGGCCATTTTTTCGTGCAGCCGGGATATCCGCGCGTGTGCTTGTGGCCGGATGCCGTGGAGAAACTGCTCGGAACAGCGGACGCGTTGCCGAATCTGACGCCGACGTGGAACAAGAAATATCTGGCGCTCGATGGCGCGCGCGCGAGATTTGCGAAAAAAAAAGCGCGGCTCGGTGCGGTCTATCTGCTGGGCGAACGGGCAGGGGATGCGCGCGCGCCGCGCCTCGAAGAGATTTCGGGGCGCGAAGCGCTGCTGGCTCTCGTGCAAAACACCTATATGAATGCGCTGCTGACGAAAGCGCAGCGGGCGGAGGAATTTGAGCTGCTCAGCCGGTTTGTGAGCCGCGTTCCCTGCAAACGCGCGATTCCGCATCGCGATGCCGCAAAGATCGGCGAACTGTGCGAATTGATCGAAAAGGACGCGCGAACTTGGCATTCGGAATTCCAATCCGCGATGACCGGCCGGCAAAACGAAAATGTATTCCCTGGATGAATTTGGCGAAATGGTGGGCGACGCGGTGCGCTTTCCCGCGTACTGCGAGGCGATTGCGCGGGCGGTGAAACCCGGCGACAGCGTGGTGGACATCGGCAGCGGGCCGGGAGTGTTCGCGCTGCTTGCGTGCAAGGCCGGCGCGAAAAAAGTCTACGCGATCGATACCGACAGCGTGGTGGAATTTGGCAGGCAGTTTGCCCAGGCCAACGGCGTGGCGGACCGCATTGAATTCCTGCGCGGAGATTCGCGGCGGATCCTTTTGCCGGAACGCGTGAACGTGATCGTTTCGGACATTCGCGGAGCGCTGCCTCTTTTTGGGCAGGGGATTCACACCTTGAACGATGCACGAAAGAGATTCCTCGCCGAAAACGGACGGATGATTCCGGAACGCGATACGCTGTTCGCGGCCCTGGTGGAAGCGGCGGACAATTACGAGCGGATCGTGGCGCCCTGGAAGAGTTTGCCGGCGCTCGATCTGGACGCCGCCATACCGGTCGTGCTGAACACGATGTACAAGCGGCAATGCAAACCGGGGCAACTTCTTTCCGATCCGCAGGCGTGGCACGTGCTGGATTATGCGAACGAAGCGGCTCCGCGCGCGTCGGCCACGCTGCGATTCCGCACGAAGCGAGCGGGAACGGTGCATGGCTTTACGGTTTGGTTCGCGACGAAGCTGTACGACGACGTCGGATTCTGCACCGAACCGGGAACCAAGGAAAGCGTTTACGGACAGATTTTTCTGCCGCTTTGGAGGCCGGTGGAAGTGCTTGCGGACGAAGAAGTGCGCGCCGGACTTCATGCGGATTTGGTGGGATCGGATTATATCTGGCGGTGGGATTTCGAAGTGGCGGCGCGCGCGGGCCGGGAAAACGTGCAATACCGGCAGTCGACGTTTCAGGGCGGAGGCATGTCGCCGGCGTCGTTGCGGAAACGGTCGGCTGAATTTGTGCCGGTGCTTTCCGAGGCCGGATTGGCGGAGCGATGGTTATTGATGGCGATGGACGGGAAGACGCCGCTGGAACAGATTGCGATCAAAGCCACGGAAAATTTTCCGCATACTTTTTCCCGGGTGGAAGACGCATTCCGCAAAGCGGGAGAGATTTCGGACCGGTATTCGCGCTGAGCGAGCGGAACCCGGCCCCGGCCATTCGACGCTGAGCCGAGAAATGCGGAGAACACTTTGGAAGACGCGCGTCCATTTGGCGACACGGTTTTGGCGGTGGAATGGCCGCTGTTGCTGGAGTGCTGCGCGCCGCAAGCGAGGCCGGAGCGGATCCGTGCGCTGCTCCACGAAAAACCGAATTGGAAAGCGCTGCTTACGCTTGCGGAAGAGCACGGCGTGCTTGCGCAACTCGATTCGCAACTGAGAGCGGCGGCGGCCACCGGCGCGCCGCTGCCAGAAGAAGTGGACGCACTGCTTCAGAAACGGCATCGCGAACAGCTGATGTCCACATTGGGCATGACGGCGGAAATGTTTCGGGTGCTCGGCAATCTGGCGGCAGCCGGCGTGGAAGCGATCATCGTCAAAGGGCCGGTGCTTTCGGTGCGCGCCTACGGCGACCCGGGCGTGAGGCAATATGCGGACCTCGATTTCCTGATTCGTGCGCGGGATTTGCTTGTGGCGACGCGCGTGCTGACGGATTGCCACTACGAATCGGATGTGCCGATGGAGGCGATGCAAGCCGGAAAAATTCCCGGAGAGTATTTGTTCGCAAAGCCCGGAACTCGATTGCTCATGGAGCTGCACACCGAACAGACTTTCCGTTATTTTCCGCGCCCCTTGCCGATGGAAGATTATTTCGCGCGGCGAACCGCGGTGGAACTGGATGGCAATGCGATTCCAGCGCTTTCGGAGGAAGACGAATTCGTTCTGATCTGCATCCACGGCGCAAAACATTTTTGGGAGCGATTGCTGTGGGTTGCGGACGTGGCGGCGATGGTGGCGCGATGCACGCGGCTCGATTGGGAAATGGTGCGGAAATCGGCGCGGGACGTGGGAGCCGAGCGGATGGTGAACGTGGCGTTGCAACTGGTGGAGGATTTGCTGCGAAGCGAAATTCCCGCCGCCGCGCGGGAGCGAATGAAACGCGATCGCGGCGCAAAGCGGGTGTGCGAGCGGATCAAAGCGTGGCTGCCGTACGCGGGAGACTTGCCGCCGAACCTTTTCTGGCGGGCGGTGTTCCGGATGAACATGCGAGGAGGCTGGATTGCCGGTCCGGCGTATTTGTTGCGATTGTCGTTATCGCCGACGGAAGAGGATTGGGTGGAAGGAGCGGAGACGAAGCGGTCGTGGGTGTGGGACGCGATGCAGCGGCCATTGCGTTTGCTGAAGAAATACGGGCAAGACGGGAAACGCTGAAAAAATATTGGAAAAGCAAAAGCCCCCGCGAAACGCGAGGGCTTTTGCCACACCGGTACGACTTGGGTCTGCAAACTTTTAGATGTTTGTGCGGAAGGCGATCTTGCGCTTTTCCTGGGTCGCGGGCGCCGGAAGTTCGACGGTGAGTTTGACTTCGCTCTTGTTGCGAAGGACGCCCAGCGTGACGGACTTCCCGCCTTCGATTCCCGCGAGCTTTTCACGAAGTTCACCGGCGGTGCGAATGCGTTCGCCGTTGAACGTGATGATGACGTCACCGGCTTTGACGCCCGCTTTTTCTGCGGGGGAATCGGCGTTTACGTTGCGGACAAGAATGCCTTCACCTTCGGGAACGCCGAAAAACGCGCCGAGCTGGCCTCGCAGGTCTTCGGCATCGATGCCGAGCCGGGGTTTGCCGGAAAGAAGCGTGCCGTTGTCCCACGCGAAATTGTGAATCTCGGGAATTTCCGGCATGTTGGGCATTTCCGGCATGCGGAACGAATAGCCCTGCGGCGAAACTTTCACCATGGCATTGTGGCGCTCTTCGGATTTGCCGAGCGTTGCCGCGATGGTCTGCTGCTTGCCGTCGCGCCACACGGAAAGCTGCACGGTGCGTCCGCCGGGAATTTCGCGAATCATGCGGCGAAATTGCGCGGTGCCTTCGACGCGCTGGCCGTTGATTTCCGTGACGACGTCATTTTCCTTGAGGCCCGCTTTGCTGGCGGGGCTGTCCGGCAGAACTTTGCCGATGAATGCGCCGTGGTCGGGAGAAAGCTTGAGCGACTTCGCTTTTTCGGAACTCA
>DATGEI010000018.1:0-29236 GCA_035310365.1 Candidatus Acidiferrum sp.
TTGCCTTGAGCTCGAGGTCTACGGCGTAAGTGATGCGGCCGTCGGGGCCGGCGCCGGCGACGCTGAGAAAGTAGCGCGCTTTTTCGGGCTCGTTTATGGGAGTGGCGAGGCCGAGTGCGATTTCCCGGACGGTGCCTCGGACGAGGCGCTCTGCGGCGCGCGGGATGTCCCATGGAAGCGTCAGCTCTTTCGCGAGAATATTGGCGGTGCCGCCTGGAAGAAGCGCGAGCGGAACGCGATGGCCGTTTTGCTGGCCCGCGAGGCCGTTGACAACTTCGTTGAGCGTGCCGTCGCCACCACAGGCGATGACGAGTTGGCGGCCTTCCCGGCCGGCGCGGAGCGCGATTTCGGTGGCGTCACCCGGGCCAGTGGTTTCGGCGAGGTCGGCTTCGATGCCGCCTGTAGCTAAAATGCGGCGAGCTTCGTCGAGCCCTTTACGGCGTGCGTTGCCGCCACCGCCGGCGTTTGGGTTGTGAATCAAGAGCGCGTTGCGAAGTTGCGCGGTAGCTTCCATCAAGCATTGTTCCCCAGCCGTTTTCCGGCGCACTGAATCGAATCTTCATTCTATATAATAAGCACCGAATTCACGCAGAAGTTCCGCAGAGGGATAGCGGGCGATTCGATCTTTTTACCGTGTATTAACACGGCGATGAGCTTGGATCGCCCCGGCAAACGGAGAGGATTTCCATGGCCAAGGCAGCGCCCGCTTCGTTGAAGCGCGAAGCGGAAGAGCTTCGCGAAAAACTGAGATATCACGAATACCGGTATCACGTACTGGATGATCCGGAAATTTCGGATGCGGCGTACGACAAGCTGCTGGTGCGGCTGAAGGAGATCGAGGCCGAGCATCCGGAGTTGGTGACGGCGGATTCGCCGACGGTGCGCGTGGGAGCGCAGCCGCGCGAAGGGTTTACCCAGGTGCGGCACGCGCGGCAGATGCTGAGCCTCGACAATGCATTTTCGTTCGATGCGTTGCGGGATTTTGACCGACGGGTGCGCGAAGGAAGCGGACGGGAAGAGATTGAGTACATTGCGGAGCACAAATTTGACGGGCTGAGCATTTCGCTGCTGTATGAAGATGGCGCGCTGGTGCGAGGTGTTACGCGCGGAGATGGAACGACGGGCGAAGATGTGACGCCGAATATCAAGACGATTCGTTCGATTC
Source organism: Candidatus Acidiferrum sp. (assembly GCA_035310365.1). Taxonomy (GTDB): domain Bacteria; phylum Acidobacteriota; class Terriglobia; order Acidiferrales; family UBA7541; genus Acidiferrum. The sequence continues at coordinate 1,166 of DATGEI010000018.1, forward strand.
CGCTGCGGATTGAAGAGAGCGTTTTGAAAAAAGCGAAGTTGAAGGGCGATTTCGAGGTGCGCGGCGAAGTGATTATGACGCGCAAGGCGTTCGAAGCGATGAACCGGCAGCAGGAGCAGATTGGCGGAAAGATTTTTGTGAACGCACGCAATTCGGCGGCGGGATCGGTGCGCGTGCTGGACCCGAGCATCACAGCGCAACGAAAGCTGGATTTCTTTGCGTACTACTTGCTGGTCGGAGATAAATCGGCGTTCCCCAAGCATTCGGACTCCCTGGAAGCACTGAAGCAATTGAGGTTCCGCGCGTCGGACGATTGGAAGTTGTGCGATGGGATTGAGGCGGTGGTGAAGTATTGCGAGTCGTGGGATGCGAAGAGAGAGAAGTTGCCATATGAAATTGATGGCGTTGTGGTTAAGGTGAACTCGATTGGCGTGCAGAATGAGCTTGGATTTACTTCGAAATCGCCGCGGTGGGCGATTGCTTACAAGTATCCAGCGCGGCAGGAACAAACGGTGGTGAACGACATCATCGTGCAGGTGGGGCGAACGGGAACGTTGACGCCGGTAGCGGTGCTGGAGCCGGTGCAAGTGGGAGGCGTCACTGTCAGCCGATCCACACTCCACAATATGGACGAGATTGAGCGGTTGGGGCTGCACATCGGTGATACGGTGCTGATTGAGCGCGCGGGCGAAGTGATTCCGCACGTGTTGAAAGTAGTGAAAGAAGGGAAGAACCGAAAGGCGTTCCGTATGCCGAAGGAGTGCCCGGAATGCGGGAGCAGGATTCACAAAGTGGAAGGGGAAGTGGCGTATCGGTGCGTGAATTCTGCGTGCCCGGCGAAACGCAAGGAATCGTTGCTGCATTTTGCGGGGCGGCATGCGATGGATATTGATGGGTTGGGCGACAAAATTGTGGATCAACTGGTTGACAAAGGGCTGGTGAAGGACGTCGCGGATCTTTACAAATTGAAGTTGGAGGAAGTCGCGGAACTCGAACGGATGGCGGAGAAATCTGCGCAGAATCTTTTGGATGAGATTGAGGCGAGCAAGAAAAATCCGCTGTCGCGGGTAATTTACGCGCTGGGGATGCAATTTGTGGGGGAGCGTACGGGGCAATTGTTGGCGGAACATTTTTCTTCGTTGGACGAGCTTGCTGCAGCGAGCCAGGAGAAGCTGGAAGAGGTGAATGAGGTTGGGCCTAAAGTGGCAGCGAGCATTGTGGATTTTTTTTCGGAGCCAGCGAACAAGAAGCTGATCAAGAAATTAGAGGCGGCAGGGCTGCGGCCGACTGCGGAAAAGACAAAAGTGAAGAGCAACAAGCTGGGCGGGAAATCGTTTGTGTTTACGGGAGGATTGGCGAATCGGTCGCGGGAAGAGGCAGGAGAAATTGTGAAGCAGCATGGGGGGAAGATTGTTGGGTCGGTGAGCAAGAAGACGGATTATGTGGTGGTGGGAAGCGACCCAGGATCGAAGTATGACAAGGCGAAGGAGTTGGGAGTGGAAATACTGGATGAAGCGGGGTTTGAGAAATTGGTTGGATTGAAGTAGCGGCGCTCGCGTGTCTATCCGCCGCGCCACGAACAATGACCGCGATGCCATCTGGGCGATTCTGGAGCCGATGATACGCGCGGGGGAGACCTACACACTGCCGCGCGAGATGAGCAAAGAAGAGGCGCTGGCGTATTGGTTTTCCGCGGAGAAAGAGACGTTTGTCTGGGAAGAGAACGGCGCGATTCGCGGGACATACTTTTTGAAGGCGAACCAGCAGGGTGGCGGGGCGCACGTTGCGAATTGCGGCTACGTGACTTCGGCTGCGGCGCAAGGGCGAGGAATTGCGCGTGCGATGTGTTTACATTCGCTGGAGCGAGCCAGAGAACACGGCTTTCGGGCGATGCAGTTTAATTTTGTGGTGAGCACGAACGAGCGTGCGGTGAAACTGTGGCTCAGCCTTGGCTTCGAAATTGTTGGGAACTTGCCATGTGCGTTTCGTCATCCTGAACGTGGCATGGTGGATGCGCTTGTGATGTATCGGCACATTGAGTAACCGTCTCGATGATCGCGCTGTATAATAGACAAAGCGGGTGAGCCGGGTGATCGCTGGTTTGCCTTGAGCGCAAGACGGGCCCTTCGGCTCCTGACGGCGCCTCAGGTTAAACGGGAGGAAAGTCCGGACACCGAGGTTTCCGGTCGCAAGGTCGGGAACCGACGCCCCTCGGTCCACTTCGTGGGCCTCGGGGTAAAGGCAACGCGCCTGGTAACGCCAGGGGGATAGTGGTGCAGACTTGAGTTTGTGCGGCCCCATCCAAAATGGATGACGGGAAAAGAGCACAGGCTGAAGCCTGTGCCACTGTTCACGGAAAGTGCCACAGAAAATAAACCGCCTGTGGAATGGAGCACGGTGGCATCGCGCAGGGAAACCTGCAAGACGCCTGCGAAAGCTGATTCCGCGGTAAGGGTGAAACGGTGGGGTAAGAGCCCACCGCTCGTTTGGAGACAAACGAGGCACGGAAAACCCCGCGTGGTGCAAGGCCAAATAGGAGGGGAGAGCCGGCCCGGCTCGATGAGTTTGCTTCGGCAAACTCCTTCCATAGGGATAGTGGGTCAGTTTGAATTTTGACTGATTGTGTCACGAACCGAAAAATTCAAACTGACCCACTATCTGGCGGCGAGCTTGCGTTTTGGCAGGCACGCTGCAATGGTTGCAAACCCTCGGGTAGGCTGCTGGAGCCGTGGTGCGAATCACGGCCTAGAGGAATGATCGCCGCGGCGCGATTGCAAAATCGTGGCGCACAGAATCCGGCTTACAGGCTCGCCCGCTATTTTCAATAGCTTACGGACGGTCCCGTCGCGGACTAACCGCAAGATTAACCTCATTTGAATTGCCTGGAAGCTATCTCATAAATCGCCGAGCAATACGGAAGCTGTTTCTTCAGGGGCTGAAGCCCTACTTTTCCTCGCCTCACAGTGAGGGCTAAAGCCCCCACCTCCTAAAGAACCTACTTCTTAAAGCCTGCGCGTCTTAAAACCCACAGGGACTTAGTCGGACACTTGGGATAAACTGCCTATTTGCGAATGAATGCAACGAAGAAAACTCACGACAAGAGAATGCGGGATGCGCGTTTCGTCATCAGTCTGTTTGCCCTTGTAGCGGTTTGTGCTGCTGCGACCGCCGCGCAGCAGTCTCCCACCAAAGAGGCATCAAGTACTCCGCCGGGGCCGCAAGCAAGTTCTGATTCAAGAGTACGCGTGACGTTTGTGTTGAAAACAATTAGTGACGGGACTCTATGTCCTATAGGAAACCTCAACTGCGAAAATAGTGACATCTGGTGGAAAAACTTTACTCTACTCGCGTCTAACGGCCACGCGCTTGATCTAATGAGCATTCCGTATCCTTCGGTGGCACGCTCCAAGAAGGCATTCGATTCCACGGTCAAAAGTGCTGACAAGATAATTCGACGCGACTTAGAAATGAACAGTAAAGGCGAACAAGTGGGAGAAAGAGCACTCGGTTTCTTTCCTGAAATTAAAGACACGAAACCACGATTGGGGGTGCCGCACTACAAGTTGTTTTGGATGCGAGGTACAAATTATTGGGTAATTACCGGGGAACACCTTGAAGATGTGTTGGCGCTGGAAGAGCGGTTGAAAGAGGAAGGCGTCAACGCAGTTTGGGGTTGGCGGGCCAATTTCCCACTACGGCCTGTTTAACACGGTTACCGTAAAAGTGGTACTGGCCCTGTTGTAGGGTGGAAGGCCATTGCTCGGACTAACCACAGACTAACCAAGACTCCGATTTGGATAACACTTTTTCGAGTTATAGATGTCGAATAGTCGCTGAGAACCAACAACCTGCGTATTCTTAACACTAGTTTTCAGAATCCGGCTTGTAGGCTCGCCCGCTATTTTTTACCGCCGGTTTTTTTCAATTCTTGCGACATTTATTCGATAGCTAAATTCGCACGCGGTTTGGCGATGTATCAGCGGCTTGCGGCGGCGACGCTGCGCGCGATGTGGGCCGCGCTGATGGCGTGCGATGCGGCGTAAGCGTGGGCGCCGGACCACATGAGTTGGAGACCGGCGCAGATTGCGACGGTGGCTACTACCGCCTTCAGTTTTTGCGCGGGAACGCGCGTCGAAAGAACGCAACCAAGAATCACGCCCGGGATGCCGCCGAGAAGAAGCTGCAACAAAACGGCGGTGTTGATGGAGCCGATGGTCCAGTGCACGGCGCTGCCGACGACGGCGAGAACGAGGCCGAAGATCAAGTCCGTGCCGACGACTTGCGATGGCGTGATTTCGGAATAGTTCATGAGGAGCATGGTGCCGAGCGCGCCGGCGCCGGCGGAAGAGAAGCCCGATTCGATGCCGATGGGAACGGCAAGCCAAGGAAGCCAACGCGAATTTTTTCTTGCAAAGGTTGGCACTTGCACGCGGCGAATAAAGGTTACGCTGGAAGAAAGAGTCAGCATGACGCCGATGATCATGATGACCATGGGATTGCGACTGTCGCTGGCGAGCAATTTTAGCGCGACCATGCCGAGGACGAGACCCGGCACCGCGCCACGGAGGAGCAGCCAGGCGTAGCGCGCGTGGACTTGTTTCGTTGCGAAGTAAAACGGCGCGGCGATGAGCCGAAGGACGCCTGCGAAGACGAATGTCGTGCCGACCGCTTCCGCGGCGGGAAGCCCCGCAAGGAGCAGAAGCGGCACGGTGAAGCTGCCGCCGCCGATGCCGGTAACGCCGACTGCCAAGGCAATGAGGAATGCGAAAATCACCGGGGTCATTTCTGTGGCTCCGAAAATGTGTGAATGCCGCACTCGAGTTTTTGTCCGCCCCAACGGCCGGAACGCAAATTGTTGGGATCGTTGGGAATTGCGGTGCACGGCTCGCAACCGATGCTCGAATAGCCGCGGTCGTACTGCGGCAGATAGCTAATCTTGTTTGCGGCGGTGTATTCCCAGACTTGTCCCCAGGTCCAATCGGCGAGCGGGCTGACTTTGGTGAGCGTTTCGCCGGTCGGGAGGCGGTGAAGTTCGGCCTTTTTGAGATTTTTGCGCGTGGCGGATTGTTCGCGACGAAGGCCGGTGAACCAGGTTTCGTAGGGGCGGAGGGCGCTGAGAAGCGGATCGACTTTGCGAAGCTGGCAGCACTTTGCCGGATCGTCGCGATACAAAATGCCAAACGCCGACTCTTGCGCGGCGACGCTCTCGGCGGGAATTACGTTGACGAGGTTGAGTTGCCACTCGCGCGCGATCGCGTCGCGAAACGCGTACGTTTCCGCGAAGTGATACCCCGTTTCGAGAAACAGGACGGGAATTTGCGGAACCTGTTTGCGAAGAAGATGCAGGACAATCATGTCTTCCGCTTGAAAGCTGCAGGTGAAGCAGGCGCCGGCTGCGAAGGGGCCGGCAAGCGCGGCGGCGACAATTTCGCCGGCGGTGCGGATTTCGAGCGCTTCCAAATCGTTTGCGAGGCGCATCAAAGCGCTCCTTTTCCGAGGGTTGTGCCGTTGCGTTTCACGCGTTTCGCGATTTGCAGGGCGGCATCAAAGAAGTCTTCGGGCGACGCAAGCGGCCCACTTGCATCCAATTCGAAATAAGAATCGCCGGCGAAATCGGCGGAAAATTTACGGTTGGTTTCGCCGGCGCCGGATTCGCCCCAAATTACAAACACCAATCCCAGATCCCATAGCCGCTCGAACAGTTGCTTCGCGCAAAACACTTGACGGGCCGGAATTGAAATTGCGTCGAGCCCTTGTTCCCAGAGCGCTCGCTCGATTTTCTCCGCTTCCGCCTGACTGCTTCGCACGACGACAATTGCCGACCGCTGGCCTCGCCTGGCGGCGCGTTCATCCGAAGCGACTCTGCCGATTCCGACGCTCGACTGAGTCGCATCGCCGCGATCGCTGCGTATCATCAACGCGCCGACGGTTGCGTTGGAGAGCGGGTCGATCAGGATGAGACTGCCGGTGGTGCGGTTGTTGGCGTAGGAATCGAAAAAGAGCGGCAGGCTCGTCTCGAATTCCACGAGGCCGATTTCGTTGATTGCAAGGCGCGCGGCGGCGTTTTCATGCAGCGTGTTCACATCCACCCGATGGTGAATGTGCCGTGCGCGAGCCTTTACGACGCGGCCGGCGTGCTTCGCCAAATAATTGCGATGCAATTCGAGCGGCGCCTCGTGGAGCCAAACCACCATCGCCGTGAAACGATTCGAGACGCGCGGCAAATCATTGGGCGAAACAAGCATGTCGCCGCGACTCAAGTCGATTTCGTCGGAGAGCGTTAAGACGATCGAATCGGACGCGCCGGCCGACGGCAGCTCACCGTCAAAACCGACGATCGATTCGATTCGCGTTTTCTGATTCGAAGGCAGCGCCAAGACTTCGTCGCCGGGGCGGATCGTTCCGCTGGCGACGCGCCCGGCGAATCCGCGAAAACGCGCGTCGGGGCGAATCACGGATTGGACAGGGAACCGAAGCGATTCGATTTCGCCGGCAGGCTGAATTTCGACGGTTTCAAGATGTTCCAGCATGGTTGGCCCGGTGTACCAAGGCGTGTGCGCGCTGCTTGAGACCAGGTTGTCGCCATCGAGCGCGCTTAATGGAATGCATTGCACGGAAAAATTGCCGAGCCGCGCGGCGAGAGCGAGGAAATCCGACTCGAGTCGCAAAAATACCGATTCGCCAAAGCCGACGAGATCCATTTTGTTTACGGCGACGAGCAAATGGCGGATGCCGAGCAAGGAAGCGATGAAGGTGTGCCGCTTCGTCTGCGGTAGCAAACCTTTTGTGGCGTCGACAAGAATCACCGCTAAATCGGCGGTCGAAGCGCCGGTGGCCATGTTGCGCGTGTACTGTTCGTGGCCGGGTGTGTCCGCGATGATGAATTTGCGCCGCGGCGTACTGAAATAGCGATAGGCGACGTCAATGGTGATGCCTTGTTCGCGCTCCGCGCGCAGACCGTCGGTGAGCAATGAGAAATCGATGGCTTTGCCCGAGCGATTGACGGGGCTTTTTTTCACGGATGCAAGCTGGTCTTCGTAAACGGCTTTGCAATCGTGCAAAAGCCTGCCGATGAGAGTGGACTTGCCGTCGTCCACGCTGCCCGCGGTGGTGAATCGCAGCAACTGCTTGCCGAGTTCCTGGTCGAGGAACTGCTCGACGCCTTCCTTCACCGCGATGCTCGGACTTGCGGCCATTAGAAATAGCCCTCGCGCTTTTTGAGTTCCATCGAGCCTTCTTCGTCGTGGTCGATGGCGCGGTTTTCGCGCTCGGAGCGCCGGAACGTGACCATTTCTTCGATGATTTCCGGAATGGTTGCCGCTTCGGAGCGAATTGCGCCGGTGCAGGGCATGCAGCCGAGCGAACGCATCCGGCACTTCACTATTTTCGTTTTTTCGCCCGGCAGGAGTTGCTCCTTTGAGTAGATAAGCACGAGCGCGCCGCCGCGCTCGACGACTTCGCGCTCCTTCGCGTAATAAAGAGGGACGATTGGAATGTTTTCCGCGTGGATGTAGAGCCAAATGTCGAGTTCGGTCCAATTGGAAAGAGGAAACACGCGGATGCTTTCGCCCTTGTCGATGCGCGAGTTAAAAATGTTCCACAGTTCAGGCCGCTGATTTTTCGGGTCCCACTGGCCGTGCGCATCGCGGAAGGAATAGATGCGCTCTTTGGCGCGAGATTTTTCTTCGTCGCGCCGCGCGCCACCGAAGGCCGCCGTGAAGCCGCCGTCCGAGAGGGCATCGAGGAGCGATTTGGTTTTGAGCAAGCCGCAGCATTTTTGCGTGCCAAGCGAGAAAGGGTTCGCGCCGTCGAGAAGTGCCGATTCGTTGCGATGAACGATCAGCTCGGCGCCAAGCTCTTTTGTGTAGCGATCGCGAAACTCGATCATTTCGGGGAATTTGTAACTCGTGTCCACGTGCAGGAGCGGGAAGGGAATCTTGCCGGGATGGAACGCCTTCTGGGCAAGGCGCAACATCACGGAGGAATCTTTTCCGATGGAATAAAGCATGACGGGCCGAGCAAATTCCGCAACCGCCTCGCGCAAAATGTAGATGCTCTCGGCTTCCAGCGCGCGCAGGTGGTTCTTGCGCGGCGTTGCGCGAGGAATTCGCGCGTCGCTGCGATCGATTGCGTTCGCTTCCAGAATCTGCGTTACCGTTGAACCCATGGGCCCGTTTCTCCCGCTCAAAAAATCGCGCTAAAAAACAAAAATCCCACCTGCGCGGCCATTCCGGCGGTGGGATGAAATGCGGCTCAAGTGTGAAAAAAACTTACGTCACGAGCCTCCCCGCGCCAGAACACACCTCACGACAACAAAGACAACAAGTTGTCCGCAGGGCCAGGTTCTGTGCGAGAGTTCGCAACATGGTGAAACTATAACAGCAGCCGAAGCGCGCTGCAACGCGACGGTGGAATTGTTTTTTGCATCGTTCGCATTCGAATGTTTGATGCGCGAACCGCTCGATACGGTACGAGCCGGGCATCGATGTTTCGCCGCCGCTCGCGCCTGGAGCAAACCCAAGTGTTTCCACGCAAACGAAAGGTGGATCGGCTCGACTGCGTATACGGTAAGGCTGTCCGGATCGGCCGGGAGGATTTGACGCCGAAAGGTTTGCTAGTTTGGTGCAACGAGGCTTGAGCAGGTTTCTGCTCTATTCCTCGACACTGCGGCGTTGGTAGACGCCCGCACGGACTTGTGGCAGTCTCTAACTCCGCGCCCTGCGGTTGGCGGCCAGGCGTCCGGTTCCGTTACAATCCCTCGCTCGGAGGATTTTGCCTTGCCACGGCGGCAGCTTCTCTTGCGGATTCAGCTCATGAGTAATCCCGCGGTGCTTTGCGGCGTGCGAGGCGCCGTGTCTCCGCTTGCCGGGGCCGTCGGGTTTGGCGAAGAGGATTGCCACAAAATTACGCTGGCGCTGGACGAAGCCATTACGAACGTGATTCGCCACGCGTACGGCGGCAAGCTGGAGCGCCCAATCAAAATTGAATTTCACAAAGTAAACGGCAAGGATGCGGCGAAGGCCGGCTTGGAGATCACGCTGACCGACCGCGGGGTAAAACCGAATCCTGACGCCCTCAAGGGACTTCCGCCCGGTGAGCTTCGTTCTGGTGGACTTGGACTGCATTTCATGCGACAAAGCATGGACACGGTTGTCCATACCCGGGTCGGTTCGACGAACCGGCTCCGCATGGTTAAATACATTCGCTGACGGATTCAACGGGGAGCGTTCTGGTGCAAATTTCCGCGCGGCATCTTGACAACACGACCATCTTTGACGTGACGGGCGACATCGACCTGGCGAACTCACCGGCCGTCCGCAAAGCGTTTTTGACGGAACTGCGGGAAAAGAAAATTCCACGCGTCATTGTGAACCTTCAAGGCGTCAAATATATCGACAGCTCCGGAATCGCGTCGCTGGTGGAAGGGCTGAAGGCTTCGCGCGACCTGAAGGCGCGGTTCATACTTTTCGGCCTGAGCAAGTCCGCGCGGGAAGTGTTGCAGCTTTCCCGCCTGCTCAAGCTTTTTGAGATTTACGAAAACGAGGAGCAAGCACTTTCGGCTGAAAGCGTTTGATTTCTTAAGGCATTCCCAGGTGCGCCCTTGGAACTTGCGGTTCAACTAGGTCAGACGGTCCTTAACGCGCTCGCCTATCTCGGTTCGCTGGCGACGCTGAGCTTCCGCGCCGCGTATTACACGCTGGTCGCCCCGTTTCAAGGCAAGCCGGTTCGCATGCAGCGCGCCGTCACGCAAGCGATGCAAGTCGGCGTCCGCGCGCTGCCCATTCTTTCTCTCATCACATTTTTCATCGGCCTGATCCTTGCGCTGCAAGCCGCTTACGAACTTAAAAAATTCGGCGCGATGAATTTCGTCGCCAGCGCCGTTGCGATTTCCATGAGCCGCGAACTGGGGCCGCTGATCACGGCCATCGTCGTCATCGGACGTTCGGGCTCTTCTTTCGCGGCCGAAATCGGCACGATGAAGGTTACGGAAGAGCTGGATGCATTGGAAACGATGGCCATCAATCCCATTCGATTCCTGGTTACGCCGAAATTTATCGCCATGGTGATCATGCTTCCATGCCTGACGATTTGGGCCAACGCCATGGGTGTGCTCGGCGGCTCGCTGTTTGGCGTCACGAAAGCGGGATTCACTTTCCTGAGCTACTTGAATGCGACGGCGGACGCTCTTTTCCTTCGCGATATCGTGAGCGGACTCATCAAGAGTTTCATGTTTGGCATCACGATTACGGCCGTCGGTTGCCAGGAAGGCCTTTCGACCGGAGCGGGCGCGGAGCAAGTCGGCCGCTCCACGACGTCGGCCGTGGTGATTTCGATTTTCCTGGTCATTGCGGTCGACCTTGTTTTTACCGCGATGTTCTTTTTTTTGGGAGGCCAATAGCGTGAGCGGCTCTCTAAGCCCACTCAACGAAAAAGCGCCTCCCGCGATTTCGCTGCGCAATCTGCGCGTAAGCTACGGCGATCGCGAAATTCTTCATGGCGTAAGCTTCGACGTGCAACAGGGAGAAACGCTCGTCATTCTGGGCGGATCGGGTTCCGGCAAGAGCACGCTGCTGCGGACGCTTGTTGGGCTGGAGCGGCCCACGTCCGGTGAAATCTGGATCAAAGGCAAGAATCTTGCGACCGTTTCAAACGACGATCTCGACTACATTCGCCGCCACATGGGCATGTCGTTCCAAGGCGGCGCGCTGTTCGGCTCGATGACCGTCGGAGAAAACGTCGCGCTTCCATTGCGCGAACACACCAAGCTGGAAGACCCGACGATCGACATCATGCTTCGCCTGAAATTGGATCAGGTGGGGCTCTCCGGTTATGAGGACTACCTTCCTTCGCAACTGAGCGGCGGCATGAAAAAGCGAGCCGCGGTGGCGCGCGCGCTCGCGATGGACCCGGAAATCCTTTTCTTCGACGAACCTTCCGCGGGGCTCGATCCGATCATCGCCGCGGGAATCGACGAACTGATCCTCGAGCTGAAGCAAGCCTTTCACATGACGATCATTGTCGTGACGCATGAACTTGCCAGCGCCTTCCTGATCGCCGACCGCATGGTCCTGATCAATAAAGGCGACGTGGTTGCACTGGGCACCGCGGAAGAAATGCGCACGAGCACGCATCCCCGCGTTCGCCAGTTTTTGGACCGCATCGCGGAACCCGCGGTCTCGCAGGAATTGGATTATCTCCAGATGTTGACGGAGGAGCGCCACGGCAACCGCCGCTGAGCGAGAGGAGAACGGAAGATGGATGCCAGGCGAGAACAAGCGGCCGTCGGTTTATTTGTCATAGTTGCGGCGGGACTATTGGTGATTACGGTATTTGCGCTGGGCGGCGCGTTCAGCAGTTCCGCGGTCGTCTATCGCACCTATTTCCTCAGCGCCGGTGGGATTGAGCCTGGAGCGACGGTTCGCTATCAAGGCGGCTCGAAGATCGGTCGCGTGGAGATGTTGCGCATCGATCCGCAAAACCCCGCACGGATGGAAATGACCTTCAGTGTGAAGCCAGGCGTTCCTGTTAAGACGGACAGCGTCGTCAGCATCTCGAGCTTTAGCCCGCTGGGGGAGAACCATATCGAATTGGCCTATGGAACCGCGCAATCGCCTTCCGCGCGCCCTGGATCGGTGCTGCCTTCGGAGCCGTACTACGGCATTGCCGATATCACGAAGCAACTCAATGACATCGCACCGGAAGCGAAAAAACTGCTGGGCACACTCAACCAACGCACCACGGAGCTGCAAGAAACGATCGCGCGCCTCAACGATATGCTCAACGCGCAGAATCGCACGAATCTTTCGGCCACGCTTGCGAACACGCGCGGCATGCTGGAAGAAAATCGTCCCGCGTTGAAATCGAGCCTCGCGCAAGTCGAAACGGCTTCTCACAAGATGGCCCCGCTTCTCGACGACCTTCGCAAGACATCCGCCGACGCGAACAAGGCCATCGAACATGTTGACGCGCTGGTGGCGGAAGATCGGCCGGAAATTCATAGCGCGATCGTGGAACTGCGACGGAATCTGGCGCAGCTGCAAACGCTGACCGGCCAGCTGAACAGCACGCTCGACACGAACTCCGAAAATATCGACGAAATTCTGGAGAATATGCGCCACGTCAGTGAAAACCTGCGCGAATTTACGGAAATCATCAAGGCGCGGCCTTCCACGCTGATTCGTTCCACGAGTCCCAAAGAACACAAGCCGGGGCAGCCATGAGCGTGGCAACGCGGCGCGATCGACAAGTTTCAAGGCATTTTGCAAAAGGTGAGGTTGCTGCAATGAACGGAATGAAGAAACTTTCCACTTTGGGGCTGCTCGTGGTTGCAACTTATGCGGCGTTTGGCTGCGGCGCGGCGCGGCCCAGTAAGTACTACCAGCTTACGACTCCGTCCGGCTCCGCGAGTATCGCCAATCAGGATGCTCCTCCCATCTCACTGCTGCTCGGCCCGATGCAAACTTCGCACCTGTATCGCGAAGACCGCATCGTCTACAGCTCGGAGCGGCAGCAGATGGGCACGTACGAAACGGAACGCTGGTCCGAGCCGCCGGTTGAAATGATGCAGAGCGTTTTGCTGCGCAAGCTGCGCAACTCGGGACACTACCGCGACGTCAACACGCTGCGCAGTGGGGCGCACGGCGATTATTTATTGCGTGGGCGCCTCTACGACTTCAAGGAAGTCTCCGGGAAGTCGTTCGTGGGTCGCCTTAGCTTTGATCTGGAGATGCACGATGCCAAGACCAACGGCACCGTCTGGACCTACAGCTACAATTTCGATGAGCCGGTCGGTGGCAAAGACGTACCGTCCGTCGTTGCCGCGCTGGACCGCAACGTTCAGCGCGCCGCGGGAGAAGTTGCGGCCGCGCTCGATCAATTTTTTGCAAGCCATCCGGCGAAATAGCGGCTAGCGCTTCGGTGTCTTCACCGGATCGGCCGGGCGGCCGGGCAATTTCTTTGGATTTGCGTCCATCGCCTTCAACACTTCCGCAATTCCGCGTTCGAGTTGCGGATCTTTTCCGTCAATTACGGAAGCGGCGTCGTTTTCCACGACGATGTCGGGGTCCACGCCGTGGCCTTCAATCACGTATTCGCCCTTGTTCGACGCCGTCGCGAATTCCGGCACAAATACGGTGCCGCCGTCGAGCAGCGGCCCGCGTCCCGAGATGCCGACCACGCCGCCCCAGGTCCGTTTTCCAATCAAGGGACCAAGGCCCGCTTGCTTGAACATGTACGGAAAAATGTCGCCGTCCGAGGCCGAAGTTTCGTTGATCAAGCAGACTTTCGCGCCGTAAAACACCGCGTCCGGATACGTTTGCGTGAATTGATCGACGCGGTCGAAATCGGTGCCGAGCAATTCGCGCCGCAAACGCTCGATCAGCATGCGCGAAACGTTGCCGCCGCCGTTGCCGCGCACGTCCACAACCATGCCTTCTTTGCGAATCTGCGGGTAATAGTATTTTATGAATTCGCGAATTCCCGCCGCGCCCATATCCGGAATGTGGATGTATCCCACCCGTCCGGTTGTCGCCTTCGAAACGATTTCGCGGTTCCGCGTCACCCACGCGAGATAAATCAAGTTCCGCTCGTTGGTGATCGGCTTGTAGCTGGTCTGATGCGAGCCTTCGAAGCTCGGTTTGTCATTGAGGGTCAATTGCACCGGCCGATTCGCCTTGTTCCACAAGAATTCGTAGGGATTGTCCGACGCCTTTAACTCTTTTCCGTCAATTGCCAGGATGTATTCGCCTTCTTTTGCATTCACGCCGACTTCCGTGAGCGGCGAACGATACAACTCTTCTTCGTTCTGACCTTTGTAGATTTTGGCGATCCGGTATCGTCCCGCCGCCGAATCCAGCGCAAGCTGAGCGCCCATCAGCGCCACCTGCGGCCGCTTTGGCATTTCCCAATCGCCGCCCTCGATGTACGCGTGGCCAATGCTCAATTCCGCCACCATTTCGCCGAGCACGTAATTCAAATCCGAGCGGTGCGCCACATGATCCACCAGCGGCCGGTACTGCGCGCGCAGTGCGTTCCAATCGTACCCGTGCATGTTGGGGACGTAGAAAAAGTCGCGATAGCGACGCCAGACTTCGTTGAACATCTCGACCCACTCGTCGTGCGGCACGCGGTCCACCATCAAACCGTCCGTCGAAACGGTTTTCGCGCCGTTCTTTCCTTCCGGCTTCACGTCATACAGTTTGTAAGCGCGATCGTGCCGCACGAGCACTTTCTTGCCGTCATACGAGAGCGTGTAGCCTTGCATGTTTTCCGCGAGCACGCTTTCTTTGCGGTCCTTCAGCGAATAGAGATAAAGATTTGCCTCCGGAAATGGATCGCGTCCGTAATAAAACGCGCCACCCTTTACGTAGAGAATGTATTCCTTGGTGACCGACAAGCCGAAGTAGTTGTCCGCAGCGACCGGCACGCGCGTCACGCGCTCCGCCAGGCCTTCAAAATCGATCTTGCTGTATTCCTTTTTCTTTTCCTCTTTCTTCTCGTCTTTCTTTTCCTCGCTCTTCGGTTTTTCGCCTTCCTTGGCAATCGTCACTTCATCGCTTTCGGGCGGAAACGGATTCTTCACGTCTTTTCGCAACGCGAGCGCGTAAAGTTCCTGCCCGCGATTCGTGGCGAAATTGAATTCAATCTGGCTGATGAGCGGCGCAAATTCCCGCGTTCCCGCGTAGTAGAGATAATTTCCGTCGGCGTCCCACGCGATTTCCGACGTTTCGAACATATCGGTGGTCACGCGGTGTACTTGGGAGTCCGCAACGCTCCAAACGTAAATCGAGCGAAAACCATTTGCGTTTGCCTCGGTAAACGCGATATGTCCGCCATCGGCAGACCAGATGTAATCCCGCATGCGCCCGCCCGGATCTTGCGCCACTTGCGCCACTTTTTTGTCTTCCAGCGTCAGCACAAAAAGCTTTCCGTCTTTGTCGGAGAAGGCAATTCGCTTTCCATCCGGCGCCCATTCCGGCGCATAGAGCATGGCGTGAAAATCGTGCGTCAGCTCTTCCGGTTTTCCCGAACCGTCCTGATTCGCGACATACACTTCATCTTCGCCGTCCGCATCGGAAATGTACGCGATCTTCGCGCCGTCTGGCGACCAGCGCGCCCACTTGTCGTGCGCGTTCGACGAATTCGTCAAATTCCGCGTTGCGCCTTTTTCGATCGGCGCGGTAAATACATCTCCGCGCGCCACGAATAGGGCTCGCTCGCCCTTCGGGCTCAATTCAAATCCCTCGATTGCGTTTGCCGCGGAGACGTGCGATGGCCGCATGGCCACCGCATCCGTCGGCACCGTGATCGAAATGTGCGTCGCCTGATTCGTTGCGGTATCGAACAGATTCAATTCGCCGTTTTCTTCGTAGACGATCCGGTTCTTGTGATCGGTGCTCGGCCAGCGCAAATCCCACTTCTTGCTGTGCGTCAGTTGTTCCGTCTTTTTCGTGGCCGGATCGTAGGAATAAAGATTCAGCGTGTCGTCCTTGTCCGACGAATAAAAAATCTTGCCGCCCACCCACATCGGATCGCGGTGCGCCCGCGCGTCGTCCGTAATCTTTTCCGACGCGTGCGAATTCAAATCAAAAATATAAAGCTGCTGCGCCCACCCGCCCGAATACCGTTTCCAGGTGCGGAAGTCGCGAAACAACGGCGAATAGACTACTTTCTTGCCGTCCGGCGCAAAATCTCCGGCGCCCGATTTCGGCATCGGCAACGCCTGTGGCATGCCGCCGTCCACGCTCACGGTGTACAGCCGGCTGTCTCCCAAATCAAAATGCTCGCGCAGCGAACGGAAAAGCACCGACTTTCCGTCCGGCGTCCATCCGTAGACCTGGTTGTCGTAGCCCCAGCGCGGCGTCAGCGGCCCGCGCGCCGGATAAAACGTCAGTTGCTTCGGCACGCCGCCCGTCGCGGGAATCACGTAAACCTGCTCGTCGCCGTCGTACTGCCCCGTGAACGCGATCCACTTTCCGTCCGGCGAAAACTTTCCAAATACTTCGATTCCGGGATGAGACGTGAGCCGCGTTGCCATTCCGCCGGACGTCGGCGCCGTCCACAAATCGCCGCCGTACGTGAAAACGACTTTGTCGCCGTGAACGTCGGGGAACCGCAGCAATTTGGTTTGCGCCGGCGTCAATCCCGCGCAGCACAAAAACGCAATCACGCTCAAAACGGCAGACACCAATCGACGATTCAGCATCGTTCTCACCCTCAAGAAAATTTTTCTGGAAATTTATCGCCTCGCGAGGTGTTGGCTCGCTAAAATACTTCGCCTGACCCGCCGGGCATTGTACACCGGTCGTCTTCTGCCGCGAGGGCTTTTCGACACGACTATGCAGCAAGCATCGCGGCTCGGTTTAGCCATTTCGACCGAGCCGAGGTCTGATCGTGTAGGCGTAGCTTATTTCGCGGGTGCCGCCGCTGCGACCGGCGCGGTTCCCGTCAGTTCGGCTCTCACCGCGGGCGAAATCTTGTCCGCATTCTTCACCAACACCGCAACTTGCCAAATCTGCGTTTCGCTTAAATTGCCTTTGAATCCGGGCATCCCCGTCATGCGGATTCCGCCTTCGACCTTCCAATACGACTCCCATTCGTCGTCATCCGTCACGCCCGTTCCTTTGAACAAATGCGGCGGCCGCGGCGCCATCCCCTCTCCGATGGCGGTCTGCGCCAAGCCGGGCAAGCCGTGACACACGGCGCAATTTTCTTTATAAACTTTCGCTCCCTCCATCAAATTCTTCTCGTCGGCCGGAACCGCCGGCGCCGGATGGGGCAGCTTTTCCAGATAGGCGTGGAGCGCCAAATGCGCCATCTTGCGTTCGAACGGCATATCTGGAGCCGTTACCGCGACCGGCGCGCGCCCCGTTGAAAAGTAAAAATATCCCGCTCCAATCACCAGTAAAACGCCTACCACGATTCCCAGAATGAGTCCCTTCAACATTTCACCGATCTCCTTTACCCTCGCACTATACCTTGCCCTGGATAAATTTCCGCTTAAAATCCTCGCCTCGTAACCATTTTCCGCCGTTCTCCGTCCAATCTATACGTGTAGCTGATTTTGCGGTAGTCTGCCCTGTTGAGCTTCGCGCCCGCAGCGTAGATGGATGACCGTCCGGCGGATGTGCTCTCACTCCGCTACCTAATCGCACAGGAGTCGTCGAATGAGCCAGTTGAAATCCATAGACCTACCCGAGCCGGGTAGCGCCACGCGAACGGGCGTGCGCGCCAGCGCTCCGTCGGGCTCGCGCTGGTGGATTTGGCTGGTGGTGCTGGCGATAGTCGCCCTCGGCGCATTCTGGTACTACCGCGTTACCCACGCGCAAACGAAGGATGCAGCCGCTGCCGCTCCCGGCGCGGGCGGCAAGGGCCGCGGTGGTCCCGGTGCCGCAAGTTTCGCGGTTCCCGTCATTGTCACCACCGCGCAATCCGGCGATCTTCCGGTTTACTTTAGCGGACTTGGCAGCGTCACTCCCCTCAACACCGTTACGGTGCGCAGCCGCGTGGACGGCGAGTTACTCAACGTGACTTTCAAAGAAGGCCAGTTCGTGCAGGCAGGGCAAGTACTTGCCGAAATCGATCCACGGCCTTTTCAAGTGCAACTGGAGCAGGCGGAAGGCCAGCTTGCCAAGGATGAAGCGCAGCGCCGCGACGCCGAAGTGAATTACGAACGCTTCCAGCTTCTCTATAAAGAAGGCGTGATCCCCAAGCAGCAACTCGATACGCAGCAAGCGCAAGTCGGCCAATTTGACGGCGCCATAAAATCCGATCAAGCCCAGATCGATAACGCCAAGCTTCAGCTGAACTACTGCCGCATCACCGCCCCTTTTTCCGGACGCGTCGGTTTGCGCCTTGTCGACCCCGGCAACATCATCCACGCGACCGACGCGAACGGCCTGCTCGTCATCACGCAGGTGCAGCCGATCGCCGTCGTTTTCAGCTTGCCGCAAGATCAGCTTCCGCAGGTATTCGACAAGCTTCACAAAAGCGCCCAGCTTACCGTTGACGCTTACGATCGCGACGACACGGCAAAAATCACATCCGGCAAACTTCTCACTATCGACAATCAGATCGATCCGACGACCGGCACGTACAAACTGAAAGCCGTCTTCGACAATCAGGACAACGCGCTCTTTCCCAATCAGTTCGTCAACATCCACCTTCTCGTGGATACACGCAAGAATCTTACGCTGATTCCCGTGCCCGCGATTCAGCGCGGGCCGCAAGGCACGTACGTCTATCTGGTAGGGCAGGGAAATGTCGCCACGATTCGGCCCATCACCATTGCGCAAACCACCGGAGATACCGCCGGCCTCATTGCCGGCTTAAAACAAGGCGATGTGGTTGTGATCGACGGCCAGGACAAATTGCAGGACGGCAGCAAAGTCGTCCCCAGCACGGCGCCGGCCGCCGACGCTTCTCCTGACGCAGCCAAACCGGCCAGCGCCCAGAAGAGAAATTCCCCGACGCAAGGCAAGTCCGCGCACGCTGGAGGCAGCAAGCCCGCCGGCAATGCCCCCGGAGGAAGTAAGCAATGAACATCTCTCGGCCGTTTGTTTTGCGGCCGGTCGCCACCACTCTCCTGATGGTTGGCGTCCTTCTTGTCGGTTATGTCGCATACCGGCAATTGCCCGTTTCGGCGCTTCCGCAAGTCGATTACCCGACCATCCAAATCCAAACCTTTTATCCCGGCGCCAGCCCGGATGTGATGGCTTCTTCGGTCACCGCTCCGCTCGAGCGTCAGTTCGGCCAAATTCCCGGCCTGCAGCAAATGACTTCCACGAGTTCCTTCGGCAGCTCGCTCATCACTTTGCAATTCAATCTCGATCTCAACATCGATATCGCCGAGCAGGAAGTTCAGGCTTCGATCAACTCCGCCTCGAATCTTCTTCCACCGGGAATTCCGAATCCACCCATCTACAGCAAAGTGAATCCCGCCGACGCGCCGATTCTCACCCTTGCGCTCAGTTCCAAGTCACTGCCTCTTTACAGCGTGGAAGATCTTGCCGACACCAACCTCGGGCAAAAAATTTCGCAGCTTACCGGTGTTGGCCTCGTCAGCATCAGCGGCGGCCAGCGCCCGGCGGTACGAATTCAAGCCAATCCCACCGCGCTCGCCTCGTACGGCCTCAGCCTCGAGGATCTTCGCACTGTTCTCGGCACCGCCAACGTCAACACCGCAAAAGGCACGTTTGACGGGGCGCAACAGTCCGTCACCATTGCCGCCAACGATCAGCTCATCTCCGGCGCTGCCTATCGCTCCGTCATCATCGCCTACCGAAATGGCGCTCCGGTCCGCCTCACCGACGTTGCCACCGTCACCGACGGCGTCGAAAACACCATGCAAGCCGCGTGGGCCGACAAAAACCCGGCGGTCATCCTGAACATTCAACGGCAGCCCGGCGCGAACATCATCAGCGTCGTCGACCGCGTCAAGAAAATTCTGCCGCAGTTGAAAGCCGCGCTCCCGGCTTCGGTCGACGTCAACATTCTCACCGACCGCACCGCCACGATCCGCGCTTCCGTCGAAGACGTTCAATTCGAGCTGATGCTGACCATCGCCCTCGTCGTGATGGTCATCTTTCTTTTTCTTCGCAGCGTTCGCGCCACGATTATTCCGAGCATTGCCGTTCCGCTCTCCATCGTGGGCACGTTCGGCGTGATGTATCTCCTTAACTTCAGCTTGAACAATCTTTCGCTGATGGCGCTTACCATCTCGACCGGCTTCGTCGTCGACGACGCTATTGTGATGATCGAAAACATTTCGCGCCATATCGAATTGGGCGAATCGCCGCTCGAAGCCGCGCTCAAAGGCTCCGAACAAATCGGTTTCACGATTCTCTCGCTCACCGTTTCGCTCATTGCCGTGCTCATTCCGCTCCTTTTCATGGGCGACATCGTCGGCCGGCTCTTCCGCGAATTCGCCATCACCCTCGCCGTCACCATTCTGGTTTCCGCCGTCGTCTCTCTCACGCTCACGCCGATGATGAGCGCCAAACTCCTTCGCCACATAAAAGAGGAAGATCAGTCGTTGTTCTTCCGCAAATCGGAAGACGCCTTCAACGCCGTGATCGCGTTTTACGGCCGTACGCTGAAATTCGTTCTGCAATACCGCACGACGACGCTTCTTATCACCGTCGCCACCCTCGTTGGCACCATCCTTCTCTACGTTTACGTTCCCAAAGGATTTTTCCCGGTTCAAGATACGGGCGTCATCCTCGGAATTTCCGAAGCGCCGCAATCGGTTTCTTTCCGCGCGATGGCCGAGCGCCAGCAAGCCATCGCCGACGCCATTCTCAAGGATTCCGCGGTCGAAAGCCTCTCTTCGTTCATCGGCATTGACGGCACGAATACCACGCTCAACACCGGACGCATTCAGGTGAATCTCAAGCCGCTTGCCGAGCGCAAGATCAGCGCCAGCGACGTGATTCGCCGCCTGCAACCGCAGCTCGACAAAATCGACGGCATCACGCTGTTTATGCAGCCCGTTCAGGATCTCACGGTCGAAGACCGCGTCAGTCGCACGCAATTTCAATACAGCCTCGAAGACGTCGACGCCAAGGAACTCAACACGTGGGTCCCGAAATTTCTCGAGCGCCTCAAGCAGCTCCCGCAACTCCGCGACGTTGCCAGCGACAACTTGAGCGGCGGCCTCTTACTCAACATCGTCATCGATCGCGATTCCGCCGCGCGCGTTGGCATTCTTCCCGCCGACATCGACAACGCCTTGTACGACGCCTTCGGCCAGCGCCAGGTCTCCACGATTTACACGCAGCTCAATCAGTATCACGTCGTCATGGAAGTGGACCCGCAGTTCCAGCAAAATCCCGATTCGCTCAAGGATATTTACGTCCACTCCGCCAACGGCCCGCAAGTTCCGCTTTCCGCCTTCACTCGCGTCGAAACCGATTCCGCCGCGCTCACCTTGAATCATCAGGGCCAGTTTCCCGTCGTCACTTTTTCTTTCAACCTGGCGCCCGACGCCTCTCTCGGCCACGCCGTCGATGCCATCAACGCCGCCAAATCCGATCTGAATCTGCCGCCGAGCATTCAAGGAAAGTTTCAAGGCACCGCGGCTGCGTTCCAAAATTCTCTCGCCAATGAGCCCGTGCTCATCTTCGCCGCTCTCGTCACCGTTTATATCGTCCTCGGCATCCTTTACGAAAGCTTCATCCACCCCATCACGATTCTTTCCACGCTGCCTTCCGCCGGCGTCGGCGCCATTCTCGCCCTGCTCCTCTGCCGCTCGGAATTCAGTATTGTCGCGCTCATTGGCATCATCCTCCTGATTGGCATCGTCAAGAAAAACGCCATCATGATGATTGACTTCGCACTTGAAGCCGAACGAGTCGAAGGCAAAGCCCCGCTCGATGCCATCTACGAAGCCTGCCTCTTGCGTTTCCGTCCGATCATGATGACCACGATGGCCGCGCTTCTCGGCGGTCTTCCCCTCGCGCTTGGCTCCGGTGTTGGCTCCGAGCTTCGCCGCCCGCTCGGCATCACCATCGTCGGCGGCCTCATCTTGAGCCAAATCCTTACTCTTTATACGACGCCCGTCGTCTATCTCGCATTCGATTGGCTCGCGCACCGCTTCGCCTTTCACGTTGGCAATGCCATCGAAGAGCCGGCTCACGGAGATTAGCGCGTGAATTTTTCCTCCAACTTCTCCGCTCCGTTCATTCGCCGCCCCGTCGCGACGACTCTCCTCACCATCGCCATTTTTCTCTCCGGCGCCGTGGCTTTCCGGTTTCTTCCGGTAGCGCCGCTTCCCAGAATCGATTTCCCGACCATCGCCGTCGGCGCCGGCCTGCCCGGTGCAAGTCCGGAAACCATGGCCTCCAATGTCGCCGCTCCCCTCGAACGTTATCTCGGCCACATTTCCGGCGTCACGCAGATGACGTCTTCGAGCACCTACGGCTCCACGAGCGTCGTCCTTCAGTTCGATCTCAATCGCGACATCAACGCCGCGGCTCGCGACGTGCAAGCCGCCATTAACGCCTCGCGCAGTCAGCTCCCCGCCGACCTTCCCGGCCAGCCCGGCTATCGCAAGGTAAATCCCGCCGACGCGCCGATCCTTTTGCTTTCGCTCACGTCCACCAACATCAAGCCCGCCGAGATTTACGACGCCGCGGATTCCATCCTTGCGCAAAAACTTGCGCAAGTGGAAGGCGTCGGCCAGGTCTTCACGTGGGGAAGTTCGCGTCCCGCTGTCCGCGTCAGCGTCAATCCCGATCAAGTCAACAGTTACGGCATCAGCCTTGAAAAAGTACGCAACGCACTTCGCAGCGCCAATGCCGACCTGCCAAAAGGCGCGCTTTCCGACAACCAGCGTTCCGTCGTCATCGCCGACACCGATCAACTTTTCAAAGCCTACGAATACGATCCGCTCGTCGTCGCCGGACATCCCGGCGCACCGGTTCGCCTCAAAGACATCGCCACCGTTTCCGATTCCGTCGAAGACCTTCGCAACCTCGGCCTCTCTTTCGGCGAACCCTCGGTGATTCTCGCCGTCTTCCGCCAGCCCGGCGCGAATATGATCGAAACGGTCGATCGCATCACGGCCCTTCTTCCAGAACTGCGTGCCTCCATTTCTCCCTCTCTCCACCTTCGCGTGGCGATGGACCGCACGACCACCATTCGCGCTTCCATTCACGACGTCGAAATCACTCTCCTGATCTCCGTTTCGCTGGTCATTCTTGTCGTCTTCGTTTTTCTTCGCAATGTTTGGGCCACCATCATCCCCAGCATTGCCGTCCCGCTCTCTCTCGTCGGAACTTTCGGCGTCATGTATCTGTTCGGCTACAGCCTCGACAATCTTTCCCTCATGGCGCTCACCATCTCGACGGGCTTCGTCGTTGACGACGCCATCGTCGTGATCGAAAACATCGCGCGGCATATTGAAGGCGGCATGAAGCCCTTCGCCGCGACGATGCTTGGCGCGAGCGAAATCGGCTTTACCGTTCTTTCCATGAGCGCGTCGCTCGTCGCCGTCTTCATTCCCATTCTTCTTTTTCCGGGAATCGTCGGCCGCCTCTTCCGCGAATTTGCCGTGACGCTTACCGTCGCCATCGCCGTTTCCATGGTCGTTTCGCTCACCACCACGCCCATGATGTGCGCGCGATTCCTGCGTCACGAAGAAGGCAAACACAATTTCGCCTATCGCCTTGCCGAGGGCGCCTTCAATGGCATCGTCCGTTTCTACGACCGGTGCCTTCGCGTCGTCCTCCGCCATCAATTCGCCGTTCTACTGATCACCATCGGTACCGTTTGCCTCAACGGCTATCTCTTCTACATCGTTCCGAAGGGTTTCTTTCCGCAGCAGGACACCGGCCGCATCAACGGCGCCGTGCAGGGCGATCAGGACACTTCCTTCGCCAACATGTCCGACAAATTGAAGCAATTTACCAACGTCGTTCTGCAGGACCCGGCCGTGGAAACCGCCACGTCTTTCGTCGGCGGCGGTGGCGGTTCCAGCACCGGGCGGATGTTCGCCCAGCTGAAGCCGCTTGCAGAGCGCAATGGGATGAGCTCCGACGAAGTCATCGCCCGCATTCGCCGCAAATCTTCAAAAATTCCCGGCGCTTCGCTCTTCATGCAATCCGTACAGGACCTCAGCATCGGCGGCCGCTTTGGCGCCGCGCAATATCAGTACACGCTGCAGGCGGAAAATTTGAACGACCTGAACGAATGGTCGCCCAAATTCCTCGAAGCCATCAAAAAAGTTCCCGGCATCAACGACGCCAACTCCGATCAGCAAATTCACGGCTTGCAAAGTACGCTCGTTGTCGATCGCGACACCGCGTCGCGCCTCGGCGTCTCCCTACAGGATGTCGACAATACTCTCTCCGACGCATTCGGCCAGCGTCAGGTCTCCAACATTTACAAAGGCCTCAATCAATATCACGTCGTGCTCGACGTCCTTCCGCAATACACGCAAGGTCCCGACGGCTTGAATCACATCTATTTGCCCACGAGCGGCGGCAAAGTCGTCCCGCTTGGCTCTTTCGCGCATTACGAGCCGACGAGCACATCTCTTTCTGTAAATCACCAGGGCCTGGTTCCGTCCGTCACCCTCTCCTTCAATCTCGATCCATCCTTGCCCCTCGGCGATGCCGTAAAGAAAATCGAAGCCGTTCAAACGCAACTTCACATGCCTCCCACCGTCCACGGCGGTTTTCAGGGTACGGCGCAAACATTTCAGGATTCGCAATCGTCCGTTCTCGTGCTCATTCTCACCGCTCTCGCCGCCGTCTACATCATTCTCGGCATTCTCTATGAAAGCTTCATCCATCCGATCACGATTCTTTCGACGCTCCCCTCCGCCGGCGTCGGCGCTCTTCTGACCATGATGATTTTCAAAACCGAGCTCACGCTCATCGCCCTCATCGGCATCATCCTTCTCATTGGCATCGTCAAGAAAAACGCCATTCTGATGATTGATTTCGCGGTTCAAGCCGAAACGCAGGAAGGCCTCACTCCGGTCGAATCCATTCACAAAGCTTGCTTGCTTCGCTTCCGCCCCATCCTTATGACCACCATGGCCGCGCTGCTTGGCGCCCTTCCGCTCGCGCTTGGTCATGGCACGGGCGCGGAACTTCGCCGCCCGCTTGGTATCGCCATCGTCGGCGGCCTCGTCCTCAGCCAGCTCCTCACTCTTTTCACCACTCCCGTCGTTTACCTTTACATGGACCGCCTGCAAATTTGGCTTCGAGGCCGCCGCGCGGCCCATCACGCTCATCGTTTTCCCCTTCCCGCTCACTCCGACTGAGCACACTTTCGAAAATTGCACTTCCGACCGGAGTGACGCGGTTTTCTCTTGGGTGCGCCAAATTGCCTTAAACAAATGACGCGCGCCAGATCACGCAGTGGAGGAACCTCTCTTCGCTGTAGGCATTCTTCACCAGTCGTTATGTTGCACTCCGCCGCGACGCCATGAAACAATCCCGCATGCCAAAATTGACAAAGCCCATCGTTGCCGCAATTCTTTTCTCGTTTGTAACCGCCGCTTCGGCGCAGACGCTCCGCCCCGACGCCGAAAAACAACTCGCACGTGAAATCTATAAACAGTTCATCGAAATTCCTTCCGGCTTCACGACCGGCTCGACCACGCCCGTTGCCGAAGCCGCCGCCGCTCGCCTCAAAGCCGCGGGCTTCCCGGACTCCGACATCTTTCTTGGCGGCGCCAGTCCAAAAAAATTCAATCTCGTCGCCCGCTATCGCGGCACCGGCAAAAGGAAGCCAATCCTTCTGCTTGCGCACATTGACGTCGTCGAAGCCAAGCGCGAAGACTGGTCCATCGATCCCTTCCAGCTTCTTGAAAAAGACGGGTACTTCTACGGTCGCGGGACCGGCGATGACAAAGCGCAAGCCGCCATTTGGATCGCAAATCTGATTCAGTACAAAAAGGAGGGCTTCGTTCCCGATCGAGACATCATCGTTGCGCTTACCGCCGACGAAGAAGGCGGCGGCCCGTTCAACGGTGTTGACTGGCTCATCAAAAATCATCGCGAGCTGATCGACGCCGAATTTTGCCTGAACGAAGGCGGCTGGGGCGAAACCATTGGCGGAAAACACGTCGCCAATTATCTTCAGGTCAGCGAAAAATACGTGCTCAATTTCCGGCTCGAAGCCCGCAACAAAGGCGGCCACAGTTCCTTGCCCGTAAAGGACAACGCCATCTATCACCTTGCCGGCGCGCTCACTCGTCTCGCCGGTTTCGATTTTCCGCTCAAAACTAACGAAGTCACCGCGGCCTACTTCCGCCGCATGGGCGAACTTTCCACCGGCCCCGAAAAACAGGATCTCCTCAATGTGGCCGGCGGTTCCCGGGAAGCGATGGAACGCGTAGCGGCGCTGGCCCCGGCCTTCAATTCCACGCTGCGCACGACTTGCGTCGCCACCATGCTCGAAGGCGGCCACGCGCTCAACGCGCTCCCGCAACTCGCCGCCGCCACCGTCAACTGCCGCGTCTTGCCCGAAGATGCACCGGACTACGTCGAATCCACTCTCAAGAAAATTGTGTCCGACGACCAGGTCTCCGTGAAATCGATGGGCGAATTTTCCCGCGGCCCTTCTTCGCCGCTGCGGTCCGACGTGCTCGAAGCGGCCACTCGCGTCACGACAAAAATGTGGCCGGGCGTCGCCGTCGTTCCGAACATGGTCATGGGCGCCACCGACGGCCGCATGCTCCGCGTCGCCGGCGTGCCCACTTATGGCATTCAGGGCATTTTTATTGACCGCGACGACGTTCGCTTCCACGGCCGCGACGAACGCATACCCGTGCAATCTTTTTTTGAAGGCCAGGCCTTCCTCTACGATTTAGTGAAAAGCCTTGCGAGCGCAAAATAACCGATGACTCCAGCCATCATCCGCCGCGCCGTTCTTGGATTCGCGCTTCTGCTTTCGCTTGCGATCGCTCCCGTCTTCGCTCGCGTCACTCGTGTGGAGATTTCCTCACGCACAATCGTTCTCGATGGAAAATCCTTCGGCGACGCCGGCCCTTACGAACGCATCACCGGCCGCGTCTTTTTCTCCGTCTCCGTTGCGAATCCGCACAATCTCGCCATCGTCGATCTGGCCAACGCCGTCAATCTGCAAAACGGCGAAGTCGAATTTTCCGCCGATTTCGTCGCGGTGCGTCCAAGGGATCCTGCCAAAGGCAACGGCACGATGCTGCTGGAAAATCCCAATCGCGGCTTTCCGCGATTCTTGTCGCTCGTCGACGGCGGGGAAGAAAATCTCGCCCACGACGCCGGCGATGCCTGGCTCCTTCGCAACGGTTACACGGTTGTCTCTCTCGGTTGGCAATGGGACGCATCCGGCGAAGGCGCTCTTCATTTGTATGCGCCCGTCGCCAAAGACCACGGCAAGACCATCACCGGTCTACTTCGCGGCGATGTGATGCTCTCGTCGGATGCTCCGGAGATTTCCCTCGGCCACCTGATTCAAGGACACATTGGCGGTTCCGAATATCCCGTGTCCGATCCCAACTCTACGCGTAACGTTCTTACCGTTCGCGATACGCCGACCGCACCGCGCACCACGATTCCTCGCTCCGAATGGCAATTTGCGTCGACCACCGATGGCAAGCTCGTTTCCGACAATCGCTCCATCCATCTGAACGGCGGCTTCAAGGCCGGAAAAATCTACGAATATGTCTACGTTGTCGCGGACCCGGTCGTTGCCGGGCTCGCCTTCGCCGCCTTCCGCGATTTCGCTTCCTATTCGAAATACGATCCGCAAACCATCACTCCGGTTTCTCGCGTGATCGCCGAAGGCATCTCGCAGAATGGCCGCTTCCTCCGCCATTTTCTCTATCAAGGTTTCAACGCCGGCGAAGACGGCAGCATGGCCATCGACGGATTCCTTGCTCACGTCGCGGGCGCGGGCCGCGGCAGCTTCAATCACCGTTTCGCGCAGCCTTCTCGCGACGCGCAGCCCACCTCGTCGCTCTTTTTCCCCACGGACATGTTCCCCTTCACCGATTCGCCCGAAACCGATGCCCTCACCGGAGAAAAAGGCGGCCTCCTCGATCGGGCCATCGCCGAAAAAGTCGTCCCCAAAATTTTCTTCTCCAATACTTCCTACGAATATTGGGGCCGATCCTGCTCTCTGATTCACACCTCGGCCGACGGAAAACTGGACGTGCCGATTGACGCAAACGTCCGCATCTATTTCTTCACCGGCCTTCAGCATTATTCCGTAGCGTTTCCTCCCCAGCGCGGCACCGGCGTCGGAGCCAGCCAGAACCTGCAAACGCCGCTTCCCGTGCGCTTTTTCTGGCGTGCCATGGTCTTCAACATGAACCTCTGGGTTCGCAATGTTGCGAATCCGCCGCCGAACGCTTACCCCATGCTTCTGGACAAGGCTCTTGTTCCGATCGGCAAGCTGGCTTTCCCCAAAATTCCCGATGCGCACGTACCCGCCGATAACAATCTTGCCTATCGCCTCAATTTCGGCCCCGACTGGCAAAAGGGAATCATCTCGAATCAGCCGCCAGACGTTGGAAAGCCATTTCCCGTCCTTGTCCCGCAAGTCGATTCCGACGGCAACGAACTTGCCGGCATCCAT